>DAOTVC010000180.1:0-2555 GCA_034437215.1 Anaerolineae bacterium | reverse complement strand
GAATACGGTAGCCGGCGGTTTCAACCGCTGGCGCGAGGCGGGACGGGGGGCGGAGCGGTCGCCCCCGAATAAATTCGGGGTCTAGGGGACTCAAGCCCGCTGCAGCGGGCTGGGGGAGGCGTGCCAGTCGGAGCCCCCGAATGAATTCGGGGTCTAGGGGACTCAAGCCCGCTGAAGCGGGCTGCCCGCAGGGCGTACTAGTCGGCTTGAGCCGACTTTGAATACGGTAGCCGGCGGTTTCAACCGCTGGCGGAGCCCCCTTGAGCCGACTTCGAATACGGTAGCCGGCGGTTTCAACCGCTGGCGCGAGGCGGGACGGGGGGCGGAGCGGTCGCCCCCGAATGAATTCGGGGTCTAGGGGTACTTAAGCCCGCTGAAGCGGGCTGCGGGAGGCGTACCAGTCGGCTTGAGCCGACTTCCCATACGGTAGCCGGCGGTTTCAACCGCTGGCGGAGCCCCCGAATGAATTCGGGGTCTAGGGGACTCAAGCCCGCTGCAGCGGGCTGCCCGCAGGGCGTACTAGTCGGCTTGAGCCGACTTCGAATACGGTAGCCGGCGGTTTCAACCGCTGGCGGAGCCCCCGAATGAATGCCGGGTCTAGGGTACTCAAGCCCGCTGAAGCGGGCTGCGGGAGGCGTACCAGTCGGCTTGAGCCGACTTCCCGTACGGTAGCCGGCGGTTTCAACCGCTGGCGGAGCTCCGGAATGCATGCCGGGTCTAGAGGAACTCAAGCCCGCTGAAGCGGGCTGCGGGAGGCGTACCAGTCGGCTTAAGCCGACTTCGAATACGGTAGCCGGCGGTTTCAACCGCTGGCGGAGCCCCCGAATGAATTCGGGGTCTAGGGGGCTCAAGCCCGCTGAAGCGGGCTGCCCGCAGGGCGTGCTAGTCGGCTTGAGCCGACTTCGAATACGGTAGCCGGCGGTTTCAACCGCTGGCGGAGCCCCCGAATGAATGCCGGGTCTAGGGGACTCAAGCCCGCTGCAGCGGGCTGGGGGCAGGGCGTAGTAGTCGGCTTGAGCCGACTTCGAATACGGTAGCCGGCGGTTTCAACCGCCGGCGCGAGGCGGGACGGGGGGCGAAGCGGTCGCCCCCGAATGAATTCGGGGTCTAGGGGTACTTAAGCCCGCTGAAGCGGGCTGGGGGAGGCGTGCTAGTCGGCTTGAGCCGACTTCGAATACGGTAGCCGGCGGTTTCAACCGCTGGCGGAGCCCCCGAATGAATTCGGGGTCTAGGGGTGCTCAAGCCCGCTGCAGCGGGCTGCCCGCAGGGCGTACTAGTCGGCTTAAGCCGACTTCCCATACGGTATAGCCGGCGGTTTCAACCGCTGGCGGAGCCCCCGAATGAATGCGGGGTCTAGGGGGACTCAAGCCCGCTGAAGCGGGCTGCCCGCAGGGTGTACTAGTCGGCTTAAGCCGACTTCGAATACGGTAGCCGGCGGTTTCAACCGCTGGCGGAGCCCCCGAATGAATTCGGGGTCTAGGGGGGCTCAAGCCCGCTGCAGCGGGCTGCCCGCAGGGCGTACCAG
Organism: Anaerolineae bacterium; assembly: GCA_034437215.1. Taxonomy (GTDB): domain Bacteria; phylum Chloroflexota; class Anaerolineae; order B4-G1; family SLSP01; genus DAOTVC01. The sequence continues at coordinate 1,030 of DAOTVC010000180.1, read as the reverse complement.
TCGGCTTGAGCCGACTTCCCATACGGTAGCCGGCGGTTTCAACCGCTGGCGGAGCCCCGGAATGAATGCCGGGTCTAGGGGTACTCAGGCCCGCTGAAGCGGGCTGCGGGCAGGGCGTGCCCGTCGGTGGCCCCCGAATGAATTCGGGGTCTAGGGGACTCAAGCCCGCTGCAACGGGCTGGGGACAGGGCGTGTCCGTCGGTGGCCCCCGAATTCATTCGGGGTCTAGGGGACTCAAGCCCGCTGAAGCGGGCTGCCCGCAGGGTGTACTAGTCGGCTTGAGCCGACTTCGAATACGGTAGCCGGCGGTTTCAACCGCTGGCGGAGCCCCGGAATGAATGCCGGGTCTAGGGGTACTCAAGCCCGCTGAAGCGGGCTGCGGGCAGGGCGTGCCAGTCGGCTTGAGCCGACTTCCCGTACGGTAGCCGGCGGTTTCAACCGCCGGCGCGAGGCGGGACTCAAGCCCGCTGCAGCGGGCTGCCCGCAGGGCGTACTAGTCGGCTTGAGCCGACTTCCCATACGGTAGCCGGCGGTTTCAACCGCTGGCGGAGCTCCGGAATGCATGCCGGGTCTAGGGGGAACTCAAGCCCGCTGCAATGGGCTGGGGGCAGGGCGTGCCAGTCGGCTTAAGCCGACTTCGAATACGGTAGCCGGCGGTTTCAACCGTCGGCGGAGCCCCGGAATGAATGCCGGGTCTAGGGGGCTCAAGCCCGCTGCAGTGGGCTGGGGGAGGCGTGCTAGTCGGCTTGAGCCGACTTCCCGTACGGTAGCCGGCGGTTTCAACCCTCGGCGCGAGGCTCCACTACGTTACGTGCCGTATTACGAGCTGCGATCAAGAGAGGCTGGGAAGAACGGGTTACGCAACACGCAGTACGCGATACAACGGGTCTTCCCCTACTCCCTACTTCATACTCCCTACTCCCTACTCCCCCTACTCCCGCCCGATCAGCCCCGCCTTGACCCGCTCGACGGTGAAGGGGAAGCGGTTGTACCAGATCCCCAACGCGTTGCGCAGGGCGTGCTGGACGGC
>DAOTVC010000179.1:0-17457 GCA_034437215.1 Anaerolineae bacterium | reverse complement strand
GCGATACGGAATACGCAATAGAACGGATTCAGTTCTTAACCGAGACACAACACACTCGAAAGATTACATAGAGGTAATGATATGGCAAAGAAGATACGGATAACACCCCTGGGCGGCATGGGGGGCATCGGCAAGAATATGACGGTGTACGAATATGGCCGCAATATGTTGGTCGTTGACTGCGGGATTATGTTCCCGTCCAACGACATGTACGGCATCGACCTGGTGCTGCCGGATTTCGAGTACGTGGTCGAGAATCAGGACACGCTGCGGGGCATCGTGCTGACGCACGGGCACATGGACCACATCGGCGCGCTTCCCTACCTGCTGCGGCAGGTGGACGCGCCCGTTTATGGGACCCCCTTGACGCTGGGGCTGGTCCGCCGGTTGTTGGCGGAGAAGAACCTGCTGGATAAGGTGGATCTGCGCGAGCTGCCCAGGGACACGAGCTTGCATCTGGGCCCCTTCCGGGTCGACGCCTTCTCCGTGGCGCACTCCATTCCCGACGCCGTGGGGTTCGTGATCGACTCCCCCGTGGGGAAGGTGGTGCACACGGGTGACTACAAATTGGACGAGACGCCCGCGGGCGGATACCGGACAGATCTGGAGACGCTGCGCAAGCTGACTCAGGACGGCGTGCTCGCCATGCTGGGAGACAGCACTAACGCCGATCAGCCGGGGTGCACCGAGACCGAGCAGGTCGTGCACAAGACGCTGGATCGCCTCTTCAGCGAGGCGCAGGGGGAGCGCATCATCATCGCGACCTTCGCTTCGCTGCTGGCACGCCTGCAGGTGATCATGGACCTGGCCCACGAGCACGGGCGCAAGATTGCACTCACCGGACGGAGCCTGTTGAACAACGTTGAGCTGGCCCGTGACCTGGGCTACCTGAAGGTGCCCGAGGGTCTGATTGTGAACGCTCGGGCCCGGGTCAACCCGGGAGAGCTCATCATTCTGGCGACGGGATCGCAGGGTGAGCCCCGCTCGGCTCTCAACAAGATGGCTGAGGGCAGCCACCGTGAGATTAACGTGGGGCGTGGCGATAACGTTATCATCTCCGGCGACACCATCCCCGGCAACGAGGAGGACGTCAGTCGCATGATCAACAAGCTCTTCGAGCGTGGTGCCAACGTGATCTACGGGAGTCTGGAGACGGTCCACGTCTCGGGTCACGGCGGTCGCGGGGACATGCGGGCCATGCTGGAGACGGTCAAGCCTCGTTACGTGATCCCGGCCCACGGGGAGCCGCGGCACCTCCACCTGCACAAGCAGTTGGCGCAGGAGACCGGGGTGGAGGCGGATAACGTCTTCGTCCTCAAGGAGGGCATGCCCTGGGTGAGCGACGGTGCGCGGGCCTGGACCGAGAAGGTGCTGCCTCTGGATGACGTCTGGGTCGATGGTCGTCTCATCGGCGAGATCGGCGAGATCGTGATGCACGATCGCCAGCGCCTCTCCCAGGACGGCTTTATCGTGGCGCTCATCCCGGTGAACAAGCAGAAGCAGCTGGTCGGAGAGCCCCAGATCGTCAGCCGGGGCTTCGTCCACCTGGATCAGTCGACGGAGCTCCTCGACGCCGGTCGTCAGGAGATCAAGCGGCAGGTCACGAGCGGCAACCGGAATCTGCGGCGCGCCCTCGAGGACTTCTTCTACCGCATGACGCGGTCGCGCCCGGTGGTGCTGCCGCAGTTCATTCAGGTCTGATAAGAGAGCGTCGCTCCCAGATCGAACCGGTAAGGATTGAGCACCCCAGAAGTGGGGTGCTCTTTTCTTTTACGCGCCTCTCGTGGTTCGTCGCCGCTTCACCGCTACGGTCACGAGGAGCGCGGGCAGAGCGAGGGCCGCGGGGCAGGTGCCCCCGCCGCTCTTCTCCTCCGGCTCCTCTGCGATGGGCACGGGCTCTTCCTCCGGCGCCTCGACCTCCGGTGGCACGTCCCCTGCCTTCACCGGCCCCGCGCCCTCCACCCAGAGGGTGAGCTCCCGCGGGGCCTCGTAGGCGTCGACGGTGAAGCTGTAGCCGGTGATCCGCCAGGGGTCGAGAATGGAGAGCCCGCCCTCGTCGGCCCAGGAGGCGACGACGAAGTCCTGCCAGCCGAGGAAGTAGGGGGTGGAGCTCTCGCCGTCCCGCAGCTCGAAGACGGCATCGAAGGGAGTGGGGGCCTCGGTGGGACCGGAGAAGAGGGTGACGATGACGCTGCCCTCACCGTCGGCGCGGGCTTCGAAGGCGAAGCCGTCGCCCTCGGACCAGTTCTGCGCCGTCTCGAAGTAGCGCCCGCAGTCACCGTAACCGTCGGCGATGAGGTCGAATGCCATCCGCACCCCTCCCTCCCCTTCCTGCTCGCAGCTGACGCGGTTCTCGGGCCCCGCGCTGCCCGGCTCCCAGGTACCCCCCGCGTCGACCTCGATGGGCTGCGGTACGACGACCTCGGACTCCGCGGTCACTTCGAGCTCCTCGGTCGCTTCGGGTTCGACGGGCGCCGCGCCGGGCTCGACGGTGCTCGCCACCCCGTCGATGAAGTCGACGAAGGCGGGGCCGATCTCCCGGTTGGCGCGCGCATTGGGGTGGGCGTCGTAGTTGTCGTAGCGGTACTCCCGGCGCAGGAAGTTGTCCTCCCCGGCCAGGTAGCCGAAGAAGTCGAAGACGAAGACCTTCTCCCGCCCTCCGAGGAACGCCTCCGACCGCAGCCACTCCGTCCAGGCGCGGGCGCGCGCCGCCTCCTGGCGATCGCTGCTGCCGGGCACCTGGGGCGGCTGGGTGACGATGACGAAGGCCTTCTGGGGGTAGGCGTCCATCCGGTCGCGGATGGCGAGGTAGTACGCCTTGTAGACCTCCAGCTGCTCGTCATCAGCGATGTTGCTGGTGGGGAAGCAGGACTTGAAGGCGATGACATCGTACTGCATCAGGTGGCTGAAGGTGTTGTCGGGCGGGTCGTGGAGGGGCTGGGCGAAGATCGCGGCGAAGCCGTCGGGATCGGTGTTGTCGCCGGGGACGTCGAAATTGCGACCTGCGTGGCTGCCATCGGGCAGCCGCAGCCCCTCCTCGTTGTAGCCGTGGTCGTAGAAGTCGTAACCGCGGGCAGTGAGCCCCTCGCGCACGCCGCCCTCGTCGATGAGCGCGAGCCCGCAGGAGTGGTGCAAGAAGATGACGGTGGGGCGGGGCCCCTGGAGAGCCTTCGTCCCCATAGGGTTGAGAACGGTTACGATTACCAGACCCAGGACCAAAGCACAGAGAGCGTGACGCCTTCCCATGTCCTACCTCCTCGTCTCTCTAACGATCTTTCTACTCAATATAGCAGAGCTCCCCGCTCTTTACATGGGCGAGGAGTACCGAGTCGAGGCAGGTGAGGTAGGAGTGGGGTACCGACCGGGTTTAATCAGGCATCTTGCGCAGGATGGCCAGGGTGACCCAGATGGCGAAAAGGCCCAGGATGACGAAGCCGCTGATGGGGCCGACGATCTCCCCGGGCGAGTACTCCACGCCCGCCCGCAGCTGGAAGAGGGTGCCCAGGATGATCTGGGGGATCAGCAGCAGGATGATCCCGAGCAGCGGAAAGGCGATCCGGTAGCCCAGAGGCTTCCGGCGCAGGATCAGAATCCCGGAGAGCAGGCTGAGGGGCGTGATGAGGGCCACGTCGAGGGCGTCGGTGACCATGGTCGTGTAGCTGTAGAGGAGATCCGGCGGGCGGTCCTGGAGCATCGAGCCGATCAAGGGGGCGAGCCAGATGACGCTGGTGGCGACACCTGCGACGATCATGAAGATGGCGGGCCCGGTGCGGGGGAGGTCGGCGAGAACGGTGGACGTAAGGGAGCGGAGGTCGATGGAGGTGAAGGTGATGACGAAGGCGAAGAAGACCAGGGAGAAGAGCGCCACGTAGACGAGGAAGAGGCGATTGTAGGCTGCGCCGAAGGCGTAGGAGACGTAGGCGTAGAGGAAGTAAGCGAGGACGGCCGTGAGCAGTAATCCTCCTCGGAGGGAGCCGCGCCGGTAGAGAAGGGTGCAGGCGATCAGGGCGGGGAGACCGAAGGCGAGCAGGGTCAGGTCCACGGCGCGGTAGCCCGCTGCGGCGAAGATGGTGTCGTAGTAGTAGAGCCCCCGCCCGTAGATCTCGGCGGTCTCACCCCGCAGGGTGGTGAAGGTGAAGGTCTCTCCGGGTGGGTGCCAGAAGAGCCCGGTGCCTGCGGCGACGAGGACCAGGACGACGATAAGGGCAGAGAGCCGGACGACGGTTTTTGAGGGTTGCATGGATCGTAGGACTCCTTGAAGATCAGTCGGTTAGTCTGGTAGTCAGGTAGTCCTTACCATGCTTAGGTGATCTACTCAAGCCCTGGTACTGACCACTCAACTATGCAACTGCTCGACCATCCGACCAAAAGACTATACGACTAAACGACTACTTGACTATACGACTGCTAGCGGTGAAGCGGCGCCCGTCCTCCTTGCACTGGGCCTGAATGGCCTTGCGCCCCATGGCGGCGACGTTGGGCAGCCCCAGCCCGCCGGCCCACTGCCCCACCATGCGGAAGTTATCCAGTCCCGGCAGCGTGGGGCTCAGCCCCTTCCCCGATAGGAAGTCCATCGCGCTCTGGTCGGGCACCATCCAGGCCTGGTAGCCGAGATGGCTGCCCACGAAGCGCTCCGTGGTGAGGGGCGTGGCGACGTCGATGACCTCCACCTGCCCGGCGAGCCCCGGGAAGCGGCGATCGAGCTGCTCGATGACGGTCCGGGCGACCCGCTCCTTCTCCTCGCGGTAGCGGGCGCGGTCGGAGGCGAGCGCCTTCCAGTGGGCGGAGCCGGAGGTGAAGAGGGCCTGTACCGTCGACTTGCCCGCCGGGGAGACCTCGGGGGCGAAGCCGTAGAACTGCAGGTAGAGGCGGTCCCGCAGAGCGTCGGCGATCTGGACGGGCTCGGGAAGCCAGAGGACGAGTGCGTGGGGCAGGTCGGAGAGGTCGCGGTCCACCCCAAGGCCCACGTGGAGAGACATCTCCTGGCGCTCCGGCGGATTCTCGTAGTAGGTGCGGATGCGCTCGTCGGCGTAGCTCCCCTCCAGCATCTCGAAGATGGTCGTGTACCCGTCGGCGTTGGAGATGACGACGTCGGCCCGGTGCTCGCTCCCGTCGGCGAGGCGCACGCCGACGGCCCGGTCCTTCTCCACGAGGATCCTCTCCACACGGGAGCGGTAGTGGATCTCGCCGCCGAGGGCGCGGTAGCGCTGCTCGATGGCGCCCGCGATCTCCGGGGAGCCGCCCTCGGGCCAGCCGAAGTCGCCCGTGGCGCAGCCCGCGAGGAACATGAGCGCCACGATAGCGGGCACGTTCTCGAAGTCGTAGTTGATCATGCCGAAGGCGCGGCGGAGGAAGGGGTCGCTGAAGCGCTCTCCGTACTTTTCCAGCGTCACCTTGCCCCACTTCCCCATGAGGGGAATGTAGGGCAGGAGCTTGAGCATCTCCCAGGGCTTGGCGAGCACCAGATCCATCATCCTGAGCCCCTTGAAGCGCCGCGCGGCGCCCACGAACTCCTGGATGGGCTTGGCGTCGCCCGGTGAGAGCTCCAGCATGTGCGCCTCCAAACGGTCGAGGTCGGTGTAGACGGTGAAGCGGCGGCCCTCGCTGTTCTCGACGGCGATGAGCTCCTCGGGGTAGTGGACGGGGTGGGGCAGGAGGCCGAGCTCCTCCCACATGGCGTGGAGCTTGGACCCCTCCGAGCAGCCCGCGAGGTGGTGGATGCAGCCGTCGAAGAGGTAGCCCTGGCGCTTCCAGGCGGTGCAGACCCCCCCCGGGAGGTTGTGCATCTCGAAGATCTGCGAGCGGTAGCCGTTCATCTGCGCGTAGCAGCCTGCTGAAAGCCCGCCGATGCCGGCGCCGATAATGATCATCGATCTGGATTCGGACATGAGAGAACCTCCGATAAGGGTAGGGATCAGGAATCAGAGAGTGGGGATCGTAGGCAAATGCAGAAGCATTCCGTCTGTTCTCCTATCACTCTGCTCGCCGCCGGTCTGGATGACCCGGATGATCCTTACCCGATTATACCTTATTGCGGCGCCAACGGGGGAGGTGAGGGGCGGTTTGGTGACCCTAGGGGCAAATCTTAACAAAAATTTAACATTTGTGGTGCTCAACCCAAAGAGAACGCCAGCAGCGTGCAAGAAGACGCTGCTGGCGGATATCTCTTAGCAGGGACTACGGCTCTTATTTGCCCTTCCTGCTCCGTGCCTTGATCTTGGCCCAGGTGTCCCTCATCGTTACGGCGAGGTTGAAGACCGGGCGCTCCGGCGTGCTGTCGGGGTCCACGCAGAAGTAGCCCATCCGCATGAACTGGTAGCGGTCACTCACCTTTAGATCCGCCAGCGTGGGCTCGAGCTTGCTCTCGGCGAGCACCTCCAGGGAGGAGGGGTTGACGTTGTCCAGCCAGCTCTCGCCCTCTTCCACGTCGTAGGGATCCTCCTCGAGGAAGAGGTGGTCGTACATGCGCACCTCGGCCTCGATGGCGTGCTGTGCCGAGACCCAGTGCAGCGTCCCCTTGACCTTGCGCCCGTCGGGGGCCTCCCCGCCGCGCGTCTCGGGGTCGTAGGTGCAGTGCACCTCGACGACGTTGCCCTCCTCGTCCTTGACCACGTCGGTGCAGGTGACCAGGTAGGCGGACTTGAGCCGCACCTCGCGCCCCGGCGAGAGCCGGTAGTACTTGCGGGGCGGGTCCTCCATGAAGTCCTCCTGCTCGATGTAGACCTCCCGGGAGAAGGGGACCTCCCGGGTGCCCATCTCCGGGTGGAAGGGGTGGTTCTCGATCTCGAACCACTCCACCTGTCCCTCGGGGTAGTTGTCGATCACGATCTTGAGGGGGCGCAGGACGACCAGGGCCCGGGGCGCGCGCTCGTTCAGGTCCTGGCGGATGCAGTGCTCCAGCAGGGCGTAGTCCACGGTGCTGTTGGCCTTCGATATGCCGATGCGCTCGGTGAAGTCGCGGATAGCCTCGGGGGTGTAGCCCCGGCGTCGCAGCCCGGCGATGGTGGGCATGCGGGGGTCGTCCCACCCGCGCACGTAACCCTCTTCCACCAGCTGGCGGAGGTAGCGCTTGCTCATCACGGTGTAGTTGAGGTTCAGCCGCGCGAACTCGATCTGCTGGGGATGGTAGATGCCCAGCTGGTCGAGGTACCAGTCGTAGAGGGGGCGGTGATCCTCGAACTCCAGGGTGCAGATGGAGTGGGTGATCCCCTCGATGGAGTCCTCCAGCCCGTGCGCCCAGTCGTACATGGGGTAGATGCACCACTCGTCGCCGGTGCGGTGGTGGGAGGCGTGGACGATGCGGTACATGATGGGGTCCCGCAGGTTCATGTTGGGCGAGCTCATGTCGATCTTGGCGCGCAGGACGCGGGACCCCTCGGGGAACTCACCGGCGCGCATGCGCCGGAAGAGGTCGAGGTTCTCCTCGACGGGGCGGTCGCGGTAGGGGCTGTTCTTGCCCGGCTCGGTGAGCGTGCCGCGATACTCGCGGATCTTCTCGGGGCTCAGATCGTCCACGTAGGCCTTCCCCTTCTCGATCAGCTCCTCGGCCCACTGGTACATCTGCTCGAAGTAGTCGGAGGAGAAGAGGGGCTCGATCTCGAAGTCGGGCACGAGCCAGCGCACGTCCTCGGTGATGGACTCGACGTACTCGCTCTCCTCCTTGAGGGGGTTGGTGTCGTCGAAGCGCAGGTTGAACTTGCCTGCGTAGTCGCGGGCGATGCCGGCGTTCAGGCAGATGGATTTGGCGTGCCCGATGTGCAGGTAGCCGTTGGGCTCCGGCGGGAAGCGGGTGTGCACCCGCTTGCTGAACCTGCCCGTACGCAGGTCCTCTTCAACCATCTCGCGGATAAAATCGGTGCTCTTTTCTTCAGTTGTGTCGGTACTCTCTACCATAGTCTCTCCTCATCTTCTGCATGCCCTCTATTCTAACATATTTCAGGGTTATATAAAGACTGCCCTGAAAAACTCCTTCCAACACGGAGAACACCGAGAAAACCAAGGAGATAGTGAAATATCTTTATAAAAAGCGCTCTGCGGTTAGTCCCCCTTCTTTCAGGGAAGCATAAAGCGGTTCGATACATTCTAACCTACCTGCCCCATCAGCGGGGGCGCTGGTGGGGCGTCCTCTCCTCTGCGGGCTGTGGTATAATGCCTCCTCAGCACCTCGCCAGCCGGAGGACCTGTGACCAGACGGGAGTTCACGCTCGAGAACGAATACCCTTACGACCGCTCGGGGCCGGTGCGGTGGATCCTCTCTCACGTCTGGCGCTACCCTCTCTTCCCCCTGGCCATGGTCGCCGCGGCGGTGCTCAACAACCTGGCCTACGGGCAGATCCAGGTCCTCGTCGGGCGCGGCTTCGACCTCATCCGCACGCCGGGTTGGACGGTGCAGGCGCTGGGCGCCCTGGCCCTCACGATGGTGGTGACGGCGTTGGCGCAGGGGACGACGGGGCTGGCGCGGAACTTCATCGTGGAGTTCATCGCCCAGCGGGTGGAACGGGACGCACGGGACGAGCTCTACGCCAGCCTTTTGGGCAAGAGCCAGACCTTCCACGGGCGGCAGCGCATCGGCGACGTGATGGCGCGGGCGACCAACGACGTCCGCCAGCTCAACTACATGTTCAGCCCCGGAATTATGCTGATCACCGACTCGCTGATGGCCTTCGTGATGCCCGTCATCCTCATCGGCGTGCTGGAGCCCCGCCTCCTCCTCGTACCCGCGATCTTCGGCGTGGCCCTCGCCCTCTCCGTCTACGACTACAACCGCCGCTTGAAGCCCGTGAGCCTGGCACAGAGGGAGCAGTTCGGCGTGATGAACGCCGGGCTGGCAGAGGCGGTGGCGGGCATCGAGGTGGTGAAGGCCAACGTGCGCGAGCGCTACGAGTGGGACAAGTTCACCCGCAACGCCCGCCGCTACCGCGACTACTTCGTGGAGCAGGGGGAGATCGAGGCCCGCTACCTGCCCATGTTGATCTTCAGCGTAGCGTGGGCGGGGGGCTTCTTGCACGCGCTCTTTCTCTGGCGCTCCGGTATCCTCACCCTCGGGCAGGTGGTCTCTTTCATGGGCCTGTTGGGCACGCTGCGCTTCCCCACCTTCATCTCCATCTTCTCCTTCAATCTCGTGCAGCTGGGTGTGGCCGGCGCCGAGCGCATCCTCGAACTGATCAACACGGAGACGGAGCTGGACGAGAACGAGGCGGGGGTCGCCCTGCCCATTCGCGGTGAGGTCACCTTCGAGGGGGTGACCTTCGGCTATGACGGCAAGCAGGTCCTGCGCGACGTCTCCTTCACCATCCATCCAGGTGAGACGGTCGCCATTGTAGGGCAGACGGGCTCGGGGAAGACGACGCTCACCCGTCTTATCAACCGCATCTTCGACGTCGGCGCGGGACGGGTGCTCGTGGACGGCGTCGACGTGCGTGAGTGGAGCCTCGAGGCGCTCCGCTCCCAGGTCTCGACCATCGAGCAGGACGTCTTCCTCTTCTCCCGCACCCTGGCGGAGAACGTCGCCTTCGGGCAGGCGAGCGCGACGGAGGAGGAGGTGGAGCGGGCGGCGCGGGAGGCGCAGGCCCACGACTTCATCGTGGGCTTTCCGGAGGGTTACGCTACCGAGGTGGGGGAGCGCGGCGTCACCCTCTCGGGCGGGCAGCGCCAGCGCATCGCCATCGCCCGCGCCTTTCTCACCGATCCCCGCATCCTCATCCTCGACGACAGCACCAGCGCCATCGACAGCGCCACCGAGGATCAGATCCAGCGGGCCATGCGGCGGATCAGCCGTCAAAGAACGACCTTCATCATCACCCACCGCCTCAGCCAGATCCGCTGGGCCGACCGCATTCTGGTGCTGCGCCGGGGTGAGCTCGTTGACCAGGGGACTCACGAGGAGCTCCTGGCCCGCTCACCCGACTACCGCCGTATCTTCGCCCGTTACGAACGGGAATCAGACAAGGACCGGGCATGGGATTCATCCTTGATGGTCTAGAGACCGAAGCCTACGATCGCAACTACAGCGACCGGGAGCTCCTCAGACGCCTGCTGGGCTACTTCCGCCCCTACCGGCGGGAGATGCTGGTGGCCTCCCTGATGATCGTGCTCAACTCCGCCGCGGGGACGGGCGGCCCCATCCTCGTCGCCAACGCCGTCGACATCGTGGCGGCGAATCCCTCTACGCAGACGCTCCTGCTGCTCTCGGGGGGCGTGCTCCTGCTGGGCGCGGCGAGCTGGCTCTTCAACTACGTGCGGCGGCGGATCACCGCCCGCGTCATCGGGGACGTGGTCTGGCAGCTGCGGGCCGACGTCTTCGACGCCACGGTGGAGCACGATCTCTCCTTCTACGACGAGCACGCCTCGGGCAAGATCGTGAGCCGCGTCACCTCCGACACCCAGGACTTCTCGGCGGTGGTGAACCTCGTGCTGGATCTGGTGAGCCAGCTGCTGCTCGTCGTCATTCTCGCCGTGTGGCTCTTCACCATCCACGTGCCCCTCACGCTGCTCCTCATCGGAATGACGCCGGTCGCGGCGGCGTTGGCGTTGAGTTTCCGGCGGGTGGCACGCAAGGTGAGCCAGCAGGCCCGGCGGGTGACGGCCAAGATCAACGCCCAGATCCAGGAGTCCATCGGGGGCATCGTCGTCGCCAAGTCCTTCCGCCAGGAGAGCGCCATCTACGCCACCTTCGACGCCAACAACCGGCAGGCATACCATGTGGGACTGCGGCGGGGGTTGACGTTGAACACCATCTTCCCGCTGATGGGGATGGCCTCGGGGGGCGCGGTTGCCGCGTTGGCCTATGCTGCCGGGCTGGCGACACGGGGCTCGGGGGAGATGAGCCCTGGCGACTGGTACCTCTTTATGCAGGCGGTGGGCTTCTTCTGGTGGCCTCTCCTGGGCATCGCCTCCTTCTGGAGCCAGTTCCAGGACGGTCTCTCCGCCGCCGAGCGGGTCTTCGCCCTCATCGACGCCGAGCCCCGGGTGGTGCAGGTGGCCCAGGAGCCCGTGGGGGAGCTGGAGGGACGGATCGAGTTCCGAGCTCTCACCTTCGCCTACAAGGACAGCGAGGTGGTGCTCCCGAACTTCTCCTTGATCATCGAGCCAAGGGAGACGGTGGCGCTGGTAGGGCACACGGGCGCGGGCAAGAGCAGCGTGGCGCGGCTGGTCGCCCGCTTCTACGAGTTCCAGGAGGGGGAGCTCCTCGTCGACGGGCAGGACATCCGGCGCCTCGATCTGGGGGAGTATCGTCTGCAGGTCGGCATCGTGCCCCAGGACCCCTTCCTCTTCTCGGGCAGCGTGCGGGATAACATCCGCTACGGGCAACCTGAGGCCACTGATGAGGCGGTCCGGGAGGCGGCGAGTCACATCGGCGGCGGCGAGTGGCTGGCGGATCTGCCCGACGGCCTGGATACGGACGTGGGGGAGCGCGGGGCGAATCTCTCGATGGGTCAGCGGCAGCTCGTCGCCCTGGCGCGGGTCCTGCTCAAGGACCCGCAGCTCTTCGTGCTCGACGAGGCCACCGCCAGCGTCGATCCCTTCACCGAGATGCAGATCCAGGAGGGCCTGGAGACTCTCATGCGCAGCCGGACGGCGATCGTTATCGCCCACCGCCTCTCGACGGTGCGCAGTGCCGATCGTATCCTCGTTCTGGACCACGGGCGCATTATCGAGGAGGGGACCCACGCCGAACTCCTAGCTCGCGGCGATCACTACGCCGAGCTCTACAACACCTACTTCAGACACCAGTCCCTCGACTATATCGAGACCCTGGGAGAGATCGCAGCGTAGCGGTCTATCTCATCCTTGACCTCCATGCAGGTCCCGCGGGCGGCCCTCCGGTGGCGGCCTGTCTTCCTATGTGAACCACTTGCCCTTTTGTGAACGTACCCCTTTTATGCCTTCCTCATGCCCGCTCGATAGGCGACTGTTAGCCGCCCGATAGGCGGGCAGCCGGGGGATGGCGTATGCTGGGGGTGTCCGATTGAGATCAAGCCTTGGAGGAGGAAGAGATGTTGCAAGAAGCGCTGTATAGGACGATGCGGGCGGTCATCAAGATCTACGCTCGACTCAAGTTCGATCTGGACGTCGTGGAGCACGAAACGCTGCCGGAGGGCCCCAAGATTCTGGCGCCCAACCACCCCGCCACCAGCGATCCCTTTCTCATCGCCCTGCTGGCTTCCGGAGAGCCGCGCATTCTCATCGACGAGACCCTCTTCAAGGTGCCGGGGTTCGGGACGCTTCTCCGGTGGATGCGGCACGTGCCCGTCATCAAGGGGCACGGACGGTTGGCCTACGAGACGGCGAAGTGGCTGCTGGCGACGGGCCACACCGTCATCGTCTTCCCCGAGGGGTGTGTCAGCCCCATCGAGGGCGGTTTCTGTCCGCCGCGTACCGGCGTGGTCCGCCTGGCCCTGGAGACCGGTGTGCCCGTGATCCCCGTCGGTATCCACATCGATCGGCAGCGCATTCGGACGATCGAGACGCAGGTGGCGGGACGAGGGGAGCTGGGGCTGTGGTACTTCGGAGGGCCCTATGCGATGACGGTGGGAGAGTCCTTACGGTTGGAGGGAGACGTCAAGGATTGGGCGCAGGTGCGCCGGCTCACCGAGGGGTTGATGGAGCGGATAGGACACCTCGTGGACGAGAGCATCTGTCGGGTGGAGCGTACGGCTCTCAAGGGGAAGCTTGAGAGCGGTCTGCCCTGCTTCGAGATCGGCAAGGTCTCAAGATAGTTCCAGGAGGTAGAGAGATCTTCGCCCTTCGGGCGGATTGCTGAGGGAGGGGAGTGACCTGCTTCCTTTTTAGCGACCGGGAGGTGCATGGAGCCCGCTGATACGGGATTGACAGGAGGGGGGGCTGGGCTACACTCGGGTGCGGAGGTAAGCCGTGCCATGAGCGAGACCGCAAAGAAGCAGCACCCCTTCCTGTCCGATCCTACCGGGCGTGATCACTTTCTCGCCGCAGAGGTGACGACCCTGGGGCGGGCGCTCTCCAACGACATCGTGATCACCAGCAAAAGGGTCTCCCGGGAGCACGCCCGCGTGCGGCGGGACGGTTGGCGGCGGACCCTGGAGGATCTGGGGAGCACCAACGGCACCTTCCTCAACGACGAACGGCTGCTCTCGCCCATTCCCCTGCAGGATGGGGATCGCATCAAGGTGGGCGACGTGGTGCTCGTCTTTCACGACCCCGACGTCACCTACCGGGATACCCCTCTTCCGGAGTTGGAGGTGGACGTCGCAGCCGGGGTGGTGCGCGTGGATCGCCAACTCGTGGAGCTCTCCCCCAAGGAGTTCTTGCTTCTGGCTCATCTCTACGAGCGCGCCGGCGAGGTCTGCTCGAAGGACGAGATCGGTCGCGCCGTCTGGCCCGAGTACGCCGGAGAGGTCTACGACTACCAGATCGAGAACCTCATCCGTCGCCTGCGCACCAAGATTGAGCCGGACGCTGCCGATCCTAAGGTGCTCCTGACGGTCCGGGGAATGGGCTACAAGCTCCTCGTTCAGGAATAGTCCAGGGCTTGTAAGGTGAAACCATGACCGATGACAAAGAGCATCGATCCGCAACCACGGAGATCCTCGTGGGCACGACCTCTCTCGACGGGTACACGCTGGGCAAGTACCGTGTCCTGGAGCCCTTGGGGCGGGGCGGGATGGGGCGCGTCTACCGCGCCTATCACACACACCTGGAGCGCTACGTCGCGCTCAAGGTGCTCCGTGCCGACCTGGTGGACGACCCTCGCTTCCTCGCGCGCTTTCGACGGGAGGCGCAGGCCGTGGCGGCGCTGCGCCATCCCCACATCGTACAGGTCTTTGACTTCGACGTCGAGGGGGATCTCTACTACATGGTGCTGGAGATGCTGGAAGGGGAGACTCTGAAGGCCCGGCTCAACGACTACCGCATCCGGGGGGAGCAGATGGCGCCGGGGGAGATGGCCCGGATCCTCCTGGACGTCCTCGGCGGTCTCGACTACGCCCACCGTCAGGGCGTGATTCATCGCGACATCAAGCCGGCGAACATTCTCCTCACCAAGGAGGGGGACGCCGTCATTGTCGACTTCGGCATCGCGCAGATGATCGGCGGAACGCGACACACGAGCACCGGAATGCTCATGGGGACGCTGGAGTACATGGCTCCCGAACAGGGGCTCAAGAACCAGAGCGATGCGCGGAGCGATCTCTACTCGCTGGGTATCGTCTTCTACGAGATGCTGACCCGGCAGACGCCCTTCGCCGCCGATACCCCCCTCGCCGTGCTCATGAAGCACCTCAACGATCCTCTGCCGCTGCCCCACCAGATCGCACCCGGAATCCCCGAGTCCTTCGAGCGGATCGTGTTGAAGGCGGTCGCCAAGGAGCCCGAGGCGCGCTACCAGGAGGCGAAGGAGATGGCGGAGGCGTTGCGGGCGGCGGTGGAGGAACTGGAGATCGTGCTGCCGGCGACGCTCCCACAGCCCTTCACCTTCTCCACGGAGGAGGCGCCCTCGGACTCCGTGGCCGTCTTCTCCGGGAAGGCTCGAGAGCGGTTGGCGGAGGAGGGCTTCGCCGCTGACGAGACCGACGTCACGTTGGGCGCTCGGCTGAAGGGTATAGCGCGCTTCAGACGGGGACGCACGGGGGAGGCCATTGCGGGGGGCCTGGTGCTTGCCTTGGTGGGTAACCTCCTGCTCTTGACCCTGGGGGGTGCGGCAGGGAGTTGGGGCGCTTTCGAGCGGGGTTGGCCCATGGAGCTCTGGCTCGTCGGCGCCATCTGTGCCTTCATCATGGCGCAGGTGGAGAGTATCTGGCTGCTTATCCCTACCATCCTGCTGATGGGTAACGGGTTGCTCATGAGCTACAGTGCCCTGACAGGCCGGTGGAACCAGTGGGCCTTTCTCTGGATCTTCGAGGTCTGGTTGGTGCTGGGCGCGATCTTCTTTCCCATCTACCTGGCGAAGAAGCCCGCACGGGCCCGCGCTCTGAGTCGTTCTCTGGGCATCCCTCTCACCGTGGCGGGTGCAGCGCTGACCCTCATCGTGGCGGTGCTGGGGATGGCGGTACACCTGTTGAGCACACTCTTCAAGTAGTCGGGTAGTCAGCTCTTCGGTTGCCCCATTCTCTACTTACTGTTGGCTTCCCTGAAAGATGGTGGGGACTAACCGCAAAGGACGCAGCGGTCGCAAAGGTAATATTTCTAAGGTTTACATCACGATGAATTAATAATCCTTATCTCAACTTTGCGTTCTCTGCGGTTAGCTAGCCTTTCTTCAGTGGAGTCACTGTTAGTCGATTGATAGGTGCGTGATAGGAGGGCCGGGCGCTTCTTTGGTAGAGTGAGAGCAATCATTCGCTTAGGAGGTACGGATTATGAAACGCGCGTTCTCTTTGATCGTTGGATTGCTCTTGCTCGCCACCGGGTTGGCGGCCCTGGCCGTCACCTTCATGCTGCCCGGGTGGGACTCCTTCGTCTGGCGCTGGGGGGGCTGGCGCCTCTGGCCCCTGTCTGTGCTGGCTTTGGGTGTGGCGTTCTCCCTTCTGCCGCTCATTGCCTGGGGGCGCCGGGGGCTGGGTGCCCTCTTCATCCCCGGACTTCCCATCGTAACGACGGGAGGGTTGCTCCTCTTCGGAAGTCTCTTCGACGCGTGGGGCATCTGGAGCGTCGCCTGGCCCCTGCCTCTTCTCGCCCTCGCGCTGGGCTTCTTCTTCGCCGCCCTCTACACCCGTGCTGTGGCTCTGGTGGTCCCCGCCATCGTCGTGGGGATCAACGCCCTGCTCTTTCTCTTCTGTACGAGCACCGGACTCTGGGAGGCCTGGGCCGTGCTCTGGGCCCTGGAGCCGCTGGCGGTCGGGTTGGCGCTCCTCGCGCTGAACGTCAAGGTGCGAAAGTCGGGCCTCTTCCTCGCTGCGCTGATCCTCTGTGGCATCGGGGCGCTGGGCCTCCTCGGCATGCCGGCCCTTCTGGCCTACGGCTGGTGGTTCAAGCTGATCGGGCCGGTGGTGCTGGTGGGGCTGGGCGCCCTGCTCCTGCTCCACGCCCTCTTTGTTCCTCAGGTGAGCGAAGCGATCTAGAGCGGTTTTCGTCGCGGAGCGGGGTCGTCGCTACGAACGACGACCCCGCTCTTTGTCTAGGACGTCAGGGGTATGCGCGCAGCGTCAGCGGCAGATAGACGCGGTGGGCGTAGGTGAAGGTGCGCACTTCGTTGGACCATTGGGCGAGAATATAGGAGGTATCAGCCTCCATGTAGGCGCGGTTGGTGATGATGGGGGCGGACTGCTGGGTTCCTGTCACCTCCACACGTACCGCGAAGGAGACGGTCACCGGGTCCAGGGCACCCAGGGAGAGGGTGCCGGTAATCGCATCGAGGGCGGGATCGTAGACGAGGCCCGCCGGACCGCTCAGGGAATTGGAGATGTAGGTGGTATGGGTGGGGATCTCGTCCATGACGAGCATATCGGTCGGAGAGCCGGAGGCGAGTTGGAGGGTGTAGGTGAGGACGTCTCCATAGCCGGCGGGACCGGTTGGCGTGACGCTCTTCAGGATGTTGCGCGCGATGAAGTCGACATTCTCTACGGTGCTGTCGGCGGTGACGCAGACCCGGCGGCTGGCTGGGTCCCAGATATAGTACCAGGTCCACGGAGCGACGGTGTGACAGCCGGCGGGCACGGTGACCGTGTAGGCGCCTGAGGCATCTGTCGCTACGTCCACTGCCCCATCGACTCGTAGGTCACCGTACATGCCTTCACCGGGGGCTTTGAGCATCTGGCCAGTGATGGTTCCGAATCCTACTTCCTGTAGCACGCGTAATCCCTGTGCTGCATCGGCGGCGTAGATGTACTGCCCATCCACGAGAACGTCGTTTATACGTTGGCGTCCGCGATCTTGGATCCTGCCGAGTGGCAGGGGATTCGTGGGATCGCGGATATCGAAGACGAAGAGGCCAAAGTCGTAGGTGCCGACGTAGGCGTAATCGGAGCTGACGTCCATGCTGGATGCAGACGTCCAGAGATCATCTTCAGCATAGGAGCCGACAATCGTGGGGGAGGTGGGTGTCGAGACGTCTAGTATGTATAGGCCGTTGCTGACCGAGAGCGATCCCGTTCGAATATACGCATACCCATTCTTCACTACAATCTGCTTGGGTGCGGGGATCTCAGGCGCGGCTAGAGCTTGGAGCGCCGTAGGATCGGAGATGTCGAAGAGGTGCAGGTCGCCCCCAGCGGTGACGTAGAGGACGTCGTCCTCTGCTGCGAGATAGAGAGAATAGGGCTCGGGCTCTCCGACATCGTAGGTGCCGCGGGCCTGTGGCGCGGCGGGATTGGAGACGTCGACGACGTGGAGTTGCAGGGTGTAGGTGGGGGGCTGGATCGTCCCCACGTAGGCGTAGTCCCCGACGACGAGATGGTCATCGGTGTAGCCGGGGATATCGAGCGCGCCTACCGTCTGCAGGGTGGACAGATCGAGGATCCGGAGCTCGCTCGGCTCGCTGTCGGA
>DAOTVC010000178.1:0-1502 GCA_034437215.1 Anaerolineae bacterium | reverse complement strand
GGGCTGGCGGTCGGGCGTACTAGTCGGCTGCAGCCGACTTCCCATACGGTAGCCGGCGGTTTTAACCGCTGGCACGAAGCGCGGTCATGGGGGAGCGTCGCAGTCGTCCCCGCATGAATTCGGGGTCTAGGGGTACTCAAGCCCGCTGCAGCGGGCTGGCGGTCGGGCGTACTAGTCGGCTGCAGCCGACTTCGATACGGTAGCCGGCGGTTTTAACCGCTGGCACGAAGCGCGGTCATGGGGGAGCGCCGCAGTCGCCCCCGCATGAATTCGGGGTCTAGGGGTACTCAAGCCCGCTGAAGCGGGCTGGCGGTCGCAGCGCTGGGTCTCCAGCAAGCACATGGCCCGCCGGGCGTACCCGTCGCCGGTGGCCCCCGCATGAATTCGGGGTCTAGGGGTACTCAAGCCCGCTGCAGCGGGCTGGCGGTCGGACGTACGAGTCGGCTTCAGCCGACTTCAATACGGTAGCCGGCGGTTTTAACCGCTGGCACGAAGCGCGGTCATGGGGGGAGCGCCGCAGTCGCCCCCGCATGAATTTGGGGTCTAGGGGTACTCAAGCCCGCTGCAGCGGGCTGGCGGTCGCAGCGCGGGGTCTCCAGCAAGCACATGGCCCGCTGGGCGCACCAGTCGCCGCAGTCGCCCCCGAATGAATTCGGGGTCTAGGGGTACTCACGCCCGCTGCAGCGGGCTGGCGGTCGGGTGTACCAGTCGGCTTCAGCCGACTTCGAATACGGTAGCCGGCGGTTTTAACCGCCGGCACGAAGCGCGGTCATGGGGGGAGCGCCGGAGTCGCCCCCGCATGAATTCGGGGTCTAGGAGTACTCCAGCCCGCTGCAGCGGGCTGGCGGTCGGGCGTACGAGTCGGCTTGAGCCGACTTCCCATACGGTAGCCGGCGGGTTTAACCGCCGGCACGAAGCGCGGTCATGGGGGAGCGCCGCAGTCGCCCCCGCATGAATTCGGGGCCTAGGGGTACTCCAGCCCGCTGCAGCGGGCTGGCGGTCGGGTGTACCAGTCGGCTGCAGCCGACTTCAATACGGTAGCCGGCGGTTTTAACCGCCGGCGGAGAGGTCGTAGGCCGGCTCGGTTTAGCAGTACTCGTCCGGATCAGTAAACCTCACGCCAATAAGTAGGGGATCACCCGTTCGGGTGATCCCGCCCCCTTCTTCAATCACCCTTCCGAATCATCCGCGCGGGTGATGACGCGCGCCCTCCTCTCCTTTATACTCATAGTCGTCATGAAGATGAGCGATAAAGGACAGGAGGTACGGTTATGAAGGACGTGGTGCTCAGCGTCAAGAACTTTTGTAAGACCTACGGCGACTTCGTCGCCGTGGACGACATCGACTTCGAGGTGCACCGGGGTGAGATCTTCGGTCTCCTGGGACCCAACGGCGCCGGGAAAACCAGCACCCTCGAGTGCCTGGAGGGGCTGCGCCAGGCCGACGCGGGCACGCTGAACGTGCTGGGTGTCGATCCCGGAAAGGACGCCCGCCGCCTGCGG
>DAOTVC010000177.1:0-8035 GCA_034437215.1 Anaerolineae bacterium | reverse complement strand
CCACCAGAGGGCGGCCAATCCCTCGGCGCCCAGGAGGAGCGCGTAGTTCCAGCCGTAGAGCAGGGTCTGCCAGAAGAGGGAGCCCATCATCAGCAGGAGCGCCGCGTAGTCCAGCCAACGGGCGAGGAGGTGGTGTCCCCGTCGCCACTCCAGGGCGGAGATGCCCAGCAGGTAGAGCCCGGCGGGGATGGCGTACCACTGGACCCGCGCGGCGCTCTCCCAGGCCCGGACGTAGAAGGCGTAGGTCGCCCAGCCGAGGAGCAGCATCCCCACGGCGACGTAGCCCAGGCGCAGGCGGCGGTAGGCGACGGCGGCTGCCACGTAGAGGAGGCCCAGCAGCGCGAGCACCCCCACGACCAGGTTCACCGTGGTCAGATCGACGAGCTCGCGGAAGGGCAGGCCGACGAGGGCCCGCAGGGTCCAGGCCGCCATGTCGAAGCTGCTGAGGATCAGGGAGGCGAGGAGGAGGGCCAGGGAGAGGGCCAGGCTCGCCACCTGGGGCGGGCGCTCCCAGACGCGGCTCCAGCGAGGCAGGCGCAGGCGCGCGCCCCACTGCCGGCGCGCCAATTCGAGCCCGAAGCCCACGAGACCGTAGGCGAGGGTCAGCCGGGTGAGGGCGAGGAGGACCTGCGGCCGGCTCCACCCCAGGAAGAGGAGCCCGTTCCAGAGGGCCACGCTCCCCACGGCGACGGCTCCGTATGCCATCCCCGGCGCCGACCAGACGGAGGCCAGCAGGGCCAGGAGGAGGGCGTGCACGAGCATCACCTGGGCCCCGGCGTTCGTGCCGTTCCAGGCGAGGAGCTGGCCCAGCAGCAGATCGAGGAGGGCCAGGGCGTAGAGGGGGCGGGACCAGCCGGGCAAGAGGCGCCTCAGCGTGAGGGGCGCCCCCTCGTCGCGGCGCCGCTCGATCCAGAGGGCGGCGAGCAGCGTCAGCACCGTCACGGGCAGGAAGCGGAGCCAGGCGTAGGCGGGAAAGCTCCACCAGCCCCAGAAGTCGAGGTAGCGGGCGACGGCGAGATGTCCCGCCAGGGCCAGCGCGAGGAGCCATCCCCGGCGCCGGAAGCGGTGGAGGCCCCAGGCCAGGAGGGGCATCAGCAGCAGGAGGTTCAGCGCCGAGAGATCGGCCCTGCCGGCGGTGAAGAGGGGGGCGAAGCTCGCCAACCCGAAGCCCAGGGCGTAGAGGGGAAGGGCCCACCATTCGAGCATGCGCCGGGTCAGCGCCTGCAGCCAGTGCTGTGGCTGCTGCCAGGGGAAGTCGCGCCACGCGCCGAAGTGGCGGTCCAGCGCCCAGCCCGCCGTGAGGGCCAGGAGGGCGCCGGGGAAGAGGGCCGTTCCGCGAATCTCGAGGGGCAGACCCAGCTCCCCGAGGGCCACCGTGTAGGGCACGACGGCGAGGCCCGCGGAGGCTGTCAGGAGGAGGGGCTGGCGCAGCCAGAAGGCGGTGAGGGCGTAGAGCAGGGCGGCACCGGCGTATCCCCAGAGGGCGCCCGTCCGGTCCTGGCTGGAGGGCGGCAGGCTCAGGGCGACGAGGGCGAAGCCCGCGAGCAGGGTCACGTTGGCGTAGGCGGGCAGGCGGCTGCGCCGCAGGAGCCAGGCCAGCAGCAGGTAGACGGCGGCGAGCCCCAGCAGCCACCAGCCGTAGCGCTCCGCGGCAACGCCCGCCTCTCCCAGAGCGATGAGGAGGGAGAGGGGCGCCAGCACCGCCGTCGGGTAGAGCCAGAGAGGCTCCCGGAAGAGCCGGGCGGAGAGGAGCATGAGGAGGGCGTCGAGGAGGAGGGTGAGGGCGAGGAGACCGGTGAGGTGGGCCACGAGCATCGTGCCCACGATGAGGGCGACATAGCCCGTCAGGTAGGCGGGCAGCGCGTAGCGGCGGGAGGCGGCGAGGCGGTGCAGCCCCTCGCCGATGGCGATGCCCAGCGGTCCCCACGCCAGGAGCAGGAGCCCGTGGTGCTCGTGGCGCGCGGCGGGCACGTACCAGGCCAGGAGGTAGACGCACCAGACGGGGAGCAGGCCCAGGGCCGGGTAGAGCCAGGTCGCGGCGCGGGCCGGAGAGAGTGCGCCCGCTGGGGTGAGGCGGCTTGCCCGGAGTCTCCGGTAGTCGCGCAGGGCCTCCAGGGCGTAGAAGGCCGCCGCCAGCCCGAAGGTGACGGAGCCCGTCTCGGCGTCAGCCACGCCCCAGAGGAGGGCGAAGGGGAGCAGGACGTGGGCGACGACGCGGGGCGGCAGGGCGTAAGCGCGGGGCGTCCACCGCTCCAGCAGCCGTCCTGCGAGGAGGAGGGCCCAGGCCAGGACGGCCCAGCCGGCGGCGAAGCCCGGCGTCGTCAGCCGGTAGGGCGTGAACCAGCCCAGGTCGGTGAGCAGGGTCCAGGGGGCGAAGACGAGGGCCGCGGCCAGCCAGACGAAGAGGGGGCGCCGGAAGAGGCGCGCCGCCAGGGCGTAGAGCCCGGTGACGATGAGGAGCCCGGCGATGGCCCAGAGCTGGCGGGTCCGCCCGCCGCCCAGGAGCCAGAGGTTGCGCACCAGAGCTAACCCCACGGCGCCCGCCGAGAGGACCCAGCCCGTCACCAGGAAGGGGCGGCGGTAGAGGGCCCAGGCCAGGCGGAAGAAGGCGCGCAGGCGGCGTCGCAGCCGCTGTTCGGAACGCAGCCGGTCGAGGGCGCGCTCGGTGAGGACGAAGACGACGGCCATGAGGGCCACCTTCGCCGCCGAGGAGCCCCGTCCCTGGCTGTAGACGATGAAGACGAAGCCGCCCGCCGCCGTGCCCAGCCAGGCGGCGACGTGACCCCAGCCCTCCCAATAGGTACCCCAGGCGAAGAGACCGTAGAGCACGCCCAGAGTGAACTGGGCCGCGGCGCCCCAGAGTTTCATCGTGTCCGTCCACGGGTAGGCGCCGGTGAGGTCGGCGATGGGGCGGGCGTAGACGCGACCGAGGGCGAAGAGGGCCAGCGCGTGGGCGGTGAGGTAGAGGGGGAGGAGGAAGACGTGGGAGAAGGCGGGGAGGCGCCGCCGCTCGACCTCCAGCCCCGCCAGGACGTAGAGGACGACGAGCAGGCTCAGGGCGAAGGTCGCCTCGTCGAAGGAGAGCCGGAGCCTGTCGAGGAGGAAGAGGAGCCCGGCTGCCGTGAGCAGCCCGGCGGGCGCCAGCTCCTCAGACTGCCGTCCGGTGATCGCGTCGGCGAAGGCGAGGAGGCCCGCCGAGAGCAGGGTGAGGGGCGGGCCGAAGCCCTGGGGATCGACGACGAAGGCGAGGACGACGGCTGCCAGCCCCGCAGCCAGGCCGGTGACGTACCAGGGCCGACGGTAGGCGGGGTGAGCCTCCCGCAGCCGGTAGCTCAGCGCCACCAGCCCCCAGGCGAGGGCGGCGAAGGCGAGGGCCAGCCCCACGTCCACCGGGCGCCGGTAGGTGAAGAGCATCCAGAGCCAGAAGGGGAGGGGCAGGGCCGCCAGCCAGTGGAATAGGGGCTGCAGGCGCGGGCGTCGGGGGACGAAGCCCCGCCTTCCGGCGTGGGCGAGGTAGGCGCCCCAGCCTGCCAGTGCCATCCAGTTGCCCAGCGCGTAGAGGGCCAGGTCGGCGTCGTAGGGCAGGAGGGTGGGCAGGAGGGCCAGGGCAGCGATGACGTAGGCGGAGCGGACGAGGGGAGCGGCGAAGTCGGGCGCCGTCGAGGGGAGGCGACGCCCCAGCCGCAGGGCCACGAGGACGTGGAGTAGGGCCAGGGAGGCCCAGCCCACGCTCAGCTGGGCGATGGTCAGATCGAGCTCCGTCATCCCGAAGGTCGCCGCCGTCAGGGAGAGGAAAGCGGCCACGTGGAGGTAGGCGGGACGGCGCCAGAGGCAGGCGCTTAGGGTCACGGCTCCGACGAGGAGGGTGTGGCTGGCGGCGGCCGCCGCGCTGCGGGTCAGGTCGGTGAGGGACCAGAGGGCGGTGACGAGGACGAGGAGCACCGCCACGCGGTTGACCGTCCTCCCCTGGGCCCGCAGCGTCTCGTCCTCGTGGGAGAGCAGCCACCACCCCACGAGGACGTAGAGGGGGGTGAGCCAGGCCCAGCCGAAGGCGTGCCAGGCGCTGTGGATCCCCGCTCTCTCGAAAAGGGCGGCCTGAGTGAGGTAGACGGCGACGGGCAGGGCTACCACCGAGATAAGCCCGAGGGTGCGGCTGCGGTGGATGACGGCGCCCCAGCCGAGGAGCAAGCCGCCCACCCACCAGGTCACCGTCGCCGACCCGTGGAGGGCGTCGTAGGTGGTGCGGTCGACGTAGCGCCAGCCCAGGGCCAGGGGCATGAGGACGCCCACGGTCAGCAGGGCGAAGGTGCGGAAGGGCGGGGCGTAGGTCTGCCAGCGGCGCAGCCGGTGGGGATGGCCTTCGAGGAGGGCGGCGAGGCCCATCAGGAGCAGGGAGAGAACCGCGAGCCCGGCGGCGTACCAGTCGCGGGAGAGGGCGCCGGCCTGGTGGCCCACCTCGATGGCGGCGAGGACGGCGCTCCCCGCGGCCGTCGTCACGAGATAGCCGAAGAAGGGGATCTGGAGGCGCAGGGCCGTCAGCGCGTAGGCGGCGAGGCAGACGAGGGAGGTCAGGAGCCAGAACTCGGCCCACCGCCCGGGCATCAGGTCGAGGTTGACGTAGGCGGTGTAGAAGTCGATGGGGATGAGGAGGGTGGCGATGGCCTCGAGGGCCACGCCCGACTGTCCCAGGCTGGTCCGGGTGCGCAGGTACCAGCCCAGGGCGAAGAAGAGCAGCGTGAAGCCGGCGGGGATGGCGACGCGCAGGGGTGGGGAGAAGTCCTTCCAGCCCCAGATGACGAAGGTGACCGCTGCCGAGAAGAGGAGGAAGATACCCAGGAAGAGGATGGCGTGCAGCGTCCTCTCGGAGAGGAGCGTCTGGACCAGCCGCTCGCGCAGGGGGAGCCGCGGTTGGGGCGGCGCGGCGGGTGCGGCGGGCGGAGGCTCTTCCGCCGCTGCGGCTGCGGGCGCCGGAGGGGCCGGCTGAGATGGCGGGATGGGTTGCTCGCGGGGGCCGGGTTCCGCAGCGGGTGTGCGGTGGGCTTGCAGGCGCGCTTGTAGACGCGC
The DNA here is from genome assembly GCA_034437215.1 of Anaerolineae bacterium. Taxonomy (GTDB): domain Bacteria; phylum Chloroflexota; class Anaerolineae; order B4-G1; family SLSP01; genus DAOTVC01. Next base: position 2,971 of record DAOTVC010000177.1, on the reverse strand, counting down.
TCGCTCCTCGCGGAGGGGCGCCAGGGCCTGGGCGTAGGCCTCGGGTGAGCGGAAGGCACCGGCGTTCTCCAGCTTTTGAGCGCTGGCGATGAGGAAGTCGACGACCGACAGGCGGACCCTCTCCGTGAGGAGGAAGTCGAAGACGTAGAGCGCCTCGACGCGCTCCTGCATGGCGTCGACGTAGGTCTCGATCCGCTCTATGAGGTTGCCCACGGCCTTCGGGCGGACGAGCCCCTGCTCCTGCCAGGCGCGCAGCTGCTTCAGGAGGAGGGACTGGCGGTAGATCTTGAGCCAGGCGTCGCGGGCCTCCTCGCGGCTGAGGGGCGGGGGGCGCAGGCGGAGCTCCCGCTCGATCTCCCGTTGCCGGGCCTCGTAGGTGCGGCGCAGCTCTCGGGGGGTGAGCGCCTCCTGCTCCGTCCAGGTCTCGATCTCGTCCAGGAGCCAACCGAGATGGGCGAGCTCCTCCAGGAGGGCGGAGTCGCCCTCGAATCCGCAGCGACGGCACTTCCACCGGGCTATGAAGTCTTCGGCATTGCACTTCGGACAGCGCATCGATCCTCCCAAAGGGTGGGGGATATAATCACTCCACCATCATAGCACAGAGAACATCTCCATGGAAGCGATTTTTGCACAATTTGAAGAGGTGAGAGCTTTTGGGAGGGGATTGGAAGCTTTTGAGGGCATAATCTTTGTAGTGCGCGCTTCAGCGCGCTTTTACGGCGATAAATCGCCTACTACGAGCCGGATGATAACTGAGATGAGACACACCCATATAATTGGCGGGATCGAGCAGGAAACCGTCTGAACGACCTGGTCTCGGTTTTTTAAAATTGGTACTTCCCGTCATGCCGAGGCGTAGCCGAGGCATCTCGTTACTGGGATAATAGATTGTAGCTCCGTACAATGCGACTATCATCTGCTGTTGATCACCGCGAACGGTTTGAGATTTGTTGGTGTCACTTCAGCGTCTTTTTTTGCGCCCCTTCTGAAGGGTGCTATACTCGCGTAAGTGTCTATCTTCTTCCTCCACAAAACGATCCGGGACCACGACGTCTAGGGAGTGTCTTTCACGCTTTTATGCGATATCCAAAAGTGGTTCTCCTGAAAGAAGATAGGATTAACCGCAGAGGACACAGAGAGCGCAAAGATGGTTTGATATTTTTAATCTTAACTTCGCGTTCTTTGCGCTCTTTGCGGTTAGAAAGCCTTTCTTCAGTGGAGCCAAAAGTATTTCAAGAGGAGGGTGAGGTGTCCAAATTGAACAGGCTGTTGGTGGTGCTGGCGTTGGTCGTGGGGTTGTTATTGATCTCCTTGTCCGTGGGGGCTGCACGTAGAGCCCCGTTCGTAGAGGTGCCTGCGGATCCCGGCTCCTCCGCGCGCCTCTCTTCCCTACCTGTGGGACCGGAGACACGCGAGATCGTCACCGGGCCGCTGGACTTCGACAACGGTCTGACGTTGCACTTCGCGCCGGGGGCGGAGGGGTGGGTGACGGCGACGCTCACCGACACCCCGCCCGTGGGGCTGCCCACGGGGGCGCTCTCGGTCAGCTGGTGGCTGACCACCTCGGCACCGGCCTACGAGGTCACGGCGACCTTCGATTACAAGGCAGAGGGCTTTATCGGACCTTCGGAGGGGGTGGACGTCGTCCTGGTCGTCGATCGGTCCGCCTCCATGGAGTTCGATACCCTCTGCTTCGGTTGCTGGACGCCGGGGGACGAGGCCTACCCGGAGGGCCACTACCACCCCCTGCCCTGGGACGGGGATCTGAACGGGATAGCCGATCACTGCGAGGGCAGCGCTCCCGTGGCCTACGAGGGGGAGCAGTACGTCGTTATCGAAGCGGAGGAGTACAGCGCCAGTACACCCTCTTACTCCCGGGCCCTCTACAATCCTGGCAAGACTTACTGGGTCATCCAGCGCAACGGCGGGCGCAACCTCCAGGACTACGGCTTTCCCGCTTATCTCCGCAAGAGCGACGGTGCCGGATCACTGGGTCGGGACGTCTTGGGTGGCTACATCGCCCACCTGCCGGTCCGGACCTTCCTGGGCGCTGATGGCATGGGCGTGCCCTGCATCTTCGATGATATCGTTGATCAGGGCATCTGCAGTACCCATCCCCAGGTCATCGAATGGGGCGGTCCCTATGCGGCTCCCCGTGTCGACTACGAATTCACGGCACCTGCGACCGGCACCTGGTACGTCTGGTTCCGCGGGCAGGGGGGTGACGGAAAGAATTTCATCTGGGGGATCGATGGCGGTCCGATAGGGGAGGTTACCTCCCAGCACAGCAGCAGCTTTGAAAACATCGCCGATCCCAACAGATGGAGTTGGCAGCGTGCCGGGTTATACAATCTTCAAGCCGGTGTCCCCTACACCATCAGTTTCTGGGCGGGCGACCCGGGTACCGCTCTGGATCGTATCGTCCTTACGACGGATTTTCGGGACCCGAAATTTTTCTTCGACAGCGACAACGACCAGGACCCACACGATGAGTACGCGTATCTCGTGAACGACATCCTCAACGGTCCGGCGGCTACTGTCTCCGACAACAACCGCACCGGCGGGGCTTGCGACCCCTGCGACGCGCGCTTCGGGGGCTCGCCGGAGCCCGCCGGTGGCGAGCCTCTCTGTACGACGGCGATGCATCCCCAGCCCTACCGCTACCGCGACGATATCTATGACGACGAGCAGGGGATGCGGGCGGAGGTGGAGGCCTTCAAGGATCTGGCGCGTGGCCTTGATCCGAGTCGTGATCAGGTGGGCTTGGTGCCCTTCAATCACAGGGCCTACGTCGTGAGTGAGCTGCAGTGCCTAGAGCGGATCGGTGCCAGCTGCACGGCGCAGGTGATTACCGATACCATAATCACCCCGCTCGATCAGACACGCGCTAGCGGGGGGACTAACATCGCACACGCCCTGCGACTAGGGATCGAGGTGCTAAGTTCAAAGCCGGGGCACTACGGTCGGGAGG
>DAOTVC010000176.1:0-34585 GCA_034437215.1 Anaerolineae bacterium | reverse complement strand
GCTGGCCCGCAGGCGGGCAGAGGGGTGGGCGGGCCGGCTGGTGGGCGGGCCGGAACTCGCCTCCTCCACCTTCGTGGAGATCAGCGCCGCGGCGGGGGAGGGCGCGCGCTTCGTCACCCCCTATCCCTTCCCGGGGGATCTGCCGGCCATGGAGGGCTGGATAGCGGCCTACCGGGACGTGGGGCCGCACGTGCCCGAGCCCGGTCCCTATGCGCTGCCCACCTACGAGGCCGTCTATCTGCTGGCCGGAGCCGTGACGGTCGCGGCGGAGGAGGGGGTGACGCGCTCCACCGTTGCGCAGGGGCTGTCCGTCGTGGAGCGGGAGGGGGCGTTGGGCAGGGTGGCATGGGGGGCCGGGGTCTTCTGGGTCGAGGCCCCGCTTTACCTCTACGAGTGGCGCGCGGGAGAAGCCCGGTTGGTCGGAGAGGCAGGGGCCCCTTAGGGCGGCGGCTGTGGAGCACACTTTCAACTTCCGGCATTTGGCTTATAATCGGGGTACGGCTGGCATAGAGAATAGTGGGTAGGAGTTACTATGATTGAGGTAACCATCGAGACCATCCAGGTGAGTCTGGTTTCACCACACCGCATCGTCGTCCTGAAGGAGCGAGGGGCCGAGCGCTACCTGCCCATCTGGATCGGCGCCTGCGAGACGGAGGCCATCTCCATGCAGCTGCAGGGGGTACAGCCTCCCCGCCCCATGACCCACGACCTCATCGTCAATCTGCTCGATACGCTGGATGCAGAGTTGCAGTACGTCCTCGTGAGCGCCCTTACCAACGACACCTTCTACGGTCGTCTGGTCCTTAATGTGGGAGGGGAGGAGATCGAGGTGGACTGCCGGACGAGCGACGCCATGGCTGTCGCCGTGCGGGTGGGGGTGCCCATCTACGTGGCGGACCAGGTGCTGGAGGAGGCCGGGGTGGTGCCCGAGGAGAGCCTGCTCTCCGAAGAGGCCGAGGGGCTGGACGTCTTCCGGGACTTCCTCAATCGTCTGGATCTGGACGATATCGCTACAGACTGAGACGCCGTTCCGGTCAGGCACAGGGCACAGATTACCATCCACCGCCCGCGCAGGATGTTAGGGGCCATGCCCCCGAGCGTCCTCCTCTCTGCCTGCCGTCACGCGATCCTGGGAGTTGTATAACCTTCTTATGACCGTTCCTGAGAAAACCGTTCCACACAATATCGAGGCCGAGGAGGCCGTCCTGGGGGCGATTCTCATCGACCCGGAGGGCATCTTTCGGGTCCTCTCCTTTCTGCGGGCCGAGCACTTCTACCTGCAGAAGCACCGCTGGCTCTACGAGGCCATCGTCTCCCTGCACGAGCGCCGGGAGCCCATCGACTTCCTCACGCTGACGACGGAGCTGGAGCGTCGTGATCAGCTCGAGGCCCTGGGGGGCGCCGCGTACGTGGCGCGCCTCGCCAACATCGTGCCCTCCGCCATCAACATCGAGAGCTACGCCCGCATGGTGGAGCAGACCTGCGTCCGCCGGCGCCTTCTCGACGCCGCCAGCGAGATCGCCCGCTATGCCCACGACGAGGAGATCCACATCGAGGACGTGGTGGACAAGTCGGAGCGGACGCTCTTTGCCGTCTCCCAGCAGCGGGTTCACCGGGACCTGCGCCCCATCCACGAGGTCCTGGGTCCCTATCGCGAGCACGTCTACAACCTCTACGCCCACCAGGGCGAGATCATGGGGGTGCCCAGCGGCTTTCGCGACCTGGACAAGATTCTGGGCGGCTTCCAGCGCTCCGACCTGCTCATCCTCGCGGCCCGGCCCGGTGTGGGCAAGACCTCGCTGATGCTCTCCCTGGCGGTCAAGGCTGCCGAACGACGGAAGACGACGGCGGTCTTCAGCCTGGAGATGTCGGCCGAGCAGCTGGTCCAGCGGATGATCTCCGGACTGAGCCACATCGATGCGCAGCGTCTGCGGTTGGGACAGCTGCAGGAGGAGGAGATCGACCGCTTCGAGGAGGCCGTGGGCCATCTCGCCGACCTCCCCATCTACATCGACGACACCCCGGCCCTGACCCCCATCCAGCTGCGCACGAAGTGCCGGCGTCTCCACTCCGAGCACGGGCTGGACATCATCTTCGTCGACTATCTGCAGCTGATGACGAGCGGCAACCGGGTGGAGAACCGGGTGCAGGAGGTCTCCTACCTCTCCCGCACCCTCAAGGCGCTGGCCCGCGAGGTGGACATTCCCGTGATGACCGCCTCCCAGCTCTCCCGGGCCGTGGAGCAGCGGGCGGAGAAGGTGCCCGTGCTCTCGGACCTGCGCGAGAGCGGCTCCATCGAGCAGGACGCCGACGTCGTGATCTTCATCTACCGGGAGGAGCTCTACCATCCCGAGACGGAGCGGCAGCACATCGCCGACCTCATCATCGCCAAGCACCGCAGTGGGCCGACGGGCAACGTGCAGCTCTTCTTCAACGCCAAGCTCACCCAGTTTATGGACGCCACGGCCCGGACGGCGGTGCCCCAGGAGTACGTGGGAGGTGTGGGATGACCCAGGGGGAGGGGGATCTGCTCTGGCGCTTCTCCGGTTTTCCGGAGGGGAAGGTGCCGGTGGTGCGCCTGCCCGAGCTGGTCTTTACCGAGCTGGTGCCCCACATCGACGATCTGCAGGAGCTGCAGGTGACCCTGGTGGTGCTCTGGCGTCTGGCCCGCCGGCAGGCACGGGTGGCCCCCTGGGTGACCCGGGAGGAGCTGCTGAGCGACGCGGTCCTCCGGCAGGCCCTGGGGGATGAGGGGGAGGTGCAGCTCGACCTGGCGTTGGCGCGGGCCGTGGCGCGCGGGACGCTTCTCGAGCTCGCCCGGGAACGCGCCGACGGCAGCGAGGAGTGGCGCTACTTCGCCAACGGGCCGCGGGGGCGCATGGCGGTCGCCGCGCTGGAGCGCGGGCTCGATCCCGCCCAGGTGGAGATCAGCGAGCGTCCGAACATCTACACTCTCTATGAGCAGAACGTCGGCCCGCTGACGGCCCTGCTGAGCGAGGATCTGCGGGAGGCCGAGGAGACCTTTTCCGCCGAGTGGATCGAGGAGGCCTTCCGGGAGGCAGTGCGGTTGAACAAGCGGAGTTGGAAGTACATACGAGCCATCCTGGAGCGGTGGCAGACCGAGGGGAGAGATGAAATCGATCGACGAGCTGGCGAAGAAGATGGGCGCCGCTATATCGAGGGGAAGTACGCCGACTTCATTCAACACTGAGGATGACGACGACGGTATGGTGGGGGATCCCCACTGCCCCATCTGTGGGGGCCTGGGGTACGTCAGCCGTGATCTCCCGGTAGGTCATCCCGAATTCGGCCAGCTCTTTCCCTGCACCTGTCGGGCGGCGGAACTGCGGGCGCGCCGGGCCGAGGCCCTGCGCCAGATGAGCAATCTGGAGACGCTGGAGCGCTTCACCTTCGAGAGCTTCCATCCCGAAGGCCAGGGGCTCTCCCCCGACCGGCAGACCAACCTGCGGCGCGCTTACGAGCGGGCGCGCGCCTTCGCCGGCAACCCCGAGGGCTGGCTGGTGTTGCGGGGCGGTTACGGCAGCGGCAAGACCCACCTTGCAGCCGCCATCGCCAACACCGCCGTGGAGCAGGGGCTTCCGGTGCTCTTTGTCACCGTCCCCGATCTGCTGGACCACCTCCGGGGTGCCTTTGCCCCTCTCTCCGGTCAGACCTACGACGAGCGCTTCGAGGAGGTCCGTTCGGCGGCCCTCCTCATCCTCGACGATCTGGGGACGGAGCACGGAACGCCCTGGGCGTTGGAGAAGCTCTTTCAGCTCCTCAACTACCGCTACATGGCGCAGAAACCGACGGTCATCACCACCAACCAGGAGCTGGAGGATCTCGATCCGCGGCTGCGTTCCCGCCTGGCGGACATGGAGCTGGTCCAGATCCTCACCATCCTGGCGCCCGACTACCGGCAGGCGGGGGTGGAGCCCACCCACTCTGACCTCAACACCTTACCTCTCTACGCGGAGATGACCTTCGAGAGCTTCGACCTACGGCAGCGAGAGCTGGAGCGGGAGCAGATCGATACCCTGCGGCGGGCGGCGGAGATGGCCCGAGGCTATGCCGCTCATCCCCAGGGTTGGCTGCTGCTGACGGGCCCCTACGGGGTGGGGAAGACCCACCTGGCGGCGGCGATTGCTAACGAGCGGACCCGGTTAGGTCATCCGGCTCTCTTTATCGTCGTGCCCGATCTCCTGGACCACCTGCGGGCGACCTTCAACCCTCAGAGTCCCGTCTCCTACGACAAGCGCTTCGAGGAGGTGCGGCGCACGCCCTTCCTGGTGCTCGATGACCTCGGCACGGAGAGCGCGACCCCGTGGGCCCAGGAGAAGCTCTACCAGCTCTTCAACTACCGTTACGTCTCCCGCCTCCCCACTGTCGTGACCACCGCTAAGACGCTCGAGGACCTCGACGCCAAACTGCGAATTCGTCTCCTCGACACCACCCGCTGCACCATCTTCGCCATCACCGCTCCTCCTTATCTGGGGGGAAGTGCGCCCCCACCTCCCTCCCGGGGACGGCGCTCCTCCAGGCGGGGCTAGTGGGTGCGTTGTTAGTTGTGCATTAGAACTTTTGTGCTATACTGGAGATAATTGAATTTACCCCTTTTAACGAGCCTTTAGCTCGAAAACAGCAGGAGGCACAGCAATGGCTGACGACGGACGACAAAAGGCGTTGAATCAGACGGTGGCGCAGATCAAGCGCCGCTTTGGTGAGGGCGCGCTGATGCGCCTGGGCGAGGCCACCCACCTCCAGGTCGAGACGATTCCCACCGGCGCACTCGCCTTGGACATCGCCCTGGGTGTGGGCGGTGTGCCCCGGGGGCGGATCACCGAGGTCTACGGGCCCGAGGGCTCCGGCAAGACGACCATCTGCCAGCACATCGTGGCGGAGGCACAGAAGCAGGGTGTGGCGGCTTTTATCGACATGGAGCACGCGCTGGATCCCTCATACGCGGCTCGCTGCGGTGTGGACGTGGAGAGCCTCTACATCTCCCAGCCCGACACGGGTGAGCAGGCGTTGGAGATCGCCGAGGCGCTGGTACGGAGCGGCGCGGTGGACGTTATCGTCATCGACTCGGTGGCGGCGTTGGTGCCGCGGGCGGAGATCGAGGGCGAGATGGGCGATTCTCACCCCGGCCTGCAGGCTCGCTTGATGAGCCAGGCGCTGCGCAAGCTCTCCGGCGCCATCAAGCAGAGCAACGCCGTGATGATCTTCACCAACCAGCTCCGCATGAAGATCGGCGTCATGTTCGGGAATCCCGAGACGACCTCCGGCGGGCGGGCGCTGAAGTTCTATGCTTCGGTGCGGCTCGACGTGCGGCGCATCACCTCCATCAAAGTGAAGGGCGAGATTGTCGGGCACCGGACCCGGATACGCGTGACGAAGAACAAGGTCGCGCCCCCCTTCCGCGTGGCGGAGTTCGACATTATGTTCGGTCAGGGTGTCAGCCGCGAGGGCGACCTCCTGGACGTAGGGCTGGACATGGGCATCCTCGACAAGCGGGGCTCCTACTACTACTACGACGGCGAGATGTTTGCGCAGGGACGGGAGAACTCGAAGGACTACATGGCCGAGAATCCCGAATTTGCGGCTAAGCTGGAACAGGAGATTCGAGCCCAGCTCTCCGATATGGGCGTCGCTCCCCTGAAGGTCGCTGCCTCCGACGAAGATGAGGACGAGGAGGTAGAGGATTTCGACGAGGGTGACGAGGAATAAAACGCTTTTGAGAACCGGCCCCCGCCCACAGGCGGGGGCTTGTTCTAGTGTTCCTTCACCTGGCAAGTGATGTGCTCATTTGTATACCCCCATCCCCGTGATCAGCAGCTAGAGTGTGCGTCCCAGCAGATGTGAGGAAGCGCTAGCCGGCTTGATAGCGAAAACAAGATACTCTATACTGCTACCTACACGCACGAGGAGGCAACATGGCATTCTTTCGAACACTCAACCCGGTCGTCCAGGCCCTGATCGGCACCCTCTTCACCTGGTTTATGACGGCGGCGGGAGCGGGGACCGTCTTCCTCACGAAGGAGGTCGGCCGCAAGTTCCTCGACACGATGTTGGGTTTCGCGGCAGGAGTGATGATCGCCGCCAGCTACTGGTCGCTGTTGGCACCCGCCATCGAGATGGCGGAGCAGACCAGCAGCCTGCCCGCCTGGATCCCGGCAGCGGCGGGTTTTCTTCTGGGCGGCGGGTTCCTGCGCCTCATCGACTACGTCTTGCCCCATCTCCACCGCACCGAAGAGCAGCCGGAGGGGGTCAAGACGACGTGGCAGCGAATCACGCTGTTGATTCTGGCGATCACACTGCACAACTTCCCCGAAGGGTTGGCGGTGGGGGTGGCCTTCGGCGCTCTGGCCCACGATCTGCCCTCGGCCAGTTTGACGGGCGCCATCGCCCTGGCCCTGGGCATCGGCATCCAGAACTTTCCCGAGGGGTTGGCGGTCTCCATGCCCTTACGGCGGGAGGGTTATCCGCTCTTCAAGAGCTTCTGGTACGGGCAGCTCTCGGCGGTGGTCGAACCGATTGCGGCTCTCTTGGGAGCGGCCGCCGTCTTCTTCATGCGGCCCATCCTGCCCTACGCGCTGGCCTTTGCGGCGGGGGCCATGATCTTCGTCGTCGCCGAGGATCTGATCCCCGAAGCCCAGCTGAGCGGGAACACCCATCAGGCGACGTTGGGGGTGATGACGGGCTTTACCGTCATGATGATCCTGGACGTGGCGCTCGGCTGAAGCAGCGCCGGGCTCTGAGCTCTCTAAGTCACCAGCTGGACGCCAAAGCGGGCCAGCACGCGGTTCACGGGCGTGAAGAGGGTGACGCGCTCCGAGCCGGCGAAGAGGAGACCGACGGCGTTATCCTCCATGTCGAGAATGCCGGAGCCCGAGTCACCCCGGCTGCTCATCCGGCTGGTGATGATCTGGTCCACGAAGTAGACCATGCGCCCGTTGTAGTCCACCTGGGCCGTGACGTCGATCTGCTGCACCGTGCCCTCCGTGTACCCCGTCGTGCGCCCCCACTTGCGCACCCGCTCACCCAGGGTCGTCATCCCCACACCCGCGGGCACGACCTGTCCCAGCATAGCGGGGTTGACCAGCGCCGGATCGAGGGGGCGGGCGAGGGCGGCATCCAGCCGGTTCTCCCCCGCCGTCTGCTGAACGGACTGCAGACGGTGGTGCGAGCCGCCCCACTTGGCCAACGTGTTGAGGGCCGCGGCCAGGGTCTCGGTGAACTGGCACTCCCCCTGCTTCACCCCGAAGTCGAGGGGTTCGAACTCGGTGAGCTCCGCGATCTGGTCCTCCAGCGTCCCCCCATCCAGGGGGCCGGGTTGGAGGATAGGATCGCCGATCTGGGCGTCGTTGCAGCTGGCGAGAACGTGATTGTTGCTGAGAATGTAGGGGCTCCCCTCGCGCTCCACGAGCAGTCCGAAGGTACCGGTGGCCCCTGAGAAGTGGCCGACGGAGAGGCCGGGCATCGCGGGGCGGTGGCGCTCCCGGGGGTCGGGCAGCATCGCCCGAATGCAGCCGGTCTCGACGACGTCGGTAGTGAGACCGTTGACCTGCCGGGGGACGATGTCCTGGGGATCCAGCACTTCCCGCGGCAGCTTGCGCAGGACGGAGACGATGAGGCTCAATTCGTCGGTCAGTTCGAGGCCCCGGATCTTGAAGCCCAGCCCGCAGGCGACGACGTTCTTCCGTTCGAAGAGGTGGGGCACGACCTGCAGATAGGTCTGGCGAGCCTGTGCGAGAATCTGAGTACTCATCATGCCTCCTTGAGTTGTGAAGGGCGTAGATGCAGAGATTGTACCATAGGCAGGACGGGGGGCAATCCTTCCGAATTGCTTCCCCGTTTCCCGGAGGAGGGCGGAGATTCAGGGGGCGCTAAAGTATTCGATGGGGCGTTCATCGTCATCATCGGAGGAGTCGGCCTCCCAGTAGGGTTCGTCGTCGTTATCCGCCTGAGCCCGGAACTCCCCCACGGTCTCCACCTCTACCGGTACCCCCTCGACCTCTGCGGGAATTCGATCCTCGGGAGAGAGCTTCTCGCAGGGCACCTTACGGCTGACGTTGACGATGATGACGACGTGGTCGGATCGAGTATGCTCCAGATGTCTCAATCCCACCCCTACGCCAACCACGTGAGACTTCTCCAGAAACCAGCGTTCGTACTTGCGCTTCACGGAGAGAACGTGGGTCAACTGCTGTTGAATATCCGGGTCATTCATGACGCCTCCTTCAGGCCTTGCAACCAGGCGGTGAACCCCAGCAGTAGCAGGGCGATGCTGCAGCTCCAGAAGCCCCAGCCCGGATGCACATCCGACCGGTGCACTCCAGCCACGGCGGGCAGCAGACGGTTGAAGGTCAGGAGGGCGGGGATGGCGGTGAGGGCCGTGCAGGCCGTGATCAGCCAGGGGCGGAGCGAGCCGAGTCGCGGTCCAACATAGATCAGGATCAGGGACCCTACCATGCCTCCCACTCCCCACCAGAAGGGGATGCGCCAGCCCGGTGTGCGCCACGCCCCCACGATCTGGGGGTAGGGGGGGAGGGTGGCGAGGGCCAAGGCGGCGCCGACGCTCCCCCCCAGCCAGCGCCATACAGGGGGGAGCGGGGCGAGCAGGAGGGGCAGCAGGAGGGCGAGCCCGATGAGGGGCAGGCGGAGAGTTTGCAAGCTGATGATCAGGGCCAAGGTCTCGATCTCAGGCAGGAACCGGAGAATCTCGAAGAGGTCGTAGGCGTTCCAGGCGAGAGCGGCGGCGCGGTGTCCGATCCAGGGGCCGAAATACCCGACGAGGGCCGCGCTCCATAGTACGAGGGAGAGGGCCAAGGTGGGGCGGGATACGTGCCGGTTCTGCATCTTCACGGCTCCAGGATGGTGAGGGCGTCGAAGGCCACGGTCGTCGTGCTGCCGGCTTCCACGGCGTCGGCAAAGAGGGCGACGTTGCCCTCCCTGAAGGTCCTGTCGGTGCGCAGGGCGACGAGGTCGCCGTTGATGCTGAGGGCCAACGTATCCTCTTCACAGCGTACCAGGAGTTGGTTGGTAGCGCGTCCGGCGTTGATGAGTTCGCTCGTGAGGGGCCCGGCCACGGGTGTGGGGATGCCGGCCTCGACCTTGAGGATCAAGTAGTAGCCATCGGCGCTGATGGCGAAGAGGTAATAGTTCTCCTCGTCCTGCTGGCGACAGATGACGCCCATCCAGTTATTCTGCGCGCCGGCGATGTGCCGGACCCGCACGTCCACCTCCACATCCTGCCACTCGTGATCCACGGGATGGGTATAGATGCCGATGCCTCGCCCCCGGTCCTCAAGATAGAGCTCGCCCTGCTGAACGTAAGCGGCCCCTTCGTTGGTCTCGAAGAGAGCCCACGCACGATTCGGAGAGGTGAAGTCGTCTGCAAAGAGCGACGGCTTGCCCTCCGCGGCAGCCGGGGTGAGGGTCGGTGGTGTCGTGCAACCTCCCAGGAGTGTCCAGACGAGCAGCAGGGCCAACATATAGGTGAGTAGGCCAAAATCTCTGTTCATAGTAGTCCTATTTTACCACCTCTGGTAGATAGGGAGCGAGAGTGTGAAGGTGGCGCCTTGACCGATTCCCCGGCTCACGGCTGTGATCGTGCCGCCGTGAGCCAGCACCACCTCCTTGGCGATGGAGAGACCCAATCCCATGCCGCCGTACCTGCGCTTCACGCTGCCGTCGACTTGGTAGAAGCGTTCAAAGATGTGGTCGAGTTTGTCCTGTCGGATGCCGATCCCCTCATCCCGCACCTCACAGCAGATGTACTCGCTCTCTTCCCAGGCCTTGATCCAGATGTGCCCCTGCTCCTGGTTGAACTTGACCGCATTGTCGAGGAGCTGCCAGAGGGCCAGCTCCAGCCGTTCGGCATCGAGATTCACCTCCGGGAGCTCTGCCGGGAAGTCCACCACCAACCGTTGGTGGTTGCGCTGCACCATGGGCCGAATCGATTCCACAGTCCTCATCAGGATGGGGAGGAGAGGCTGCGGTTGGGCTTCGATTCTGCCGGCCTCTAGAATCTCCAGGGTCGTGACCGACTCCACAAGATCCACGAGATGGTCGGTGTGCGATTGAATGGCGGTCAGGGTGGGGCTCAGCCGGGGATCACAGGTGAAGCCGAAACTGCTATCCAGGACGAGATCCACGTAGCCTTTGATGATCGTCAGTGGGGTGCGCAATTCGTGGGAGACGTTTTGGATGAATTGAGATTTCAGAGTGTCCAGGTGACGCAGCTCACCATAAGCGGCTTCGGCCCGGTGGCGCGCTGCCTGTGCCTCCTGATAGAGACGGGCATTGTCCAACATGGAACTGACGGCGGCTGCGATGGATTTGGTCAGCTCCAGCTCCCGCTCCGAAAAGGAGTGGGGGGTCGGTAGCTCAGCTGCCAGCAGACCGACGACCTGCTCGCGGACGGTGAGCGGCGCCAGCAGAAGGGCGCGGGTGAAGGAGGGGGAAGGGAAGGGGGGCAGCTCCGGATGGCTCGTGCGGAGGTCGGTGGTGCTGAAGAGCGTGCCCTTCTGAAGCAGTGATGCCCAGAGGGAGGCCTGTTGCTCCTCAACTTTGATCTGTGGGGGCAATAGGGGGACGTTCTGCCCAACTTCCTGAGAGATAATCTGGACTCTTCCCTGGCGCAGGAGACCGGCCCAGATCCGGGGGGCGTCCAGGAGGTCCTGCAATTCACAACAGACGTAGCGCAGGATTTCGCGGCGATCCAGGGTCGTGTTGATCATCCGCAGAATGCGATTGAGACGTTGGCTGTCCTGAAGGCGTTGTTGCAGCTCCTGGGCGATCAGGAACTTCTCCAGAGCGTCGACGCTCTGCTGAGCCACCGTCCGGCCCAGATAGAGCTCCTCCTCCGACCAGGAGTGGGGTTCCGGGTGAAGCAGGGCCAGCAGCCCCTGCACCTCTCCCTGAATCCACAGGGGATAGAGGAGGGTGGATCTGGGTACCTGGGGGCCGGCAAGACCATGCGCCTCGAGCAGGAGCGCTTCCGTCTGCCCAAGGGCCAGGTAGCCGGATGGACCGCGCGCTGTGTAGTCCGCCAGCAGCGTCTCCCAGTTTGCCGCGAGGGCTCGTTCGATACGCTGCGGTTCAAGCAGGTTCAGCGTCTCAACGATGACGCCGTAATCCGCGGCGCGGGGAATGAGGGCGACGAAACTCTGGGGGGCGTCGAGGAGCTCCCGAGTTTGGTCGAGGATCAGCCGCAGGGCACCCTGCAGATCGTGGGCCTGATGGACCACCTGGCGGTCAAGGGTGGCCAGAATCCTAAGGCGCTGGTGATCCCGCTGCAGCCTCTGAAAGTGGCGAGCGCGATGGAGGCTGGTGCCCAGTTGTTGGGCCAAGAGCTGGAGCAGGCTGACCTCCGTGGAGGAGAAGGAGCGCTCCGGAGTCTTGTGGTAGACGGCAAGCGTACCCAGGCGCTCGTCATTCCATGTGACAGGCAGGGCGACCAGAGCATGGGCTTCTTCCTGCAACGAAGCGTCACACCACTCGGTGTAGTCTCGCACGATGAGGGGCCGTTGGCTCTTCCAGACGTTCTCAAAGAGCCAACAACTCCCCCTGTCGATCTCCGTCTCGCCATCGGATGAGGGGGGGCAGGGCCCCTCAGCGTACGAGAAAAAGTGAGAACCGGTGGCACGGGCCAGCTTCTGGGCACCCGTCAAAGCGGTTTCGAGGATCTCGCGAGGATCATTGAGGCAGTTGATCTGAACGCTCGTCTTCCTCAACTGCTCCAGATCGTCGGCGTGCTTTCGAGCGTCCGCGTTGTGGTGCGCGTTCTGCACCGCGATGATCAGAAGGTCACCGAAGGATTGGAGCGCTTTGCGATCCTCGGGCGTGTAGGCGTTGATCTCATCGTGGACCAAGGTGATGAAGCCGATGACCCGTTCCTGACTTCGCAGGGGGATGGTGAGGTAGGAGCCTCCTTCAAGCTCTTGGAAGGAGAGGCAGGGGAGACGCCGGTGGGCGTCCAGGTTGAGGGGGCCCTCTGTTTGCGCGAAGGGCGTCCACAACGAACGGTTGTCCAATGTGATTCCCTTACGCAGTCGGTCCTGCAGCCCTTGACTGACCCCTTGGGTATGGCGGGCGACAATCCGGTCAGGTTCGTGGATAAAGAGGATCAGGAGCGCCCGAAAGGTAAAGAAGTGGGCGATCTGGTCGGCGACCGTCTCCACGATCTCTTCTTCGTGCTCGCTCTGGGTGAGGTAGGTGCCGATGCGTTGCAAGGTCTCGGCTAACTTCCGGGCCTCCCGTTCGCTCTCAAAGTGGCGGGCATTGCGCAGCGCCAGAGCGGCGATGGGGGCGAGGGAGGCCAGAGTGCGAGCGTCGCTCTCGTTGAACTGGTGAGGTTGGGCCCCGGCCACGTTGAGCAGCCCCACGAGCTCATCTTCGTGATAGAGGGGAACGGTGAGGTGCGCGCGTACCCACTCCAAGCCAGGCGTCGTGATCCACCCTGCGTAGCTCTCTGTGTCGTCGACGATCATCGGTTTGCGCGTCCGGGCCGCCATCCGAAGGTCGCGGATTCCCTCCAGCGAGTAGGAGATCCTCTTTAGTTTCTCGGGGTAGGTGTAGCCACCGGGTGTGTGGACAGAGGTCACGTTGAGATTGTCACCCTCTGCCAGCAGGACGTAAGCGGCATCGTGGCTGATGAAGTGCGTGAGGGCTTCGAGGAGGCGGTCGAGGACGTCGTCCATGCGGAGGGTGGCGCTCAGGGTGGAGCCCAGCTGTTGTAAGGTCTCCGACTGGAGCAGGGCTCTGCACTCCGTACTGCTTAACCGCTCCTGGTGAGCTCCTTCCCAGATCAGACGCAGTCGTTGGGCCTCCACGATGGCCTGGATGATAGCGGTAAAGCGCTCCTGGTGGTGTCCGTCGGTGCGGACGTAGTGAAAGCCGTGCGGGAGCGCCGGGCGCTTCTCCTGGCCAAAAACGATAATGGGTAGGGGGTAGGGGGAGACGCCCCCGTTCTCCTTGAAGAGGGTCACGACGATATCGAGAGCCGAGAGCGCGACTAGGATCCCGTCAGTCCTGCCCCCTTGAAGGAGGGCGTCGCTCTGCGAAGGGTAGCGCAGAGCAAGGTCACCATTCCCCTGCAACAACGTGTCGACCTCTTCTTGGTCACGCTGGTGGGGAGCGATAAGCAGTAGTTTGAGCGGCTCGCTCTGGACATTCATCAGCGGCTCTGGTGCCTCCTCAGCGCGACGAACTTCAGCCCGACACGGGGCAGGCTGAAGTCCTCTCGACGTTCCTCGACGTGGTGTAGCGCTATCTTCAACATCGGCTCACTATGATGATGGTCTAGAACGGTTCCCTTGTCAAATCCCGCAATTATGGTATGATAGCCAGGCTTTGAGTGGCCTGTGGCCCGCTAGCTCAATTGGCAGAGCAGGGGCCTCTTAAGCCCTTTGTTGCAGGTTCGAGTCCTGCGCGGGTCACCAAGGATAGGGTCGTCTGCGAGCCGCCGGCCGCAGTGCGGCCCTTTTTTGTTCCCCGGCAGGCGCGCTTCCAGCACACCCGCCCCACCCCGTTAGACTGATTCAACCAAGAGCGGGGACCGCCCTTTGCGGTCCCCGCTCGATGCCGGGATGGAGCCGTCGCCAACACCCACTCTCTAATACGCAGAAACTCCCTCCGAGTTGTAGCCGGGGCTCCCTCTCTTCGTTCGTGCGTGCAGTTAGGGACGGCTCAGCTGTCGCGTAGTTCAGCCTGGACCCACCCGAAAGCAGCAACCCACCTCTGAACCAGCCCCGCGGTTGTTTCGTCTTCACGCCACGGGTATAATTGTATTTGCCCTTGCTGACCTTGGATCGGACACGACCTTGAAATAGGTCCCTGATAGCAGAGAGGGGGGAGATGGCGCAGGGTGGAAAGTCTTCGGGCCGGGTGCGCCTCAGCCGCAATTTGAAGGCGTGGCAGGCAGTAAGTCGCGGTTTAGGCATGACCCTGTTCTTGCCTCTCTTTGTGCTCCTGGGAGAGCTCGTTGCCGATGCGGGCTCTCGGGCTCCTTTGGTCTACCTCCTCTCCGCACTGTTGATCTTCGTCAATCTGGTGAGTTCTGTAGTGCGGGCACGTAGGAGTGCATGTACCGGCGGCATCTATGCCCAGACCCGTGCGCTTGCCGGCGGCCGGCTCTCCTTTCTCACGGGTTGGCTCCTCAGCCTGGTCTTCCTGCTGGCTGCTGCTCTCCTGGCTCGAGGTTTTGCGCTGCAAGTGGTCACATTGTTGCGGGATCATCTCCGGCTGAGCTTGCCTACCTGGCCCTGGGCGATGGGGTTGATCCTGCTGCTGGTCGTCGGTCATCTTCTGGGAACGCGGAGTCGCGGCGGAGACCTCTTCCTCGTGTTGATCGCGATCCTGTTGCTGGGTCTTGCAGTGGGCGGCGGCTCCCAGGTGGAGTTTGCACACTTTCGCGTGCCTCGCCAGAATGAAGCCGCGGCCCTAACCCTCTTGCTCTTCGTCTCTGCCGGCGCAGAGATTACCGCCAGTTTTCAGGGGGAGATTTCTCCTGGTGAGCGGAATATCGTCCGAGACCTGCTAGGCCTCCATCTCGCTACCGCCGCTGCAGGCGCCCTGATCCTCGCTCTGGCGATTGGTGTTCTCGGAGTCGAGCGCTTGGCCGGCTCCCGGCTTCCTCTGGCTCTACTCGGAGCGGACGTTCTGGGGGGCGTCGGTCGTCCGCTGCTGCTTGCCCTGGGTGCCGGGGCCATGGCGCTGTCCCTTGATGAGGTGCTGCTGGTCCTTATGCGCCAGATCTACCAGTTGAGCGCCGACGGCTCTCTACCCCAGGCGCTGGGGCAGATCCACCGGGATTTTAAAACCCCGGTACTGCTTATCGTCGTTGTCACCTTGCTGGTTCTCCCCCTGACTCTCTTTTCTGGAGAGTACCTGGCTGCCTTTGCCAGCCTGCTCTACCTCCTGGTCCTTCTGGGAGGAAACGTCGCCCTCTTTCGCTACCTCCGGTCCGCCTCTGCCACCGCGCACCGTTCGCTCTGGCTCTCAGGCGGTGCCGTTGCGCTTGACCTCCTGCTCTTGCTTCTGTGGAGGCCCGTACACCTTCTGCCGGCGCTTGCGTATCTGGGAGGAGGATATCTGCTCTACCGACTTTATGGCCGTAGCTCACGGGAACAGGCCGACAGAGGGAGCGCTCCGGATGAGTTTGTGAAGGACTTACCGCAGGGGTATCGCATTCTCGTGCCCCTCGCGAATCCAAGGACGGCCAAAGCCTTACTAAGGCTTGCGAACGTTCTGGCTCACCAGCACGACGGCGTGGTCATAGCTCTACGGGTAGTCGTTGTGCCTCCTCAGGTTCCGTTGGAGGAGGGATACCGGCAGGTGCTGCGAGATTGGACTGCTCTGCGATCTCCACTGGCAGAGGTCCGGGAACAAGGCGGGATCTATAGGCTGCTGACCTGGGTGGCGCGCAGTGTGCCCGCGGGGATCCTCGATGCGGCCCGTGAGGAGGAGGTGGCACTTGTCCTTCTGGGCTGGAAGGGCTATACGCGCTCCTTGGGGGCTTCCATGGGGCCGGTTATCGACGCCGTTGTCGATGCCGCTACCTGTGATGTGGTCGTCGCTAAGGGACAGGCCTGGGAGGAGGTGAAGCGTATTCTGGTTCCTACTGCCGGTGGTCCCCGTGCACCGATTGCTGCACGCCTGGCCGCTCTCCTCTCCAGGGTGTATCAGGCAGAGGTGACCACGAGCATGGTGCAGTTGGGGCGCGCGACTCCCGAACAGATGCAGGAGAATCGCCGGCGCATCGCCCACACGTTGGAGGACTTGGACTTTCATCGGCCTCCTCAGCAGAAGGTCGTCGTTGCTGAGAGCGTCGTCGAGGGGGTCTTGCAGGAGGCGGAGGGGTACGATCTGGTGCTGTTAGGTGCATCGGAGGAGGGGTTGTTCGATCAGTTTGTCTTCGGCAGCATTCCCCAACAGATTGCTACGCGTGTGCCGCGGACAGCGGTCATCGCGCGACATTTTCCCGCTCGGGTGGAGTCCTGGGGGCGTAAGCTGACGCGGAGCGTGATGAGTCTGCTCCCCCGACTCAACGTGGAGGAGCAGTTAGATCTGCGTGAGGCCATGGGCGAGGGGGCCCGTCCAGGCACCAGTTACTTTGTGCTCATTACCCTCTCCTGCATTATTGCTACTCTGGGGCTGTTATTGGACAGCGGCGTCGTGGTCATCGGTGCAATGCTCGTGGCCCCCTTGATGTCACCCATTCTGGCCTTCTCGCTGGGCATGGTGTTGGGGGACGTCCGGCTGATCCGCTTCTCCACAGAGGCGGTCTTCAAGGGGGTCGCGTTTGCCATTATCCTCGCGGCCCTGACCGGTTTCCTCTCTCCCTTCCAGGCGCTGACCGACGAGATCCTGGGGCGTACCCAACCCACGCTCCTCGATCTCATCGTTGCCGTGGTCTCGGGGATGGCAGGAGCCTACGCTCTCGCCCGTAAAGAGGTCAGCGCTGCACTGCCGGGCGTGGCCATCGCCGCTGCACTGATGCCCCCCCTCTGTGTCGTCGGGCTGGGCTTCTCTTTCGGGGAACCGGCAATCGTCGGCGGTGCCTTCTTACTCTTTCTCACCAACCTCGCCAGCATCAGCCTGGCCGGGGTGCTCGTCTTCCTCGTCCTAGGCGTGCGACCCAAGACCTGGCAGCCGGGACGGAGTCAGCAGCGTCTGTGGCGCCGGGTGATCGGGGTTGGGCTCCTCGTGCTGGTCCTGGCCCTGCCCTTGGTGGTGCTCCTGGGCGGTGTCATGCAGGATACGCTGCGGCGGCAGACGATCCAGGAGGTGCTCTCGGAGCAGATGCTCCGGCGGGGGGGCAGCCTGATGGGCTTCGAGTACCAGATTCAGCGGAACGATCTGCTGATCGTCGCCACCGTGCACCTGCCCGATGCCCTCGATCAGGAGGAGGTCAATCGTCTCGCAGAGGAACTGGAGGAGCGACTGGAGCAGTCGGTGATCCTGGACGTCGTCGGCCCTCCGGTGCTCCGCTCGGAGCGTTAGGGAGGGCCGGCGGCTCTAGTTGTTCGAGGGGGAGCCGAACCACTTGTCGTAGAGGGTATCCAGCTCACGACCGGCACTCTCCTCGGCGAGATCCAGGAAGGATTCGGTAGTCGCCACGTCGTAACGATGGTCGGCGAGGTGGCGCTGGAGGAGGGCGAAGAAGGCCTCGTCGCCCAGTTCCTGCCGGAGTTCGTGCAGGAAGAGGGCCCCGTGGATGTAGACGGTCTGCCGGTAGCTGCCCCACCCGCGGAAGTCCAGGGCGCTGCTGTCGACCGGCGGCTCGCTCGCCCTGCGGTTGCCGTACCGGCTCCGCCAGTGGCCGACCAGGTTCTCGCCCGATCCGTAGGCGTCCTCACTCTCGCGGAAGATGGCGATGGCGTAGGTTGCCAGAGACTCGTCCAACCAGGGCTCCTGGACGGTGTGGCTGCCCACGAGCCCGTACCACCATTGGTGGGCCAGCTCGTGGGCCAGCAGGTACTGGTAGTTGGCGTAGGAGCCGCTCACACGCTGCGCGTGCTCCATGAAGACCATGCCGGGGAATTCGTAGCCTCCGATGTTCACCGGGGCATCCACGACGTCGACCTCGGTGTAGGGGTAGGCGCCGAAGCGCCGGCTGTAGACCTCGAAGACGTGTGCGGCGAGTTCGAGGGCCTCCTCGCCCGTCGTGACCGCGCTGCCGGCCGGTAGGGTGTGGACGCGCACAGTGACGCCGGCGACCTCGGTCTCCAGCGTCTCGAAGCGGTCGCTGATGGCGACGCTGAACTCGCGGGCCGGTCCGCTGACCATGCGCCAGGTCACCAGCCCCTCTGCGGTGTTCTCCTCCTGCTCCTGCACAACGCCCGTAGCCACGACCTGGTAGCCTGCGGGTACGGTGAGATCCACTTCGTAGAGGCTCGTCTCCGCCAGGAGGGCGTCTCCCACCAGGGGCACGTCCGGCGTCTGCCAGCCCCCGGCGTGCCTTGCCAGGACGGGATACCAGCCGGCGAGCGTGATGAGGTTCGAGGTGCGGTTGTAGATGCCGTAGCCCTGTCCCGAGCGGTAGGGTACCTCCGCCACGAAGGTGAGGTTGAGGGTGGTCTGCTCCCCGGCGGCGAGGGGCTGGGCGAGGACAACCTCCAGCGTTGTCCCTCCCTGGGTCGAGCGGGTCTCCAGATTCTCACCCTCCTGGGTGACCTCCTGAACGGTGAGGGAGCCACCCCCGTAGATGGTGTCGGCGTTGGGATAGAGGCGGAAGAGCACCTCGGAGAGCGCCCCTCCCGTCCGGTTGGTGTAGAGCACCGACATCTGCCCATCCACGATCCCCTCCTCAGGATTGACGTTGGCAGCGAGGGTGTAGTAGGGCGCCCGCTCCACCAGCGCCAGATCGTCCCCGAAGCCCGGGCGCATCGCTGCTGTCTGGCGGGTGATATAGTCAGGCTCTGCACTCCTCGCCCCCTGGACCGGTTGAGGGGGAACACGTGCCTGCGTAGCTGGGGTGGTCGGACAGGAGACCCGGGTAATCAGCAGTAGGAAGAGCACGAGGACACTTCCTACCAACAGCAACCGTCGATAGAGCGTGCTCCCGCGCTGGCTCTCTTCTCTGTTCATCTCTTCTTTCCTCATTTCTTATGTCGGGGACAACGTTCCGCTGCCCCTGACTGAATGTCTTATACTGTCAGCTTACCATCTTACTGGGCAGTTGGTCAATGTACCCGATACAGAGCTCGGATATAACTTCGGGTATATTTTGTTCGGGACGGAGGTCAGCCGGTCACGGTTTGTCGAATTATTTGACCGTTCCCCTCTTGAGGAGTAAAGTAGAGGGGGAACTTTTCTATTGTTATCCGGTGGTGAGAGACTCTCTCGGACCACCTATCCTCGGGAGGGATCCATGAATGAGAACAGGTTGCACGCCGATCCTAGCATCATCGTGATCTTTGGTGCCTCAGGCGATCTGACGCAGCGCAAGCTGGTGCCGGCATTGCATACGCTGGCCTGCGAGGAGATGCTGCCGACCGAGACCCGCATCCTGGGCATAGCACGCAGTGAATACACCGACGAATCCTTCCGCGAGCAGCTGCACGAGGGGGTCCAGGAGTACGCGCGGCTCAAACCCGACCACTGCCAGCGCTGGGCGGATTTCGCCGAGCGGCACACCTATCTGCAGGGGGAGTACGACGATGCCGAGACCTACCGGCGTCTGAAGGAGCGGCTGGAGGCGATCGACGAGGAGTTCGGGACGGGCGGGAACTACCTCTTCTACTTGGCGACACCGCCGGTGGTCTTTGGGGACATCGTGGAAGAGCTGGGTAAGTCGGGGATGAATCGTGGGACGGGCTGGCGACGGATCATCGTCGAGAAGCCTTTCGGGCACGATCTCTCCAGCGCTCAAAAGCTTAATGCCCGCATTCACGAGGTCTTCGACGAAGAGCAGGTCTACCGTATCGACCACTATCTGGGCAAGGAGACGGTACAGAACATCCTGACCTTCCGCTTCGCCAATGCCATCTGGGAGCCCCTGTGGAATCGCAACTACGTCGACAACGTGCAGATCACCGTTGCCGAGAGCGTGACGGTAGGGAGGCGGGCCGGATACTATAACCGCTCCGGCGTCCTGCGGGACATGTTCCAGAATCACCTCCTCCAGCTGCTCACCTTCACGGCGATGGAGCCGCCGCCCGCCTTCAACGCCCGCTTCCTGCGGGACGAAAAGGTGCAGATCCTGAGGGCCGTGCGCGACATCCAGCCGGAGGACGTGGTGCTGGGGCAGTACGAGGGCTATCTCGAGGAGGAGGGGGTGCCCGAGGACTCGCAGACCCCCACCTACGCAGCTCTACGTCTCTCCATCGACAACTGGCGCTGGCAGGGTGTGCCCTTCTACCTGCGCTCGGGGAAGGGGCTTGAGAAGAAGGTCACCGAGATCACGCTGCAGTTTCAGAGGGTCCCCCACCTGCTCTTTCCCGAAAACGTCGACCTCAATCCCAACCGTCTCTCCCTCTGCATCCAACCCGACGAGAGCATTCACTTCCACTTTGAGACGAAGCAGCCGGGGGCAGGGATGCACGCGGCGCCCGTCGACATGGAGTTCCACTACGGCGAGGACTTCGGGGATAAGGCGCTGCCGGAAGCCTACGAGCGCCTGCTCCTGGACGCCATGCAGGGGGATGCCTCTCTCTTCGCCCGCGCCGACGAGATCGAACTGGCGTGGGGGCTCATCGATCCGCTCACGGAGCGGGGAACGCCCGTCGAGTATGCGGTCGGCAGTTGGGGGCCCGAGAAGGCCGACGAGCTCGTCAAGGAGCAGCGCTGCCGCTGGTACCGGGGCTGCCACTGATGACGGAGGTGCGCGTCTACTCAGATGAGGATGCCCTGGCGGAGGCGGTGGCCCAGCACTTCGTGACGTTGGCGGTCGAGGCTCTGAGCCAGAAGGTGCCCTTTACCGTAGCGCTGGCAGGCGGCTCCACCCCCCGCCCGGCGTACGAAGCTCTGGCAACACCTCGCTACGCCCAACGGGTCGATTGGGCGCAGGTGGAGCTCTTCTGGGGGGACGAGCGTTCTCTTCCTCCCGACCACCCTGAGAGCAACTACCGGCTGGCTTACGAAGCCCTTCTGCGCCACCTCCCCATTCCCGAGGAGCAGGTCCACCGGATGCGGGGGGAGCTGGCGCCTGAACGGGCAGCCGAGCTCTACGAGCAGGAGCTCCGGTCGGTCTTCGGTGAGGGGCGGGTGCCGCGCTTTGATCTGATCCTGCTGGGTCTGGGCGAGGACGGGCACACCGCATCTCTCTTCCCGGGTACCGCTGTGCTCCAGGAGCAGCAGCACCGGCAGCAACGCTGGGTGATCGCCCACCACGTGGAGAAGTTGGACGCATGGCGGTTGACGCTGACGCCGGTGGTCCTGAACGCGGCGGAGAACGTCGCCTTCATCGTCGCCGGGGAGCGCAAGGCGACGATCCTGGAGAGGGTCGCTCAGGGTCCCTACCGTCCCCAGGAGCTCCCGGCGCAGCTGGTGCAGCCGCGCCGGGGACGTCTGCGCTGGTTCGTCGACCAGGCGGCCCTGGGAGAGTAGGGGAGCGTCGAAGCGCTGTGATGTGGAGCTTATTATCTGGGTGTGCTTCAGTTGAGTTGAGCCGAGGCGTGAAATGGTGAGGTTCTCACGTTTCACGCTTTACGTTTCAGCCAGGGGTAGCTCCCAACTGGGTTGAAACACCCCTTCATCATCTTGATAAAGGAGTCGAAGCATGGTCGTTGACACAAGCACTCTCATGCAGATCGCGTTGGAGCTCGTGGGCTACGATGGGATACCGGCCGACAGTGCCATCTACGTGCCCGGTGAAGGGATCGAGCGGCTGCTCTTTGGTCTCGATATCGGTGCCGGTGAGCTCCTGATGGCCCGGCAGTTGGGCTACGACGCCGTCATTGCTCACCATCCCGTAGGGGTGACCTACCGCGCCTGGCAGGTCTTCGAACGTCACGTTGACCTGCTGGTCGACGCCGGGGTGCCCGTGGAGGCCGCGCGGGCAGCTGTGGCCCCGAAGTTGGAGACCCTGCGTCTGGGCGGGATCGTGCGCAACTACGAGCAGGTCCCCCAGGCGGCCCGGTTGCTGGGTATGCCCTTTCTCAACATCCACGCGCCTCTGGATGAGTTGGGGCGCCGCAAGATGCAGGCTGCCGTCGATGCCCGCTTGGTAGCCGATGCCGAGCCCAGCCTGGGGGATGTAGCTCGAACCCTCTCGGAGCTGCCCGCTGCCCGGCGGGCGCTGACGGAGGTGCAGGTGCTGCTGGGTGATGCGGATGCGCCGGCGGGCCGGGTCGTCGTGGCCCACGGCGCGCTGACCAACGGGGGGTATGAGGTGGCGCGGGCCTATTTCGATCACGGGATCGACACCGTCGTCTACATTCACATCACCGCCGGAGATCTGGTGCGGTTGCAGGCGCACGACGGGGGCCAGCTCCTCGTCACCGGGCATCTCACGGGGGACGCTGTGGGAATCGCGCCCTACGTCGAGGCCCTGCGCCGTCGCGGGCTCACCGTCGATGTTTTGAGCGACGTGCTGGCAGATGCACCCCCGCGAGGATAAGCTCTCTTGGGTCTTTTGGCTTTCGCCGGGTGGCGGGGTAAGCAGCTCTAAAACTAGCCCAAATGGCTGCTGCGGTGGGGCGTACCAGACCTTTCCTGCGTTGTGGCAAGAAACGCGTGGTAAAGGGCCCTGTTGTACCCTGCGAAATCCTGGAGAGCCGCTCTCTTCTGACCCCTGCTGTTCGGGGCCGGGTTTGATTTCGATCTGTTCCTCACTGCCCGGACGGCCGGTTGGAAAAGTGTATGTAGACCTTGTGGCGAACTTGTGTTTTCGCGAATTATTTTTTATACTATTAGGGGTCCAATTATTGTTGGTTCAGTCGTCGTACAGGTTCGGGAGTCAACCCCCCATCACTAGCGGCACCGCACCTTGAGGAGACGAAATGGGGCACATAGAAGAGGCCCAAACACTGATTCGCAATCTACACCAACGTATGAGCCCTAGCGCTTACGACATCGCCTGGTTGGCCCGGCTCCGTGATGGAGAGGGGAGCATCCGTTGGCCCTACCTCATCAGCTGGCTGTTGGAACACCAAAACCAAGACGGGAGCTGGGGCGGGGAGATCGAGTACTACCACGACCGGATCGTCAGTACCCTCGCGGCGCTCATGGCCCTACAGGAGAGCGGGCCAGGGCCGGCTGTGCAAGAGACGATGCGGCGTGGGGAGACCTACCTGTGGCAGCACACCCATCGGTTGGGGGCCGATCCCTCCAAGCCGGACGGCTTCGAGCTGATCTTTCCCACATTGCTCACCGAGGCGCGCCGGCTGGGATTGGACGTACCGGCGCACACCTACGGGTACGACGTCATCCGGAAGGCGAAAATCAACCAGTTCTCTCCTGAAGAGATCTATTCGGTCGGGAGCTCCATCGGGCGCTCGCTGGAGTTTCTGGGGCAGTACGGCAACGTCGGTCTCATGCGCCAGGCTCTCCTGGTGAACGGCTCTCTGGGTAACTCTCCTTCTGCGACCGCCTACTACTTTCACCTTACGGGAAGGGACGAGCGCGCCCTGGGCTACTTAACCTCCTTGCCCGCCATCGTCTCCCTCTATCCCTTTCGCTCTCTCGAGCTCACTCAGGTGTTGAACAATCTCGCTCTCACAGAGCTTCCTTTGAGGAAGCTCGCAGGGTCGGAGATCTGGGAGGAGCTCTACTTTGAGATAAGTGCGCATGGGGGGAGGGTGGATGCCACACTGCCCGTTCCCAACGGAGATATCACCGCGATTGCTCTCCGCCTGCTCCTGCATGCCGGCTATGACGTCGGCCCTGAGGTTTTGCAACACTTTGAGGACGTAGAGCACCACAGCTTTCGGACTTACGACTACGAGCGCACCTTGAGCGTCACCACCAACGTCCATGCCCTGCAGGCGCTGGATGCCCTCCCTGCCTATCCCGGTGGGCGAGAGTTGCGCGAACAGATGGTCATCCTGCTCCTCGACAGCCACGTACACGACATGTACTGGATGGATAAGGGGCACGCCTCTCCTCATCATGCTACCTCGCAAGCGCTGGTCACCCTGTCAGGGTACAGCCCGTGGGCGGAGCGCGCCTGTCGGGACACCGTCGCGTGGCTGCTCCACACGCAGCGTGCTGATGGTTCGTGGGGCTTCTACGATATCGGCACCGCTGAGGAGACGGCCTACGTCCTGCTGGGCCTGCTGCACTACCGGCGTCAGGGGGAGGTGGATGCGGAGGTGTTACACCGGGGGGCCGCTTACCTCGAGGCCTCGCGCGAGTGCGGCGCCCTCGCTTGCCCGCAGCTCTGGATCGGTAAGTCCCTCTACGCCCCCTACGATGTGATTCGCTCCGCCATGTTGGCAGCTCTTATCCTCTACGAGGAGACCTTCGGTCGCTCCCCCTGATTTGATAGAATCGAGATATAGGGTATCTTTAGACCTTGACTTGGGCACAACGGGAGATCGCTGTGCCGAGACTATCTATAACAGAAGGAGTAAGTATGAGAAGAGAGAGATACCCGATTTTGGTCCTGGTGCTCATTGCGTTTTTGATCGCTGGGATTCTGAGCAGCTGCGGAACCTCTGAAACGGCTACGGTGGAGGAGAGGGAGGAGGGCGAGGTGCGTGCGACGGCGACGAGCGAGCCGCCCGCTACCGAAGAAGCGCCTGCTGAGGAGGATGTGCCCGAGATGGTGGACGATCGACCGAGCTACAGCGACCCTCCCTCCATGGAGATCGATCCCGAGAAGTTCTACGTCGCGACCATCCAAACCGAGAAGGGGGAGATCAGGGTGCAGCTGCTGCCCGAGCAAGCCCCCAGAACGGTCAACAACTTCGTCTTCCTGGCCCGCGAGGGGTTCTATGACGACACGACCTTCCACCGGGTGATCCCCGGCTTTATGGCGCAGGGGGGCGATCCGACGGGCACGGGGATGGGCGGGCCGGGCTATACCTTCGAGGATGAGTTCAGCCCCGAGTTGGCCCACGACCGTCTGGGCACCCTCTCCATGGCAAACTCGGGTCCCAACACCAACGGCAGCCAGTTCTTCATCACCTATGCGCCCACTCCCTGGCTGGATAACCGCCATACCGTCTTCGGCAGGGTGATCGGCGGTCTGGAGACCCTCTTCAGCCTCAGCCCGCGCGATCCCGAGCAGGCCGCCGAGCCCGGCGATCTCGTCGAGAGCATCACCATCACGGAGAGCGAGACCCCGCCCACCCCGGAGATTCCACCCAACGCGGAGCTGCCCGTTCCCGAGGAGCCCCAGGCCCGCAACGCCATGTACCCCCGTCCGCCCGCCATGGAGATCGATCCCGAAGAGGACTATCGGGCGACGATTACGACCTCGAAGGGGGAGATCGTCGTGGACCTGAACGCCGAGGCGGCGCCGGTGACCGTCAACAACTTCGTCTTCCTCGCTCAGCAGGGCTTCTACGATGGGCTGACCTTCCACCGCGTCGAGCCCGACTTCGTCATCCAGGGGGGTGATCCCACGGGCACAGGGCAGGGGGGACCGGGTTACCTGCTCCCCGCGGAGATCGGCCTCGAGCACGTCGAGGGGGCCATCGCCATGGCGCGTCTGCCCGATCAGGGCAACCCCCGCCGGATGTCCAGCGGCAGCCAGTTCTACATCACCCTGGACAGCACGCCCCAGCTGGACGGTGAGTATACTGTCTTCGGTGAGGTGGTCGAGGGCCTGGACGTCGTCCAGTCCATCCAGGTGGGGGATATGATCCAGGAAGTCAGCATCAGCACGCAGTAGATCACCTGTACAAGTAGGCCACGGTCGTCTCTAGATCGAGGGGGATGTTAAGTCACGATGTGAAGCGTGAAACGTAAAGCGTAAGGGCTCACGTTTCACGCTTCACGTTTTAGCTCCGTAAATCTTCTGTGGGATTTACGCAAGACGGTTTAATCCAACCTGTTTAGGGAGTAACGAGTGCCGTCGATCAGCCAACACGTCCAGGCTCTGAACGCGTGCAACCAGCGGGGCGGGAGGATGCTCTCCCTCGTCGATCTTCTGGAGGCCGGCACGATCGATCTACCCCTGGCTGCCTACCTGGCCGCCGCCATGCGCCGGGGCGCCTCGCTGCTCGTGGGCGCCAACCCCGGTGGCGCGGGCAAGACGGCGGTGATGGTCGCCCTCCTCAACTTCCTACCCGATGGGGTCGCCCTGCGCGCCGTCGAGAGCCGTGCTGTGCTCGCCGCAGCCCGCCGGGACTCTCGACCGGGGAGCACCTGCTACCTGGCCCACGAGATCAGCCCGGCGACCTACTACTACGCCTACCTCTGGGGAGCCGACGCACGCTCCTTTTTCGCCCTACGGGCAGCGGGGCACCTCATCGTCTCCAACCTGCACGCCGACACCCTGGAGGAGGCCCGGGAGCAGCTCTGTGGGGAGAACGGCGTCGATCCCGCGCACCTGCGTGCCGTCACCCTCAAGGTCTTTCTGGGCGTGGAGCGGGGTCGAGGGTGGTCGATGAAGCGCTGGCTCAGCGCCGTCTACGAGAGTGATGGGACGGAGGAGCGGCTCCTCTGGACGGGCAAGGCGCCGGGTGACTTCACCCGTGAAGGGGAGAGCACCGTCGTGACGGGGGCAGACGAGGCCCATTACGCCGATTTCCTCGCTGCTCTGCGGGAGCAGGACCTGCGCCCCATCGAAGCGGTACGTCGCGCTCTGCTGAGGTTGTCTGCTCAGCGCCTTTGACAATCAATCCTGTTCCAACGGGCGCAAGTTATCCGGATTCACTATTCCCTACCACCTTTTGTTTTCGCGTTTCCGAGTTGTGCTACAATAACAACAACCTGGGCTTGCTTGTCGAGTTGGCGAATCCTTGAATTGCCAGTACCAAGTGACGAAGTACAGGTTTCGTCACCCTCTCACGAAAGGAGGATGAAGATGACGACGCGCAGCATTCCCCGTTTGAGGCCCCTGTCCGTAGGTCAGATTCTCGACAGGGCCATTCGTCTCTACCGGCACAACTTCTTCACCTTTGTCGGGATCATCGCTGTGGTTCAGGTGCCCATCTCCCTGCTCTCCTTGATCATCGCCCTCTTCGGCTATCAACCCCCTGCACTCGCTTTCGAAGATGAGTTCTACTTGCGGCAGATTCTTTCGTCTCTCGCCCAGCTGGTCCTGACCCTCGTCAGCGTGGTTCTCATAAGCGGGCTGGCGACGGCAGCTCTGACCCAGGCCATCGCCGAGGGATACTTCGGGGAGTCCGTGGGCTTCATGGAAGCGTACCGCAAGATCGGTGGGAAGTGGGGACGCCTGGTGGGCGCGATCCTTCTCGCCATGCTCTTCAGCCTGCTCCTCTTTATCTGGCTCCTCATCCCCTGCATCGGTTGGGCGACGGGTGGCGGTATGCTCTTCTTCTTCGCCACGGTGATCACGCCGCTGGTAGCTCCGATCGTCGTCCTGGAGGACAAAGCGGCGGGTGCGGCGATACGCCGCGCCTGGGATCTTGCCCGGCGGCGTTTCTGGCCCGTCGTGGGCTTTGTTGTCATCCTCTTTCTCTTTAACCTGCTCCTTGTCAGTGGCCCGACGCTGCTCTTCACCTTCGTCTTTCAGTTCGCCGGTGAAACCCTGGTCCCCTCCCGTGATCCCTTTGTCATCTTTGCGGTGCAGACGGTGGTGACCACCCTGGTCCAGATTCTGATGAGCATGCTCTACACCCCGCTGCAGCTGACTGCCATGACGCTCCTCTACTTCGACCTCCGCGTACGGACGGAGGGCTTCGACCTGACGATGCTGGCGCAGTCTGCTCTGGCGGAGGAGGAGCCGGAGATGATGATCTCCCGGGCACCGCCACCCGAGGGGGGAGCGCTGATCACCGGCACGGAGCTGGCCTACTTCCTGGGGCTCTCCGTAGGTTTTGGAGCCGTCTACGCACTCTTCGTGGGCGTTATCCTTGCCATTTTTGGGGTCACGTTTGCTGCTTTGCCGGGGACCTTTGGGCCTTAGCCGTCACCCTCTGCTGGGTCTCTGCGTAGCAGGGCTGTTGCTCCTGGGGCTCTTCCTCTGTCCCAAGCGCGGGAACGCTCAGTCGTCTCCGCTCTCCCTCGAGGCCTACCTGGCGCTCGTCGAGGAGACGCGGGCGGCGGCCGCAGAGCAGCTGGAGGAGCCCGGCACGGATGACGCCGCCGACCTCGAGGCGCTCGCCCTCCGGTGGGCGGCAGTCGAGGCGGTCAGTCTGGAGGACGGCACCCTGATTGCCGTGGAGGGTCGACTTATCGCCTCCTGGCTGCGCGCCGAGCCTCCCGATCTCGCCCAGGTGCAAGGGGTACTGGCGGCAATCTTGGGGCAGGAGCTGCAGACGAGTACCGCGAACTCCGTGGCGCTCGCGGACCTTCAGGAGCTCCTCGCCGCCGAGGCGTTCCAGTGGCCCGAGCAGGAGCCCTCGCCCCTCCAGCAGATGTGGCAGGATCTACAGCGGCGCCTCTGGGCGTGGATCCAAGACCTCTTACCCGTAGCGGGCAGCGGCTTGGTCCTGCCCTTCTTGCCTACCCTGACCACAGTCGTAGGTGTGCTTCTCTTTCTTTTCGTTGTAGGGATGCTGATGCGGGATCTGCCCCATCTCTTTCTGTCGGAGGCGACGGGCGTGGATGCGGAGAGCGGCGAGCCCCTCACCTCGACGGCTGCTCTGCAGAGGGCGCGCGACCTCTCTCGAGCCCAGGACTACAGGAGTGCCGTGCGTTACCTCTATCTTTCGACGCTGCTGCTTCTGGAGGAGCGGTCACTTCTGCAGCGTGACCGCACCCTCACCAACCGGGAGTACGTACGCAACCTGTCGGGCACCCCGGAGGTCGCCGCGACCTTCGGCGAGGTCGTGGAAGTCTTCGACCGAACCTGGTACGGCAATGCGCCTCTGGACGAGGAGGAGTACGCGACTTACGCCCACCGGGTGGAGGAGCTCAAAGGGTATCGATGAAGATCGACCGGAATACCCTCATTACCCTGGTCCTCATCCTCCTGCTTCTGCTCATCACGACGCTGGCAGCCGTCCAGCAGGCGCGGATGGCGCGTGATGAAGGCCCTCCCCTCTCACCCATCTCCAGCGCGCCGGGTGGAGGGCGTGCGCTCTGGCTCTGGTTGCAAGGGATGGGGCGCTCCCTCTCGGCGGACCCTCAGCACTTCTTCCAGGCCTCTCAGAGTGTGGACCTGGTGCTGATCCTGGAGCCCCAGTATGTTATCACGCCCGAGGAGTGGAAGATCTTCGACCGCTGGATCGAGGAGGGCGGGACGCTGGTCCTGGCCGGCAGCGCCCCGCCCATGCTGGACGCCGCTCAACACTACGGCTTCGACCTTACCTACACCGAGAGGCGGGTGGAGCATGCAGCGCCGGTGTCGCCCCTGTGGGCGGCTCCGCCGCTCCCCGTGACGGTGACGGTGCGCTCCAACGCTGTCCTGACCCCCGTCCGCACCGATTACCTGCCCCACCTTGCCACGGAGACGCACCCCGTCCTCGTCTCCCTCGAGCGGGGAGCGGGACGGGTCATCCTCTCCGCCTCCGCCTATCCCTTCTCCAATGCAGGGCTCAAGGAGGTGGGGAGTGGAGCTCTGATTCTGAACATCCTGACCGCAGCCCCGCGCTCCGAACGGATCTGGTTCGATGAGTGGCACCACGGCGTGCGTGCGTCGTCGGGCGGCGCGGGCGGGCCTCTGGACGCGCTGCGCTCCACACCCCCCGGCTGGGCGCTTCTCTACGCCGCCGGGGTCGTCTTCGTGGCCCTGCTCCTGCGGGGTAAAGCCTTCGGGCGCCCGCTGCGCCCTCCGCGCGCGACCCTGCGACGGGCGCCGCTGGAGTACGTGACGGCGATCGCTAACCTGCGCCGGCGCGCCGGACACCGGTCAGCCGAGCTGGCCTACTACCGGCAGTGGCTCAAGCGAGAGCTCGGGCGGCGTTACCGTCTCGACCCCCTCCTGCACGACGGGCTCTACGTGGCGCGTCTGGCGGAGTACGAGCCGGGACTGGATCGGGAGGCCCTGCGCTCCCTGTTGGCGCGGTTGCGCCAATCGGATGTGGAGGAGGATGAGCTCGTCGCGCTGGCTATGGAAGTCACCCAATGGTTGGAGGAGAAACGATGAAACCGAGTCATCTCAAGGACGTCTACCTGCGTCTGCGTGAGGAGGCCGACAAGGTGCTGGTGGGCCTGGAGGAGCCCTTCGAGCTCCTTGTCGTGGCCCTGCTGACGGGCGGCCACGTTCTGCTCGAGGGGGTGCCCGGCACGGCAAAGACCCTCATGGCCAAGACCCTGGCCCGCCTCGTGCAGAGCCACTTCACCCGCATCCAGTTCACACCGGACATGATGCCCTCCGATATCCTGGGAACGAGCGTCTTCAACGTGACCAGCGGAAAGTTCTATCTGAAGCGGGGTCCCATCTTCACCAACATCCTCCTCGCCGACGAGATCAACCGCGCGCCCGCCAAGACCCAGTCGGCGCTTCTGGAGGCCATGGAGGAGCGCCAGGTCAACCTGGAGGGCGAGCGCCACCCCCTCGCCCCCCCCTTCATGGTCGTAGCGACCCAGAACCCCATCGAGTACGAGGGGACCTACCCGCTGCCCGAGGCGCAGCTGGACCGCTTCCTCTTCAAGGTGCTGGTTCCCTACTCCCCCCTCTCCGACGAGGTGGAGATTCTCCGCCGGTACCACCACGGCTTCGACCCCCACGATCTCGTCGCCACGGGACTCAAGCCGGTGCTGGCGGCCGAGAACCTTCTCCGGCTGCGTGCTATCACCCAGCCGGTGGTCGTGGAGGAGGGCATCCTCGACTACATCGCCCAGGTCGCGGCCGCCAGCCGGCGCTCCCCGGACCTCATCCTGGGAGCGAGCCCGCGTGCTTCGACCCACGTTCTGCTGGCGAGCAAGGTCTACGCCGCCCTGCAGGGGCGGGACTACGTCACGCCCGACGACGTGAAGGTGCTCTTCCCACCGGTGCTACGCCACCGCATCCTGCTCAAGCCCGAGGCCGAGATCGAGGGGCTGAACCCCGACACCGTCATCCGGCGCCTCCTCGGGCAGGTGGAGGTGCCGCGCTGATGTTGCCCACCCGCCGGGCGGTTCTCCTGCTGCTCGTCGCTGCACCTCTCATGGCGGCGGCGGCGTGGGCCCCCGCGCTCCTCTGGGTGGCCCTGCTCTACGTCCTGACCTTTGCGCTGCTCATGCTGCTGGATTGGTGGCAGGCGGGGAGTGTGGAGCGTTTCGCGGTAGGAAGAGAGCACGAGCCCCGTTTGAGCATCGGGGCGGACAATCCCATCCGGGTGCGGGTCCACAATCGCCGCGGGCAGCCGGTGCGGCTCTGGCTGCGTGACGAGCCGCCCGAGCCCTTTCGCGTCGACCGGCAGATCCTCGAGGGGGAGATCGCGGCGCGCGAGGTGTGGCAGGTCCTCTACCACGTCCACCCCCTCCGCCGGGGGGACTACGCCTTCGGCGACCTCAACCTTCGCTGGCAGGGGCCGCTGCAGCTGGTGGTGAGGCAGGGACGCGTCGCCGCTGCAGCGCGGGTCAAGGTCTACCCCAATCTGCTGGACGTGAGCCGCTACGACCTGCTGCTGCGCCGCAACCGGCTGGAGGAGCTGGGGCTGCGGCGCAGCCGCCTCTTCGGGCCGGGGACGGAGTTCGAGCAGCTGCGGGAGTATCTGCCCGACGACGACTTCCGCCGCATCGATTGGAAGGCGACGGCCCGGCGCAACCGTCCCGTGACGAAGGAGTACCAGACAGAGCGGAGCCAGAACATCGTGGCCGTCATCGACACCGGGCGCATGATGCAGAGCCCCGTCGCGGAGATGGCGAAGCTCGACTACGTCATCAACGCCGTCCTCTTCCTCGCCTACGTCGCCACGGGCAAGGGGGACAAGGTGGGCCTGCTGACCTTCGCGGCGGACGTCGAGCGCTTTCTCGCGCCCCGCCCCGGTCGGGGGCAGTTCTACCGGATGCTGGAGGCCCTCTATGCCGTCGAACCCCAGCCCGTCGAGCCGGACTACAGCCGGGCCCTCCAGTACCTGGCGTTGAAGCAGCGGAAGCGGGCGCTCGTGGTGCTCTTCACCGACCTGAGCGGGGGGCTGAGCCTGCGCGATCTCGTCGCCCACGTGGCCGTCCTGGCCCGGCGCAGCCTGCCCCTGGTGGTCACCATCAGCGACCCCGACGTGCACGCCGCCGCTCGACAGCGTCCGGAGAGCTCCCTGGCGGTCTACCAACGGTCGGCAGCAGCGCGTCTCCTCGACGAGCGGCAGGTGATTCTCGACACGCTGCGCCGCAGGGGGGTGCTGACCCTCGACGTGCCGGCCAACCAGCTCTCCCTCTCCGTGGTCAACCGCTATCTGGAGTTGAAGGGCAGGATGCGCCTCTGACGCCGCCCCTCCCGCCCTGCCAGGAGGAGGTAGGTGTAGAGGAGCAGACCGCTCACGATGCCCGTCGCCCACTTGACGGGCCAAGGGACGGTGACGGCGGGTGAGAGGAAGCCCTCGATGAGCCCGGCGATGAAGAGCAGGGGGATGCACCCCATGAGCAGGCGGACGGACTTCCGGGCGGCCTCCGCGAGGGCGTCGCGCCGGCGCCGCAGACCCGGGTGGAGCAGGGCCCACCCCATCAGCAGCCCCGATCCCCCGGCGATGCAGATGACGCTGAGCTCCACGACGCCGTGGCCGATGACGAAGGTCCCCAACTCGAAGCCGACCCCGTGGTGAATCGTCAGCCCCATCAGCCCTCCCAGCAGCAGTCCGTTGAAGACGAGGATCCAGGCGGTGAGCAGGCCCGCCAGGATCCCGCCGCCGAAGGCGAGAATGGCCACCTGGATGTTGTTGCGCATGATGAAGGAGGAGGCGAAGGGGCGTTCGGCGATAGGGATGTCGGTCCAGAGATCCTGATCCTCGATGGTGGGGATGAGCTGCTGCACCTGGAGGGGGAGGAGCCACTGGGCGCTCTCGGGTAGGGCCGCCGTCGCTGCACCGGCGGCGAGGGCGGGTAAGAAGAAGAGCAGGGCCGCGACGACGATGAAGGGCAGCGTCTCCCGGAAGGTGGCGGGGAAGACCTCCGTGAAGAAGCGGCCCAGCTGCTGCCGGACGAGGGGTTCGCTCCGGTAGACGAGGGCGTGTGCCCGGGCAACCAGCCGGTTGAGGCGCCCGGTCAGCGGATGGGTGGGGAACTCTCGCTGGGCCAGGGCGAGATCGGAGGTGGCGCTGCGATAGAGCCGTCCGAGCCGGTCGATCTCCTCGGGTGTCAGCGTCGGCAAGCTCTCCTTGGCCCTCGCGAGCAGGGACGCCAGGGCGTTCCACTCATGTTGGTGGGATCTGCGCAGCTCTTCCGGTCTCATGCTCTGTTTGCCAATCCTCCAAAGATTTCTACAATTATACCTGCACCTGTTCGAGGATCAAAGCGCCATAGGCCTTGCGGCAACGTCCAGGTTTTGCCGGGCCGGAGAGGAGAACATGACCTTCACCGACGAGTGGATGAGCATCGACACGCCCGAGAACGTGATCTTCAACTACGAGGTGGCAGGTATCGGCTCCCGCTTTATGGCGGCCCTGGTCGACAGCCTGCTCATCCTCGTGTTGCAGGTCGTGGTCTACGTCCCGCTGATCGCCTTGATCATGGGCCTGGGGATGGGGGCCCTCCAAGCGGAGCTGGTTATTTGGGCCGCTGCGCTCCTCGGTCTTCTGAGCTTCATCTTCCTCTGGGGCTACTACGTCTTCTTCGAGATCCGCTGGAACGGGCAGTCCCCGGGCAAGCGCTGGGTGGGGGTCCGGGTGATCCGCACCGACGGCACCCCCATCAGCGCCACGGAATCCCTCATCCGCAACTTTGTGCGCCTGGTGGACTTCCTGCCCCTCTACTACGGGGTGGGCGTCGTTACCATGTTCCTCAACGACGAGGCCCGCCGGCTGGGCGACTTCGCTGCGGGCACCATCGTCGTGCGCGAGGGGCAGGTCGAGTCGCCCGATACGCTGCGGGCCGTGGAAGGGGACCTCAACCGCTGGGCCGCCAGAACAGAGCCGGGCAACGATCCGCTACCGGTGGAGCGCCTCTCCAACAGCGATATCCAGATGGCGGAGGACTACCTCGCCCGCCGGGCGACGATGCACGACTCGCAGCGGGTGGGGCGCTCTGTGGCTCGCGTTCTTCTCGAGAAGATGGAGCTGCAGGCACGCGCCGGGGAGCACACCGCCGACGACTGGATTCGCCGCATTCTCTACCTCACTCGTTCCCGGGAGGGGTGAGCGCCGCCCGCCCGGCTCTACCTCCCACTACTCCTCCACGGACTGTAGAGGGCGCTACAGCCGCACGGGCGGGAAGGGATAGAAGTAAATTGGGTGTGTTTCACTTGAGTTAAACCGAGGCGTGAAACGTGAAACGTAAAACGTGAGGGCTTCACGTTTCACGCTTTACGTTTCAGCCATGGATAGCTCACAACTGGATTGAAACACACCCAAGTAAATTACCTCAAGTCCTGATGTTTACGTGGGGGCGGCCCTGGGGCCGCCCCCACGGCTCTTTACTCTACCCTGATCCGGCTCCTGGCCTTCAAGGTGTGATCGCAGGAGCTGCCACGCTTCGCTCAGGGCCTCGCTCACCGCACCCGGGGTCGCCGTGACCGGTTCGCCGCGCACCATGCTCTCCGTCACGAGGGGATCGTAGGGCAGGCGTCCCACCAGGGGGATTCCGTGAGCGCTGCAGTGCTCCGTGATGGCTCCCGCCTGCTCGGGGCTGATGTCGGCCTTGTTGAGCAGCACCGCCGCCGGGACGCGGAAGTGCCCGGCCAGTCCCAGGATCCGCTCGAGGTCGTGGGCGCCGGAGAGGGTGGGCTCGGTGACGATGAGGACCAGGTCGGCCCCAGAGAGCGCGGCGATCACAGGACAGCCGATGCCCGGAGGGCCGTCCACCAGCAGCAGGTCCGCTTCATCGTCCAACGCGCGCAGCCGCGCCATCTGTTTGACCAGCGTCACGAGCTTGCCGGAGTTCTCCTGGCCCGCGAAGAGGTGCGCGTGGTAGAGAGGGCCGTAGCGCGTCCGGGCCACGAACCACTGACCCGCGCGCTGGGGCCGCATCTCGACGGCGCCTGCGG
>DAOTVC010000175.1:0-181991 GCA_034437215.1 Anaerolineae bacterium | reverse complement strand
TCTAAAAAATAGTGGCAATTGAGACGACCGAGACAGAACAAACTGGGGCTACTGACTATGACACCCGAAATCATCCTTCTTCTAAGCACTGTCGTTGTAGGACTCGTGCTCTTCGCCCTGGAGCTGATCCCCACCGATGTGACGGCACTGGGCATCCTGCTCTCTGACCATCACGGGGTTACTGCCCGTTGAGAGAGCCTTCGCCGGCTTCGGCAGCGACGCCGTCATCCTGCCGGTGGCGGTGCGCGCCATCCCCAAGGGGGAGTGGATTGCCGTCGAGATCGAGATCCACTGGTCGACCGGGAGCGACGGGTGGGTCGAGGCCTGGATCGACGGGGAGCCGCTCACCGCGGGCCGGGTGCAGGGTCCGAACATGTGGAACCCCCACGCCCACTACCTCAAGTTCGGGCTCTACCGCAACCCCAACATCACCGTGGAGCAGGTCGTCTACTACGACAGCTTCTCCTTCGAGCCGGCGACCGACTGAAGACTGCGACGCGGGGCAGTCGGGTGGAAGGGTCTCCTACCGCAGCTGTGAGTAGCGGCGTAGGCCGATCGATCCCGCAACCAGGGCGAAGACGACCAGCCAGCTCCACCCCCGCCATCCGGCACCTGAACTCGGATGGCCGCTGACCGGCAGCAGCATGATGACCGGCGTGGGCGTGGGCAGCGCGGTGGGCGTCGCCGTCGGGGCAGACGGGGGGGATGGGGTAGACGGCGTGGAAGGCGTCGGTGTAGGCGGCGTGGGTGTCGGTTGGTTGATGATCGTGATGGGCACCTCGTCGGCACCGCCGGCCAGATCGTTCCCGTACCAGTCGCTGGCGGCCTCCACCTCCGCTCGGTTGAGGGCCATCTCGTCGGCCGAAGCCAAGGCCGTGAAGACCGTCGTGATGGTCACCGCTTGAAAGGGGGGGATGTCGCCGGTCCAGCTGGTGATATCCGTCCACGAAAGCACCCCCGTGGTTGTCAGCACCGCATCCGGCGGCGGATCGGCGTAGGAGAAGGCCATCCACTGTGGGTTGTAGTCATCTACCAGGGGTACGTGGGTCAAGGTCACGTATCCCTGATTGGTGATGGCGATGGTGAAGGTGAGGAGCGCCCCCACTTGGGGGTTCAGCCCCTCCAGCAACGTCTTCTCCACAGGGGCACTGCCACCGACCGCCACGGTGTCCGTGACGGTGCTGTCGCCTCCGCCGACCTCCCCCTGAGAGCCCTCGACATCGTAGGCC
This sequence comes from Anaerolineae bacterium, assembly GCA_034437215.1. Classification (GTDB taxonomy): domain Bacteria; phylum Chloroflexota; class Anaerolineae; order B4-G1; family SLSP01; genus DAOTVC01. The sequence goes on along the minus strand of DAOTVC010000175.1, from coordinate 180,762 downwards.
TCGGCGGCGTTCACGATCGCCGGTGCAGGATGCTCGGCGACAAAGCCCACGGTCAGCCAGACCTCCTGTCCCGGCGCCAGATCTCCGAAGTAGGTGGTCAGATCGGTCCAGTTGAGTTCGCCGCCGGCCTGGTTCACCACGTCGGGCGCTGCAGGCGAGGCGTCGACGTAGCGCAACACCGCAGCGTTGAAGGTGTCGCGCAACGGGAGCACGGTCACCGTAAAGGCGGCATCGTTGCGGATCTGGAGGGTGAAGGTCATGTACTCACCCACGTAGACCACCGGGTCGCCGCGCCCCAACCGCTTATCGACGAAGATGCTACCGCTCTGCGCCTGCGCCGGTTGACCGCCCAACACGCCCCACACCACCGCCAAGCCCAGAACCGCCAACGCCAGAGAAAGCCCCACGCGCTTGAATCTGTGAAGTGTCACCCGCCCTCCTGATCTGCTCTTAACTTGAAACATAAAGCGTGAAACGTGATGATTCTACACCTGGAGCCTCTCGCAGGCGTTTGAAGCTCGCAAATTTCAGTGACGCAAGCACCGTGTAAGTAGGCCACCCACACTCACTCGGGGGTATAGTTTCAAGAGCGCTCACGCCAGGGGCAGCCAGACGGTGAAGGTACTCCCCTCCCCCACCCGGCTCTCCACAGTGACCCAACCCTCGTGTAGTTCGACGAGCTCCTTCACGACCGCCAGGCCCAAGCCGGTGCCCGAGAGCTGCTTCTTGCGCGGTGCCGCGCCGCGGAAGAAGCGCTCGAAGACGTGAGAGAGCTCCGCGGGCGCGATACCGCTACCCGTGTCGGCGACGCTCACCGTGGCCCAGGAGACCCCGTCCCACTCGGGGGTGGCAACGCTTACGACGACGGAGCCTCCACCTTCGGTGTAGCGGGTGGCGTTGTCGAGGAGGTTGCGGATAGTGCGCTCTAACTTCTCCCGATCACCACGGACGGGAATTGAGGCTCCCACAGGTTCAAAGATCAGGGAGACACCGCCCTCCTCGGCCACCTCACGGTACTCCGCAACGACCCCCTCGACCAATCCGGCAAGATCGAGTCGCTCGGAGGCCAGTTCCAGACGCCCTGCGGCGATCTGGGAGAAGCGCACGATCTCCTCGACCAGCTGACCCAGACGCCGGCTCTCCGTCTGCAGCGCCTCCACGTACTGCGCCTGCTTCTCGCTCCCCTGCCCCAACATCTGGGCGTAGAGGCTGATGGTGGTGATGGGCGTCCGCAGTTCGTGGGAGACGTCGGTGATGAATTGGGAGCGCATGCGCTCCAGGGTCTTGAGATGGCTGACGTCGTGGGCTGCGATCACCACCCCGGTGTCCCCGTTGAAGTTGTCCAGGGGCGCTGCCTTGAGGTGTAGGTCGAGCCCTGGGAGTTCCAGAACTCGTTCGGGACGAGAACTGGCGTCCCCCGCCAGATCCCGCACAGTCCCCCGTAGTTGTGCTGCCCCTTCCTCGGAGAGCGCCTGCTGCAGCCAGGTCTCCACCACCGGATTGCTGTGGAGAATCGTCCCCGAGCGGTCCGTGACCAGGAAGCCATCGTTGGTGTTGTGCAGGACGGCCTTCAAACGCGCATACTGGGCCTGCAACTCTGCCGTGCGCTGCTCCACGAGCGCCTCCAACTCCTCCGCGTAGCGCTGCACCTCCTCGTGCAGGCGCGCCTGCTCCAGGCCGATGGCCAACTGCACCGCCAACTCGCCCACTACCTCCAACTCCTTGGAGCAGAGCGGGCTCGGATGGTTCATGCTGAAGTTGAGGGTGCCCACTAACTCGTCGTGGATCAGGAGGGGCGCGTAGACCTGAGCGCGCACGCCCTCGTCCTGCAACCGTTCCATCAGTGGCGAGGAAGGAGGCAGCACCTGCAGATCCTCCACGACGTAGGTGTGTCCCGCCTCCAGCTCCTTCAGAACGCTGTCCCAGGCGCTGTCCGCCGGACCCCGCCAACCGGTACACAGCCGGCTCTCCTCGTTCCGGTTGAAGGCAGCCAGCAGGGAGAGCTCGGCCGTCTCGGGATGATTCAGCACCACACTGGCCCGCAGGCAGTCCGGCAGCAGCTGCGGTACGCGTCTCACGACCGCCTCCGCCACCTCTTGCCCCGAACGGGCACTCAGAATCGCCTCATCCACCTCGTGCAGGAAGCGCAACCGCTCCGTGTAGCGCCGTAAGGCCTCCTCGGTCTCCCGTTGCACAGTCACGTCCCGCAGAGTGACGATGGCCAGAAGAAGCTCCCCATCGGGACCGTAGACGGGCGTACCTCCGTAGGAACCGATCCAGGTCCGACCGGTGTCCGGCCGGCGCACCCGCACCTCGTAGGCGTCGAAGGTCTCCCCGCGCAGTACGCGTCCGATAGGCCACTCGAACGTGGGCAGCAGATTCCCCTCCAGATCAAAGAGCTCGAAAACGTCTGTGAGCTCCTCCAGGTGGCGCCGGAGGCTCTCGACGCTCTCGAAGCCGTGGATCGCCAGGGCAACCGGGTTCATGTCCAGCAGATTGCCCTCCGGATCGAAGAGCACCAGCCCCTCGGTCATCTGATTGAAGAGAGCCTCGAACTGGGCGACGCTCCGTTGGACCTGCTGCTCGGCCCGCTTCCGCTCGGTGATGTCCTCCATCACGTAGAGGAGCAGGCGAGTCTCGTCGGCGGGACTGCGCACGGGGATGGCGCTGTAGGCGACGACGCGCTCCCGACCGGTCTGCCGGTTTCTCAGCCGCAGCTCCTGGTCTCGAACGTACTCCCCGCGCAGTGCTCTGGCAGAGGGCCACGCCTCGGGAGGCACCGGCGCGCCATTCAGATCCCGCAGCTCGAAGAGCTCGCTGTCGTGCTCCTGCCGGGTGAGCATCTCCGGCAGAGACTCGAAGTCATGCAATCTGAGCCCGGCGGTGTTCATCGAGAGCGTCTGACCCTGAGTATCGGTGATGTGGATGCCCACCGGCAGGGAGTCGATGACCGCCGTCAGCTTGGCGCGCTCGATCTCCATGACCTCGGTCAATATGCGATACTGCCGCTCGCTCTCCCGCAGCGCCTGTTCGGCCTTCTTGCGCTCCGTGACGTCCATGATGAAGCCGGACAAGCCCCAGGACCGCCCCTCGACGTCGAACTCCATCCGCCCCTGGACCCGCACCCAACGAAGAGCTCCGTCGGCCCGGACGATCCGGTACTCGCTGCTGAACTCCGGCGCGTCAACACGGCCCGCACGGGCGCGGGCCTCTTCCAGCACACGAGGACGGTCCAGAGGATGCACCGCCGCCGGGATACCCTCCCGCAAAGAGAGATCCGCCCCGGGTTGCAGGCCATAGATCGCCAGGAACTCCGGGGACCAGTAGTTCTCGCCCGTCTGCAGATTACGGGCGTAAGCGCCCAGCTTGGCGGCCGCAGCCGCCATCCGGAAGCGCTCCTCGCTCTCGCGTAACGCCTCCTCGGCCCGCTTGCGCGCGGAGATGTCGATCCCGATCCCCACCTGCCGCCCATCAGGAAGAGCCACGTTGGCCCAGCTGGTCTCAACGACCCGTCCATCTTTGGTGGTCATGCAGAGGTCCTTGAATCCGTGTTCCAGGGACTGCATGTACGCGGCGACCTCCCGCCGATAGTCGGGATCGGGATAGGCCAGCTCCATGATGTGGGTCCGGGCGGTGTCCTCCGGCGTCCAGCCGGTGACGCGCTCCAGGTGCTTGTTGAGCACGATCTCTTCGAGGTCGGGATCGTAGATACTCAGCATCACCGGGATCGTGTCGTAGATCGTCTGCAGCAGTTGCCGTTCGCGGTGCAGTTCACGCTGTGCCCGCACGCGCTCGGTCACGTCCTGCCACGAAGCGGCAAATCCATCCCCCAACCTGGAAATCTGGTAGTCGTAGTAGTGAGTACTGGACTTGCCGTGGGAGGATATCTCGAAAGCAAAATCCTCCTTCGACACCGGCTCACCGGTCTCGACGACTTGGACGTAGTAGTCGAAAATCGGTGTCTCGCGTAGGTTCGGATAGAGCTCGAGTATGGTTCTTCCTACATACTCCTCGCGCCTCCGCCCCGTGAGGCGACATGCTGCTTCATTGACGTACTCCACGCGAAAGTCGACGATCGCGCCCTCGTCGTCGCGGATGGCGGTGTAGATTGCGAAGGCGTTCAGCAGGTTTTCGACCGACAGGCGGAAGCGTTCCTCACTCGCTTGTAACGCCTTCTCGGCCCGCTTGCGCTCGGTGATGTCGTGGGCGACGACCGTCGCCCCGAGGGGCTCCCCCTGCTCGTCGGTGGTGAAGGTGACGTTCAAGATCGTGTCGATGCTCGCGCCGTCCTTGGTCCTTACCCGGAACTCTACATTCGGACCGGGCGCCTCTCCGCCGAGCCATTGGGCCATTCTGGTCCTGAAAAGCGCCCGCCCCTCCTCGTCCAGCACCTCGAAGGGATCCATCGCCAGCAGCTCTTCCCGGCTGTAGCCGGTCATGTAGCACATGGATTCGTTGACGGAGGTAAAGCGCTGCCGTCGGAAATCGATCTCGTAGATGCCTGCCGGTGCATTCTGAATGAGCTCCCGGTGTCTCTCTTCTGCCTGGCGCAGCGCCTCTTCTGCCCGTCTGCGCTCGGTGACATCGGTAAAGATCGAAGCGAAGAGCCCCGGTCCCGGTCGGTAGGAATAGATGCTATACGTCTTCCCGGTCTGTTCGTTGAAGCTCTCCCACCGGAGGGGCTCACCGGTCTCGACGACCCGGGCGTGATTTTCAATCCACGGCGGTTCCAGGCCAGGGATGAGATCCAGGATCGTCTTCTGCAGGGACGCCTCACGGCTGATGCCGGTGAGCCGTTCGTAAGCAGCGTTCACTTCGACGAACTGGTAGGCGTGGGGCTTTCCCCCCTGATCGTAGAGTATTCGACCCACCACGAAGCCCTCGTTCATAGATTCAAAGAGCGAGCGGTACTGCTCTACGCCTTCCCGAAGAGATCCTTCGACACGTACCCGCTCCGTGGTCTCGGTGGTGAGGTTCAGAACGCCTCCTATGGAGCCCGCGGCGCACGGGATGGGGTTGAAGCTGTAGTCGAACCAGGCCTCCTCCATCTCCCCCTGTCTCTCGAGGAGCAACCTCTGGTCCTGCAGCTCGACGGCCCCCCGCCCCGCCAGCACGCTCTCCAGTAAAGGGCCAATGGTCTCCCAGATCTCGGGAAAGACCGCGCGGGCGGGTCGGCCCAGGGCGTCGGGGTGCTTATCACCGATCAGTGTGCGCCAGGCGTCGTTGTAGAGGAGAACAAGATCGCTGCCCCAGTAGAGGGCGAGGGGCGCGGCAGCGCTCAGGACGATACCGACCGTCGCCCGGAGGCTCGGAGGCCATTGCGCGACGGGTCCGAGGGGAGTCTGTGACCAGTCGTGGGCGCGGACGCGAGCGCCCATTTCGCCCCCACCGCTTAGAAAGGGGAAAGCTGCGCTTTCTGAGGGCCCAGGTTGAGGATCAGAGGTTCTTTTTGACTCCGCAGTCCTTGACGACATGCTGGTCTCCCGCTCCATCGTGATCTGACATTTCCGTTTATTTATGTGGGTGTATTTCAACTCAGTTGGAAGCTATCTGTGGCTGAAATGTAAAACGTGAAGATCTCACGTTTTACGTTTCACGTCTCGACCTAACTCAAGTGAAACACACCCTTATATGCACTATTGAACAAGCGGGGACTGTCAACATCATTGTCGGTGTAGTGAGAGTGCCCCCATCCTTTCGAGACGTGCCCTCAGGGCTCGTAAAACATAACTTCCCGGCAGACCCTTAGTCTGCAAAGAAATAACTTCCCGATGGCGCAACCGAGAGCGCAGGGCAGGAGCCCCGCGTAGGCGTTTGAGGCTCGCAAATTTCAGTGACGAACGCTCCGTGTAAGTCGGTCACCTACAATCACTCGGGAAGTTATCATTTTAAGAGCGCTTAGGCTTTCCGTCAGTAGTATTATACCCACTCCCCCTGCCTGGTCAATGGATAGATAGAAGTTGGCCCCCGCCATACGGTGCGTAGCACCAAAGGGCGCCAAGGGCCGGATGTCACCGAGAACGCTTGCACCTGTCCCTCGTCGTACTATACTCCCATCCGCAAAGGAGATGAGCCGGACATGACGATTACCAACAATTCGCAACCCACCCTCTACATCTTCTCGGGCCTGCCGGGGAGCGGAAAGACGACGCTCGCCCGGGAGGTCGCGCGACGAACGCGCGCCCTCTATCTACGCATCGACACCGTCGAGCAGGGGCTCCGGGACCTCTGCGCCGTCGACGTTCAGGGTGAGGGCTATCGCCTCTCCTACAGGATCGCTTCCGACAACCTGCGCCTGGGGATGAGCGTCGTCGCCGACGCCTGCAACCCCATCCGCTTGACGCGGCGGGAGTGGGAGCAGGTCGCTCTGGACGCCGGGGCGGCGTACGTCAACATCGAGGTCGTCTGCTCCGACGCGGAGGAGCATCGCCGGAGGGTCGAGATGCGGCCTGCGACCGTCGCCGGGCTGCGGCTGCCCACATGGCGGGAGGTCGAGGAGCGCGAGTACCACGCGTGGACCGTCGACAGGCTCGTCGTCGACACGGCAGGAAGGCCCGTGGAGGACTGCGTCGAGGAGCTGCTGGCGGCGCTCGATCGCACCCCTGGGGTTGCCGACTCCCGGTAACGTAAAATGTGAGAACTTCACATTTCAGCCACGGATAGCTTCTTATTGAGTTGAAACAGACCCTATTCGTTAAAGTACAGGAGACGACATGGAGAATCTGGGAATTGCATTTGGTCTCACGATACTGGCCGGCCTGGCGACCGGCATCGGAAGCATCCTCGCCTTTGCGACGAAGAGAACGAACTATCGCTTCCTGGCAATTTCGACGGGCTTTTCCGCCGGGGTCATGCTCTACGTCTCCTTCGTCGAGATATTCATCAAGGGTTCGGAAGCGCTCATCGCGCGTTATGGGCAGACCTGGGGGCAGTGGATCAATGTAGCCTCTTTCTTCGGGGGCATCCTTCTCATCGGGCTGATCGACAACCTCATCCCCGCAGCGGAAAATCCCCACGAGACCCATCTGGAAGAGGAGATCATCCCGATTCAAGACCCCTCGGCATCCACCACGAACGCCAGTAGGACTCCCGAGAAAGTTGAAAGCGAACCGCCGAGTGGGGGCCACGAGCACGAGGCGCGCCAGAGCGAGCTCATGCGTATGGGGCTGTTCACTGCGTTAGCGATCGGTATCCACAACTTTCCCGAAGGTCTGGCGACCTTCCTGGCCGCCCTCCAGGATCCGGGGCTGGGCCTCGCCATCGCTGTCGCGATTGCGCTGCACAACATCCCGGAAGGGATCAGCGTCTCGGTGCCCATCTTCTATGCCACGGGCGATCGCAAGAAGGCGTTTATCTACTCCTTCCTCAGCGGTCTATCCGAGCCCGTCGGAGCCGCCATCGGCTATCTGGCACTGCGCTCGCTGGTGGGCAGCGGCACAGACGCGATCCCCTCCGAGGTGATGGGCATACTCTTCGGCGGCGTGGCCGGCATCATGGTCTACATCAGCCTCGATGAACTGCTGCCGACGAGCAGGGCCTACGGTAAGGGGCACGACAGCCTCTTCGGTCTCGTCGCCGGGATGCTCGTCATGGCCCTGAGCCTTCTGCTGATGTAGGCGGTCCTCTCTAACGGGCAGATCGACGCCGGGAGCTTTATAATCCATGGCAAGCGCAGCGGGGAAGTTGGTTTTGATCATCAAAGAGGACGAAGCGGACCCCGAGGCCGCCGAGGTCCTGGTCGACGGCTGCATCAGCGGAAGGGAGTACCGCTTTCTCCTCGACACCGGTGCGGCCAGGAGTGCGGTCGCGTGGGACGACTACACCTCCCGTTTTGACAGCCACGCGAAGAGCGCGTCGTCAGGCACCTTCGGCATAAGCAGCCGCGAGGATCTGATCAGAGTACCTTCCATTGAGGTAGGCCCGATATCGAGAAGGGACTTCACCTTGGTACGCTTGCCTCGCCAAGGCGAACACAGCAGAAACCTTATCGGCATGGATCTGCTCAAAGAGCACCGCTGCCACTTTCGCTTCAGCGCAGACCAAGTCCTCGTGGATGAGGCGGATACCAACCTTGCTTCTCAAAGACTCATCCTGGACGCCAGGTTCCATCCCTACGTCAACGTCTACCTTCAGGCGGTGCAGGGCAGGGCCGTGTGGGATACCGGTGCGGGCATGACGATCGTGAACACGAACTTCATCGCCCGACATCCTGCTCTCTTTCGCCGAGTGGGAGAGTCTACCGGAAGGGACGCCACCGGCTTCGAGATGGATACGCCCACCTTTATCATGGCAGAGTCCGTCATAGGAGAGCACACGTTTCCCCCTCATAAGGTCGTAGGCGTGGACCTATCTGTGGTCAACGCCACCCTCGAGATGCCCATGGACTTGATCCTGGGCTATAACACGCTCCGCAGAGCCGACTGGCTCTGCGACTTTCCCAGTAAGAGATGGGCGATCACTGACGACGGACACTAAGGTGGATGATGGAGACCAGACTGAGCCACTCAAACAAGTTAGATCGAGGCGTGAAACGTAAACCGTGAGGTCCTCACGTTTCACGCTTCACGTTTCAGCCACGGATACTCACAACTGGATTGAAACACACCCAAATCAAACCACTTCCTCAGACGAGCCCGGTTCCGGGAGTGGAGCGGTGTTCTCTACCTCGGGTCGGAAGGTCTTTACCCTGACCAGATGCAGGGTGACCCCGGCTGCTATAATGAAAAGGAGGAGTCTCACCCACCAGAGGGAGACGACGAAGCCTGCCGTGTAACCGATGGTCAGCCAGAGCAGCAGCAGGGTGAAGACCTTCTGCTTCAGCGGGATCCCCCGGCCCTCGCGATAGTTCCGGATGTACTCCCCGCACCAGCGGTTGTTTAAAAGCCAGTTGTAGAAGCGCTCCGAGCCGCGGGCGTAGCAGATGGCGGCCAGCAGCAGAAAGGGCGTGGTCGGCAGCAGGGGCACGAACATACCGAGCACACCCAACACCACGGCGAGGGTGCCACAGATGGTCAGCAGGGTTCTCTTTAAACCTTTCATAGGATGAGTATACCATAGAGTGGGCTTGAAATCTCCCTTTGACTTCCCTCCCTCCTCCCCCTATACTTGAGAAGGGTACACAATTGGCACTTCCTCATCTCTTCCTCCGCAACGTAACCGGATGGTCATGTCGGCAACTTCAACGTATAGATAGACGCAAGGAGAGACAGCGATGCCCTGCCCCGCGCCGAAAGCCGTCGTCCAAGCCTGGGTCGAGGCCTTCAACGAGGCCGACGTCGAGGCGCTCGTGGAGCTCTACAGCGCGGACGCCGTCAACCACCAGGTGGCGGAGGCGCCCGTGGAAGGACGGGAGGCCATCCGCCGCCAGTTCGAGCGCGAGTTCGCGACGGCGGAGATGACCTGCCTCGTCGAGAATCTCTTCGAGGACGGTGAGTGGGCCATCATGGAGTGGCGTGATCCCCTCGGGCTGCGGGGCTGCGGCTTCTTCCACGTCGTCGACGGCAAGATCCGCTTCCAGCGCGGCTACTGGGACAAGCTGAGCCTCCTACGACAGCAGGGCCTCCCCCTGCCTACCGAGTGAGTCTCTCTAGCGTGACGCCGGTGCTTGCTCATGCCCCACCCCCTGATCCCTCCTCCCTGGTCCCTCACCCCTATCCGACGAAAGAGGACGAGCATACAAGCGTGGTAGAATTCGAGGGTATCCATCCAAGACTCCTGAGCCCTTGTCCCTGATTCCTAACCCCTGACCCATGTGGAGGACTGAACATGAGCCTAGACGTGAACCCAACCCTGAACCTCCTTCTCAACCGCAAATCCGTGCGTGCCTACGCGAAGCGGGAGATCGAAACCGACGTCAAGGCGGCGATCCTCCAGGCGACGCTGCGAGCCCCCACCGCCGGCAACCTGATGCTCTACTCCATCATCGAGGTCGCGGAGCAGAGCGCCAAGGAGACGCTGGCCAGAAGCTGCGACAACCAGCCCTTTATCGCCAAAGCGCCGTGGGTGCTGCTCTTTCTGGCCGACTACCAGCGCTGGTACGACTACTTCCTCGCTTCGGGCGTCGAGGCGCTCTGCCGAGAGGTGGGCGTTCCCATGCGCCGGCCCGCGGAGGGCGACCTCTTCCTCGCCTGCTGCGACGCCCTCATCGCGGCCCAGACGGCTGTGATCGCCGCCGAATCCCTGGGCGTCGGCTCCTGCTACATCGGCGATATCATGGAACATTACGAGATCCACCGGGAGCTCTTCCGACTCCCCCGCTACGTCTTCCCCATCGCCCTGCTCTGCTGCGGCTATCCCACGGAACAACAGAGGGAGAGGGCACTGACCTCCCGCTTCGACAGAGAGTACATCGTCTCCCGGGACCGGTACCGGAGGTTAGAAGCAGCGGACCTGCGAGCCATGTTCCGTGAGCGTGAGGAGCAGCTCTTCAAGAAGCGCGAGCAGATCGGGGAGGCCCAGAACCTCGGACAGTGGCTCTATCTGCGGAAGTTCGGCGCCGACTTCGCCGCCGAGATGACCCGCTCGGTGCGCGAAATTCTGCGACGGTGGACAGAGCGTGACAATCAGGAGGGAGACCCTGCGTCAGGTATTCTCGCCCGGCATCCTGGCCTCTTCTGACAATTCCTCACCTGGAATTACCCTCCAACTGCAACCAACAAAATGGTAGTTACGCAGCTCCCGAATCTCAGGTGAGCCGACCCAGCCATGACTCTCGCTAGACCGACAAGGGGCATCTCGCGGCCCCCGAACCGGTCTTGCACGCGTCGGCCCGTGTCTTGCAGGGGCAACAGGCACTTCGTCTTCATCATCGTCGGCGACTACGTGAAGGCCTGCCCCGTGTCGAATCCCATAGCCCCCAACGACTGCTGGCAGAGCGCATGCACGCAGGCTTCTCCTGCACCTAATTGCGAAATTCCCGGGAATTGGGTCTTGACAAGTCCTTAATCTTTTGTTAATATAAGAGTAGTTTTGGGAGCGCTCCCAACACAGACATAGAATAACCTCCTTTTACGAGGGGCCCCCTGCGGTCCGTGGCCGTCAACGGGGCCTTTTCAGCGGTTTTTTTCCAGCAAGACCCATAAGATCGTACAAACAGCGGATTTCTTGGGAGCGCTCCCAAACAAGCAGTCTACAAGAGGTACCGATGCCTACTCTGGAAGAGATAGCCGAACTCAGTGGTGTCTCCCGCTCGACGGTCTCCCGCGTCATCAACGACGATCCCCACGTCAGCGAGAGGACACGCGCGCGGGTGATGACCATCGTCCGCGAGCTCAACTATCAGCCCAACGCCATCGCCCGGGGGCTCGCCGGCGGAAAGACCCAGGTCCTAGGTCTCGTCATCCCCACCGGCATCTCCAATCTCTTCGCGGACCCCTACTTCTCGATACTCATCCAGGGGGTCGCCGGCGTCTGCAACGAGGAGAACTACTCGGTGATGCTCTGGTTAGCCGAACCCGATTTCGAACGGCGCACCATCGGCAAGGTCCTGAACAACGGTCTTATCGACGGCATACTGGTCTCCTCGGCGCTGCTCGATGATCCTATCGTAGCCGCCCTGCAGTCCTCGGGTCTACCCTTCGTGATGGTGGGCCGCCATCCCCACGCCCCCGATCTTCACTACGTCGACGTGGACAACGTCACCAGCGCCCAGGAAGCGGTCACCCACCTCCTCCGGCTGGGCCACCGGCGGGTCGCCACCATCACCGGCCCGCTCAACACCATCTCCGGCGTGGACCGGCAACGAGGCTACGTCCAGGCGCTGCGCTCCCGGGGCATCCCCGTCGATTCAGAGCTGGTCGTCGAGGGCGACTTCACCGACGAGGGCGGCTACTACGCCATGCAGCGGCTCATCCCCCGGCGCCCGGAGGCCATCTTTGTAGCCAGCGACACCATGGCCCTCGGGGGCCTGCGCGCCCTCCGCGAGGCCCAGCTGCAGGCCCCCGAGGACGTCGCCCTGGTCAGCTTCGACGACATGCCCTACGCCGCCCGGGCCAATCCCCCCCTCACTACCATGCGCCAACCCATCGAGGGGCTGGGGATGACGGCCGCCCGCATGCTCATCGATCTGATCCACCATCCCGATTCCGGACCGCACCGGGTCATCCTACCCACCCAACTGGTTATCCGTGCTTCCTGCGGAACAGACCTCAAGTGAGGCGCTCGATAGAACGAAGGAGGTGAGCCGACAGCCAAAAGACGATTGATAGAAGTGCAACGTGTAAAGATACCCATTAACCTACCTATACTTAAGGAGGAGGACACGAAATGTCCAAGAAAGTGTTGTCCCTGGTGAGTTTCATCACCCTGCTGGCGCTGCTCCTGACCGCCTGCGGCCCCGCCGCTACCGAGGAACCGCTGGAGGAGCCCACGGAGACCGAAGCGGTCGTCGAGACCGAGGAACCGATGGAGGAGCCCGAGGAGACCGAAGAGGTCGTCGAGCCCGAGGAGCCGGCCGGTGACGTGACCCAGATCCGCTGGTTCATCGGCCTGGGCGCGGGCGGGAACCCTGAGGAGGTCGAGAAGGAGGAAGCCTTCGTCGAAGCCTTCAACGCCGCCTACGGCGACCAGTACGAGCTGGTCATGGACGTGGTGGCTAACGAGACCGCCTACGACGTGCTGAAGACGCAGATCGCCTCCGGCGACTGCCCCGACATCGTCGGCCCCGTCGGCGTGCGCGGCCTCTGGTCCTTCGAGGGCGCCTGGCTGGACCTCGCACCCTACATCGCGGAGTACGACTACGATCTGAGCGACTTCAACGAGTCGCTGGTGGAGTTCTACGAACTGGGTCCCCAGGGTCAGGTCGGCTTACCCTTCGCCGTCTACCCCTCCGCCCTCTTCTACAACAAGGACCTCTTCGATGAGGCCGGGCTGGAGTACCCCCCGCACGAGTTTGGCGCCGACTACATGGGTGAGCCCTGGACCTTTGAGGCCCTGCGCGACATCGCCATGTTCCTGACGGTGGACGCCAACGGCAACGACGCCACCATGGAGGATTTCGACCCCGAGAACATCGTGCAGTTCGGCTTCCACCCCATGTGGACCGACATCCGCGGCCGCTGGACCTACTTCGGCGCCGGCAACTTCGTGGACCGCACCGGCAACGCCGTCCTACCCGCGGTCTGGGAAGAGGCTGCGAAGTGGTACTACGCCGGCATGTGGGAGGATCACTTCGTCCCCAACGACAACTACGTCAACAGCGACCTGTTGGGCCAGGGTAATACCTTCGGCTCCGGCAACGTGGCCATGAACCCCAACCACACCTGGTACACCTGCTGCACCGAGGGCGTGAACTGGGACGTCGCCGCCATCCCCTCCCACGACGGCAACATCACCGCCAAGATGCACGCCGACACCTTCGCCATCCCCGAGTGCTCCGCCAACCCCAACGCCTCCTTTGAGGTGCTGGGCCTGATGCTGGGTGAGTTCGCCCCCGACCTGCTGCAGGTCTACGGCGGTCTGCCCGCCCGCGCCAGCCTGCAGGCAGGCGCCCTGACGACCATGCAGGAGAACTTCCCGGACGCCGATCTGAACGTCTTCATCGAGGCCATGAACTACCCCGACAACCCCAACCACGAGGCCGGCATGCCCAACTTCAACAAGGCCAGCGACCGCTACACCTCCTTCGGCAGCCTCTACCGCACCGATCCTAATCTAGACTTGGAAGCAGAGCTGGACAAACTGACCAACGATCTGCAGGCGATCTTCGACGAGGTCGACTAGCAGGAAAGGTTGTAGGCGGTGTGGAGGCCTTCTTCGCCTCCACACCGCATCTGCTCTATAATAGTAGAAAGGTACCCTATATGACGACGATGGATACGACCACCCAGGTTCGTGGCCCTCTCCCGCGCCCGAAAGCCAAACGCTCGCGGCTCTATCGGCGCCAGGCGCGCTGGGGCTGGTTCTTCATCTCCCCCTGGATTCTGGGCTTTCTCCTCTTTACCCTGCTGCCCATCCTGGCGACCCTCGTCTTCTCCTTCACCAACTATAGCCCCATCAACCCCGGGGACACGGTCTTCGTAGGGCTGAAGAACTACCGGACGATGTTTTCGGATTCGAAGGTCAGCACCTCCCTGCTGGTGACCGTGCGCTACGCCCTGCTCGCCATCCCCATCAGTTTCGCTTTCGGCCTGGGGCTGGCCATGCTGGTCAACTCCAAGAGCCTGATGGGTAAGAACTTCTTCCGCACCTTCTTCTACATGCCCTCCATGATCCCCATCGTGGCGGGCGCCCTCATCTGGGCCGGGGTGATGAATACCCAGACGGGTTGGGTCAATCTGGCGCTGGAGGCGGTGGGGGTACCCGGCCCCGACTGGCTCAACTCCACCACCTGGATCTACCCGGCGCTGGTGCTCATCGGTCTGTGGGGCCTGGGCAACCTGATGCTGACCCTCCTGGCAGGGCTGCAGGGGGTGCCCAGCGAGCTCTACGAGGCCGCGGAGATCGATGGGGCGAGCGGCGTCCAGAAGTTCGTGAACATCACCCTCCCCATGATCTCCCCGGTGATCTTCTACAACCTCACCCTCATGCTCATCGGCGCCTTCAAATACTTCGACCTGGCCTACGTCTTGAAGAACGGCACGGGCCAGCCTGCCGACTCGACGCTCTTCTACAACCTCAATCTCTACAAGAATGCCTTCGAGTACAACCTCATGGGCTACGGCTCGGCCCTCGCCTGGCTGCTCTTCATCATCGTCCTGATCCTCACCATCTTCCTCTTCATGTCCTCAGGCCGCTGGGTCTACTACGCCGGTGAAGGGAGGGAGTAAGATGAAGACGAAGACAGGACGCTACATGCCCGCCAACCAGCGAGCGCTCTTGAACCGGGTGCTGATCACCGCCATCGCTCTCTTCGTCCTCACCTCCTTCCTGGCGCCGCTGGGCTATATGTTCACCACCGCCGTGAAGAGCGACAAGCAGATGAGCGACCCGCAGGCCCCGCCCTTCTGGCCCCACTCGCCGGCGACGGTCACTTACGAGGGGGAGGAGCTGGTGATCTACCAGGTGCCCGTGGACGGGGACGTACGGACGCTGGCCGCGCTGCAGAAGACGCGCCAGTCGACGACCTTCATCGACCCCGACGACCCCACTGCGGAGCCCATCGTCTGGGAGGGGAACTGGCGCACGCTCGAGCCCGCCTACGAATCGGACCCTCAGTGGCACAACTTCAAGACGGCGTGGGAGCAGCTGAACTTCCCCCTGCTCTTCCGCAACACCATGATCATCGCCGTCCTGGGGACGATCGGCGCGGTCACCTCGTCGGTCTTCGTGGCCTACGGCTTCTCCCGCTTCGAATTCCGCGGCAAGAACGTGCTCTTCATCGTCCTCATCGCCACCATCATCCTCCCGGCGCAGGCCACACTGATCCCCACCTACATCCTCTACTCCCGCATCGGCTGGACCAACACCTTCCTGCCGCTCATCATTCCCCACTTCTTCGCCAACGCCTACAACGTCTTCCTCCTGCGCCAGTACTTCATGCAGATCCCCCAGGAGATGGACGAGGCCGCCATGATCGACGGGGCCAACCCCCTACAGACGCTGCTGCAGGTGATCCTGCCCCAGTCCATCCCGGCGCTCACGGCGGTCACCCTCTTCCACTTCTTCTTCGCCTGGAACGACTTCTTCAACCCGCTGGTCTACCTGGCCTCCAGCCCGAAGCTCTGGCCCCTCTCGGTGGGCTTGCAGAAGTTCAACGCCCTCTACGGACGCCAGCCCAACATGATCCAGGCCGGCGCGCTGATCACGCTCGTGCTGCCCGTGGTCATCTTCTTCATCGCCCAGCGCATCTTCATGCAGGGTATCGTCTTCACCGGCGTCGAGAAATAAGGTCCCAATCGCCAATAGGTTCAACCAACGTCTCCAGCGAGGTCGCTATGCGCTACGGCTACTTTGACGATCAGAAACGCGAGTACGTCATCACCCAACCCGACACCCCCCTACCCTGGATCAACTACCTGGGCAGCCGGGACTACTTCGGCCTCATCTCCAACACGGCGGGCGGTTACGCCTTCTACCGCGACGCCCGCCTGCGCCGCCTCACCCGCTACCGCTACAATAACGTCCCCCTCGACACGGGCGGGCGCTACCTCTACCTGCGCGATAACGAGACGGGCGACTTCTGGTCACCCTCCTGGCAGCCCACCCGGCGCGAGATCGAGGGGTACCGCTGCCGCCACGGGATGGGCTACACGGTCGTCGGCTCGCGGCGCACCGGGATCGAGGTGGAGACGCGTTACTTCGTGCCGCTGAACGACACCCTGGAGATCTGGCAAGTGACCGTCACCAACCACCGGGAGACGCCCGCCAGGCTCTCCCTCTTCTCCTGCGTGGAGTTCGCCTTCTGGGACGCCTGGGACGACGCTACAAACTTCCAGCGCAACTACAACATCGGCGAGGTGGAAGTGGAGGAGGGCGTCATCTACCACAAAACCGAGTACCGGGAGCGACGCGACCACTTCGCCTTCTTCGCCTGCTCCGAGCCGCTGGCGGGCTTCGACACCCAGCGGAGCGCCTTCCTGGGCCCCTACCGCGGATGGGACAACCCCCGCGCCGTGGAACGCGGCGCGTCGGCCGACTCCGTGGCCCACGGCTGGGCCGCGATCGGCTCCCACCACGTGGAGCTGGCGCTGGAGCCGGAGGAGTCCCGGCAGATCATCTTCCTCCTCGGCTACCACGAGAACCCGTCTGACGCCAAGTTCGATCCACCCGGCTCCCAGATCCTCAACAAGCGGCGGGTGAGGCCCATCATCGCCCAGTACCTCGATCCCGTCACCGTGGAAAGCGCCTTCGAGGAGCTGGGCGCCTACTGGGACGACCTGCTGGGCCGGATGCAGGTGGAGACCCCCAGCGAGGAGACCGATCGCATGGTCAACATCTGGAACGCCTACCAGTGCATGGTGACCTTCAACCTCTCCCGTTCGGCCTCCTACTTCGAGTCGGGGATCGGGCGGGGGATGGGCTTCCGCGACTCCAACCAGGATCTCCTGGGCTTCCTGCACATGATCCCCGAGCGGGCCCGGGAGCGCCTCCTCGATCTCGCCGCCACCCAGCTCCCCGACGGGGGCGCCTACCACCAGTACCAGCCCCTCACCAAGGAGGGCAACGACGCCGTCGGCAGCGGCTTCAACGACGATCCCCTCTGGCTGATAGTGGCGGCGGCGGCCTACCTCAAAGAGACGGGGGACTGGTCACTCCTGGACGAGCCGGTGCCCTACGACAACCGGCCCGGCACCGAGACCCCCTTCTACGAGCATCTGCGCCGCGCGGCAAAGTACACGCTCGACAATCTGGGCCCTCACGGTCTGCCCCTCATCGGGCACGCCGACTGGAACGACTGCCTGAACCTCAACACCTTCTCCGACCAGCCGGGGCAGTCCTTCCAGGTTCTCCAGAGCAAGGACGGCAAGACGGCGGAGTCCCTCTTCATCGCCGGGCTCTTCGTGTTGGCGGCGGAGGAGCTGGCCGCCATCGCCTACCGCCACGGCGAGGGCGCCGACGAGGCCTGGATGGTGGACGCGGCGATGGCGATGGAGGAGGCGGTGGCGGCCCACGGCTGGGACGGCGACTGGTTCCTCCGCGCCTACGACGCCTCCGGCGAGAAGGTCGGCTCCCACACCTGCGAGGAAGGGCAGATCTTCGTCGAGCCGCAGGGTATCTGCGTGATGGCGGGGCTGGGATTGGAGGACGGGCGCGCCCGGCAGGCCCTCGACGCCGTCGAGGAGCGGCTGGCGACGCCCCACGGCATCGGCCTCCTGCAGCCGCCCTACACCCGCTACCACCTCGAACTCGGCGAGATCTCCACCTACCCCCCGGGCTACAAGGAGAACGGGAGCATCTTCTGCCACACCAACCCCTGGATCATGATCGCCGAGACGCGGCTGGGGCGGGGCGATCGCGCCTTCGAGGACTATCTCCGCATCAACCCCGCGGCGCGGGAGGCCATCAGCGAGGTGCACCGCTGCGAGCCCTACGTCTACGCGCAGACCATCGCCGGGCGGGACGCACCCACCTTCGGGGAGGCCAAGAACTCCTGGCTCAGCGGCACCGCGGCCTGGAACTACGTCGCCATCACCCAGTGGATCCTGGGCATCCGGCCCACCTACGAGGGTCTGAGCGTGACGCCCGTCCTTCCGGCGGCGTGGGCGGGCTTCAGCGCCACCCGCCTCTTCCGCGGCGTGACCTACCGGATCCAGGTGCGGCGGGCGGGCCCCGGCAACTGCGCCTCCCTCACCGTGGACGGCACGCCCGTGAAGGGCACCCTCGTCCCCCTGCCCGAGGCGGGCGTCACCGAGGTGCGAATCGAGGTCGCTCTCGCTGACGGCTGACGGCTATCTGCTGATGGCTGACCGCTGATCGCTGACCGCTGATCGCTGACCGTTGATCGCTGACCGCTGATCGCTGACCGCTGATCGCTGATCGCTATTCTAGAAAGGCCCTTGGGAATGCACAGACACGCTACAAGAGACAGGCTCATCCTACTCCTGGCCCTGCTCCTCACGGGATGCGCGACGGGCACGCCGGTACCGACGGAGCCCCCTGTCCCGACGTTGACCCCTTCGCCCACGCCCCTGCCGACGCCGACCACCGCCCCCACCCCCGTGCCGGACGTCCTCTACGTCGATCCCGCCCGCCGCCTCGGTCCCATCAGCCCCTACGTCTACGGGACGAACACCGGACCGTGGAGCTTCGTTCCCCTGGAGCTCATGCCCCTGGCGGAGGAGGCGGGGATCACCTACCTGCGCTTCCCGGGCGGGAACTACGGCGACCAGCACAACCTGCGGGAGCTGGACATCGACCGCTTCATCACCCTCTGCGAGCAGCTGGGCGCCGAGCCGAGTATCAGCGTGCGGCTGAAGGGGGGCACGCCGGAGCAAGCCGCCGACGTCCTGCGCTACGTCAACGAGGAGCAGGGGTACGGCGTCCGCTACTGGAGCATCGGCAACGAGCCGGGGCTCTACGGCGACTACGACACCGAGCGCTACAACCGGGAGTGGCGGGCCATCGCCGCGGCACTGCTCGCCGTCGACCCCGAGATCCTGCTCATCGGCCCCGACGTCACCCAGTGGACGGGGGACCCGGACGTCAACCCGCGGGACGAGGCGGGGCGCGACTGGCTGCGCGAGTTCCTCGAGCAGAACGGCGACCTCGTGGACGTCGTCGCCATCCACCGCTACCCCTTCCCGGCGAGCATGAGCGGACCGGGCGCCACGGTGGAGGAGCTCATGACGAATCCGCCGGAGTGGGAGGAGATCCTTCCCCGGCTGCGGGCCCTGATCCGCGAGACGACGGGGCGCGACCTACCCATCGCCGTCACCGAGGTCAACTCCCACTGGAACAAGGCCCTGCAGGGCGAGGCCTCCCCCGACTCCCACGCCAGCGCCATCTGGTGGGCCGACGTCCTGGGCCGCTTCATCGAGCACGACGTGGAGATCGTGGCCCACTTCGCCCTGCAGAGCTCCCCGACGCTGGGCGGCTGGGGCCTCTTCTCCAAGTACGAGGCCCGTCCCGCCTACTACGTCTACCGCATGTACCAGAACTTCGGCTCGGAGCGGCTCTACGCCTCCTCGGGCGAGGAGCTGGTGAGCGTCTACGCGGCGGAGCGCGACGACGGGGCGGTGACGGTCATGGTGGTGAACCGCGACGACAAGGTGCGCAGCCTTCCGCTGCACTTCGCGGGCGATCTCATGGCCACCAAACCCGCCGAGGTCTGGCTCTTCGACGCCGAGCACGCCGCGGAGCTCCTCGGAAGCGCGGTCATCGGCAGCGGAGACGAGATCACCCTCCCCCCCCTCTCCCTCACCCTCTACGTCTTCCCCCAGCTACAGGGTGTCTGCACCACCTGCGGGGGAAACTGACCGCTGACCGCTGATACCAACCATCAAAGGATTTACCCATACTACCCGAGTACCTCTACCACTACTACGAGGCCGCCATCGGCCCGCTGGTCAACCTCTCGGACCTCCCCGTCGAGGAGGCGGAGGGGGTACTGCAGCGCATCCGGGAGCGGGGGGAGACCTTCGCCAGCCGGCGGGGTGCAGACTACCTCGCCGTGCGGCGGCAGCTGGAGGAGCGGGTGCGCCGGCTCTTCATAGTCCAGGGAGGCAGACCCGTGAGGGAGCGCCCCCACTACTTCACGCTGGGCCCCTGCCCCTGGCTTCTCGAGTGGTACCGGGAGGGGCGGGCCCTGCGCGTCCCGCTGGCGGATCTGGACCCGGCGACGGTGAGCTTCACCTACGGTGACACCTTCCCTGCGATGCGCTACGGTGACGGTAAGCCCTACCGGGGGCAGGTCTACATCCTCGGGGCGCTGCCGGCCCTCGTCGCCGAGCACGGGCTGCCGCAGACGCGCAATCCCGATGGCGCCCTGGGCCCCGATCGCTACATAGAGGCCCAGGTGTGGGATGACGCTCCGCTCCTACATCCTGGGGAAGCAGGTGATCACGAGAGAGGGATTAGGGACAGGGGATTAGGAAGCAGGTCACAACACATGGTCTGTCCCCTGATTACTGATCCCTAATCCCTGATCCCTCTGCAATTTTGACCTTCGACATTGGACTTATTTCGAGGAGGAACGCTCATGCGCTACGGCTACTTCGACGACGGAAAACGGGAGTACGTCATCACCAATCCGCGAACGCCTGTAAAGTGGATCAACTACATCGGGACCCTGGCCTTCGGCGGCTTCGTGGACCACACGGGCGGCGCCCTGCTCTGCAAGGGTGACCCGGCGCTGAATCGCATCGTGAAGTATATCCCCCAGCTGCCCGACGCCGGCTTCAAGGGGACGACGCTCTACCTGCGCTTCCCCGAGGGCGGGGGTTACCGCCTCTTTTCCGCCTTCTACACCCCCACCCTCGACGCCTACGACTGCTACGCGTGCCACGTGGGGTTGGGCTACAGCCGCATCGTCACCGAGCTCTACGGTATCCGCACCGAGGCCACCATCTTTGTCCCCCACGACGGGACCCAGGAGATCCGGGACATACGCATCACCAACCTACGCGACGAGCCCGTAGAGCTGGACGCCATCCCTGTCGTCGAGTACACCCACCCCGATGCCCTCAAGCAGTTCACCAACGCCGACTGGGTGCCCCAGACGATGCAGAGCGCCGTCGTCGAGGAGGAGGGCGGGCTGAAGATCCTCACCCAGTTCCCCTTCATGAACAAAGAGCGCCAGATCAACTACTTCACCTCCAACCTCCCCGTCTCATCCTTCGAGTCGGACCGCAGCCGCTTCCTGGGACGCTACGGCACCTGGGCAGCGCCCCGGGCCCTCCAGGAGCCGGAGCTGAGCAACTACGAGGCCCGGCGGGGGGACAACGTCGGCGCTCTGCTGCACCACCTGGGAACGCTGGCGCCGGATGAGAGCCGGCGCCTCATCACCCAGCTGGGGCAGGCACCGAGTGTCGAGGCGGCGCGCCCGGAGATCTCTCGCTATCGTGATCCGGTAGCGGTGGAGGAAGCGCTGGAGACGTTGGCCCGAACCTGGGATATATATCTGGCACGGCTGCAGGTACAGACCCCCGACGAGGCGCTGGACGCCATGCTCAACGTGCATAACCCGCGCCAGGTCTACATCACCATGAACTGGTCCCGCTACCTCTCCCTCTACCAGCTGGGGCTGGGAGCGCGGGGCATCGGCTTCCGCGACAGCTCCCAGGACGTGATGGGCGTCGTAGCAAATGCCCCCCGTGAGGCGCGGGCCCTCCTGAGAATGCTCCTCCAGGTGCAGAGACGGGACGGCTCCGCCATGCACCAGTTCAACCCCCTCACCATGGAGGCCAACCGAGGAGAGGCAGTTGACGAAGAGCGCCCCTCCTACTACGGCGACGATCATCTCTGGATCGTGCTGGCGGTGACTGCCTACCTCAAAGAGACTGGCGACCTCGAGCTCCTCACCGAGATCCTGCCCTTCTATGAGAAGGATCGAGAGGAGCGGCCCCTGGAAGCGGGAACGGTGCTCGAGCACCTGGAGCGCGCCGTCGAGTTCACGCGCACCCACGTCGGCGCTCACGGTCTACCGTTGCTGGGCTTTGCCGACTGGAACGATACCGTCAACCTGCGCCCGGGTGCCGAGTCCCTCTTCATTGCCAACCTCTACGGCACGGCGCTTCTGGAGCTTATCGATCTCGCCGAGCACCTGGGTGAGGAGGAGATGGCAGCACGCTACCGGCAGCAGTACGACGAGATGCGGGCACGGGTCAACGAGCAGGGCTGGGACGGCGAGTGGTACGTCCGCTACTTCGACGCCAACGGCGATCCCATCGGCTCCCAGACGAACGTCGAAGGCCAAATCTACACCAACGCCCAATCCTGGCCCGTCATCTCCGGCTTCGCACCCCGAGAGCGGGCTCTCACGGCGCTGGACGCCGTCCGCACCCATCTCAATACCACAAACGGCATCAAACTGAGCACGCCGGGCTACGACGGCTTCGATCCGGATAAGGGCGGGGTGACGACCTATCCTCCCGGAGCCAAGGAGAACGGGGGCATCTTCCTGCACGCCAACCCCTGGGTGATGATCGCCGAGGCCCTCGTGGGGCGGGGCGATCGGGCCTTCGAGTACTACCGCCAGATCAACCCGGCGACCCGCAACGAGCGCATCGAAGAGTTCGAGACGGAGCCCTACGTCTACCCGCAGAACATCCTCGGGGACGAACATCCGCAGTTCGGGCTGGCACGGAACAGCTGGCTCACCGGCACCGCCTCCTGGACTTACCAGGCGGGCACGCGCTACATCCTGGGCATCCGCCCCACCTACCGGGGATTACAGATTGATCCTGCCATCCCTGCCGCCTGGGACGGCTTCCGGGTGCAGCGGGAATTCCGCGGCGCGATCTATGAGATCGAGGTCCGCAACCCCGACCACGTCTCCTCAGGTGTCGGGACGCTCATCGTCGATGGAGAAGAGATAGACGGAGGCAGCGTGCCCATCTTCACCGATGGCGAGGTGCATCGGGTCGTAGTGCTCTTGAATGCAGCGTAGAGCTTGCACAAGAAGGAGGGCGGAGTGACAGAGCTTACCTTTTCCCTGATGACGACCGACTCTCCCCAGATGGACCGGTTACGCGCGCTGCTCGCCACCTTCAACAGGCAGAGCGGGATGGAGGTACAGCTACCCCCCATGACCTGGGAGCAGTTTTCGACCGCCAGTTGAACCCTCTCGCCCGCCGGCTCGAACTCATCCTGAATCAGGGGCGTGGGTGAAGGAGGCAGCTCCTCGGCCTCCATTCCATTTGTAACTTCTCCCCAAACAGGATATAATTAGATAAAAATGATCCAAACGGGGGGGAACCCGACTCTGACGATTGGGGAGGAAAGGGAATGATTCGTACGCTCATCGTGAATGAGATACAGTTGATGTGCAATGTGATTACGTCGGTGCTTGAGGAAGAGGAAGACATCAACGTCGTCGGCGTTGCAACTACGTTGGAAGATGCTCTGCAGAGGATCGATACGACGGATATCATCCTGGTGAGCACCCATCTCCCCGAAGATGGTGCCCTGCTCCTGACCTCAAAGGTCATGGAGGCCGAGCTGCCGGCAAAGGTAGTGGTGTTAGGGCTGGCAGAGTCGGAGTCGGAGATTCTCCGGTACGTCGAGGTCGGCGCCGCGGGCTACGTGCTCAAGGACGACAGCGTCGACGAGCTGCTACGGAATATACGAGCCATCCATCGTGGAGAAGCTGTCGTCTCCCCGGAGATTGCGGCGGCCCTGATGTCCCGGGTGACGGAACTTGCCCAGCTCTTCACCGACGTGGATGTAGGAACCGGAGTGGACTCGCAGCTGACCGACCGCGAACAGGAGATCCTGGGGCTGATCAGTCAGGGCATGACGAACCGGGAGATTGCAGATCAACTCATCATTGAGGTGGGAACGGTCAAGAACCACGTCCACAATATCCTCAACAAGCTCAACGTGAGCACCCGGCACGAGGCTGCTGCATTCTGGGCCATTCGGGAGAGCTGATCGAAGAAGAGAACGAACTTATCTGCGTGCGTCGCGCTACAGGGGCGGGGGCATCTATTCCCGCCCCTTATGTTGCGGCACAAGAGGTTGAAAGCTATCTATGGCTGAAAGGTAAAGCGTGAGGCTTTCACATTTCACGCCTCGGCTTAAGTCAACTGCAACAGACCCAACAGATATATCTAGAGTTATATCCTATGGCTATATCCCGATACATAGACACGGCTCGTGCGGCATGCTATGATTAAAAGTGCTTGAAAAAAGGTAGAAAGAAGAGCCCTGGCTGACCGTCGATAGCGCGACGACCTGGGGCACGTTGACCACAATGATAGCTAATTGTTCAAAGGAAGTAACCAAAAGGTAAAGTATGGAGACGCATCAAGTTATCGTCGCGAATGAACAGCGTTTGTTACGAGACATGCTGGAGCGCGTCCTCCGCAAAACCCCCGACTTTGATGCAATCGTAGTTAAGAATGGGCTTCCCGCACTTACGGAGACCTTGAAACATACGGAGGCCCGGTGGGTCATCGTCTCCCTGGATGTTGATGGGGATATGCCCTACTATATCGAGGAACTACTCGCCGAGCATCCGAAGACGCGTTTTCTTGCCATGGCGGCGGACGGCAGCAGGCTTGAGATGAAGTGGGTCGTCCCTCACCAGGCAAATCTGGCGGACTTATCGCTGAACGCCCTGCTCGACACCTTGCGTGAGCAGGCGCCGTGGGAAGTTGAGATAGAGAAACATCCGGTATCGCGAGCGCGTTGGTCCACCGATTGAGCGGTCGCGCATCCTGGAGATGACACCGAACCGGTAATCGTGGTCATTCACTAGAAGGTCCACGCGGGATGAGTGCTGGAGGTTAGTCAGAGACATCTCGTTGTCTTTCATATCCTATATGTTCCTGCTCAGACCCGGTCGGCGCCCAAGGTTCGCTCGTGCGTGTGTGGTTACCGGGTCTGTTTTTATTATGTCTGAAGTAGGTTTGGTGTAAGTTTTATCCGCAGTCTCTTCAGAGAGTGCAATTCAGCCACAGGAGGCAAAATAGTTGATAAATCGAACAAATCCTTTTAATGAGACGGATGATCAGACGCGCCCGTCGCCCTTCGCGACGCTCTTGGAGAGCGCCCTGGACTACATCCGCCCGCGGCGGGGCGAGGTCCGTGAGGCCTCCATCCTGGCCATCGGCGATAACGACATGATCGTCGATCTCGACGGCAAGCGGGATGGCATCATCCCCCCCTCGGATCTCGACAACGTCCATGAAGAGTACGTGCAGAATCTGAACGTCGGCGACAAGGTGCCCGTCCAAATCATCAAAGAATCTTCCCACGCCAACGGCATTATCGTCTCGCTCAAGAAGGGGCTGGAACAGCAAGATTGGATTCGAGCGGAGAAGATGCTCGACAGTGGAGACACCTTCGAAGCCGAGGTCACCGACGTAAATCGCGGTGGGGTGCTCGTCAACTTTGGTCGTCTGCAGGCCTTCGTCCCTAACTCCCACCTCACCTCGGTGCCCATGGGTCTCAAGCGGGACGCCTTCCGCGAAGCCAAAGAGGAGTTGGTGGGTAAGACCCTCACCCTCTCCGTCATCGAGGTCAAACAGCGCCGCCGGCGTCTGATCGCCTCGGAACGTGCGGCCCGCAAGCAGAAACGCGAGCAGCTCCTCGAGGAGTTGGCCGAGGGCGATATCCGCAGCGGTCTGGTGCGCAACATCGTGGACTTCGGTGTCTTTGTGGACCTGGGCGGCATCGACGGTCTGATTCACATCTCCGAGCTGGACTGGGAGTACGTCAAGGATCCGAACAACGTCCTGAGCGTCGGCGACGAGGTGGAGGTCTACGTCCTGAACGTGGACCGTGAGCGCGAGCGCATCGCCCTGAGCCGTAAGCGCGTGATCCCCGTTTCCCAGGCCGAGTAAGGGAGAGCAAGTCAGAAGGAGGTAGCCATGCTACGGAGTGTTCAAGAGCTGCAAGGGTATCAGATTCACGCTACCGACGGCGAAGTGGGTGAGGTCTACGACTTCTACTTCGACGATCAGACTTGGACCATTCGCTATCTCGTGGTGGAGACGGGCGGCTTCCTCTCGGGGAGGCGCGCCCTGCTCTCCACCGTCCCGCTGGGACAGCCGAAGTGGGAGGACAAGATCTTCCCTGTTCTGCTTACCCAGCAACAGATCGAGGAGAGCCCCCACGTGGACACGGAGCAGCCTGTCTCGCGACAGATGGAGGCAGAGCTCTACAGCTACTACGGGTGGTCTCCCTACTGGCGATTGAGCACCCCGGCTCTGGCCGGGGGGGCCCTGGCGGTCGTCCAGGCTCTCGAAGCAACGGGTGAAGAGCCCGAGGAGGAGCAGGAGCCGGGGGACTCCCACCTCCGCAGCGCGCGTGAGGTGGAGGGCTATGAGATACAAGCCCTCGACGGCGAGGCCGGACACGTCTCTGACTTCATCGCCGACGATGTGACGTGGGAGCTGCGCTATCTCGTCGTGACCACGGGGAGCTGGCTCTCGGGACGCGAGGTGCTCGTGGCCCCGGCCTGGATCCAGCAGATCAACTGGGTGACCCGTAAGGTCTACGTCGATCTGCACCAGGAGGTCATCGAGAGAAGTCCGGAGTTCGATCCGGAAGCTCCTGTCAACCGGGAGTACGAGGTGCGCTTGTACGACTACTACGGACGTCCGAAGTATTGGACCCGTATTTAGAACCTAGGGGGGACCATGACCATTGGGGGATTTCTCGTACTGCTGCTGATCGCCGCCATCTGTGGAGCGATTGCGCAGCTGCTCGTCGGCTACTCGGCAGGGGGGTGTATCGTCTCGTCGGCCGTCGGGCTCGTCGGTGCGCTGCTGGGTTACTGGCTGGCTCGCCAGCTGGGCCTGCCCCTGATCTTCACCGTCGAAATTCAAGGCCAGACCTTTCCCGTCGTCTGGTCCATCGTCGGGGCGATGATCTTCGTCGCCCTCGTCAGTCTTTTCAGAGGCCCTAGGAGAGTGCGCGCCTAAAGGACGTATCCACAGACATTTCAGAGAGGGGGGACCTTTGAACATCAATTGGGGGGACACCGCGCTCAGCGCGCTGGTGATATTCTTCGCTACCATCGTCCACGGAACTGCCGGCTTCGGCCTGGCACAGGTCTCCATGGGCCTCATGCCGCTCTTCCGCGCCCCTGGTCCGGCATCGGTCATCTTCAGCGTCATCGCCGTCATAAGCAACGCCCGCGTCTGGTGGAGCGTCCGGGAGGACTTCGACTGGAAGGCCTGGATCATCCCGGTCATCGGGCTCGCCGCCGGTATGCCCCTGGGTATCTACGTCTTCCAACAGCTCAACAGAGAACAGCTGCGCCTGGCCATCGGTATCGTGCTGCTCGTTGCCGTGGCTCTCATCGCGGCAGTACGCCAGCTCGACCTCGTCGAGCAGTGGATCGAAGATGCAAACCTCGAGCCCCACTGGTCGTGGGGCGTCATCGCCGGCTTTCTGGCGGGTATCCTGGGCGGCGCCGTCTCCATTCCCGGCCCTCCAATGATCCTCTACGGCGCCTTTCTCGTCGCCGCAGGCTTCTGGGAATCGAGCAAGATGAAGGCCATCTTCACCGCCTTCTTCGGCACCTTGATGCTCTACCGGGTCATCTCCCTGGCTGTAACCGGGCAGGTCACCCTGCCCCTGCTCGTGGAGGCGGGTGTCGCGCTTCCGGGCCTCTTCCTGGGCTCCTGGTTGGGTATCTTGATCTACGAGAAGATCCCCGAGGAGATCTTCCGGTGGGTGATCCTGGCACTGTTGACGATCAACGCATTCATTCTCATCCTTACCTGAAGCCAACACCGTAGAAAGGAGAAATCTACCCATGTTCCCTATAGGCGATGACGAAATAAGAGGGGCCGGTCCCGGCGTACTCACCATCGCTCTGGTCGTGCTCAACGTCATCGTCTTCCTTTTCGAGGCAACGATGGGCCCCCAGGAGCTGCAGCAGTTCATCAATGCTTACGGCGTCATACCTGCAGAGATTACGCAGGGCTACAACCTCGGCACCCTTCTCACCTCCATGTTCCTCCACGGCGGTTGGATGCACCTCATCAGCAACATGCTCTACCTCTGGGTCTTCGGTGACAATATCGAGCACGTGTTGGGCGAGATAGGCTACATCATCTTCTACCTCGTCGGCGGGCTGGCAGCCTCCGCGGCGCACATCCTCTTCAACCTCAACAGCCAGATACCCAGCGTCGGCGCCAGTGGAGCCATTGCGGCCATTCTGGGCGCTTACCTGGTCATGTTCCCCAAATCGAGGGTGCGGGTGCTCCTCTTTACCGGATTTGGAATGGGCGTGCGCCGGATTACAGCATTGATCTTCCTGGGCATCTGGGCCGTCTCCCAGCTCTTCAACGGCCTCGCCAGCCTCGGGGCCGAGACGGCGCAGACGGGCGGCGTGGCGGTCTGGGCCCACATCGGCGGCTTCGTCTTCGGCCTGATCATCGGCTTCTTCTTCAGGAGCCAGGCCGAGAATTTGCAATTTGAACGTGCGTAATCGTGCAGTTGTCAAGCAAGTTAGCTACCAAGGAGAAAAATCATGAGACTATCACCTCCGACTTCGGTTATCTGGTGGACGGCGTTCATCCTGACGCTCTTCGGCCTCCTGATGTCCATGGGCATCGTGACTGTGGCCGGCATCACCCAGTACGCCTTCTGGCTCGTCGTGATCGCTGCGCTGTTGCTGCTCTTCGCAACGCGCCTCAAGAACATGTGAAGGTCTACAGGATTGTATAACAGGAGAGCAGTGAGAGCTTGAGTACTAAAGAGAGAGGTCAGGCCCCCTCCTCCCGGGAGGGGATGGGCGCCCTGCTCGACGAGGGAGGCTGTGCCTTCCGCGTCTGGGCCCCCCACGCCGACGCCGTCTACGTCACGGGCAGCTTCAACGAGTGGGCTGGCGAGGAGAACCCCCTCGCCAGCGAGGAGAACGGCTTCTGGTCTGCAGACGTCCCGGACGCCGGCGTGGGAGACGAGTACAAGTACCGGATCGTCAACGGCGATCGGGTGCTCGTGCGGAACGATCCCTACGCCCGCATGCTCGGCTCAGGCGGACAGAACACGGTCATCTCGGAGCCCGCCTTCGATTGGGGCGAAACAGAACTGGCAATGCCCTCGTGGAACGACCTGGTGATCTACGAGCTGCACGTGGGCACCTTCAATGATCAGGGTGCGGAGGGACCGGGTACCTTCGCGGGGGTTATCGAGAAGCTGGACTATCTCAAGGATCTGGGAATCAATGCTCTGGAACTGATGCCCGTCACGGAGTTTCCGGGCGGCATCTCCTGGGGCTACAATCCCAGCCACCCCTTCACCGTGGAGACGGGGTACGGAGGGCCCCAGGGGCTCAAGGAACTGGTGAAGGCCGCCCACGAGGCAGGTCTGGCCGTCCTGCTCGACGTCGTCTACAACCACTTCGGTCCCGACGACCTCGATCTCTGGCGCTTCGACGGCTGGTACGAGAACGATAAAGGGGGCATCTACTTCTACAACGACGAGCGCGCCCACACGCCGTGGGGCGACACCCGCCCCAACTACGGCAGAGATGAGGTCCGCCGCTACATCCGTGACAACGTCATGATGTGGCTCCACGAGTACCGGCTGGACGGGTTGCGGTGGGATGCCACCGCCTACATGCGCACGATTGAAGGGCACGATAACGCCAGAGAGCTACCTGACGGCTGGAGCCTCTTACAGTGGCTCAACGAGGAGATCGACGCCCAACAGCCCTGGAAGATCAGTATCACCGAGGATCTCGGAAGCAACGCGTGGGTGGTGAAGGGGACCGGCGAGGGGGGCGCCGGCTTCGACGCTCAGTGGGACACCCTCTTCGTGCGCGGCGTGCGCGACGTGCTGCTCCTACCTGACGACGAGGACCGTGACGTTCGGAAGCTCGCCGACCTGCTCACCCGCCGCTACAACAGCGACGCCTTCGAACGGATCATCTACACCGAATCCCACGATGACGTGGCTACCGGAGACGCCCGTATTCCGGAGGAGATCGATCCGGAGAACGCCGATAGCCAGTTTGCCAAGAAGCGTTCCGCCCTCGGAGCGGCTGTGGTGCTGACGGCGCCCGGCGTGCCCCTGCTCTTCCAGGGACAGGAGTTCCTGGAGGACGGCTGGTTCCAGGACGAGGAGCCCCTGGATTGGTCGCGGCTGGAGCGCTTCGAGGGTATCCACGAGCTCTACCGCGACCTCCTCCACCTGCGCCGCAACTTGGAGGGCAAAACCGCCGGGCTGCAGGGGCAGCATCTCGACGTCTTCCACATCAACGACGCCGACAAGATCATCGCCTACCGGCGTTGGAAAGAGGGTGGGCCGGGTGACGACGTGGTCGTCCTCCTCAATCTCGCCGATCAGGCCCACGAAGAGTACGAGATCGGCTTCCCCCGCGGAGGGAGATGGCAGGTCCGTTTCAACAGCGACTGGCAGGGCTACGACGAGGACTTCGGCGACTTCGGGGGACAGGCGTTCGACGTTCATAAGGAGGAGTACGACGGACAGCCCTTCAAGGGCAGTCTGGACCTCGCCCCTTATGGGGTGTTGATCCTCTCACAGGACGAATAAGAAAGGTAAAGGGGGAACCATGAGCAGTAAAGAGTTGACCCTTCTGCAGATGAACGACAGCCACGGCTATCTGAATCTGCACGAGGAGCTCTTCTTTGCGGGGAACCAGGAGCAGATCTACAGAAGAGCCGGGGGACACGGTCGTATCGCGGCGCTCCTCAAGGAAGCGCGACAGGAGCGCCCCGGGCAGGTGCTCGCCTTCGACTGCGGCGACACCATCCACGGCACCTATCCCGTCGTCCAGACCGAAGGGGAAGCCGTCCTGCCCATTCTCAACGCCATGGGTTTCGACGCCTGGACGGCGCACTGGGAGTTCGCCTACGGGCCGGAACGGCTTATGGAGGTGACGGAAGCGCTCAACTATCCGCTGCTCGCCATCAACTGCTACGACAAGGAGAGCGACGAGCTGATCTTCGATCCCTACGTCGTCAAGGAGGCGGGTGGGCTGCGCGTCGGCGTCATCGGCATCGCTGCGACCATCGTGGACAAGGTCATGCCCGCCTGGTTCAGCGAGGGGATCTACCTCACCCTGGGCGACGAGGAGCTCCCCGGTTACATCGAGACCCTGCGCCAGGACGAGCAAGTGGATCTCGTCGTCCTCGTCTCCCACCTGGGCTATCCCCAGGAGGTGAAACTGGCCCGCCGGGTGGAGGGTGTCGACGTGCTTCTCAGCGGCCACACCCACAACCGCCTCTACCGCCCCACCCTCGTCAACGACACCCTCATCATCCAGTCGGGCTGCCATGGCTCCTTCCTGGGCCGGCTCGACCTGGAGGTCGAGGACGGCAACGTCGTGGACTTCCACCACCGCTTGATCGTCGTGGATGAGGATCTCGAACCCGATCCCGAGGTGCAGGCCCTCGTCGAGGAGGCGCTGGCGCCCCACCGGGAGCTCCTGAACGAGGTCGTGGGCCGGACGGAGACCCCGCTCAACCGCAACCGGGTGTTGGAGGCGACGATGGACAACCTGCTCCTGCAGAGCATGCTGGATGTCACGGGCACGCAGCTGGCCTTCTCCAACGGCTGGCGCTACGGCGCACCGGTGACGCCCGGTGAGGTGACGATGCAGGATCTCTGGCACATCATCCCGGTCAACCCGCCCATCTCCACCTGCCGGCTGACGGGGGATGAGTTACGGACCATGATGGAGGAGAACCTCGAGCGCACCTTCGCCGCCGACCCCTGGGAGCAGATGGGGGGCTACGTGAAGCGCTGTATGGGGCTCACCATGTACTTCAAGATCGAGAATCCTCCGGGGGAGCGCATCGAGCACCTCTTCGTAGGCGACGAGCGGGTGAAGCCCGACGACCTCTTCGACGCCTGCTTCGTGACCGCCCAGGGGGTGCCGGCGAAGTACGGCAGCCGGCGCCAGAAGACGGGCGTCAAGGCCATCGAGGGACTGAAAGAGTATATCAAGAAGCAGGGCACGGTGAGCGCCGAGCTGCGCGGTACCGTGGTCGCCATCTGAGGAGGCTTTATGACCGAGGATTCCAAAACGAGAGAGATACGGCGCGCGGAGATCGAAGAGCGCCGCTACACGCTCACCAAGGTGAGCCAGGCCATCTGGCTGGTACTGGGTATTCTGGAGGCTGCCATCGGCATCCGCGTCCTGCTCAAGCTGCTGGCGGCCAATCCCGAAGCCGGCTTCGCCCGCTTCGTCTACAGCTTCACCGCCATCTTCCTCGCCCCCTTCGAGAACCTCTTCAACAACCCCGCCGTCGAGGGTGCGGTCTTCGAGTTCTCCTCCATCATCGCCATGCTGGTCTACGCGCTGATCACCTGGGGTATCGTGCGCCTCA
Organism: Anaerolineae bacterium; assembly: GCA_034437215.1. Lineage (GTDB taxonomy): Bacteria > Chloroflexota > Anaerolineae > B4-G1 > SLSP01 > DAOTVC01. The sequence continues at coordinate 148,411 of DAOTVC010000175.1, read as the reverse complement.
TCTGGATCACCTTCGACATCAGCGCGCGACCGGAGCCCTGAGAAGAGCCCGGGAGGATGAGCCGCAAGCCGGTTGCAGTACAGAAGTAATTAAGATATACAAGTGATAGAAAACTCGTTTATACTGAGATAGAGTCCATACTCACATAACCTCAAGGAGGTTTCGCAACCATGACAGAGCTAGAGTATCCCTACGGTGACGGCATCGTGAAGTGGGTGAACCCCGAGTGGTTGAGCCGGCATCTGCTGGACGAAGATCTGATGATCCTCGACGCCCAGCCCAACGTGCACGACTACATCATGGGACACATCCCCGGCGCCGTCTACTTCAACGAGAATCTACTGCGCGTTCCCTTGAAGGGGTTGCCCGCCCAGTACGTCCCACCCCAGGTCATCAAAATCCTCTTCGGGCGCGTGGGCTTGAAGAAGGACGTCCCGGTGGTCGTCTACACCGGTGAAGGGCCCTTCTCCCACTGGGGCAACGGCCTCGAGCAGACGATGGTGGCCTACACCCTCGCCCGCTTCGGGCACGATAACGTCTACGTGCTCGACGGCGGCATCGAGGCCTGGATCGAGCAGGAGGGCAAGAAACTCTCGCAAATCTTCCCCGAGGTGACGGAGTCGCAGTTCGACGCCGAGGTGCGCCACCAGTACTTCGTCGAGTACGACACCTTCAAGATGCTCAAGGACGAGACCGATGTGATGGTCCTCGACGCCCGCCCGCCCGACGTCTACGCCGGACAGGGCCCGTGGATCAAGCCCGGGCACATTCCCGGCGCCATCAACATCCCCTGGCCCACCTTCTTCGTCGAGGGCAACCGGCGCAAGCTCAAGCCCCACGACGAGATTCAGGCCATCGTCGACAAGTACGACCTCGATCCGGCGAAGACCATCATCTGCTCCTGTGGCACGGGCCGGGAGGCGACCGCCGAGTTTCTCATTCTCAAGTGGTACCTGGGCTTCCCCAAGGTCAAGATCTACGAGGGCTCCTTCACCGAATGGACCGCCTATCCCGATAACCCCACCGTCACCGGAAAGAGTCCCAGGTAATCAGCAGTTGGCCTGCTCCGCGCACCAGAAGGCGCGCGGAGCAGGCTTCCAGCAAGGAGGTAACGACCGATGCTTTTCGAACGTATAGAGTCCGTGGGCCTGGCCCACTACTCCTACCTGATCGGAGATCAGAAGGAGGCAGTGGTTATCGATCCGCGGCGCGACTGCGAGATCTACCAGGAGAAGGCCTCGCAGGCGGGCTTCCGCATCACGACCATCCTGGAAACCCACCGCAATGAGGACTACCTCATCGGTTCGGTGGAGCTCGCCTCGCGCACCGGTGCCGAGATCTGGCACGCCGACAAGCAGTGGGAGTACGAATACGGGCAGCCGGTGGAAGACGGACAGACGTGGACGATCGGGCGCTTGAAGCTGCAAGCCATCCACGCTCCCGGGCACACCCCGGGGATGATGGCCTACCTCCTCCACGACCCCGACGGTCACCCCTGGATGGTCTTCACCGGGGACAGCCTCTTTGCAGGCGACGTCGGGCGCATGGACTTGCTAGGCGAGGAGCGGTTGGAGGAGATGGCGGGGATGATGTACGACACCCTCTTCAACAAGCTCCTGCCGCTGGGCGATGAGGTACTCGTCTGCCCCGCCCACGGCTCCGGCTCCGTCTGCGGCTCGTCCATCGCCGAGCGGGTCTGGACGACCATCGGCCTGGAGAAGGCGTACAACCCCAAGTTGCAGTTCGCCTCCAAGGAGGCCTTCGTCGCCGACGCGACGATGCTGGAGCGCCCGCCCTACTTCCGCAAGATGGAGCGGCTCAACCTGGAGGGCGCGCCCCTGCCCGACGGGCGCCTGCCCGTCCCGTCCCCCCTGAAGCCCGGCACCTTCGAGGAGCGGGCGGGTGAGGGAATCGTGCTGGACACGCGCATGGAGGTCGGTTTCGCCGACGCCCACGTCCCCCAGGCCCTCTCGATCTGGGAGGGGGGGCTGGCGAGCTTCGCCGGCTGGTTCCTGCCCTACGATCGACCGATTCTGCTGGTCAGCGAGAGCAACGATCCCACACCCCTGGTGCGCCACCTCATCCGATTGGGATTCGATGATCTGGCAGGCTATCTCTCGGGCGGCATGCTGGATTGGCACATGGCAGGGAAGGAAAGTGTCTCGATAAAGAGCGTCACGCCCCAGGAGTTCTGCAACCTTTTGAGCGCCGGGGAGAAGCCCTGGATCCTGGACGTACGCAGCGACGAGGAACTCGAAGAGGAGGGGGAGCTCCCCGGCGCCCACCACATCCACATCACCCAACTGCCCGATCACCTGGACGAGATCCCTCAGGGACAGCCCATCCACATCTTCTGCGGCAGTGGTCTGCGCTCCATGATCGGAGCGAGCATCCTACAGCGCCGGGGGTGGTCAGAGGTGGCGGTCATTCTGGGTGGTACCGTGGGGTGGCACGCGACGAAGTGCCCTACTAAGTGGTGACCTGGCGAATTCAATGATCAACATCTTGCACGAAAGAGGTAGCAGAGCATGAGCATCCATTTTGTTCCCGAGAAGCAGGTCGAGGTGCCGGAGATTCCCTTCGAGGACCGGGTCGAGTTACCGGCCGCGAAGACGGCGCTCGTCATCGTCGACATGCAGAACGACTTCGTCAAGGAGGAGGGCAGCCTCGTCGTCGACGCTGCCGGCGAGACCATCCCCCCTATCCGGGGACTACTGGAGCGCGCGCGGGAGGCCGGCGTGCACGTCGCCTTCACCCAGGACACCCACCTGGAGGGCACACCCGAGTGGGAGACCTGGCCCGAGCACGTCAAAAAGGGCACCTGGGGCTGGGAGATCATCGAGGAGTTCCGGCCGCAGGAGGACGAGCCCGTCTGCCGCAAGCCGCGCTACGACGCCTTCTACGCCAGCAACCTCGACTACTACCTCAGCCGTATCTGGAAGGTGGAGCACGTCGTCATTGTCGGCACCGTCGCCAACATCTGCGTACTGCACACGGCGGCCTCGGCAGGATTGCGCTGGTTCCACATCATCGTGCCCGCCGACGGCATCTCGGCCCTCAACGATTTCGATCAGGCCCTCACCCTGCGCCAGGTCTCGTTCCTCTACCACGGACACGCCGTGCGGAGCGTGGAGGACATCGAGTTTACCAAGAACAGAAGCTAGTTCGCAGAGTATTACGCCCTGTGGGCCCCACTCTGGGGTTCACAGATGGGAAAGGAGCAACACTGGCCATGAAAGCACTCTATATCAAGGCGTTCGGAGGCCCCGAGGTCTTCGAAGTACGGGAGGCCGAAAGACCCCAACCGGGACCCAACGAGCTCCTGGTACGGGTCCACGCCACCTCCATCAACCCCGTCGACATCAAGATCCGCCAGGCGGGTGAGTGGGCGGGGATTGAGCCCCCGGCCATCATCGGCTACGACGTCTCCGGCGTCGTCGAGGAGGTGGGGCCGGGCGTCTCCAACTTCAAGATCGGGGACGCGGTCTACTACTCCCCCCTGATCTCCGGAGAGTCGGGAAGCTACGCCGAGTACCACGCCGTCGACGAGAGCATCGCCGCCCACAAACCCGAGCCCCTCTCCCACGTGGAAGCGGCCGGCCTGCCTCTGGCGGGCATGACCGCCTGGGATGGCCTCATCGAGAAGGCCGCGCTCAAGGTAGGCGAAGCGGTCCTCATCCACGGCGCCGGCGGCGTGGGGTCACTGGCCCTCCAGCTGGCCAAGGCTGCAGGCGCCTACGTCATCGTCAGCTGCAGCGGCTACATGGTGGAGCAGGTCGAGGCGCTCGGCGCCGACCGGGCCATCGACCACGCAGCCGCGGACTTCACCGAGGTCGTGATGGAGGAGACCGACGGCTTCGGCGTCGACGTCGTCCTCGACACCGTCGGCGGCGACCTGTTGACCCGCAGCCTGCCCGTCACCAAGCCCTTCGGGCGGATGGCAGGCATCGTCAGCACCGACGCCGGCTTCCAGGCCGCCTTCCACAAGAACCTCACCCTCTACCCCACCTTCATGCAGCGCGAGCGCTTCAAGCTGGACGCCCTGCGCGTCCTCGTCGAGCGGGGCGAGCTGCAGCCCGTCATCGACTCCGTCATCGCCCTGGAGGAGATCCCCGAGGCCCAGAGACGGCTCTGGGAGGAAGGTGGCGTTCGAGGCAAGATCGTCGTCAAGATTGTTGGAGATCCCGACCTAACAGAGGAGGCCAACTGAATGGATTTACTTACGAGAGCAGATCTACAAGAACTTACCGAGCAGCAGGAGCAGGAAGGACCCCACGTCTCTATCTACATCCCCACCCACCGGGCGGGGCCCGGACGGGAGACAGGGCAGGATCGTATTGAGCTCAAGAACCGTCTGAATGAAGCGGAGGAGAAGCTGGTCGAGAAGGGGCTGCGCTTGCCCGAGGCTCAGAAGATGCTGGAGCCGGCGCGCGCTCTGTTGAACAACACCCTCGTCTGGCAGTACATGAGCGATGGGCTGGCGCTCTTTCTGGCTAAGGGCTACCAGCGCGCCCTCCGCCTGCCCCTGGACTTCGAACCCCTCCTCGTCGTCGACAGCCGCTTCCACCTCACCCCCCTCCTCCCCCTGCTCAACGCCGACGCGCGCTTCTACATTCTGGGGCTGAGCCAGGACAACATCCGGGTCTTCGGCGGGACGAACTACACCGTGGTGGAGATCTCGCCCGAGAGCCTGCCCGAAAGCCTGACGGAGGCCCTGGGCGCCGAAGAGTACCAGCAGCCGCTCTTCATGCAGATGAGCACCCGTGCCATGGGGGGGCAGATGGCGGGCGACCACCGGGGAGGACACAAGCGGCGCCCCATCGGCGGGCGCGACGCGGCCCCCAAGTTCTTCCACGGCCAGTCCTACGAGACGGAGGAGGAGAAGAAGCGCATCCGGAAGTTCTTCAACTGGCTCGACAACGAGCTGGAAAGCCTCATCTCCGCCCAGGTAGCGCCGTTGGTGCTGGCAGGCGAAGAGCGCGTGATGCACCTCTACCGCGAGGTGAGCAACTACCCCTACCTGGCGAAGGAGGGTGTGGAGATCAACATCAAGGTCGCCGAACCCGAGGCGCTGCACCGTGAGGCTTGGCCCCTCGTCGCCGAACACTTCACCGTGGAACGGCGGGAACGCGCCGTCCGCTTCAAGGAGCTGGCAACTAACGCGCCCGATATGGTCTCGACGGACGTGGAGGAGATCGTGCCCTCCGCCTACTTCGAGCGGGTGGACACCCTCTACGTGCGCCGGGGCGCGCACGTCTGGGGCACTTTCGACCCGGAGAGCAACAGCATGGAGATCTACGACGAGCCCCAAGCGGGCGCGCAGGATCTGCTCGACCTCGCCGCCCTCTACACCTACCTCAACAGCGGCACCGTCTACCTGGTGGCTGACGAAGAGATGCCGGCGAGCGCGCCGGTGGCCGCCCTCTTCCGTTACGGCGGGGAGTTTCCCGAGGCAGGAGAGGAGTAAAGATGGCACGGACGGATTCGGAATTGGCGGAACGGGTGCGGGAGGCGCTGCGCAGCGATTCCCGAACGCAGAACGGCGCCATCGAGGTGACCGCCCGGGGAGGGCTGGTGACCCTGAAGGGGACGGCGCCGACGGCGGAGATCGTGGATGCCGCCGAGGTGCTCGCGACCTCGCAGCACGGCGTCACCGAGGTCGTCAACGATCTGGTGGTTGAGCCCGGGGAGGAGCCCGATCAACAGGGGCCGCCCTTCCCACCGGTCAGATCCGGGTCACTATAGAGGGAGAGCAAGAGTGGATTTCTTACGGCAGAACAGAGAGCTTGCCACCCTTCTGAACGTGGCGCTGGCGATGCTGTTGGGCGCCATCATCGGTCTGGAGCGGGAGCTCGAGAACAAGCCCGCCGGACTGCGCACGCACATGCTCGTAGCGGGATCAGCGACCCTCTTCGTCTCCCTGGGCAGCGTACTCGTGGAAAGCTACATCCGTGGCGTCGGGGGTGCATACGTGCGCGCGGACCCGGTGCGGATTGTGCAGGCCACCATCATCGGCGTCTCCTTTCTGGGCGCCGGCACGATCTTCTTCCGGCGGACTGACAACTACATCGAGGGGCTGACCACCGCCGCCTCCATCCTTTTCACGACGGCTCTCAGTGTCAGCGTCGCCCTCTCCCAATTCATCCTGGCGGTGGGTGCGACCGTGCTCGTGCTCATCACCCTCCACTTCTTGGGAAAGCTTGAGGTGCGCTTCGAGCGCCGGAGACGGGAAGAGCCGTGCGACTGACAGAATCCAGAAGGCGTTGACGGGAAGCCGAGCTTCCATCAGCTTAACTTTCAACTCGCAACTTTTAACTTACACAAAGGAGGTAAAGATCATGCCGCTGGCAGAGGACCAATTAGCACAAGAGGTCGAGGTCGCTCTCAAGAACGACTCACGAACGGAGGATGCCGTTATCGACGTCATCAACGACGGCGGCGTCGTCACGCTGCAAGGACGGGTGGAGAGCGAGGAAGTACGCACGGCCGCAGCTACCATCGCCGAAGCCCAGCCGGGCATCGTGGAGGTCATCAACGACCTCTCGGTCACCGAGGAGGAGGATGACGAGCCCGTCTCCGACGGTCCCCCCTTCCCGCCCATTCGCACCCGATAGCATACCCGGGACGCGGGAGAGGCTGCTCACCCGGTATTCCCAAGAGAGAGGTGACGACCCGACTATTCGACTATCCGACTACCCGACTATTCGACTACCCGACCAATACCCAAGGAGGTTCACATCGCATGGCTGTTCGAGAGGTTGTGAGATTTCTACGACTCTACTTTCAGGACGAGGGGGAGTCGCTGCAGCAGCGCTACGGCCCGGAAGCCGTCGCGGCCGCCGAGGGTATCGTGCGCCTTTTGGAGCCCCGGCTCCAGGAGGAGAGCGCCTACGGCTCCCTCTGGGACGCCTTCGAGGAGGAGCCCGAGGCGGTGAACGCCCAGCTTACCGGCGCTCTGGAGGCCTTCGTCGAGGGGGACCCGGGCATGGCCAAGGAGGTGAACGCCTTCGTCGAGGAGATCCACGAGGTCATGGCCCGCAGCAGGGAGCAGAAGCCGCCCATCGACCGTCAGGGCTTCACCCAGACCGACGTCATTCCCGACACCACCCTCACCGCGGGCGATAAGTACGAGGGGGAGGGCACCTACCTCTACGCCAACGTCAAGGACGGCACCGAGCCGTTGACCGAGGATACGGGAGCCGGGGCCGCCGACTTCGAACGCCGCCGCGAGCCCCTGATGGACACGTTGAACACCATGGGGCTGCCCGCCCTCTTCACCCGCATGCAGGAGGCCGCCGAGAACCACCCGGGCCTCACTCTGAACGAGCGGCTTACCCTGAAGGAGCGGCTCGCGACGCTGCAGGAGGAGGTCGCCCGGGGGGACGCAGCCGACGGCGAGGCCCTCGTCATCTATGCACGTCGAGTCGCGGAGATCTCACCGGACATCGCCCAGTTCCTTCTGGATGGCCTCACGAACTTTGCCGACCGGCTCAACCCTGAAACCCAGGAAGCCCTCTTGCGTATCCGGGATGAGGTGCGCAGCCGCGGTGTGGAAAATCCTTAGCGCAGACGGAGGTGATGAGAGCAGAGAGAGTGGTGCAATTTTAATGGAGGTCCATGGTAAACGCAGATTGAAAGGAGCAAGAGATGCGATACGAGAGTCTGGATGACCTGCCCGATACTATCCGCGACGTTCTGCCCGAGGAGGCACAGGAGCTCTACCTGGAAGCGTACCAGAAGGCCTGGGACGCCTACAAGCCCGAGATCGGAGGAGACCTGGGGCAGGCAGGGATGGCCCACCGGGACGCCTGGCACGTGGTCAAGAAGGAGTACGTCCAGGACGAGAAGAAGGGCGACTGGTACCGGAAAGGGGAAGAGCCCGAGGATCTGGATGAAGAAGACGAGGACGAGGGCTTCTTCGAAGGGATTAGCGACACTCTGTAGCGGACAATGGTGGGGAGAGCCCGTCTCTCCCCACAAACCACTGCAGTGAGCGCCAATCGAATTTGTGAGGGTCGGCGCCGCCTGGAACAAGCGCCGTGACAGGACGGAGTCCGTCCTGTCAAAGTAGAAAAAGTAGATGAATAGGAGGAGTTGAACCATGGAGACTTACACATACACGGCACGCAGTGCGGAAAATCCGGAGAAGGTCGTCACCTTCACCCTGCGGGGATCGAAGATGACAGTGGGACCGGGAGCGGCATACGAGACTCTCGAGAAGACCGTAACCGCCGCCCTGGACGAGGAGCAAGAAGGACCCGCCCCTCACCTCTGGTTGAAGCCCACAGCGATCGCTCTCGTCGAACGGGGCACGAGCCCCTTCCGAGTCCAGGACGTCGACGCCAGCGTGGACGATGATGGATATCTGAACCTCAGCGCGTGGCTGCGTCCGGCAGGCCTACGGCTCTTCCCCGTCCCGCTCATGCACGGGCGGGTGGATAATCCCGATGCGGCGCGAGCCTTTGCCAAGGAGCTGGAATCCCGCAAGGAGAAGGCCGGCATGCCCAGCCCCCTGCTCGGCTGGATGGACTACTGGGCCACGTGGTTGATCGCGGGAGGGGTCCTCTTCGCCGTGTTGGAGAGCTGGCGCCGTGGACAGCGGGAAGAGTAGCATAGTCGTCGCCGTACTCCTGCTGCTGAGTCTCGCAGCCTGTACCGCTGCAGAGGCGAGCCCCACGCTCACGGCAACGGGGTCGCCCTCTTCACCCACGCCTTCGGCGTCCGGGGAGGAGGGGGCGGCGAACGCCGACGTCACCTTCGTCCGGGCCGTGCAGAAGGAGGCCGGGAGCTGGACCTTCCACGTCACCGTGCGCCATCCGGACACGGGGTGGGAGGACTACGCCGATGGGTGGGACGTCGTCCTGCCCAGCGGCGAGGTCGTGAAGCCCGATGCGGGCAGCGACTTCACCCGTACCCTACTCCACCCCCACGTCGATGAACAGCCCTTCACCCGGAGTCAGAGCAACATCGAGATCCCCGAGGGGGTCGACGAGGTGCGGGTGAGAGCGCACGACCTTGTGGACGGTTGGGGAGGCCAGGAGGTCGTCGTCGACCTTACCCAGGAGGCGGGGGAGGACTACGAGGTAGAGAGGTAAGAGAACCGGCCTGTCGAGAGAACATACCTGCTCAGACTGGGCAACGATTCGTAAAGAGGATTGCTTGATCTCTACCCAAGCAAGAGATGGCTCCACTGAAAGAACTATGTCTCACCACGGAGGACACAAAGAACACCGGGAAAATCACAGAGATCTTTATGAAAGCTAAGTCTGAAGTTCCATTCTGTGAAGTTCAACATCAAAAATCTCCGTGCTCTCCGTGGTAAAAGATCTTTTTTCAGCGGAGCCAAGAGATAACCGCACGACTATCAGACTGAAGACTACTTGACCGTTGTAAAGGAGGGAGATTCATGGAAACGAGACTGGATGACAGGGTCGCCCTGGTGACGGGAGCCGGCTCGGGGATTGGAAAGGCGACGGCCCTGCTTCTGGCCGAGCAAGGGGCCCGCGTGGCAGCTCTGAGCCGGACCCGTGATGAACTGGAGAAGGTGGTGGCGGAGATCGAGGGGCAAGGCGGCGAGGGGCTGGTGGTGGTCGCCGATATCTCGAAACCCGACGAGATGGAGGCTGCTATCAGCAAGGTCATCGAGACCTGGGGACGGCTGGACATCGTCTTTGCCAACGCGGGCATCAACGGCGCGTGGGCTGCTATCGAGGACCTGAAGCCGGAAGAGTTCCAGAAGACCATGGACGTCAACGTCCTGGGAACCTTTCTGACCCTCAAATATAGCGTCCCCCACCTGAAAAAGCAGGGGCGGGGCGCCATTGTCATCACCTCCTCGGTGAACGGCACGCGCAAGTTCAGCCTCAGCGGCGCCACCGCCTACGCCGGCTCCAAGGCGGCCCAGGTCGCCATGGCCAAGATGCTGGCGCTGGAGCTGGCCGACGCCCGCATTCGGGTCAACGTGATCTGTCCGGGCGCCATCACCACCCAGATCGACGAGAACACCATCCGTCGCAACCTGGACGAGATCGGCGAGCCTGTGGAGTTTCCCGAGGGGAACATCCCCCTCACCGACGGAGAGCCCGGCTCCTCGCAGGACGTAGCGCAACTGGTGCTCTTCCTCGTCTCCGACGCCAGCAGCCACATCACGGGCACCCCCGTGTGGATTGACGGCGGCGAGACACTTCTGCAGGGCTGACCACGATTAGAAAAAGGAGTTATCCATCGCAATGAACAAAACAACGCACGACGCCGCCCTCGAACATCCCTGGTCGCTTCCCCCGGAAGAGGTGCTGTCGGTCCTGGAAGTGGAACGTGACGCGGGGCTCTCGAAGGAGGAGATCGAGCAACGCCGGGAGGAGTACGGCCCCAACCGGCTGCGCGAGGCGGAGACCCGCAGCGCGTGGGAGATCCTGGTCGAGCAGTTCAAGAGCCTGATTGTCGGGCTGCTCGTGGTGGCGGGCATCGTCTCCTTCGTCCTCGGCGATCTGGAGGAGAGCATCGCCATCTTCATCGTCGTGATCATCAACGCCGCCATCGGCTTCGTGACAGAGCTCCAGGCCGTGCGTTCCATGGAGGCCCTCCAGGAGCTGAGCACCGTCGACGCCAAGGTAAGGCGCGGCGGGCTCGTGGAGGAGATCTCCGCGGAGGAGCTGGTTCCCGGTGACATCGTCATCCTGGAGAGCGGCGACATCGTCTCCGCCGACCTGCGCCTCCTGGAGGCCTCGAAGCTGCAGGCCAACGAGTCGGCCCTTACCGGTGAATCGGTGCCCGTCAGCAAGCAGATGGAGCCGGTGGAGGAGGACTTGGAGGTCGCGGATCGGCACAGCATGGTCTACAAGGGCACCTCCATCACCCGGGGCTCCGGGGAGGGCGTCGTCGTTAACACGGCGATGGACACGGAGCTGGGGGAGATCTCGGCCCTCGTCCAGCAGGCCGAGGAGGAGGTCACGCCCCTCGAGAAGCGGCTCGACACCCTGGGCCAGCGTCTCATCTGGATCACGCTCGGTCTCACGGTGCTCGTCGCCATCGCCGGCATTCTCACGGGCAAGGAGACCCGGCTGATGATCGAGACGGCGATCGCGCTCGCCGTGGCCAGCATTCCCGAAGGGCTGCCCATCGTCGCCACCGTGGCCCTGGCGCGGGGGATGTGGCGCATGGCCCGCCGCAAGGCCCTCATCAACCGCCTCTCGGCGGTGGAAACTCTGGGCTCGACCAACGTCATCATCACCGACAAGACGGGGACGCTGACCGAAAATCAGATGACCGTCAAGCGCCTCAACCTCTCCTACGGCAATCTCACCGTGGAGGGTGAGGGGCTGGAGCCCGAGGGGCGCTTCCTGCGAGACGGACAGCCCATCGACCCTACCGACACCGAGCTCGTGGCCCAGACGCTGAAGGTGGGGATGCTGGCCAACAACGCCAACGTCAACCTCGAGGAGGACACCGGCGATGACCGGGAGGGTGTGGAGGCCGTAGGCGATCCCATGGAGGTCGCCCTGCTCCTGGCGGGCATCAAGGCCGGTTGGCGACGGCAGGAGCTCCTGGAGGAGCTGCCCGAGACCCGCGAGGTGGCCTTCGACCCGGAGGTCAAGATGATGGCCACCTTCCACCGCCGGAACGGCGACTACTACGTCGCCGTGAAGGGAAGTCCCGAGGCGGTGCTGGGGGCCTCAGAGCGCATTCTCACCCGCGAGGGCGCGGAGCCTCTCGACGAGCAGGATCGCGACCACTGGCTGGAGGAGAACACGCGTATGGCCGCGGAGGGCCTCCGGGTTCTGGCCATGGCGCGCCGCGAGACCGAAGATCCGGAAGGCGATCCCTACCAGGGATTGACCTTCCTGGGCCTCGTCGGTCTGTTGGACCCCCCACGTGAGGAGGTGCGCGACTCCATCCGGGCCTGCCAGAACGCCGGCATCAAGGTCATCATGGCGACGGGCGATCAACCCGTGACGGCACGGAACGTCGCCCAGGCCGTCGGCCTGGTGGAAGACGACGATGCGCCCGTCATCCGCGGGCAGGACTTTCCGGAGACGGACGATCTCACCGAGGAGGAGCGGGAACGGCTGCTGGAGACGCGGATCTTCGCCCGGGTCAACCCCCGCCAGAAGCTGGATCTCATCAGCATACACCAGGAGGCGGGCAACATCGTCGCCATGACGGGCGACGGGGTCAACGACGCTCCGGCCTTGCAGAAGGCCGACATCGGTGTGGCGATGGGACAGCGGGGAACCCAGGTGGCACGCGAGGCCGCAGACATGGTCCTGCAGGACGACGCCTTCTCCTCCATCGTCGCCGCCGTCGAGCAGGGACGGGTCATCTTCTCCAACATCCGCAAGTTCGTCCTCTACCTCCTCTCCTGCAACATCAGCGAGGTCATGGCCGTGGCCCTGGCCTCCCTCGTCAACGCCCCCCTGCCCATCCTGCCCCTGCAGATCCTCTTCCTCAACCTGGTGACCGACGTCTTCCCGGCGCTGGCCCTGGGCGTGGGCGAAGGCGATCCCCACGTTATGGAGCGCCCGCCCCGCGATCCCCAAGAACCGGTTATGACGAACCGGCACTGGACTATCATGGGCGGGTTCGGAGCCGTTATGACGATCTCCGTCCTCAGCGCGCTCTTCCTGGCCCTCCGCACCTTCGGAATGGCGCAGGAGCGAGCCGTGACCATCTCCTTCCTGACGCTGGCCCTGGCCCAGCTCTGGCACGTCTTCAACATGCGCGACAGGGGCTCAGATCTGCTCAATAATGACATTGTGCGCAACCCCTACGTCTGGGGGGCCCTCGCTCTCTGCGTGGGGCTGCTGGTGGCGGCCGTCTACGTCCCCTTCCTGGCGAATTTGCTGAGCATCGTCCGCCCGGGACTCTCCGGTTGGGGCCTGATTCTGGGGATGAGCTTCATCCCCGTGGTTGTAGGACAGATATTGAAAGAGATGGGAGTGATCTAACGACTAACTCCGGTTGCTATTTAGCGTGACTACACTTAGAGGAGGGAGTAACAAGCCTATGGATTCGATGAACTTCGACTACGAGTATTTGAATGAGACCGACCAACCCGACGAACCGCTGCGCACCGAGACCCGCACCCGCCTGCTCAAGTTGGCCGAAGGACACGACGACTTGATAGGGGCTGCGGTGTCGCTCGAGGAGCTGACGAGCAGCAACACTCCGCATCGCTACAAGGCACGCATCGTGGCCTACATCCGCCCGGAGAACCTGGCTGCCGTTGAGAAAGGCGATACGGCGATCAATGCCCTGCAGGCGGCCCTGAACGCCATCGAGCGGCAGATTCGGAAGAAGCGCGAGAAACTGCGCACGCGTTGGAAGCAGCCCTAAAGCTTCGTGGCTTGCGGGGATCTCAGAGGATCTCCGCAAGCCCTCTGCTGCAAGAGAAGGAAACGGTCGTGGGTACCCACAAAGAACATCTCAGCTCACTCTATCAACGTATCAACGGGCTCCTGGGCGGTCGCCCCGACATCGTCCGTCTCGCAGTGAGAAGTTTTACGCGCAAGAGAGCCGCCGCCGGCGCTGCCGGCATGGCTTACTACATCTTCTTCTCCCTCTTTCCGCTGCTCCTGCTGCTCATCTCTCTGCTGGGCGCGATCCTGCAGGGGGAGCTGGCGCGGCAGCGCGTCTTCCGTTACATCGAGCAGGCCATTCCCGTCTCGCGCACGCTTATCCGGGATAACATCCAGGCGGTCCTGCAACAGCGCTCTATCGGGCTGGTAGGTCTGCTGGGCCTGCTCTGGTCCGCAGCGACCGCCTTCGGCATGCTCAGCTACAACATCAACCTGGCCTGGGATGAAGCACCGGTCCGCGGCTACTTCCGCAATCGACTGTTGGCCATAGGTATGGTGGGCGTCCTGACACTACTCCTCTTCTTATCGATTGCCGCTACAGCTGCTCCACGGATTCTGAGCCAGCTGGAGATCCCGCTTCTGGGCCGTACGGCGAGCACGCTCTACGACTCCATGCTCTGGGAGATCGCGACCAACCTGCTCCCCTTCCTCTTCACCTTTCTGCTCTTCCTCGCTCTCTATCGCTGGGTGCCCAACGTGAAGGTGCCTTGGACCGCCGCCCTCTGGGGGGCGGCGATCGCCACCGGCGGATGGGAGATCGCGAAGTTGGCCTTCACCCGCTATCTGACCAGTGGTCTGGCCCAGTACGAGCTCGTCTACGGTTCGCTGACCACGGTCGTGCTGTTGCTGCTCTGGACCTACATCGGCAGCATGATCACGCTCTTCGGCGCGCACCTCACTGCTGCCGTCGATCGGGCCTACGAGCCCGAGAGGAGCAAGTAGGGTGCAGGAGGTTTGGAGCTAACCTCTTCTCACCACTCACTGTTCACCACTCACTTTCATGGATAAGGAGATAAGCTTTGGATAGAAAAAAGGTTTTCATCGTACTGAATCCCGTTGCCGGGACGACCGACCCCGATGATGTGCGGGTGATGTTCGGGGAGTGTGGGGACGAAGGGGGGCTGGAGTGCGAGGTCTACGAGACTCAAGAGGATGACGACGTCACTGCTATCGTCAGAGAAGCGCTCGGTAACCACTTCGACCTCGTCGTCGTGGCGGGGGGAGATGGCACCGTCTCCAGCGTTGCCAGCGCCCTCGTCAACACCGAGATCCCCCTGGCCATTCTACCGGCCGGCACAGGCAACGTCTTCGCGCAGGAGCTGGGCGTCCCGGAAGACTTGGAGGAGGCCATGAGTCTCCTCCTGGGCGAGCACAAGGTGCGTTGCGTCGACGTGATGCAGACGGATGAGCGCTACTGCCTCCTCAACGTGGGCGTGGGCATGAGCGCCTCGATGATGGAGGATACTGAACGTGACCAGAAACGGAGCCTGGGCTTCTTTGCCTACATCCTGGCGGGGGTCAAGAAAGCGCTCGGTTACCAGCCCCATCGCTTTAACATCACCATCGACGGAAAGAGGCAGAAGGTTCACGCCTCCGAGGTTATGGTGGTCAACAGCCCCGCCCTGGGCACGTCGACCATCCGCCTCCAGGATGGAATTCGACTGGACGACGGCCAGATGGAGGTCTGCTTCTTGCAGACGAAGAGCGTCCTCGACTACGCCAAGATAGGTACCAGCCTGCTCCTCGCCAGAGAGAAACAGAGTCCGCACATCCACTGTATCAAGGTGGACGAGGAGCTCACCATCGAGGCCGATGAGGAGGTCGGCGTGCAGGGGGACGGTGACCTCCTCGGCACCACCCCCGTCACCGTCCGCCTCGTGCCCCAAGCGCTGCAGGTCATTGTCCCCCGGGATTCAGAAAAGTAGCGTCGGCCGGCATACCGATCTTGAGAAGCCCCCCGGAGTTCTCCAGCCGGATATCGACCACGTAAAAGGTGTTGAGCCGCCCCTCCTGCGTGGCGACGTTGCGCGGTGTGAACTCGGGCTCGCTCCCGATGCGCACCACCTCCCCCTCGAAGCGCCGGTCGGGGTAGCCGTCGATCTCCACAGCGACCGGCTGCCCCAGCCTCACCCGCCCGATCTGCCCCTCGGGCACGTAGACCTCCAGGACCAGCTGCTCGAGGTCCGCCAAGGTGAGCAGCGTAGCAGCCGGCGCCGCCAGTTCCCCCACCCGGATGGCCTGCTGCACGACGACACCGTCCAGCGGGCTGCGCAGGGTGCACCTCTCGATCCGGGCTCGCAGCACGGCGACCTCGGCCTCCGCCTGCTGCACCACTGCCTCCGCGACCGCCAGCTCCTCGGGCGTCGGCCCCGCCAGCAGATCCTCCAGCCGTGCCCGCGCCACCTCCGCCCCCGCGGCCAGGACCCGGTAGTGTCCCTCGGCAGCGTGGGCCCGGGCGATGAGGCCCAGCGGCTCGTGACGCAGGCCCCAGAGCCGGTTCAGGAGAGCCTCGGCAGCGCGGCGGTCGTCCTCGGCGGCCGCCAGGGACTCCTGAGCCGCAGCTAACTCCCACTGGTTCGCCTTCCGGCGATCGTAGAGATACTGCGTCTCCTGCAGCTCCGCCTCGGCCAGCTCCACCCCCTGTTCGGCGAGAGCCAGCCGGGACCGCGCCTCGACGATCTGGGTATTGATCTCCTGGGGATCCTCCACCTTCTCCTGCGCGTGCCCCCACGCCGCCCGGGCCCCGTCCCGCTCGGCCTCCGCCAGCGCCAGGGAGGCGCGTGCAGCCTCGACCGCCTCAGCGCGGGGCCCGGCTGCAACCTGGTTCAGATCGGCCCGCGCCACCTCCACCGCCGCCTCGGCAGGGGCCAGCTGCAGCAGAAAGGGGGTGGCGTCGAGCACCACGAGGACGTCCCCCGTGGAGACCCGCTGTCCGGGCTCCGCGTGCAGCTCCGCGACCCGACCGCCGGTCTCGCTGGCGACGCGCACCCCGGTGGCGCGCAGGGTGCCCGACGCCCACAGCACCTGCTCCTGCGCCGCCCCTGGTTTCGAACACCCCGTCAGAGCTCCCAGGGAAGAGAGCGTCAGGAGCAGGTGAATGAGAAGGTGCCGGCAAAGTCTACCGAGCGAGCGAGCTACGCGCCCCTTCATCGCTCCCCCTCCCTGCCGGTTACAAAGAGCGCGTCCGCCGGCATACCCGGCTTGAGAAGCCCCTCGGGATTTGGGACTCGAACGTCGACGGCGAAGACGAGCGTGACCCGCTCCTCCTCCGTGGAGACGTTGCGGGGCGTGAACTCCGCCTCGTCGGCGACGCGGCTCACCCACCCCTCGAAGGAGCGTCCGGGGAAGCTGTCCACGGTCACCGTCACCGGCTGGTTGAGGTAGATCTTCGCCAGGGAGAGCTCGGGCACATAGGCAGTGAGGGTCAGCTGGGAGAGATCCGCCAGGGTGACGATGGGAGCCCCCTGGGCCGCCACCTCACCCGGGCGGGAGATCAGCTCCAGGACGACGCCGCTGCTGGGGGCCGTAAGGCGATAGAGCTCCCGCTTCTCCCGCAGGGAGTCCAGTCCGGCTTGCGCCTGCCCCAGGCGCGCCTCCAGCGCCGCGATCTGCTCTGGGGATGCTCCCGCTTCCAATGCCGCCAGCTGGGTCTCGGCCAGCGACACCTGCGCCTCGGCCTCGGCGCTCCGGTAGGTTGCCTCATCCACCGCCGCCTCGATCGAGTGGGGGCTGGCCCGCCGGGCGTAGAGGTCGCTCAACGCTGCCTCCAGCCCCTCCTCCTGGGCCGCAGCCGCGTTGACCCCCACCCACGACTTCCACCAGAAGATGGGGGCCAGGTGCGCGGCGGCGGGGACGTCGACGGTCTGCCAGCGGTAGAGCTGGATCTCATCATCCTCCACGTGGATCTCCCAATCCCCAATCGTGTAGACACCCTCGTCGAGACCGGGGATGTCGCCGGGATCGTCGGGCAGCAGATCGAGGACTTCGTCGGGCAGCTCCCCCAGGATGTCCTCGTAGCTCACGGGAAAGCGCTCTCGCCCCCCCTCCCCCCACCGGGAGACGGCGGCGGCGGCCTGACGCTTGCTGAACTCCGCGTAGTCCTTCATGGCGGCGGCTTCCGCCGTCCGGTGCTCGGCGGACGCAATCTGGGCGCGCAGCACGGCGATCTGGAGATCGATCTCCTGAGGGTTCTGCAGCAGCGCCGTCGTGTCGCTGATCGCCCGGTGGGCGGCCGCCGAGGCTGCCTCGGCCTGGGCCAGCTGCGCCCGGGCGATCTCGATCTCTCCCGGACGGGCGCCGGCACGGGCCTGCTGCAAGCCGGCTTCTGCCAACGCCACGGTCGCCGCAGCGACCTGGATCTCGGCGTCGACAAGATCGGTGTCCAGCTGCACCAGGGGCGCTCGGGCCGCCACCGCCTCCCCCTCCTCCACCAGGAGGCGCTCAATCCGCCCGCCGAACTCGCTGGCGACGGTCACCTCTCGAGCGTGCAGCACGCCCGAGGCAGTCAACGGCCCGTTCTCGGCCCGCTGCCCGCGACAGGCTCCCAGCACAGCCAAGAGGAGGACAATCAGCCCCCCGGTCACCTGCCAGATTCGACGACACTCTCCCAACCTCTTCACCTTCATCTGCGTCCCTCGCTCCGTTCAAACTCTGTGATCTTCTACACTGTAAAGCAGACCTGCCGCCTTTAGTCCATCCCCTACGCCTGCGGCTTCACCGCCGAGATGAAGACGTCCTCCAGCGTGGGAGCGATGGGCGCCAGGTGACGCACCTCGATCTCCGAGGCCTCCAGCAGCCGGCGGATCGGCTCCTGGTGCTTCCGCGCATCGGGCAGGACGACGTGGATCTCCGCGCCGTAGAGGGCGACCTCCTCAAGGGGCAGGCGCCCCTCCTGCTGTGCCCTCTGGAGGACGCGTACCGCCCTGTCGGGTGTGGGGGTGCTGACCTCCAGGACCTCCCCGCGCATCTCGCTCTCCTTCAGGCGCTCGGGCGCATCGAGGGCGATGAGGCGCCCCCTGCTCAGGAAGCCCACCCGCTGGCAGAGCTCCGCCTCGTCCATGTAGTGGGTGGTCACGAGCACCGTCACCCCCTCCTGCGCCATGGCATAGATCAGCTCCCAGAACTCGCGCCGGCTGATGGGGTCCACCCCGGCCGTGGGCTCGTCGAGGAAGACAACCCGGGGGCGGTGGACGATGGCGCACCCCAGGGCCAGCCGCTGCTTCCACCCGCCCGAGAGGTTGCCGGTCAACGTCTCCTCGCGCCCCTGGAGACCCGCCATCCCGAGGAGCTCCTCCTCCCGGCGGCGGAGCGCCCTGCGCCCCAAGCCGTAGGCCTGCCCGTAGAAGCGGATGTTCTCCAGCGCCGTCAGGTCGTTGTAGAGGGTGAAGCGCTGCGACATGTAGCCCACCTGCGCCTGCATGGCCTTGGTCTCCCGGGCCGGATCGTACCCCAGGACCCGCGCCTCACCCGCGGTCGGCTTGATGAGCCCCAGGAGCATCCGGATGGTGGTCGTCTTCCCCGCCCCATTGGGGCCCAGCCAGCCGTAGACCTCACCCGCCTGGACGTGGAAGCTCACGTGGTCCACGGCGGTGAAGGTGCCGAACTTCTTCGTCAGCCCTGCGACGACGATGGGGTGCTCAGCCATGCCCGGACCCCGCCTGCCGCGCAGCCTGCCGCGCAGACTGCTTCCGAATCAGAGAGATGAAGGCCTCCTCCATCCGCGGCTCGATCTCCCGCAGCCCCTCACAGCCGATCCCCTTCGCAGCCAGGGCCTGCTCGATCTCTCCGCGGCGCCCTTGCAGGTCGTCGACGAAGACGTGGAGCATCCGCCCGTAGGTCTGCAGCTCCAACACGCCCGCCAGCCCCTCCACCAAACGCTTGGCCGCCTCAAACTCGGAGGGCGTGAACTCCAGCAGGCGCCCGGGCACCTGCTTCTTGATGGCGGCGGGACTGTCGTAGGCGACCAGCTCACCCCGGTACATCAGACCCACCCGGTTACAGCGCTCCGCCTCGTCCATGTAGGGGGTGCAGACGAAGATGGACATCCCCTGCTCCACGCGCAGGTTGCCCAGCAGATTCCAGAACTCCCGGCGGCTCACGGGATCGACCCCCAGGGTCGGTTCGTCGAGCATGACTACCTGGGGTTCGTGGATGAGGCTGCAGGCGAGGGCCAGCTTCTTCTTCATCCCCCCGGAGAGCCGGCCGGCAAGGCGTTGGGTGAACTCCGCCAGACCGGCGAACTCGAGCAGTTCGGGGATACGCCGCTTCTGCACCTCACGGCTGACCCCCTGGATAGCGGCGAAGAAGCGCATGTTCTCCATCACCGTCAGGTCCGCCGGGAGGGCAAACTGCTGGGCGATGTAGCCGACGCGCTCGCGGATGGCGTAGGTGTCCCGCATGGAGTCGTAGCCCAGGATACGGCTCTCCCCCGCGGTGCGCTGGAGCAGCCCCAGAATGACCCGGATGGTGGTGGTCTTCCCCGCCCCATCCGGGCCGATAAGGCCGAAGGTCTCACTCCGTCGCACCTGCAGGGAGACACCGTTGACGGCGGTCACGCTCCCACTCTGCGTCCGGAACGTTTTGACCAGCTCCCGCGCCTCGATAGTCACACCGTCGTAAGCGTTCAACGTATCCTCCACCCTCACAGCGCCGCCAAGCGCTCTTCAAACTGTAACTTCCCGAATGATTGTAAATGACCTACTTACCCGGGGCGTTCGTCACCGAAATTTGTGAGCCTCAAACGCCTACGAGAGGCTCCAGCTCTACGCTCTCGGTTGTGTGCCATCGGGCATTTGTTCCTTTACAGACCCTAATCGAGCCGCTTCTTGAAAGAGAGCGCCGCCAGGAGCATCACGACCCCCGAGTAGACGACCAGGGCCACGGCGTCCGCCCACAGGAAGCGCATCCCCACCCCCTTGGTGATGATGCCCCGGGCGATGCGCACGAAGTAGGTCAAGGGAATGAGATTGCCCACCAGACGTACGACGGCAGGCATAGGAGCGCGGGGGTAGATAAAGCCCGTCAGGAGCTGGCTCAGCAGCATGATCGTCGCGGTGATCTGCTGCGTCTCCCGCTGCGTGTGCGCCACGGTGGAGACGAGCAGGCCCAGCCCCAACCCGGAGATGATGAAGAGCCAGGAGAGCAGGGCGAAGAGCCAGACGCTGCCCTGGAAGGGCAGGCCGAACCAGAAGACGCCGGCGCCCAGGATGGTCAGGAGGGAGAGGAAGGCGACGAGCGTGTTGGGCACGAGCTTGCCCAGCACGATCTCCAGGGGGCGCGCCGGGGTGACGAGCAGCTGCTCAATGGTCCCCATCTCGTACTCCCGCACCACGGACTGCGCCGTCATGTTGACGGCCAGGATCTGCAGGAGCATGGCGACCAGCCCCGGCATGATGAAGACAAGGTCGTTGAGATTGGGATTGTAGAGGACGCGCGTCGAGGAGACGATGGGCATCGTCAGCAGCTCCCAGCCCCTGCGCTCCACCCGCCGGGCCAGGATCTCCAGCGCGTGCGTCTGGGCGATGGAGGTCGCCGCCGCGTAGCCGGACTGCACCGAGAAGGAGTCGGAGCCGTCGAAGAGGACCAGCGCCTGGGCCTCACTGCGCTCCAGGCGAGCGGCGAAGTCGGGCGGGATCACCACACCTGCCTTGGCGTCCCCCCGATCGATGGCCCCGATGACCGCCCGCTCGTCGGCGACGTAGAGAACGATGTCAAAGTAGCCGGAGACGTCGAGGGCGTCGAGGAAAGCCCGGCTCTCCGCATCCCGACTCAGATCCGCCACGGCGGTCGGCAGGTGGTCGACGGTCAGGTCGACGGCGTAGGCGAAGAGGAAGAGCTCCAGGAGGGGCATGGTGACGATGAGGAAGAGCGTCCGGCGGTCGCGCAAGAGCTGGGTCAGCTCCTTGCGGATGAGAGCCGTGAGACGCTCGAAGCGCAGCTGGAAGCCGAGCATCAGTCCAGCTCCTGGCGGAAGACCCGGGTCGCCGCCACGATGATGACGACGGTGTAGAAGAGGAGGGCGAGCACCTCTCCCCAGAGGAACTCGATCCCGATCCCCTTGCTGATCACACCGCGGGCGATGGGGATGAAGTAGGTCAGGGGAAAGAGGTAGCCGACGGCCTGAATGACGGGGGGCATCGTCTCGCGGGGGAAGATGAAGCCGCCGATGACAAGCCCCAGGAGCATCATCATCCCGGCGTACTGCTGGGCCTGCTTCTGGTTCTGCGAGATGGTGGAGAGGAGCAGACCCAGACCGAGGCCCGAGAAGACGTACATGAAGGAGAGGCTGCAGAAGAGGAGGAAGTCGCCCTGGAAGGGCACCCCGAACCAGAGAATACCGAAGCCGACGATGGTCAACATGTTGAGCAGGGCAATCACGACGTTGGGCACTATCTTGCCCAACAGCAGCTCCCCGGAGCGGATGGGGGTCACCAGAAGCTGCTCCATCGTCCCCATCTCCCGCTCGCGTACCACGGCGGCCGCGGTCATCGAGATGGTCTGCGTCTGCAGAAGCATGGCTGCCATGCTGGGAATGAGAAACCAGAGGTCGTCGAGATTGGGGTTGTAGAGGATGCGCACGCGCGTCTCCAGGGGCAGCAGGGAGCGCTCGGGGTCCTTCAAACCTGCCCGCTCCAGATCGGCGAAAAGGACCTCGGAAGCGTGGGCCTGGGAGACGGCAAGCGCGGCGTTGTAGGCCGATTGGGAGGTGAAGAGATCCGCACCGTCGATGACGACAAGCACCTGCCCCTCGCTCCGCTCCACGCGGGCCTTGAAGTCGGGAGGAATGACGACCCCCACCTGCACCTCCCCCTCGTCGATGGCGCGCACGACAGCGTCACGTCCCCGTGTGTACCCCTGCACCTCGAAGAAGGTGGAGGCCTCCAGCGCCTCCACGTAGGCCCGGCTCGCTGTGTCCAAGCTCTGATCGGCAACCAGTGTGGGGATGTGGCGGACGTTCATGCTGATGGCGTAGCCGAAGAGAAAGAGCTGCAGCACCGGGATGAAGAGCTGAATGACCAGGGTACGCCGGTCGCGCAGCGTCTGCACGAACTCCTTCTGGACGACGGCCCAGATGCGGCGGACCATCACCCGCCCCCCTCCGCGGGACGACGACGTATGCCCTCGAGCAAGAGATCGACGGCGGCAGCTGCCAGTTGCCGCCTTTCCGCGGGTGAGGGCACGGGCTCTACCCCCCTCAGGACCGGTAACAGCAGCCCCAGGAACATGCCCATTGACACACGGGAAGCGATAGCGGGATCGATGGAGCGGAAAGCGCCGGCCCGGATGCGCTCCCGGACAAAGGCCTGCAACAGCTTGTCCACGTTCCGGATACGTTCAGCGATGAAGTCCTGCAGGACCTCATCATCAACCCACGCCTCCGTCAGGAGGGTGCGTGTGAAGGGCAGATTGACTTCAGAGAGGTCGAAGGCCTGCTCAATCATCGCCATCATCGCGTCGCGATCCTCCAGCCCTTCGAGCTCCGTGAATGCCTCCTCTAGCGGCGGTTGTGCCTCCTCTAGAATCGTAAGGAGTATCTCACGCTTGCCGTCGAAGTAGTTGTAGAGGGTGCCCTCCGCCATATCGGCCCGCTCGGCGATCTCCCTGACGGTGGTATTGGCATACCCCTTCTCGGCGAAGACCTCGGCGGCGGCGGAGAGGATCTCCTCCTGCCGCCTGCGAATGCGACGGCGCCGGCGACGCTCGAAGCGGGGTCGCGAACTGGGCTGTTGGCTGTCCATAGGCCTCCTTGAATGCGCACTCACTTTATGAGCAGGCGCTCATTTTATGAGCAAGTGTACTACTGCTCTTGCGAACTGTCAAATTCACGTTGACGTGTCACCTGACCGGACTATACTCTCAATCATACGGGTGTTTTCCAGCTAAGTTGAGCCGAAGCGTGAATGTCACGTGAATGTCAAGTCCTACGTTTCAGCCGGGGATGGCTTCCAACTGGGTTGAAACACACCCCCATCAGACCAGAGAACTCGATGGAGGCCAAAGCATGCCACAACTCCTTTCGCCGTTGACGCTGCGCGATCTCACCTTGCGCAACCGGATCATGTTGTCGCCGATGTGCATGTACAACGCCGGTGAGGACGGTCACTTCACCGACTGGCACTTCGCCCACTACCTGGCCCGCGCGCTGGGGGGCGTGGGGCTGATCGTGATGGAGGCCACGGCCGTGGAGACCCGGGGGCGCATCAGCCCTCACGATCTGGGGCTATGGGAGGACGCCCAGATCGCGCCGCTGGCCCGAGGTGTCGCGGCCCTCCAGAGGGCAGGCGCGGCGGTGGGGGTGCAGCTGGCCCACGCCGGGCGGAAGGCCTGGAGCCGCACGAAAGGTGAGGGCCCCGAAACGCCCGTAGCGCCCAGCGCCCGGCCCTTCAGTGAGACGTGGAAGGTCCCCCACCCCCTCTCCCTCGAAGAGATCGATGGGGTGATCGGGGCGTGGCGGGCGGCGGCGCAGCGAGCGGAGGCCGCGGGTTTCGACGTCGTGGAGATTCACGGCGCTCACGGCTACCTCAACCACGAATTCCTCTCCCCCCTCTCCAACCGGCGCGAGGACAGCTACGGGGGCTCCCTGACCAACCGCATGCGCTTTCTCCTGCGCGTCGTGGAGGGGGTGCGCGAGGTCTGGCCTGCCGGGAAGCCCCTCTTCGTCCGCCTCTCCGCCACCGACTGGGCCGAGGGGGGGCTCACACCGGAGGATACGGTGGCGATCGCACGCGCCCTGGGCGGCCGGGGCGTCGATCTGGTCGACTGTTCGTCGGGGGGGCTGATACCCGCGGGACCCGAGGAGACCTATCCCGGCTTTCAGATCCCCTTCGCCGCACAGGTGCGCCGGGAGGCGGAGATCCCCACGGCCACCGTGGGTCTGATCACCACCGCCGAGCTGGCCGCGGAGATCGTGGGCAACGCGCGGGCGGATCTGGTGGCGCTGGGACGCGAGCTCCTCCGCCACCCCCAGTGGGCCCTGGACGCGGCCCGCACGCTCGGCGCCGAGGTTGAGTGGCCCCACGAGTACCGGCGCGCGCGTCTCGATTAACCTCACGATGACGAGCGCGCAGACGAGAGGGGCAGCCGACGGCTCGCTCTCTATGAGGCATATTCTGCAGACATGGTGGCCCTTGGCGGCGAGCTGGCTGTTGATGAGCGTCGAGGGACCGGCGCACAGCGCCGTCTCCGCCCGTCTCCCCAACCCGGAGATCAACCTGGCGGCCTGGGGCGGCATCGTCTTTCCCCTCTGCCTGATCATCGAGGCGCCCATCATCATGCTTCTGGCGGCCTCGACGGCCCGCAGCCGGGATTGGAGCAGCTACCGGCAGCTGCGGCGCTTCACCCACCGGACCAGCGCCCTCCTGACGCTCCTCCATGCCCTCATCGCCTTCACCCCCCTCTACGACGTCGTCGTGCGCTCGATCATGGGCGCCCCCGAGGCCATCGTCGAACCGGCGCGCAGAGGTCTGATGATCATGCTCCCGTGGACCTGGGCCATCGCCTACCGGCGCTTCAACCAGGGCATCCTCATCCGCTTTGGCCACTCCCGCGCCGTGGGACTGGGCACCTTCGTTCGCCTGACATCCAACGGGATCGTCCTGACCCTCGGCTTCTTGCGGGGCACCCTCTCCGGCGTCATCGTCGCCTCCAGCGCCGTCGCCACGGGCGTCGTCGCCGAGGCGATCTACGCCGGGCTCAGAGCCCGGCCCGTGATTCGCGATCGCCTGCGCACCACCCGGTCTCAGACGGCACCTCGCAGCTTCCGGGCCTTCCTCGTCTTCTACGTCCCTCTGGCCCTCACCTCGCTGCTCAACCTGCTCACCCCGCCCCTGACCAGCGCCGCCCTGAGTCGCATGCCCGAGGCCCTCCCCTCCCTGGCGCTCTGGCCCGTGCTCACCGGCCTCGTCTTCATCCTGCGCAGCGGTGGGATTGCCTACAACGAGGTGGTGGTGGCGCTGATGGACCAACCGCAGGCCGTTCGCACGCTGCGACGCTTTGCCCTCCTGCTGGCGCTCCTGACGACCGCTGCCCTACTCCTCCTGGCCGCCACCCCGCTCTCCGCTTTCTGGTTCACCACCCTCTCGGCCCTTCCCGAGCGCCTCACCCGCCTGGCCCAGAAGGCCCTCTGGCTGGCGCTCCTGCTGCCCCTGATCGCTGTGCTGCAGAGCTGGTATCAGGGCATCCTCGTCCACAGCGAGCGGACCCGCGGGATCACGGAGGCCGTCGGCCTCTACCTGCTCGTGGTCGTCGCTCTGCTAGGCGCGGGCGTCATCTGGGGAGAAGTCGCCGGCATCTTCGTGGGCATGGCAGCGATGGGCATCGCGGGCGTCATCCAAACAGCCTGGCTCTGGTACCGAAGCCGGCGCGTGTTGAGGGAATTCCAGTAGAGAGGAGAAGCCCCGATGGATATAACCGTCTTCTTACTTACCTTGATCGTCCTGCTCTCGGCGCTCATCGAGATCTGGGCCAAGGCGCAGGCGCGCGACCGTCTCGTCTACGTCTTCAAGCCCCTCACCACCCTGCTGATCCTCGCCCTCGCCCTGGTGAGCGCACCCTCACCCACCCCCTTCTATAAGTGGGCGGTGGCCCTGGGGCTGCTCCTCTCGACGGCGGGTGACATCTTTCTCATGCTGCCCGGAGACCGCTTCCTACCGGGGCTGGGGAGCTTCCTCCTGGCCCACCTGGCCTACATCGCGGCCTTCACCGTGGGGCGCAACGCCTTCCCCCGGCTGCTCCCGCTCCTACCCTGGGTGCTCTACGGACTGCTCATCTTCAACCTCCTGCGCCCGCACTTCGGACGGATGCTCCTGCCGGCGACGATCTACCTGGTGGTCATCCTGGTCATGGCGTGGAGCGCCCTCTCCGCCTGGGCCGCCCGACCTTCCGCAGACGCCCTGTTAGCCCTCGCAGGGGCGGTCCTCTTCGTGGTCTCAGATTCGGCGCTGGCGTGGCGGCGTTTCCGCCACAGGTTCAAGGGCGCGGACGTCGTGGTCATGGCCACCTACTACGCCGCCCAGTGGCTCATCGCCCTCTCCGTGGGTGCCAAGTAGGGCAGAAGAAGTGTGCAAAGTACTTGCAAATAAAAAGAAGCTATGGTAATCTTTGATAGAACCTCATCAACTTTAAGTTATCGTAACGGCAAGGGGGATCCTTATGCTAACCATCCTTAAGCTTTTCGAGGAACACGGGAAGACCCTTCTCTTGATCGCGGGCGGCCTCATCGGCATCGTGCTTGGTCTCCTCATCGCCTGGATTCTGTGGCCGGTGACCTTCACGAATGCCACCCCGGGTCACCTGAGAAGCGACTTCCAACTCTACTACTTCAACTCCGCCGCCGAGGACTACAGTCAGAACCGGGATCTCGAACTGGCCAAGGAGCGGTTAGGCCTCAAGCTCGAAGATCCGAACGACAACCCCTGGACTGATGATCCCGAGAACCTGGAGACCTTCCTCGAGAAAGAGGTCCTCCCCCGCACCGCGGGAGGACAGTTCGAGGCCATGGATCGGCTGGCACGTGATCTGGCCGCCGACCAGGGGCTGGAACTGGAGCAGCCCACTCCCGTGGAGACGGCGGTACCGGATGACGCCACCGAGGGAGGCGGACGACGCTCTGCCCTGTTGATCGTTGTTGGACTCCTCATCGTGCTTGCCCTGGTAGGCGGCGCCTTCTACTTCTTCACCCGCTCGCAGGAGAAAGCCGCTGCACGGCGCACAGGACGCTCCACTGCCTATGGTGTGGTTTCTGAGGAGGAAGAAGCTGAGGGGGCTCCCACCGTGGGTGAAACGGGACCGCCACTCTCCTCCTTTACAGCGACTTACGTGCTAGGAGACGACTTCTTCGACCCCTCCTTCAGCATCGAGAGCGGACCGGACTTCCTGGGCGAGTGCGGCATCGGCATCTCCGAGAGCATCGGCGTTGGCGATCCCAAGAAGGTGACGGCTCTCGAAGCGTGGCTCTTCGACAAGAGCGATATCCGCACCGTGACGACGGTGCTGGCGAGCGAGTACGCGTACGAGGACCCCTCCCTGGGGGCCAAACTCGCCGCGAAGGGCGAAGTTGTCGAGGTCAAACCCGGACAGGAGGTCGTCCTGGAGACCACGGCACTCAGAGTGCGGGTCCGCATTCGAGAAGTGGAGTACGCCGAGGGTGATCTCCCCGATAACTCCTTCTTCCAGAGGGTCGCCGTGGAGCTGCGCGCCTGGGTGAAAGGTGAAGAGGGGGGCGCAGAGGCGGCTTAGGCTGCGCACCCACGACACACAATTCGACGCCCGCCCTGAGATCTCAGGGCAGGCGTCGTTTTACGCCCCACCGCCAGGTCAGGGCTGCTCGCCCAACCCCACGACCTCTGCGCCCGCCGGCGGCTGAAAGCCGGGGCCGAAGCGGTAACGCGCCGACCAGGGCACGAAGTTGCTGACGAAGCGATCCTGGTGGAGAGTCCCGCCTCCGGCATCCCGCACCACGCGCTCCAGGACGGCCTCCAGACCCTCGTGAGCACTCTCCAACTTCACCACCGTGCCGGAGGCCATGTGAGGATCGTACTCGTAGACAGGGGCTCCAGGGGGCAGCGCGTCCCCCCAGGTCGGCCCGATCTGCTCCACCGAACGCCCATCCCGGGTGCCATAGAAGACGAAGCGTAGGCGGGAGCGGCTCCCATCCACCTCGGTATGAATAAGCAGATGGTGTTGAGTATCGTTGACGAAGCGGAAGTCGACGAGCGGCGAGTAGATGGTGGCATCAAAGCCGGGGCCGTACCCTCCCAGCTCGTAGTAGCCCACGCGATAGGCGTGGGGCCACCGCTCGACGATCTGATAGCCGCCGTAGTAAGCGGCACGGAAAGCCGTCGTCGCCACCTGACAGATGCCCCCTCCTACCCCGGGCACCGTGCGGTCCCCGATGATGACGTAGGACTCGTCGTAGCCCTCATCCAGGGTCACCTCCCCCAGATGCTCATTGAAGGAGAAGGTCTCCCCCGGCGCTACGATGACACCGTCGAATTTGGAGGCTCCCAAGCGGATATTGTGGTCGCGGGCGGAGGAGGAGCCGATGAAGTAGGACTCCCCCACAGCCACCTCCTCGATAATACCGAGATCCGCAGCCGTGGCCGTCTCCGGATATTGTGGCGGCACGTCGACCACGATGAGAGGAACGTGGTGCTGCCCGATCAGGAGCTGTTCGTTGATACGCGCAACGGTGGCCTGCAGATCGAGCGCCCGGCCGACTTCACTCCCCGCGACGGGGACCAGCTCGCCGGAAGCCATATCGAAGTGGAACTTGGCATCCACCGCCTCCCGGTGCAGGGCAGCGGCCATGGGCTGCAGGAACTCAAGCAGGGCGCCCTCAGCAAGCCGGACCCGGACGGCTCCCTCCGCGGAGGAGACGACGAGCATCTGTGCGAGTACCTCGGGGCGCAACATCCAGGGGCCGGGGTCCCCCTCCTGAGGATCGGGGACGAGAACCCGCAGGGGTTCGGCGAGCACGGTTTCAGCGACGTTGAGGGCCAGTGCAGCCTCAGCATCGGTCACCTCCGGTTCGACGTCACGCAGGACCAGGGGAACTTCGACGGGACCAGGGATGCGCAATACCGGTTCCAGGAGGGCCAACGTGTCCGTCAGATCCAAGCGGCGTCCCCAGCTCCCACCCTCGAGCCGGACCTCGGCTCCCTCCAGGTAGACTTGAGCGCTCCGGGGCTCCAGATCGACCTGCGAGGCCAGGGAGCGGAGTTGTTGGCGGGCGCGCTCCTCCTCCCACACGAGGACAGGGGCCACGACCCGCCCCTCGCCCATCAGCGCCAGCCGCTCCAGAGGGACGTCCCAGGCATCCCGGTCGTGGCCGGGAGCGTAGGAGTTGCCCAACGTCGCCTCGAGATCGAGGGAGAGACCCAGGTCCCGGGGCGTGTAGGCCCAACGCTGTCCATCGGGACCGAGGATGATGATGCGGGGCAGATCGAGGCCCGCACCCTCGCTAACCTGGGGGGCTGCATCGACC
Organism: Anaerolineae bacterium; assembly: GCA_034437215.1. Taxonomy (GTDB): domain Bacteria; phylum Chloroflexota; class Anaerolineae; order B4-G1; family SLSP01; genus DAOTVC01. Next base: position 119,074 of record DAOTVC010000175.1, on the reverse strand, counting down.
GGCTTGAGCCCCCCGACCTCCGTCTCCCAGACGCGGACGCCGGGGAGAATTCGCCCATCGAGCAGTGGCCCGAGGGCTACCAGCGCCATCAGGATTGCCAGCAGCGTCACGACGAGCCCAACAAAGAAGATCGTAGCACGCGACATCGGACACGCCTCCCACACTATCGGTTCGGGCTACACCCGGCTATGAACGTCTGAAGGCCAGTATAACCCACTTTTGCTACAAAACCAGATACCACCCTTTGTATCCCCCGGGGCGCTGTGGATAAGCGTGCCGTGCGGTCCTCCTGGTGGAGCCGGCGCCCCGGGAAGCAGAGCACGAGTGGCAGTTGCTGTCGAAGGAGACAGTTCGATGCTCCTGATCGTCCCCGGTTGACATTTCCGCTGTCCGCGTTAAGATTACCGCGGCATGGAAACCTACCGAGAATACGTCGGGAATCCCCACATACACTCCAGCTACTCTGATGGCTCCGGTACGCACGCGGAGATTGCGGAGGCTGCGGACGAAGCGGGCCTCAACTTCGTGATCGTCACCGATCACAACGTCTGGGTGGAGGGGCTGGAGGGTTACCACAAGCGCGTGCTCCTCCTCGTGGGCGAGGAGGTGCACAATGTGCGGCGTGAGCCCCAGGCCAACCACCTCCTGGTCTACAACAGCGAACAGGAGATGGCCCCCTACTCCTTCGGAAGCCCGCAGACGCTCATCGACAAGGTGAAAGACAGCCGGGGCATCTCCTTTATCGCGCACCCTGTAGAGAAGCGCAGCCCCCTGGAAAGAGGGCTGGAGGCCATCCCCTGGACCGACTGGCCCGTCGAGGGAGTCACGGGTCTGGAGATCTGGAACTACATGTCCGAGTTCAAGGGGTTGCTGTGGTCCTGGTTGGCGGGCTTCATCTACGCCTTCCGCCCCGACTGGGGCATCAGCGGCCCCTATCGCCACACCCTCAAGCTCTGGGACCAGCTCCTCTGCCGCGGGGCGCGCCTGGCCGCCCTGGGAGGCGCCGACGCCCACGCCCGTCCCTACCGGCTGGGTCCCATCCGCCGGAAGATCTTTCCCTACAGCTATCTCTTCCGCTGCGTCAACACCCACGTGCTCACAGAGGAGCCGCTGACGGGCGAGCTGGAGCGGGACAAGGCCCTCCTCTACGCGGCCCTGCGGGCCGGGCGCACCTGGGTGGGCTACGACCTACCCCACTCGACGCGGGGCTTCAGCTTCGTCGCACGGAGCGGGGCCGCGCGCGTGACCGTGGGAGAAGAGCTCAAGCGCCTGGGAGCCGTCACCCTCTCCATCAACCTGCCGTCGCGGGGTGAGATCCGCCTCCTGCGTGACGGGCGCGTCATCGACAAGCAGACGGGCAGCGATCTCAGCTACACCTCTGCGGAGGCCGGCATCTACCGCGTCGAGGTTTACCGCCGCTTTCGAGGACAGAGGGTCGGCTGGATCTTCTCCAGCCCCATCTACATCCTGTAAGCGGAGCAGGAAACAGTCCAGCCAGCCTCACAGAGAGAGGCCGCCCGTACCGGGCGGCCTCTCTTAATGAATCAGAAGTTAGACCAGGTCTTGACCAGGTCCCTCGGCGAAGAATGCAGCGTTTTTCTCGATGTCGTCCAGATACTCGTCGGGCACTTCATCCTCAGGGAAGATGGCTTCCGTGGGGCACTCCGCCATGCAAGCGCCGCAATCGATGCAGGTATCGGGATTGATGTAGTAGTAGGGCCACTCCGAATCCCCCTCCACGAAGTGGATGGAGTCGGTGGGGCAGATGGGGGCACAGTCGCCAACACGCTCGCATATCGAAGTAATTACGTAGGTCATTCCGTATCCTCCTGTGAACTAAGGGTTACCAGACTTCAAAAGGAACCTGATCCTTCTGCTTCATCTATTGTAATCACGGGTCAGAACGATGTCAAGATGGCACCGCCGCCGGACGGCGCCTGGGGGTGCTGGGAGAGGCGCTTCAGGGCGTTGGTCACGTCACCGAGAAGCTGTTTCTGATCGAAAAGCCCCTTCTGCAACAGGGACTCGGCACGCGAGTGAAGGAGATCCCGTTCGGCGCTCGTAAGATCCTTGGCCGTCACCACCACCACGGGCACCTTACGCGTCTGCTCGTTGGCCTTCAAGTTCTCCAGCACGGCAAAGCCGTCCACCTCAGGCATCATGAGATCGAGGATCAGCACATCCGGGGGGCTCTGGTGAATCTTGCCAATGGCTTCAGCACCTCCAACAGCCTCCTCGACAATGTAGCCGGCACTGCGTAGAATCCGGCAGAGGAGTTGACGATCATCGGTGCTGTCATCGACCACCAGGACCCGCTGAGGACCGCTCTCCTCGGAAAGACGGGCAAGGATGTCCAGCAGCTCTTGCTCCAGGATGGGTTTGACGAGGTAGTCCGAGACCCCCATGCTCAATCCCTTGTCCTTGTCACTGACGATAGAGCAGACGATGACGGGGATGTCGCGGGTCTCGGGATCGGCTTTGAGATCCCGGATCACCTGCCAGCCATCTCTATCGGGCATGAGGATATCCAGGGTGATAGCGTAGGGCCGGATGCGCTTCGCTTCCTCCACCACGCTCGCGGCCCGGGTCAGACCGACGACCTGATAACCCTCCTGCTCCAAATAGCGACGGAAGAGAGTAATGACCCCCTCGTCGTCATCCACGGTCAAAATGACGCGCCCGTCGGTGCTCACCGGCACCTCAGCAAGCTCTTCGGGCTCATCCTCGGGCGGCGGTCCGGCAATGGGCAGGGCCACATAGAAGGTCGACCCCACCCCTACCTCACTCTCGAACCAGATACGTCCCCCGTGCGCCTCCACGAACTTCTTGCTGACGGGCAGACCGAGTCCGGTACCGCCGTAGCGGCGGGTAGAGGAGGAGTCCACCTGCCGGAACTCGGCAAAGACCTCATCGTACTTCTCGGGCGGAATACCGACGCCGGTATCCTCAACGGCGACGGTAATCTCCTCATCATCGTATTCGGCAAAGATCCGGATGTAGCCCTCGTCGGTAAACTTGGCAGCGTTTCCGACCAGGTTCAAGACCACCTGGCGGATGCGCCGCTCGTCGGCGACGACGATGGGGAGATCCTCCGGCATGTCCTGTTGAAGCTCCACAGGTTTGTCCTTCACCAAGGCGATGGCCGTCGAGAGAACGCCGCTGGCGACCTTCTGGAGGTCCGTGGGCTCGAAGACGAACTCCATCTTACCGGCCTCAATCTTGGAGAGGTCGAGGACGTCGTTGATGAGGTTGAGGAGGTGCTTACCACTTTCGTGGATAGCCTCCAAGTCCGTCTGCTGCATCTCGGTCAACGGACCGTCAATGCCCTTGAGAATGACCCGGGAGAAGCCGATGATGGAGTTGAGGGGAGTGCGCAGCTCGTGGGACATGTTCGCCAAGAACTCGCTCTTGAGCCGGTCCACCTCCTTCAGCTTCTCCGCGGTCTCCTGAGCGTCCTGATAGAGGCGCGCATTCTCCAGGGCCACACTGACGCTCACGGCGGCGTTGCGCAGAGCCGCCATCTCCTGCACATCAATGGACGGGTGCCCGGCCTGCCGTCCGAGGGTCATCACGCCCAACACCTCGTCACGCACCATGAGAGGTGCCGAGAAGACCTCCTCCAACTCGAGGTCCTGTACGAGACGCTTGTAGGAGGCGGCCCCGTAGACGCCGCTCTCGAAGTTCCACAGCAGGGGCTCTCCGGCGGTGACCACCCCGCCGATGCCGGGCATCTCCAGCAACCGCAGGCTCAGCCGCTCCTCGCGGAAGAGCGGATTGCCCTCCGCCGAATGCAAAGCGACCGACCGGGCTCGCTGTCCATCCCACTGCCAAAGAATCGTGGGCATCTGAAAGTGCCGTGCGATGAGAGAGCCTACACCCAACATCAGATCTTCAGGGTGCAGGTGCGCCGAGGCCGTCTGCATCACCTTATTGAGGAAGGCCCGCCGTTCCGCCTCCTCCTGCGTCGTCTCGAGCAGCAGCTGGTTTTCCAGCGCCACGGACCCCGTTCGCACGACGGTGCCGTAGAACTCCAGCTCGTCGCGCTGGAACTCCCGGGGGGTTCGGGAGTAGATCAAGACGATGCCGTAGTTAGGCATCCCGCGTACCTGGATCTGGAGACCGACCACGCTTCGCACGCCTAACCGGCGATAGAGATCGCGCTGTATCTCATCCAACAGCGGTGAGGTCTCGATATCGCCAATGGTTGCCCGGCCCTTCTCCATGATCTGCCGGTACAGGGCTTCCCAATACTCGAGGGGGTAGCCCTCCCCGGGCCCCATCTGCCCCTCCTGGCGAGTCCAGCGCTCGACCAACCGCAGCCTCTCGGGATTATCCTGAGGTTCCAGAAGCCCGACGACGATGCGATCCGGCTCCGCGCGCCGGCTCAACCCGGAGACGAGAGCGGAGTAGATCTCCTCGGCGGTGTGCGCAGCACTGATCTGCCGGCCGACGTCGTAGAGCGTGTTAGTTTCGGCGAGGGCTTCGCGGGTCTGCTGGTAGAGCAAGCGGTTCTCCAGTGCCAGGGCCAGTTGCTCGCGCACGGCTTCGATGAGCGCCAGGTCATCCTCCGACCAGATGTGCTCACCCTCGACATCTTCGAACTCCAAGAGACCGATAGGCTCCTCGTGGAGCGTGAGGGGAGCGAGGAGTGCCAAGTTTCCGTCCCGCTGCTGCATCACGATCTCATCCCGGCGCAGCTCGTGGGCGGGCATGTCGCGGGCGGTGTCCTGAAGGGGCAGCAGCTGGGTGAGGTCATACTGGTAGCCGACGACCTCCTGCTGGATCGCATACTCCGTCCAGGTTTCAGCTGTGAGCTGCTGCTGCAGCTTCTGCAAGTCCACAAGGCGCGCCTGGGCTTCGGCAAAGAGCCGGGCATTGGTGATAGCGTTGGCCAACTGACGGGCCACGGTCTCCATGACCGTAATGTCGGCCTCGGAGAAAGCGGACTCCTGCTCCGACTGGATGGTCATGGCGCCGATGGCATGGCCCCGACTGACCAGGGGCAGCGCCATCTCGGAGCGCGTCTTCGGCAGATGGGGATTCTCAAAGCGCACGGCCTCCACACCCACGTCGAGGGCGATACGCGGCTCCAGGGTGCTCACACAGTAACCGATCATCGAGGCACCACCGGCACGCAGACGGTGACCCGCCGCCAACATCTGCCGGCCCGCTTCCCCGGTGGCGGCGCGGAGCACCGCCCACTCGCCCAGGTCATCCAGTAGGAAGAGCCCCACGTAGTAGAGGTCAAAGCGCTCCCGGATCAGAGCCACCGCCGCCTCCAGGAGCTGCTGCACATCCAGGAGCGAAGAGGCCACCTGAGAGATCTCAGCAGCCGTCTGCAGCTGGACGGCCCGACGCGACAGCTGCCCCAGCAGCGCTTCGCGCTCCTGCTCCGCCCGTTTCCGCTCGGTGATATCGAGCATCACCCCTACCATCCCCGCGACGTTTCCCTGATCGTCGCGCAGCGTAGATTTGTTGAAGAGGACAGAATGGCGCTCTCCGTCGGCATATTTCACGTCGGCTTCGTACTCCTGATGCCCCTGCTCGCGAATCAACTTCATGTCCGCTTCATGGTAGATATCGGCGAGATCGGGAGGGATGGCCTCGGGAAGATCATAGACGGTGGAGCCCTCGATACGTTCCTGGGGCAGTCCCAGGACATCCGCGGCGAAGGCAGAGTTTACGATCTGGTAAGCGCCCTCCCTGTCCTTGTAGAAGATGGGATTGGGAATGGCGCTCATGACCGTGCGCAAGAGGTTGGTGCTTTCGTGCGCTGCCTCCAGGGAGGTCAACAGCTGCACCATAATGGCGACCTGCGAGGCCAGGTTGGTCAGGAAGGTGAGATTATCCCCCTCAAAGGTACGAGGTTCGCTGAAGATGGCGTTGATGTACCCGATCCAGCGATTGCTAAAGACCAGGGGAACGAAGATGGTGCTGCGCCCGTGGAAGATATCGACGTAGAGATGACGAGCCGCGTCATCCAGACGGGGATCGGTCTCCAAATCAGAGATCAGGACGGGGGTGTCAGGGCTCAGGATCTCGATGGACGAGGCGAACTGCTGGACGGGATAGATTTCACGCACCTCCGTGGCCTTAAGCTGCGTCCAGCGGGCCAGGGTGATCAGCGCCTCAGGACGTTCCTCGTCGGTCCACGGACGATCGAAGCGCACGAGGCTGACGTTGAGGTCGGCCTCGCCCAGGAAGGTGTGGCCCCGCAGGGAGGAGATGAGATCCAGGTAGTTTTCGGCGGTGTTAATTGAGGAGACGGCCTCATAGAGAGCGGAGGTCTCTCCAAGGGTCTGGGACATCCGCGCGAAGAACCGAGCATTCAGGATGGCGTTCGCCAACTGGTCGGCCATGGTCTCCAGGACGGTGATGTCCTCCTCGGCGAAGGCACTGCGCTGTTCGGACTGGATGGTCATCGCACCGATGACCTGACCGCGGCTGATGAGGGGGAGGGCCATCTCCGAGTGAGTTTCGGGCAGCAAGGGATTATCGAAGTGGACCGGTGTAGCGCCGACGTCGCTGGCAATGAGGGCCTCACGGTTGGCCATGCTCTGCCCGACCATCGATTCGCCGCCGATCTGCAGCCGGTGGCCAGCGGCCAACATCTGCTCGCCGGCCTCGCCGGTGCCGGCACGCAGGACGGCCCACGCACCACTCTCGTCGACCAAGAAGATACCGACGTAGTAGAATTCAAACTGCTCACGGATGAGATCGACGGCAGTCGTAAGAAGCGCCTGGAGATCGAGAATGGATGACGCGGCCTGGCCGATGGCAGAGGCAGTCTTCATCCGCACCGTATAGCGATCTGACACCTTTTGCAGGGTAGCGCGAACCCGCTCCTGCTCCTGCAGAATCGCCGTCTCCCGTCCCTGGAGATAGCCCTTCAAGAGAGCCTCAATATAAGCATCGGTCAACTGCAAGGTCTCTTGGAAGCCGTCCCCATCGAGGTGCTCGTGGCAAAAGCGCCGCAGCACGGAGCCCATGCGGAAGACCCCGTCATCGCCCAGTCCCTCTTCGGCGCGCTGGCGCCCTAACGCCCGGGCACTCGAGAGCTCCTCCTGCCCGTCCACAACAGCCAAGTAGCTGTCGGTCATCTCCTCCGCCATGGGACGAAGTGCGAGGGGCAAGATCGAGGGCCGGTTCGAGAAGAAGGTCGCTCGCAGCGCCTCGAAGATATCCTGCACTAGCGCAGAGCGCTGCGCCACCGACCGGCGTTGGCTCTCGGTTCGCTCAAAGCTATCGCTTACACTCATCTCTCTCCTACGCTCCTCCCCCACGCCCCCATCCTACTTCTTGACGAGATGGACACCGTAGAACTGCAGTCCCACCCCTTCGGAATCCGCCTCCGTCATCTGATCCTCGATCCCCAGCCACTCGGCCAGCGGCTGGAACCCCTTTTCGTCAGGTTCCCAGGGCTTGACGAGCCGCTTGCACTCCGCTAGCGTGAGGAAGTAGTACGGACTCCCAACCTGCTCGAACATATCCACGAACTGTTGCATGTTCGGAGTCATCGTAGCCGGATCCTTGGTCTCGAAGGTAGCGTAGAGCTTGCTCCCTGGCGCGGCCCAGTTGTAAAGTCCCTGTAGGATGTGCTGCAGCTCCTCATGGGACAGGAAGTTAGTCACCGCGTTGAAGCCAATGGCCACCTGGCGGTCATCGCCAAAGAGCTCCTCGACCAGAGGGGAGTTGATGATAGCGTCGACGTCCCGAATGTCAGCCTCCACGTAACGCACCCGATCATTATCTCCGATGATCTCGAGAGCGTAGTTGACGATGGCGGGATCATTGTCGGTGTAGACGACCTTGCTCTCGGGCAGGGTTTGGTGAATGTGGTCGACAGTGGGAAGACCCGAAGCGAAGTCTAAAAACTGGTCGAAGCCCTCCTGCGAGAGCTGCTGGATGGAGGTGTACATGAACATCCGCAGCATGCGCACCCACTTCCGGGTAGAGGGCACGAGAGCCATCATATATTGTGCTGCCTGGCGGTCGGCCTCGAAGTTGTGACTGCCCCCCAGGACGTAGTCGTAGATGCGTCCGGCATTGGGGACCGAGGTATCCATCGTGTATTTCTCTGGCATGCGTCCTCCTGTACGATTATGGCTTGAGTATCGAACTAACCAAAAGATAACCTACTTTTGGAACTGTGCAAGCTGATCCCCCACTGTCGCTAGTCCTCCGTTTCGTCATCACGCCCAGCACCCTCTTGACCGTCGCCACCTTCACGATCCACGAGGGGACCGGTGCCCAACCGGATGGCCTGGCGCTCACCCGAACTGCTCAACCGGACGGTCGTGCGCGGCACACGCAGCGCGCGTCCCAGCTCCCGGGTAGCGGTCTCCAGGACACCCTGGACGTCGGGCGCGGCCTGAATCTGGCCCACGATCTCGCGGATGAGCTGCTCCCTGCGCGCCCGGGCCGCCGTCGCCCGAATCTGGTACTGGTTCTGGATGGCGACAGCCGCCTGACCCGCCAGACTGGCGAGCCGACGTCGTTCCGCTTCACGGAGATGCAGCCGTTCCGGGTAGACGGCGTTGACGAAGCCGATGGCCCTACCGGCGACGAAGAGCGGGATAAAGATGGTGCTCCGGGCTCCCATGACTTCACTGAAGATGCGCCGGGTCTCCTCATCCAGCCGGGGATCCGTCTCAACTTCCTCCACGATAACAAGCTCACCCGCCGCCATAATGTCTGCGATCGAGGGGAAGGTCTCGACGGGGTAACGATCCAGCAGACCCTCCGCCTCAACAGCAGGCCAGCGAGCCATGACATTGACCCACTCGGGTGTGTCAGTGGGTGACCAGGGGCGGTTGAAGATCTGGACACTGATGTTCGCGACTCCCTGCCCCAGGGAGGTGTAGGTACGCAGTGTGTCGAGGATCTCACCGTAGTCGAGGGCCGTATTGAGGGCCGTACCTGCCTCGTAGAGAGCCTCCGTCTCGGCCAGGGCCTCCTGGACCTGTTGGAAGAGGCGCTCGCGGGCCAGGGTACTGGTGATGGCCGTTGCGACGGTGCGCAGGGGGGCGATCTGCTCCTCCTCCCAGATACGCTCCTCGTGGGTGTCCACGAAGGCCAGGAGTCCGGGCAGATCCGAACCCGCGCCCGCGACGGCCAAGCCCAGCAGAGAGTGCCCGCGCCAGGCCTCCAAGAACGCCTGAGCCTCGGGCGATGCATCGCTCAAGCGCACGTGAATGGCCTCCTCGTCGAGGCGCTCCTTCCAATCCTCCACGATGGGGAAGCTCTCCGCCGTCGAGGCCAAGGGGCCCGTATCCGGCGCACTCCATACGCGCTCCACGACCCAACGGGGACGATCGTCCCCGTTGACCGCCTGGAAATAGATACACCGGCTGACCTCTGCGGTCTCACCCAAAAGGCCCAAGACCTGGCCAAGAGCCGCGGCCCCCTGTTCGGAGAGCAACGAGGTCGCTTGAGCAACGTTCGACTGGGAACGGGCCTGTTCGGCGACGACGTTGAGGGCGGTTTCGGTGCGGGAGAAGAGCATGGAGTTCTCCAGAGCCGTCGCGATCTGCGATCCGAGGAACTCCAGAAGCTGCACGTCCTCGGTGGAGAAGTGTCCCGCCTCCTCGCTATTGACGTAGATCACACCCTGCGTGCGGCGCCCAAAGCGCAGGGGAGCGCCAATCTGCGCAAGCATGCCGTACTCCACCAACTTCGGGGAGACACGAGGGTCCTGCGACGTATCGTTGACGATAACAGCCTCTCCCAGCTTCTCGATGGTCTCGGTGATGCCGCCCGCCCGGGGGCTCAGTTTTCCTATATCCACATTCTCAATGGCAGCCGCATACTCTTCACCGACGGAGATGCCGTTCAGATACCGGCTCTGCTCGTCATTCCAGTAGAAGATGAGCGCCTGAGCGCCCCCCAGGAGTCGCCGCGCCCAATCAGCGCCATAGGTCAGCACTTCCTCGGCATCCAGACGGGAGACGAGATCCAGGCCGGCTTCGTAGAGCTGCTGGAGGTTCTGAGCGCGCACGACATTCTCCTCGTAGAGGCGAGCGCTTTCGAGAGCCACGGCCGCCTGGCTGGCGAAGAGCTCCGCCAGACGAACATCTGCATCATCGAAGAGCGGAGCTTCCACTTCTCGTGCGATGAAGAGCACCCCCCGCACGCCCTCCGCCGAAGAGAGGGGCACACCCAGCGCAGGTCCGAACTGCGAGCGGGCTATCTCATCGACGCGGCGCTGCCACTCAGAGTAGCTCGCGATGCGCAGCAGTTCACCGGACATCAGGACCGTCCCCGAGAGCCCTTCTCCCGGCTTGAGAACGAGGTCGGAGTACTCAACGAGACTCCCGACCGTCTCCTGAAGGACCAGAGTATCACTGCTCTGGTCGTGGATGAAGAAACCGCAGCTCTCGGCATCAAAGAGGCTGACGGCCTGCTCGACGATGAGCCGATTGATCGCCTGCACGTCGAGCTCCTCACCTAACTGCAGAGAGACCTGGTAAAGCGCCTGAAGCTCTGCCGAACGACGTTGGGTCTCCTCGAGAAGCCGCAGGTTCTCGATGACCACACCCACCTGCTGGGCCAAACTGCGGGCCAGGGCACGAGTCTCGGGATCAAGAAGGATATCGTCCTTGCGTTGAACCATGGCAATGAAGCCGATGCGGGTTGTCGCAGTGCTGACGACCACATAGAGGACCCGATCCAACTCGTAGAGGTCATCCAGGCCCGAGGCATCGATAAAGGGCAGCATCTTGCTCAAGGCCGGCGCATCCAAACCGCGGAAGAAGATACGCAGATCCTCGGTCAGGTTATAGGTCTCCCCGGAAGAGAGGAGGGGAGCACCGTCGGGAGCAATAAAGGACTGCAGCTGAACCCGATCCGACTGCTCTTTGACGAAGGTGAAGATCCCCACCGCCATCCCCAGACCCTGAGCGAGAATCCCCGCGATCTTACCCAGAGCCTCTTCGGGGCTTACGCTCGTAGAGGCTGCGGCGTTGAGGACGTAGTTCAGAAGGGCCTGGTGCCGGGCGTTGCGCTGGGCCTCCTCGAAGAGCCGCGCGTTCTCCAACGCGACGGCTATCTGATCGCTGACGCTTTCCACCAGGTCCATCTCCTCCTCAGTCCAGAGACGTCCGGCATCCGAGAGAGCCACGACCCCCAAGGTCTGACCGCGGTAGCGCATCGGCTCGACGAGCATGGGCACGTTCCCATCCCGCACGATGGTGCCATGGGTCGAATCTTCGGCGAGGCTGGAGGGCATGGGCATCGGCAATACGGGATTGACGGAGACTCGATCGTACTCGTAGGCTTGAGGGCGCAAGCGATTGACGACGCGGGCCCACCCCTGGCGCGTCTCCTCATGCTGCAGGGTGCTCAGCTCATCCAGAGCACTGCGCGTGCGCTCCAGGAGACGGGCGTTCTGCAAGGCAACAGAGACCTGATCGGCCAGGAGCTGGAGCACCTCGACGTCCTGCTCATTGAAGGCCTGCGCATTCCGGCTCTGAACGTCTAGGGCGCCCACCACACGACCATCGGTATCCTTGAGAGGTAGGGCGATCTCCGAGCGCGTCTCCGGAAGCTCAGGAGTATCGAACCAGACGGCATCGGCTCCCACATCCAGGGCAATACGCGCTCTACCCGTCTCGATGACCGCTCCCACAATACCCTGACGTCCTACCCGCAGACGGTGACGCCGCGCTAACATCTGCTGCCCCCCGGCCGAGGAGGCGGCACTCAACAGAGCCCACTCTCCATCCTCGTCGGTGAGGAAGATACCGGCATGGTAGTAACCGAAGTGTTCGGAGATGGCGTTGACGGTCGTCTCGAGCAGGAGCGGAACACTGCGGATATTCACGGCCTCGCCGCTCACCTTGGCGACCGCCTCAAACTGCTGGCTGCGCTCCGCCAAGGCTGCGGTACGCTGTGCAACCTGCTCCTCCAGGGTGACGACGAGGTGCCCCAGCCGGTCGGCCATGTCGTTGAAACGCTGAGCCAGGAAGCTGACCTCATCACGCCCCTCAGCCGCGATGCGATACTGCAGGTCGCCGGCACCGATAATCGCGGCCCCCTCTGCCAACCGCTGAATGGGGCTGAAGATGAGCCGTCCCAAAGCCAACTGCAGGAGCACGCCCAGGAGTGCAGCGAGCGCGACGCCCATGAGGGGAGGCGCCAAGCCTAACAGAGGCGGATCGACCACCTCAGGGATCAGGCCCACCACAGCGTAGACGTCGTGGTCCTCAAGCTGCGCCAGAGGGAGTTTGTGGCTGACGACGTAGAGATTCCGCAAGCCGGCGGAGGAGATCTGCCGATGCTGAAAATCGGCCTCCGGTCTCAGCGCCAGCAGCCCGGCATCAGGATAGTTGGACACTCCGGGCAGAGAGTGGTAGAGAATCAGACCGTTGTCCAGAACCACCGCGGCGAAAGCCATCTCCGGCTGGTCGGCGATGCTCTGCTTGAGAAAGCGGTTGAGATCCGGCAGGTCGCGCACGGAGGAGACGTAAGGCTCGACATCGGCCAGTGTCTGCTCCAGCTGAAAGGTCACCATGCGGGCTTTGCTCAGGCGCGCTTCGCGGTACTGATGCCGGTAGGCCACCCCGGCGGCCACAAAACCCGGCATCAACAGCACCAGCGGTATGAGGACAATCAACAGGGTCATCCGCCAGCGCAGACTAAGAGATTTCCACAACATGGCCAACCTCCTAAGGGGTCGGGAAGCGCTGATAGACACGCGCCACTCTTAACAACGGTACGATAAAATGCAAATCCCAATAGTGCATCGCGGCGACATTGATCGCCAGAACCTTGTGCTCGGGCAACCGGGGAGGGAGAGTCACCGGATCGACACCCTTGGCCAGGGGCGCTATGAGCTGCGCGGTGGTGTGCCCCTGCTCGTAGGGTGAGAGGACGAGCCCTCCTACGGCCCCGTCCTGAACCTCGCGCATCCACAACCCAAAGACAGGTACCGGGGACTTGCGCAGCGTCCAAGCGAGAACTTGGCTCTTGCCCACCGGCGTTCCGGTGGCGTCTAGAACCTGGTCGTAATGACCCAGCAGCACGACCTGGACCCAATCCGTCTCTCCCAAGACGATCTGCTGCCACTTCTCCCAGGAGTCGGTCATGTAGACGAAGGCGCGCATCTCGAGATCCTCGGACTCCTGAATGGCTGCCTGGGCCTTCACCGCGCTGGCCCAACCGGAGAGCGAAGCATCGCTGAGGATCATGACCCGGCTGATGTTGGGAACGAGATCTCGTGCCAACCGCATCGTCTCCACGGGATAGGTCTCCTCGAGGACGCCGGTCACGTTGGGCCGAACGAGGTCGTACTCCTCGGCATCGACGCTGAGACTGGTAAAGACAAAGAGCTGTTCAGGATCGGGATAGGCGGGTATGAAGCGCACGGCGGCTTCGTCATCCAGGAGCATAATGACGTCCGGTTCAAACTCCTGGGCGGCCCTGACGGCCCACTTCAGGATCTCCTCGTCGAAGGTCCGTCCGAGATGTTTGTCAGCGTTCAGGGGAAACTCCTCGACGACCAGATTCTCCCCCGGATGGTAACCCAGAGGGACCAAGCTCTCCACCACCCCGATGCGTACCTGGTTGGACCAGATGTCATCCGGCCCGCTACTGCGAACGATGAACAGACGGAGAGTGTCCGTGGCACGCTCTGTGTCCGGTCGAGCAGGGACCACGGGCGCTGAAGCCTCGCAGCCGACGAAGAGCATCACCAACGCCAGCCACCCTATCCACAAGAGCCGGCGGCGCCAAAGCGTTCTCCTTTGACCTAGCATCACTCCAACTCCTTCGCAGTGGAAGCACCGGGCAGCAGCTGGATCCGAGCACGCTCCACTTTGAGCGCCCGCCCGATCTCCTGAGCTGCGCTGCGGAGAATAGCATCCATGTGTACCGACGAGCGCACCCGGCTCACGATCTCGCTCCGCGCTCGCTCCTGCAACGCGCTGCGCCGCGTGTCCTCCAACAAGCGAGCATTCTCCAACGCCAACCCGAGCTGATTTACCACCGTCTCCGCCAACTGCTGCTCATCCGCGGTCCAAGGGCGTGAGGCCTCGAAGGTCAGCACCCCGAGGGTGCGATCCCGCACCCTCACAGGGGCTAGCAGGAGATAACGTCCATCCTGCTGGTGCACCTGCAGCTCCTGGATCTCCGCCCAGAGAGGGTGCGGGTCCTCAACGGTGACGGACTGTAGGGAGACGCGGTCATAGTCGTACGCCAGCTGCATACCGCGCCGGGAGAGAGCCTTGCGCCAGCTCTCGATCGCATCCTCCTCGTGATAGCGCTCCAACCGCTCCAGAGCGCGCTGCGTCTCCGCCAGCAGGCGAGCATTCTCCAGCGAGGCGGCCAATCCCTCGGCGAGAATGCGCAACATTGCCAGATCATCTTCACTCAACAGATCGAAGTCACGACTTTGAAGATCCAAGACACCGAGGATCTGACCGCGTGCAGTGAGGGGCAGAGCCACTTCGACGCGTGCACCGGGCAAGTCTGAGTTCGCAAAGTAGGTAGGCTCCTCGTCGAAACGGGCGTGGAGTGAACGACCCGTTGCTCCCGCCGCTCCAACCAGGCCTTCACCTCCCAGGACAACCTCACGGCCCTCCGCCAGCAACTGCTGCCCAGATTCCGAGGAGGCGGCCTCCAGAATCAGATAGCGGGCTCTGTCGTCAATGAGAAAGAGGGCCGCATGCTCAACACCCAACTGCTCAGCGATCAACTGTACCGACTCGGGGAGGAGAGCGCTGAGATCGCGGAAGGTTCCGAAGCGCCGCAGCAGATCCACGATCATCTCGAACTGCTTAGCACGCCGGTTGGCGTCCCGTACCCCGGCCTCAACCCGCTCCTCGAGTGTGAAGCGCTCGATCTCCAGATCCCGTCCGGCCCGACGCGCACGCGATAGTGCATCACGTAAGCTGCGCATGTTGATGTAGGTCAACATGCCCGTGGCAAAAGCGAGCACGATGATGTTGTAGAAGGGGAAGACGACGACAATCGCATCCCCCGATGACATGAAAGGGGTGAAGAGACCCGACGTTTGCAAAGTGAAGAGGAGCCCGAAGAAGCCGACGATCAGACCTCCCATAAGAAGCGCGTAGCTGGGAGAGATCAGGGTGCCCGCGACGACGACCGTCCACGTGAACCCTGCAAAAGCGGGGCTCTGGTAGCCATCGAAGATCGACGCCGCCAGAGCCGACATGATCAGATTGAACCAGACGTAGAACTGGGCGGCCAGTTGCACCCGCCCCTGCTTCGAGAGCCAGATCCACCAGGCGGCGAGGGGAATGAAGATGAAGGGAAAGGGCACCGCTGCGCCGGCAGGGAAGTCCTCAAATCCAAAGAGGTAACGGACGGCCAGGAAGAGCAGAGCGATACTCGCCGTCGTGAGAACGTTCAGGACCATGACGATGTTGAAGAGCCGCCCTCTGCGGGCCAGGTCTTCGTCGGGCAGATCCACGCCCACGAGTCGCTCCCACTGGGCCTGTATTCTCTCCCACAGGGATCCCGATCTTAGGGTCGTCATCGTAGCTCCTCCTGCCCGCGCTCGGCCAAACTCATCCGAGCCGAAGCGCGATCGGCGCCCAGAAGTTGGCTGAGCTCTTTGAGCGCCTCCTCGAGCACGGCCTCGATCTCCACCTGCGAGCGTATGCGTCGCGTGACCTGTCCGGCGGTCTGCTCGAAGAGAGCCCGCCGGCGTGTATCCGCAAGCAAGCGCGCGTTCTCCAGAGCCAGCCCCAATTGGGTGACCACGGCATCCACAACCTCCATCTGCCCCTCCGTCCAGGGGCGATCAGACTCGAAAACAAAACGTCCCAGGACCTGTCCTCGCACCTTGACCGGGGCGACGAGGAAGTAAGAGCCATCGCGCGTGAAGGTGGTGAGTTCGTCGCTTTGCGCGCCGCCCCCTTCCCCCTGGAGGGAAGCGAGGACCTTTTGTCCGGCTTCCGACTCCCGGAGAGGAGCCACCTGGATACGGTCGTAGAGGTAACGCAGGCGTCCCCCTTCGCGGGCCAGGGAGTGCCGCCACTGCTCCACGAGATCCTGCTCTTCGTAGCGCGACAGCCGCTCCACCCTCGATTCCAACTCGCCGATGCGTTGAGCATTCTCGATGGCCACGGCCAGCACGTTAGCGACGGCCCTCAGGATCTGGACCCGCTCTTTGTCAAAGGCCCCCACGACCTGGCTCTCGGCCAACAGCACCCCCAGGACCTCGTTCTGCCCCAGGATCGGGACAGCAACGGCGGAGCGGCTCTCCGCGAGCTCCGGAATGGCGAGGTAGTAGGCGTCCTCCGCCACGTCACTGACGACGTAGGCATCCCTGAGGGCCGCGGCGCGTCCCACAATGCCCTGTTCGCCCACACGCAGCTGCAGCCCCTCGACCCCCTGGAGACCCCAGGAGGCCTCCAGCACCAGCCACTCCCGCGCCCTGTCCATGAGGAAGATCCCCGCACGGTAGGCACCGAACCTCTCGGCGGCCAGCTCCGCGGCCCGCTCCAACAGCTCCTGCAGATTGGGGGAGAGCACGATGACCTGGTTGAGATCCTGAATAGCCTGCAGCTGATCGGCAAAGCGGCGCGCCTCCCGCGTCCGCTCCTCCACCTGGGTCTCCAAGGCCCGCTGGGACACCTCCAGCGCCATGGTGCTCGCGACAACGGCTGCGCGTGTGTCCTCGAGGTAGCGGACGGTGTAGGAGAGCACAAAGACGGACATGGACGCTATGATCAAGAAGAAGACGAGGAAGAGAAGGGGCTGCAGCGTTGCGCTCCTGAGGAGAGGTGTGTAGAGCCCCAGGATCTCGAGCAGATGCAAGCCTCCCCAGAGCAGCAAGGCCCCCACCAGAAGCCCGATACTTAGCCTGCGCGACAGGAAGATGACGGAGAGCACCAGAGGCCAGAGAAAGATCACCCAGAAGGTAGAGGTGGCGCCACCGCCGATAATAACGCTGAGGGCCACGAGGATGTAGAACCCCAGGGTATAGAGACGAGTGGCGACCGGGAGACGCCCACCCTTGCTCACCCGGAAGAGAGCAAGATGAAGGCCGACGGAGAGGGCCGTGAAGAGGAGGATGAACAACCGCTGGTACTCACCGCTGATAAGGCTCCCCATCAGCAACAGTCCGACGGCAGCCAGTAATGTAAAGGTCAGACCCGCCAGCAGGGCGAGATTGAAGATGGTGCCCAGGCGCTCTTCGTTGCCCTCCGCGTCCCAGACGCGGATAAAACGACCCAGGAAGTGCTGGGGATCGCTCTTCTGCAACTGTCGTCGTCGACGCTCGCTCATTCTTCCACCTCCAGCTCCACGACGGCCCGGCGCACGTCCAGCACCTCCCCCAATTCGGCGAGGGCCCGCTCGAGCACGGCCTGCACCTCCACCTCCGCACGGATCTGGGAGGTGATGTCACCGATCAGGCGCTCGCGCGCCGCCCGGCTCCGCGTCTCCTCCAGCAGGCGGGCGTTCTCCAGGGCCAACCCGGCCTGCGTCGTGATGGCCTCGACCAGCGCCCGCTCCTCCTGCGACCAGGGAGAGGCGCCGGCATCACGGATGAGGGCGATCGAGGCCAACATTTGATCACGCAGGGGTATCTCGGCAAGGAGGCGGTGCCCGTCCGTCTCCTCGTCAGCACCGTCTCCCCCCTCCGCGAGAGAGGCGCGCTCCACCCCCACGCCGGTATAGTGGTAGACGACGGGCTCGCGGGCCACACGCTTCTCCCACGCCTCCCGCGACTCCTCACCGTAGAGGCGCTGCAACTCCCGCAAGGTCTGTTCACTCTCCTGGAAGAGACGGGCGTTCGCGATGGCGAGGGCCAGCTGATCGGCCAGGGTCTGCAGCATGGAGAGCTCCTCCTCACTGAAGGCCTCCGCCTCCACCGACTGCACGTCCAGGACCCCGATCACCTGATCACGCACAATGAGAGGCAGGCCCAGCTCCGAGCGAGTCTCCCGCAGATCGGGGTTGTCGAACCAGACCGCATCCCCGCCCACGTCCAAAGCGATCCGCGGCTTCCCTACCTTGAGAACGTAGCCCACGATACCCTGCCCGCGCGGCAAGCGATGACCGCGGGCCAACATGCGACGCCCACCCTCGGAGGAAGCTGCCGCCAAGGCGGCTTCCTGCCCGGACTCATCGGCAAGGAAGATACCCGCGTGATAGAAGCCAAAGCGCTCGGAGATCAGCTCGACCGCCGTCGTGAGCAACTCTTCCAAATCGTAGAGCCCTGCTGCATCCCGCGCTACCGTCGCTGCAATCTCCAACTCCTGGGTACGGCGTTCCAGATCCCGGGTACGTTCGGCGACCCGCTCCTCCAAGCCCGCACGGGCCTCATTGAGCTCCACGTTAGTGACGCGCAGCTCCCTCTCCACCGCACGGCGACGGGCAAGGTTGACGACCTGCACCCCAATCACCGCGCTCAGCCCCACGAGAACGGCCACGGCAGGCCAAAGGACCTGTCGGTAGCGCTCGATAAAGGACAGAGGCCGGTTGCGAATCTCGCTCCCCGGGGGCAAGGCCCCGAGATCGATGCCCAGCCGCTGCAACTGGCGGTAGTCGAAGATGTAGCGGTTGGGGCTCCGCACCACGGGGAGTTCAGAGACGGAAGCACCGTCCAGGAGCTCCAAGGTCAGCTGCCCGGCAGCCGCGCCCTGGGAGAAACCGTTGGTCAGCTTACCCCCAACCATCCCCCGATCCATGTAGAAGTCCCAGGTGGAGTAGATGGGAGCGCTCGTAGTGGAGTAGACGAGCTCGACGGCCTCCTGGTAGGTGAAGAAGCGCCCGGCTGCATCACGGTTGAAGAGCACCAGGTAGATAAGCGAGTTATCGGGAAGGTCCTCCAGTCGCCCAATCAGTTCGCCCGTCGTCAGCCCCTCGTAGAACCAGAAGTCTATGCGTTCCTCAAAGTCAGCGGCGACCTTGTGAAGAGACTCCGAGTATCCTACGCCCGTGGTCGTCGCGTCGTTGACCACCACAATCCTCTCTGCTTGGGGGTGCAGCTCCAACATCAGATCGAAGGTCGCGGCGATATCAGGCTCCTCCGCCACCCCCGTTATCGTATCCTCCATCCCCGCCAGCATGGAGTGGTCGAAGAAGTTCACACCGCAGAAGATCACGGGGACGCCGGGAAAGAGCGTGTCGTGGTAGTCACGGATGAAGTTAAAGGCATCGTTGTCGGCCACGACGATGACGTCGAGATCCACCTCCGCGTACTTCTCTCGGTAGACGCGGGCGAGCTCCTCGAAGTACTCCGGCGTGGAGGCGAAGCGCTTGGTATCCATGTACTCGAGGTAGATCTCGCGGTAGTCGAGGTCGGGCTCCAACAGCTCCAGGAGACCGCGGACGATGTTATCCGTCCAGCTCAACCCGTGGTGATAGGAGTTGAGTACCAGAATCCTCTGCTCCTGAGGCTGAGCTCCGATCCCACCGGGCCAGGCAAGCACCAGCACCAAGAGGAAGAGAGCCACTCTACTCCACAGTCGCTGCCGGCTCAGCTGCTCCTTACGTCCGCTCATCTCAAACCTCGCCTCTCTCAGGAGTACCCTCAACGTTCTCCAAGGGAGCCATCCGCACCGTCCCCTCGGCTCCCAAAACCCGCCCCAGCTCCCGGATCGTCGTCTGGAGCACGGCATCCACATCTAACGACGCTCGCAAACGGCCCGTTACCTCGCTGACCAACTGTTCGCGGGCCGCACGGCGTTGGGCGTCCTCGAAGAGGCGCGCGCTCTCCAACGCCACGCTCAACTGATCCGCCAACGTCTCCAGAAGCTCCAGCTGTTCCGCGCTCCATGACTTCTCTCCAGGGACGTAGGCGTCGAGCCAGCCGATCACCTGACCGCGCACCTTGAGGGGAACCGAGTGGGTAGTCGGTCGCTCCTCTACCGCTGAGAGTGTCCCTGCTTCTTGCCCTACCGTGTGCGTCTCTTCAGAACGCGGGGCAGCTGCATGGAGGATACCCTGCGGATCGTGGCGCGCCCGCAGGCCCCCCTGACGCACACGGAGCATCTCCTGCCAAGCAGCCCGGCTCATCTCCCCGTAGGCGCGCTGTGTTGCCTCCAAGGCCGCCTGGGACTCGGCGATCAGGCGGGCATTCTCGATAGCCACCGCCACCTGGCCCGCCAAAGTCTGCAAGACGTTCACGTCTTCAGAAGAGAAGGCCTCGAGATCCACACTCTGTACGTCCAAGGCGCCCATGACCTTCCCGCGCACCCGCAGGGGGACGGTCAACTCGGAACGCGTCGCGGTCATCTCCGGGTTGTTGAAATAGAGTTTGTCTGCGCTGACATCCTGAGCAATGCGCGGCTCGCCTCGCTTCGTCACGTAGCCGACGACGCCGACCTCCCCCACTTGCAGACGATGTCCGCTCGCCAGCAGGTGCTGTCCCTCCTCCGAAGATGCTGCGCGGAGTACCGCGTATTCGCCCGCTTCATCGAGCAAAAAGATGGCGGTGTGGTAGAAGCCGAAGCGGTCCGAGATCAACTCGACCGTCTGCTCCAGCAGCGTCTCCACCTCGTGGATCTCTGCCGCTTCCCTCGCCACCTCTGCAGCCGCCTCCAGTTGTACCGTACGCTTCTCCAACGCCGCCGTCCGCTCGGCAATCTGCTCTTCCAACCCGGCCTGGTTCTCCGCCAAAGCGCGAGCCAGGGCATGACTGCGGTTCATGTAGGTATCAAAGCGGACGGTGTAGTAGTTCAAGAGGAGCGCGATAAAGAGGCCCGTGCCGACCACCTCGAGGGTGAGTAGGATCCAGGATTCCAGGTCTGTCGAAACCACTTCAATGTAATTAGTGATATACCCGCCGATGAAGGCCCAACCCATACCCATCATGGTCACCAGCACCAGGGCCAGCGTGAAGAGGGCCCAGCGCCAACCCAGAAAGAGTGCCGATACAAAGACCATCGCCAGCAGAAAGATCCGACTGCTGTCGCCGAGACCGTGCCCGAGAAAGACCACGAAGGACACAACATAGAGCATCAGCTGGATACCGGTCACTTGTAGCAGGTAGGGCGCCCGGCGCCACAGAATCAGCGCCACCCAGACAACATAGACGCCTATGAAGGCTCCCAGCTGCAGAAAGGATCTTTCAGAATATGCAGCATAGGAGGCTCCCATCACCATAACCGTTATGAGAATGAACATCCCGCGCAGCACCCGCCGGATCAAATCCCGGCGCCAATTCATAATCTCTTCTGAGGGTGAGCGGCTATCCCGGTCAGTCAGGTTTCGTTCATCTCTGTCCATGCTGCACACTCCACTGGCCTTCATGCCTGTTCATCTTCATCCAGCCGCACCTCGAGAGCAACCAACCCCAATGCCTCCCCAATTTCCTGCGCAGCCGTCGCCAGGACGGTCTCGAGGTTCAGGCTCTCGCGAATACGTCCTGTGACCTCTCCGACCAACTGCTCGCGGGCCGCACGGCGTTGGGCGTCCTCGAAGAGGCGTGCGCTCTCCAGAGCCACGCTCAACTGATCGGCCAACGTCTCCAGCAGGTCGATCTCCTCGGTCGTCCAGGCTGTGCCGTCGGGCTTGCGACCACCGATCACGCCTACGACCTCACCTCGCACTTGGATCGGTAGGGCAAGGGCATTCTGGCCCTCACCGACCTGCGTCTCCCCGGTCCGCAACGCATCGCGCATCTCCGGTCGCCAGATCCCCCCGGCAGGTAAGGTCGCGCGCCGATCGCTCATGAAGCCCAGATCGGGTCGTGTCCGCAGCAGGTCGCTCCACATCTCCCGGTTCATCTCGCCGTAAGCACGGCGTTCCGCAGCCAAGCTCTCATTGAGACGCTGGAACAGACGCGCATTACGCACGGCATTGGCAACCTGATCGGCGACGGTCTGGAGCACAGTAATATCCTCCTCGGAGAAGAAGGCCTCCTGCTCGCTCTGCACCGTCATCGCGCCGATAACCTCTCCCCCGGCACGCAGGGGCAGGGCCAGCTCGGAGCGCGTCTCCGGCAGATCAGGATTGCTGGAGTGCACGGCAGCCTCACCGACGTCAAATTGGACATCGGCTTGGCCTGTGAACACGCAGCGCCCGATCATGGAATCGCCACCGATGAGCAACCGGTGCCCACGAGCTAGCATCGCACGCCCGGCCTCACCGGAACCCGCACGTAAAACCGCGTACTCGTCCACCTCATCCGTCAAGAAGAGACCCACGTAGTAGAGATCGAAGCGCTCACGCACCAGCTCGACAACCTGCGGCAAGAGCTCGTCCAGATCGAGGACGGCCGTGGTGGCGCTGGAGACTTCCGCCGCCGTGAGCAATCCCTGGGTACGCTCGGCTACCCGCCGTTCCAAGCCGGCTAACGTCTCGCGCAACTGAAGGGCCAGCGTATTGAAGGTCCGGGCCAGGACCGTAATTTCGTCCCGGTTGGGGATCTCCACATGCTGCTCCAACTCTCCGGCAGCCATCTGAGTGGCAGCCTCAGTGAGCCGGGTAATGGGCCGCGCGATGTAATGACCGATACCGAAGGCGACGCCTCCCACCAGCAGCACGACAACCCCCATCATGGCGGCGGTGCGCCACATGGCCGTGCTAACACGTGCCTGGTTCTGCGCCAGCTCCATGCCCACCCGGAAGGCCCCCCAGTGCCTGCCGTTAACGTAGATGGGAGCCGAGACATCCCAGAGGATCTCACCCGTCCCCGGACGTTGGTAGATCTGATGTAACACGGGCTCTGTATTACGGGCAGCCGCGATACCCACGGGATCGTCGAAGATACGCTTGGCGCGATCGGTGGCGGGGCTGCCGTCTCCCGAGGACCACCGGCGGTTGTGGGTAGGAAGATAGCCGTTCACATCCGTGGCGACCACAAAGTTGATCTCCTCGCTGGTCAGGTAAGCGTCCAACAGATCCTGCCAGTGCTCGTCGGTGTAGTTATCATAGGCGGTGTGATATTTGTCGAGAGAGCGCGGATCGCCCTCAAAACCCGGATAGCTCGCCGGATCGAAGGTCCAAAAGCGGACGTAATCGGTATCGAACACCTCCTCGGTGGTCAAGTCCCCCGCCGCTATCGCCCGCTCCCAGTCGTGACCGATAGTCGCAGCGCCAGAGGACGCGATGGCCTCCGCCTTTTGCAGGAGCAGCCTCTCCATATCCCGACGTTGAAAGGAGAGCGTGAACCAAGTCACGCCGATCATCAGCGGCACCAGGGCCAGGAGTATGATCAACGTCACTCTGACCTGAATCCGGCCCGTCCGCCGCCCGGCCAAATTCCGCCAAATAGCGTGCTCACCCATGAATGCCATCTCCTTTACTCTCTTGAGGAGCATGCGAAGCCTGGATCAATCGGGAGAGTCGATACAGGTGCTCTCTTTCCATCCGTCGTTGCCCTCTAGCGCGTTGACTGATCATCCAAGGCCTCCGGCGTCGCCAACTGCACGATCAGATCCTCCAAATCGAGCGCCCGGCGCAGCTGCTCGGTCGCCGTCTGCAACATCGTCTCCATGTCCAGCGTCTCGCGGATACGCCCCGTCACCTGGCCGACCAACTGCTCGCGGGCGGCACGCCGTTGCACATCATCGAACAACCGCAGGCTTTCGATCGTCTGTGCGAGCTGCCGGCTGACGTCCTCGATCAGAGCCAACTCTTCCTCGGTCCAGGGACGCCCCTCGGGGTGCTGCCCGCCGAGGGCACCTACTACCTGCCGGTTGATGACCAAGGGCACGGCAGCGCTCTCCCCCTCAGACACCACCCCTCCGCTGTTCACGGCCTTGCGCATCTGGGGCAGCCATTCCGTCGTGGGTACAATCTGATCCCGTCGATAAGCGAATCCCGGCTCGGCCCGCCCCGTTTCAAGCACAGCTTCCCAGGACTGTGCCGTATACCGGCGCTGCATGGATTGGGTTTCCGTGAGCAGTTCGACCAGCCGGTCGACCGTGGCGTTGAGATACTCGCCCAGCGCGCCGAGCTCACGAGCACCCTCCAACTCCTCGTCCAGTTCGCCCACGTCCAGCTGCACGGCGTAGTTACCGGCAGCGACTTGAGAGAGGTAGGTGACATATTCGGCCACCATCTCACGGATGTGAGCTACGGCGCGCGCTTCCCGCTCGCGAGCCTCGCGCTCAGCCTCTGCCGCCGCTTGTGCCACCCGAGTGGACTCGGCCAATTCCCGCTCACGCTCGTATGCGGTGACCATCCCTTGCTGTGCACGTCTGACAGAGATGCTCACGATCACGCTAATAAAGAGCAGCGTGAACAGGAACATCCCGTAGTGCACAACTCGCACGGTGGGGTCCGGGACTTGCAGGGGTGTCACTACACCAAAGCTCTCCAAGGCGACTGCCACAGCCCAGAAGAAGATCACCACGGCGGTGCTCCAGCGCACGGCAACGCCGCCGCCCACCTGGCCCGCCAACATCGGGACGACCATCAAGAAGATCACCAGCGGTCCGGTGACACCGCCCGCCATGTTGATGCTGGCGAAGGTGGTCAGCATGACCCCCACCAAATAGAGGACGATGGCTGGCTGCAAGCGCCCTCGCCGGTTCAGCCACATACTCAACAGGCTGATCCATCCCCCGGCCAGCGCCACGCCCGCCAGAGGCCACGCCGGAATGGTCAGATCCAACAATCCCAGGGTTACAAACAATACAAAGAGCCCCGCCTCTACGAAAGCGGATACACGAGTCACTTTCGCGAAGACCTGCTGCCGCCAGGCGACCTCTTCTTGCAAGCGCCCCATCTCAAGGAGTCGATCCCTCATGCCAGCCTCCCCTCTGCAGCGCTGTCATCCACCTCCAACCGCGCCAGCATCTCCGCTCCCAACGCCTCCCCCAGCTGCCGGAGGGTCCGCTGTACGGCCTCATCGACGGTGAGCGCGCCGCGAATCTGGTCGGTGATCTCGCGCGTCAGTCGCTCGCGGGCAGCGCGGCGTTGGGTCTCCTGATAGAGACGACCGCTCTCCAAAGCCACACTTAGTTGCTCAGCCACGGTCTCCAATAGAGTGATCTCCGACGGGGTCCACACCCCGCCCGAAGGCTTGCGCCCATCGATGACACCGATGACCTGGTCACGCACTTTGAGGGGCAGGGCGACAGAGGGCGCCCCCTCCGCCTCCCCGACGACCATCTGACCGGTTTCCGCGGCCTGCTTCATCTGCGCTTCCCAGCCATCAAAGGGCAGCGTACTCTGCTCATGGCTCGCGAGGGAGATCTGTAGCTCTTGCTGCAGCAGATCCCGCCAAGCCTCCTGAGAACGCTCGGTATAGAGGTTCCGTTCGAAGTCAACACTCTCCTCCACCTGGCGCAGCAGCCTGACATTGTTGATCGCCACCGCTACCTGATCGGCGATCGTCTGAAGAATGGCGACATCCTCCTCCGTGAACGCCTGAGGGTCCGTGCTCTGCACATCCAGCGCACCCAGGGCCTCATCCTGAACACGGAGAGGTAGAGCCACCTCGGAACGCGTCTCGGGGAGGTCCGGGTTGTCGAAGTAGACGGCGTCCTGTCCCACGTCCTGAGCGACACGCGGTTCACCTGTCGCAACAACGGTTCCCACGATACCCTCCGCTCCCACACGCAGCCGGTGCCCCCGGCGCACCATCCGCTGTCCCCCCACACTGGAGGCGGCTTGAAGTTCTGCCCAGCTCCTGGTCTCATCCAGCATGAAGATGCCGGCGTGATAGAAGCCAAACTGCTCACTGATGATGTGCACCACACGGGCCAGAAGCTCCTGAGGATCGCGCTCTACTGCTACCACGACCGCCGCAATCGCCGAGGCGGCGCCCAGATAACCGGTACGACGATTCAGATCCTCGGTGCGCTCCGCAACCAGCGTCGCGAGCTGCTTCTGCTGTGCTTCCAAGGCCAGATTGGAACGCCGGGCCCGGCTCAGAGACTCCTGCAAGCTGCGCAATGCCAGGTTGAGAGGGATCAAAGCCATTCCCAGAGTCATGGTCAGCATCAACCAATCCGAGACGGCCGTACCCGGAAAGACGACGGGCAGGGTCAGGCCCAGACTCGCACCGCTCAGCACGCCCAGATATAGGGCGCTGCTCACCACAACCACCAGGAGCGCGACGTCCACCCCTAACACCAGACCGGCGATGACCGTCAGACTCACGTTAGCCGCAATGAGCGGATTGGGATCGGCGCCCAAGATCACAATGGCATTGGAGACAAGCCACGTACTGACCAGGAATATCCAGCTTGCCTCACGCACCCGCCCGCGTTCCAACAAGAGCTTGGCCAGCACCACGACCAGGAAGAGCACCAAGACGCCGATACCACTGGCCAGTTTCGCAGCAAAGACAAAGACCGTTGCCACAGCGCCCAGGAGAACGAGAATAAATAACCCCAACAACAGGGGATTCAAGGAGCGCGCAGTACGGGTCTTGTCCTCGTCCTGTGCAAAGACGGGCGCGGACAGGAAGTCTCGTACCCTGTTCCACCAACTCGTATGTTCTCTCATTCCAGCGTCTCCTGTCCATCCGGCGTACCCAACCGTATCACCAGGCGTTCCAGGCCCAATCGGGGTCGCAGTTCGTCCGCGGCCGTGCGCACCATCCGCTCCAGATCCAGCGTCTCCCGCACCTGCCCCATGACCTCCCCGACCAGCTGCTCCTGCGCAGCCCGGTGCCTCGTCTCCTCAAAGAGGCGAGCGCCCTCCAGGGCCACCTCCAGCTGATCCACCAGTGTCTGCATCAGCGCACTCTCGGCCTCCGTCCACGCCACGGCGTCGGAGGGCTTGTGTGCCACGACCTTCCCGATCACGCTCCCGCGGACCTGGAGGGGCACCTCGATCTCAGGCAGGGCTTTCTCCGCAGACAGGGCTTTCTCCGCAGGCAGGTTGTGCCGCTCTGCCGGGGCTGCGGAACCCTCGAGGACGTGGAGAGCATCGCCGGCATACTGGTAACCCACAATGCGCTCCGACTGCAGCAGATCCAACCACGCTTCTCGACTTACCTGTGCATAGGCCAGTCTCTCGGCCTCGAGGCTGGCCTGCGCGCGCGCAAAGAGTTGAGCATTGCTGAGCGCCAGCGCCATCTGGTCAGCGAGAGCCTGGAGCAGGGTGATGTTCTCCTCATCGAAGGCCTCGGGACGGGTGCTCTGGACATCGAGCACGCCGATGACCGTTCCCCGGGCGCGCAAGGGCAGGGCCACCTGCGAACGGGTGTCGGGCAGGTCGGGATAGTCGAAGGTCACCGCATCCTTCCCCACGTCGAAAGCCCGGCGGGGCAGGCCGTGGCGCAGGACGTAGCCAATCATCTCATCCTCACGCACCTGAACCCGGTAACCCTGCGCTACCATCTGCTGTCCACCGCGGCTGTGTGCCCCTTTGAGAACGGCCCACTCCCCTGCAGAATCGAGCAGAAAGACACCCACATGGTAGGTCCCCAACCGCTCACTGATCAGGGAGATGGCGCGGTTCAAGAACTCATCCTGATCCGGAACGGTCGCCGCTTCGCGAGCTACCTCGGCTACCAGCTGCAGATAGATACCGCGTCGCGTCGATTGTTCGTGACTCTCTTCCAGAGTGCCGACTAGCCCCCGGATGCGCAGCATTAAACTATTGAGCACCCGCCCGAGGAAGCCAATCTCGTCCTCGGCCACGTAGGACACACGTTGATCCAGGGAGCCCGAGTGCATCTGCGCTGCCGCCGCAGTGACCTCTCGGAGGGGTCTTACAACGGATTGCGTCGTGAGAAAGAGGTAGATGACCAGGCCGACAAGCAACAGCAGCGGGAGAAACACCGTCAACAGGAAGGCCCGCTGCAACATAGTTGCCACTCCGGTCTCCAGCGTCTCCAACCGCATCTCCAGATCCGATGTGACCTCCGTGAGAAGATCCTGCAAGGAGAGCACACTGGCCTCCAGGTCCCATACGGCCAGCTGCAGCTCCGAGGCCGCCGCTCCACCCTCTTGCAGCGCAATGAGGGTTCGAGCGCTGCTCTCCACCTCTCCCAGCGCCAAGGACAATCCCGCGACGTTCTCCTGCCACTCTACACTATCCCGACCGAGAGATGCATACCGTTCCAGTTGCCCGCCGAGCATCTCGGCAGTCTCCTCCAACCGCTCCAGAGTCTCCGCATCTCCCCACAGAAGGTAGTCGTAGGTAAGGCCCGGCAACCGCACCGCGAGCTCCCTGAGCGTGGCTAGGGAACGCAACTCCGGGATGAACTCAGTGGTGATCCGGTTCAGCTCCTGCTGTTGCCGGAGAAGGGAGATGTAGTTCGTCGCCACCAGCAAGGCCAGGGCCACACCCACCACGACAAAAGCCAGGGCCAGTCTTCGGCTTACGCTTGCCCCGGCTCTCTGCCGGGGTACCGGCCGTTCGAAGGGCTTACCTTCACCCATGCTCACCTCCATTGCTCCCCTCGCCGCTCCCCGGTGGGGCCTCATCGGGCTGGAGAGTTATCGTCAGATCGTGTAGTCCCATAGAACGCCCGATCTCCCGCGCCGCCGTCTGCAGCACCTTGTCCACCTCGAGGGATTCACGCATCTGAGCCGTGACCTGAGCGACGAGGCGCTCACGAGCCGCCCGCTGCTGCGTATCTTGATAGAGGCGGGCGCTCTCCAAGGCCATACCCAATTGGTCGACCAGGGTGTTCACCAGGTTGATCTCACGCGAAGTCCAATCTCGACTGTCAGACCCTTTGCGCAGCCGCAGAGCGCCGATGATCTCCCCTCGCGCTTTCAGCGGCACGACGAGGGTGGTCCCATCCTCAACCTGAGGAGTTCCTGCCCCGACGTTCGCCCCCCTCCCCGTCTGCCCCTTCCCCTCCACCGGCGCGACACCGTCCTTGCCGGCCACGTAGGCCAGCTGCCGCCGCTCCTTGACCATCTCCATCCAGGCCTCCTGGCTCATTTCACCGTAGACGCGGCGCAGCGTATCCAGGGTCGTCTGACTCTCTTCGAAGAGGTTGGCGTTGTCGATAGCGGCGGCTATCTGGTCCGCCATGACCTCCAGAGCGGCCACCATGGCGCCGTCAAAGAAGCCGGCTTGGCCCGACTGCACGGTCAGCGCCCCGATGACCCGCCCACGCGAACGCAGCGGGATCGCGGCCTCCGCACGGGTCTCGGGCAGTTCAGGGGTGGCGAGGCGGACCGTATCGATCTCGGCCTCCAGGGCCACCCGGGCCTGAGCGTGCGCGATGCTCCAGCCGATCATGCCCACACCGACACGTATCCGGTGCCCGCGGGCCAACATGGCCTCGCCCTCCTCGCCGCTGCCGGCTTTGAGCACGGCCCACTGTCCCGTCTCGTCGCGCAGAAAGAGCCCCACATAGTAGAGATCGAAACGCTCCTGGATGACGGAGACGACGATCTTGACCAGCTGCTCCACATCGAGGATCACGGAGGCTGTGCGCCCCACCTCGGCGGCGGCCTGCAGATAGGCAGTGCGACGGGTGAGATCGCGGGTACGCATCTCCACGCGCTCCTCCAACTCGTGGTAAGAACGGCTCAGTTCGGAGGTCATATCGTTGAAAGCCTGGGCCAGAAGGCTGAGCTCATCCTGGCCCGTAACGGGCAGTTGCAGTTCACTCCGACGTGCAGCAAAGGCCTCCGCCCCCTCCCGCAGGCGATTGACGGGTATGGTTACGCTCCGCTCGATCAGGAGGGCCAGGACGAAGGCGAAGAGCAGCGCGCCTCCCACGATGAGACCACCTCCCAACAGACGCCGTTGGATGAGGTTGCGGATCCGAACGTTGGTCTCCGCCATCCGCACCTCGCTGTCGCTCACGATGCGCTGAATGTTCACCTCCAAATCGTGCCCCAGATTCCGCGCATCCAGTTGCAGGAGAGCCGCCTCGATAAACTCCTCGCGACTTCGATGGTCCACGATCCGTCCAATGTGAGCCCGATACTCCGCCAGCAGACCGATCACGCGCGTCACCTCCGCCTGCTGCTCGGCGTCCTGGATCAGAACGCTGGCCTCACGCAAGAGCTGCTGAGCCTCATCTACGTCCATGAGCGCGTCGGTCGGAGAAAAAACCAGATCCTGTTCATAGCGCAGCATGTTGGCCCGCGAGGAGGCAACGCGCACGGCCGCCTGGAGCAGCAGGCGATCTTTGCGAGCGTCGACGTTCACCAAGCTCTGGACGTCGCTCAGCCCGGTATTCACCGCGATCCAGACCAGGGGGAGCAGCGAAGCCAAGATGATAATCAAGACCAGAAACGCCGCCAGGATACGCCTGCGGACGGAGATTCTGCGCAAGAACCGTTCAATCATACTTCCCTCCCGTTATCGCCATCCAGGTCGCCCACGCGGACCTCGACCTCTTCCAGGTCGAAGAGCTGGCGAAACTCCCGCACAGAGGTCTGGAGAATCGCATCGATATCGAGAGTCGTGCGCATCTGTGTGGTTACCTCGCTGACCAACTGCTCCTCGATGGCCCGGCGCCGCGTCACCTCGAAGAGATGGGCACTCTCCAGGGTCTCGGCCAGCTCCCCGGCGAGGGCGTCGAGCAAGTGGCGCTCCTCTGCGGACCAGGTGGCGGCAGCCGACTCCTTACGACACCCCAGGACCCCGATGATCTGATCACGTACCCGTAGGGGAATCGCCAGGTAAGCTTCGCCGTCACCCTCGAGGCGAACGAGCTCCCTTTCTCGAGCGGCGCGGCGCATTGCAGGGCGCCAGCTCCCGCTTACCGGGCTGACCTGGACGCCGTTGTAGCGGTACCCCCAGTTGGTGCGCTCGCGCAGCATCTCCTGCCACGCCTCGCGGCTCACCTCGCCGTAGGCCAACCGCGCGGCTTCCAGCGCCTCCTGGGCCTCCTGTAAGAGATGGGCGTTGTCCAGCCCCACCGCCACCTGATCCGCCATCGTCTGCAGGATCGAGATAAGTTCCGGCCCGAAGATGTCCGGCTCGGCTGCCTGAACGGAGAGAGCTCCTAGAACCTGTCCGCGGGAGCGCATCGGTATGGCGACCTCAGCGCGCGTCTCCGGCAACTCGGGGGTTGCCGGATTCGCAACGTCCCCGTCCCCTTCGCTGCCGACGCGCGCTTGAGCGTGGGCAATGGCCCACCCCACCGTCCCCGTCCCCACCCGCACCCGATAACCGCGGGCCAGCAGCGCTTCCCCGGCTGCGCCCGTACCGGCTTGCAGCACCGCCCACTCCCGCTTGCGGTCCATCAGGAAGAGCCCCACGTAGTAGAGACCGAAGCGCTCCCTGAGAACCGCCACCACCTGATCCATCAGCTGATGGGGATCTAACAAGGAGTTCACGCTGCGGCTGACCTCGGCAGCCGCCTGCATGTAACGGGAGCGTTGGGCCAAACTCCGAGTCCGCTCGGAGATGAGCTCCTCCAGGGAAGCACGGATACGTTCCAGCTCCCGATTCGCCTCCTGCTGAGCCTGCTGGTGATGCGTCGCGCGCTGCAGGGCCTCGGTAAGGCTGTTCACTGCATAGTACAAGAGGTAACCCGACAGCAAGATCGTGACGAGCAAAAAGGCCAGGTCAGGGGTGGTAACCGGCGGCCCTCGGAATTCGAAGATTCCGGTGACCTGGGTCAGATGGAGGCCCAGGACGGAGAGGGCCGTCAACAAAGTGAGGAGCATGATCCCGCCCCCCCCAACGGCGAGTGCGGCAAAGATCAGGGCGACCATGTAGGTAAAGAGTGAACTGTCCTCCGTCAAGCCGGCTCCAGCCCACATCCAGGCCGTAATAGCACCCCAGATCATGAGGGAGAAGAACCAGCCGATCAAGCTGAGATGACCGCGCTGCAGAAGCAGCCGGAGCCCCAAACTCGCTACCAGCACAATGAGGCTCAAGGCAACGACGAGGAGCATGTCCGTCGAGTAGGGGCCCTCCACGCTTAAGAGAAGTACCGGCGTGAAAATGAACAGCGTCACGAACAAGACGATCAGCAGCGTGTTGAGAAACGCTGCGGTGCGTGTCTTGGCCGCATCTTCAAAGACCGGGGGGGCGAAGAACCGCTTCAGCCTCTTCAACCAGGTATCCATAGCCATCCTCTCTCCTCGTCGATCTTAACCGCGACTCGGGACATCCCCGGCCTCAGCACCCTCATGGCGAGCCCCACCCTCCACCCCGGAGGTCATCCGCACCTCGACCTCGGAGAGGTTCAGGGCGCTGCCGATGTTCCGAATGGCCGTACGCAGGATAGTATCCACATCCAGAGTCTCCCGCATCCGCGATGTGATCTCGGCAACCAGCTGTTCCCGAGCGGCCTGCTGTTGGGACTCTTGAATCATCCGGGCGTTATCCAACGCGAGCGTGATCTGCTCCCCCAACTCCTCCAGCGTCCTGAAGTCCTCGTTCGTCCACCCCTGCTGCTCCGGCCGCTGCTCGACCTCGATGTAGCCCAGCTGCCGGCCGCGGAGCATCAGGGGCACCCGCGCGCGGTCGACGTCGTCCGCTTCGGGGGCCGGGGTCTCCTGAGCTAGGGGCAGCGCCTCCACATCCACACCCGTATACCGGAAGGCATACTGCCACTGCTCCAGACGCTCCCGCCAGAGCTCCTGAGAACGCTGCGCGTACAGGCGCTCCACCTCGCGCAATGCCATCTGGCTCTGCTCCAACAGACGCGCGTTTTGAATGGCCACCGCCAGCTGGTCGGCCACAATCTCCATGATGGCAACGTCGTCCTCGGAAAAGGCCTCAGTGGCCGTCGATTGGACATCGAGCACGCCGATGACCTCCCCCACGACCTTGAGAGGTACGGCCAGCTCCGAATGGGTTTCGGCAAGATCCGGATTATCGAAGAAAGCCGCATCATCCCCGACGTCCATGGCAATGCGCGGATCGCCCCTGTCGGCCACATAACCGACAATCCCCAGCTGTCCGATAGGCAACTTGTAGCCGCGGCCCAGCATCCGTTGGCCCCCCTCCGAGGAAGCAGCCCGCAAGACCACGTATTCGTGCCGGTCATCAACCAGGAATATCCCGGCGTGATAGAAGCCGAAACGCTGCGTGATCAGGTTGACGGTCGTGGACAGGAGCCGGTTCACGTCAGAGACCGCGGCTGCATCGCGTGCCACCTCGGCGGCGGCCTGGAGCTGTTCCGAACGCGCGGCTAAAGCCTGCGTCCGCTCCTCCACGCGCGCCTCCAGACTGTTCTGAGCGTTCCGCAGCTCCTCGGTCATCCGGTTGAAGGTGCGGGCCAGGGTTCCCACCTCATCCCGGGTAAGCACGGGTGCCTTGCGAGAGAGGTCACCATCAGCAATCGCCGTCGCCGCCACCGTGATCGCCTGAATCGGGCGGACCACACGCAGCGTGATGTAGTAGATAGCCAGAGAGATCAAGAGAGCTGCTGAAACACCGGAGACGGAGACCAGGACCGCGAAGCGTCGGGCCGGGGCAAAGGCCTCCGCCTGCCCAACCTCGGCCAAGAGTCCAACGCCCTGGTCATCCAACCAGCGGTATACACCCACCACCGGTTCCCCCGCGTAGTTCTCGTAGAGCCCGCGATCGCTTCTCTGCTCCACGACCGTTGCAAAGACGGCAATCGAACTGGGGCCGCCGGGCGGGACCGGATAGCGCAGCGTATCAGCAGAGATCACGTTTCCCGCAGAGTCCAACAGGTAGGTCTCCAGGGTCCGCCCTCCCCCACCCTGTTCCGCCATGATCGTCTCCAGCTCATCGAGGGCGAGATGGGCGACGAGAACGCCCAGGAGCTGTCCCCCTTCATCCTGGACAGGGGTAGCGATGGTGATCGTCGCTTTATCCAGTAAGGGCGATTCGTGCACGGGTTGCACATAGGTCCCTGTCCGTCCCTCGACGAAGTAACGGGCACGATCCTGATACTGCCCCTGCCACAGCCGATCCGTGGCGACGAGGACCTGCCCCTCCTCCGGAGAGAGAAAATAGAGACTGGCAAAATCCGGTTGGTAGGCCAGGATATTGAGCAACTGATCAGCAAAGCGCTCCTGAGCCTCACCATAAGCCGCACTTTCAGAGTCGCCGGCGGCCAGGAGAGCAGCCTGGGACTTGACCTCCGAGAGCTGGGCCACCACGAGAAGATCAGCCTCCTGCTCATCCACCCAGCGATCGAGGGCACCGGCCTTCAAACGCACCGTCGTCTCAAGCGTCTGAAAGATGGATTCGGTGAGCGTGCGGCGTGCCTGGACGTAGGCATAGAGGGTAAGCACGGTCGAACCCACCAGGGCCAGCGCGACGAACGAGAGCAGCATCCGGACCAGCAGACTATGACTCCACCTACGCATACGGTTCACCTCCCCACAGCAGCGATACCCACCGGCGAAGGGACCGGCGCACGGTAGCGGAGACGTGGCCCCTGATAGAGTTCGGTGTCATCTTATTCCGCCTCCTCTTCAGGTGTGCCCACCTGTCGGAACCCGTCTCCCCCCACATGGATGACGACACTTGAGGCGTTGAGGACCTGCCGCATCTCCTGTACCGCCCGCTTCAGAATGACCTCTGGATCGGCGGAAGCACGGATCTTGGTCCCAAGATCGGCCAGCATCTGTTCCCGCTTGGCCCGGCGGTCCGAGGCTTCGATAAGACGGATGTTTTCCAGAGCCACGGCTGCCGGATCGGAGAGGGTCCGGTAGAGCCGGATCTCCCGTCCTGAGAAGTAGTAAGGCCCTCCGCTTGCGCCCAAGAGAATCCATCCAAAGAGTCGTCCGCCACTGCGCAGGGGCAAGATCGCCATCGCGGTGATTCCCAGGCCACGCAGCAGCTGCTCACGAGCCTCCTCATCGAGAGCAGTATTGGTAGCGACGTCGGATATCACAATCGGGTCGCTGAGTTCTGCGTCCGACAAGAAGGGGACCTGAGAGAGATCCCATACCTCGTGGGGCTCACTGACCCGCTCCACCTGCCTCTGCCACACAGCAGCCACGAGACCCCTGGGCGCCTGATCCTCACGGAGCTCCTCCCGCACCACCAGGAGCGCCCGATCGATTCCCGGCTCCAGCACGTGGTCGACGAGGGCCTGGAGCACCTCATCCGGTGCGTGGGCCGCACCGATGTCCTCGCTGGCCGCGTAGAGAACCTCTAGATCTTCCAGGGTCGCCTGGGTCTCCTGAAAGAGACGTGCATTCTCCAGGGCAAGGCTGGTCTGCCGGGCGATAGCCCGCGTCAGGGCAACGGTCTCGGGGGACGGTTCCGCCTCTCCCAACCGTACGCGCAAGCGACCGATCATCTGCCCGCGGCGCACTTCCAGCGGAATCTCGATCTGGGCGCCCGCGGTGGCCTGGTCACGCTTCTCGTCCAGGGCGCGTACGTCCACACCATCGTAGACAAAGCCCCAATCCGGATGGGCCTCGCTCATCCGGCTCCAGCCCTGGCGCACCCGCTCCCCCAGCAGGAGAGCAATTTCCCGCAACCTCTGGCGGGTACCCTCCAGCAAGCGAGCGTTCTCCATGGCGAGAGCGATCTGATCGGCCATGGTCTGTAAAATAGCGACATCGGGCTCGGAGAAGGCGCGGGGCTCCCGAGATTGTACGTCCAACACCCCCACGACCTCACCGCCCACCTTCAAGGGCAGAGCCATCTCCGATCGCGTCTCCGGGAGATCGGGATTATCAAAGAAGTGGGGATCTTGTCCCACGTCGAGGGCAATGCGCGGGCTGCCCGCCTGCGCCACGTAGCCGACGATGCCCTCCACCCCCACCCGTAGACGATGGCGGCGCGCGCGCATACGGCGCCCGCCTTCGGACGCCGTAGCCTGCAGAACGGCATACTCGCGCTTCTGATCCACGAGAAAGATACCGATATGGTAGAAGTCAAACTGGTTGGTGATCTGCAGGGCCACGGCGTCCATCAGCTCGTGGACGTCCCGCTGGGAGGAGGCGAGGCGGGATACCTGAGCCGCAGCAGAGAGCTGCTGCGTGCGCTTCTCCAGATCGTGGGTGCGCTCGGTCACCCGCCTCTCCAACGTCGCGATCAAAACCGTGATACGTTCGGCCATCTGATTGAAGGCCCGGGCCAGGACGCCGATCTCGTCCTTGCGGTCAATCCCGCTGACCGGACGCAGCTCGCCCGCGGCGAGGCTCTCCACCGCATCGGCCAACTTCAACAGGGGTTCGGTGAGGTTCCGGGAGAGAACGAGGGCCGCCACGACGGCCAAGATGAGGCAGACGATCATAATACTGATGTCCACAAGAATCACGGCGGCAGTCCCTCTCTGGAGCTGCGCCTCATCCTGTTCGGCCACCAAGAGCGCATCCAACTCCGGCACCCAGCGGTAGACGCCCAGGATATCCTCACCATCCGCCGTTGTATAACGCCCCCAGCCGTTCCCGCGCACCGCCAACCCCTCCACGACAAGTTCCGGCGGAGTATAAGCCACGGGCAGAGCGTAGCCGGGGAAGGTGAGCAGCCCGCCCTCTTCGGAGACCAGGAAGATGGATACCCGCTCCTCAAGGCCCGCGACGTCACTCAACCGTGCGTCGAGGCTCTCCAGGGAGGCCCTCCCGGCAAAGACGCCCAGCAGCTGTCCATTGGATCCAAGAACAGGCCAGGCGAGCGTGATCGCCGGTTCATCCGTGCCGGGCTGGGGCATAGGTGGCGACACGACCGGTCCTTGAAGCGCGGTTTGGAAGAAGGACTCACCGGCGTAGCTCCGCCCCTCCTCGACGGCGTTGGTGGAGAGGAGGACCTTGCCGTCCCCATTCAGCACGAAGAAATCGACGAAGGACTCCTGGAGCAGAATGATCGTTTGAAAGCGCGGCAGCTGTTCGTTGTGCGCCTCCAGAAAGGCCGCTGATCCCTCCGGCTCCTGCAAAAGCCTCAAGAGGGTATTGCGTGTCTCCTTACGTCCCAGCTCGGAGGTGAAATCGTGGCGCAGATCCTGCAGCCAGTACCCCACCTCCGCGTCTTTGATCAAGAGGATGGTCTCGAGAGCATGCACCGCGCGACTGGTCCGGGCGCGGAGGCCCACCATGGCCGAAGCTATACCTACCGCGGTCAAGGTGATCAACGGCAGGGCGATGAAAGCCAAGAGCAGACGCTGACGTATGGAGACGAACCGTCGACCCCTGCGCTCTTCGACGGAAGAGGGATTAGCGGTCCCCTGTACATCCTGATTGACCATACTTGCCTCCCACCTGGTATCCGACGGCATTAGGCGCTCTCCGAGCGCTTCGACGGGCCGCTCAGCAGATCGCTGGTATCGTGAACCGGTCCCGTAACCTCGATGGAGGTCATCTCCGCGCCCAACGCCTGCCCCAGCTCCTGAACCGCCGTGCGCATGATGGTGTCGGGATCCAACGTTGAACGTAGTTTCCGAACGATATCACCGATGGTGAGCTCGTGGGAGAGTTGGCTCTCGGTACGCTGACGCAGGAGGGTACGCTCGAGAGAGACACTGGTAATATCGGTCAACACGCTGTAGAAACGGCGCTCCGAGGGCGAGAAGACGTGCACCGTCTGGTAGTAGACCACGAGCATTCCGACATCCGGGCCCCGCATCTGAATCGGCACCATAGCCAGACCCTGTGCGGACGTCTCCTCCCCGAGCTTCTTCAGGCGACCGCCGAGCACCGCAGATACGGTCTCCTCGGGATAGGAAGCATCTTTCACGAAGAGGGGCGTGTCGACCTCCAGAGCCACCGCGACGAGAGCCTGTAGTCCCGGCGTCTCTGCCGTAATCGCCACCTCGTGATCCGGCACATCGATAGCAGACCCCTGTAACAGCCCCACCAGCTGCGCAGTCGCGTGCTCGCGATCGAGCATAAAGATGAAGGCCTGTTGCGCCCCACGCTCGTGAACCATCTCCAAGACGATGGCATAGATGTCGCGACTGGTGCTCGCCGTCGCTATCTCCCGCGCCATACGGTAGGACGCGCTCGTCGCCTCGACGAAACCGGCATCCCGGCTGAGGCGGCGTGCGTTGTCTACAGCCAAGGCCAGATAGTTGGCCAGGGTCTCCAGCGAGCGAATATCATCCTGGTCGAAGTCCGCTTCCCGAACGCTCTGCACGTCCAAGATGCCGATGAGGCGCTCGCGGGCCAGAAGGGGCACGGTAGCCTCCGAGCGCGTGGCCGGCAGCTGGGGATTGGCGAAGTGTCGGGCGTCCTCTCCCACGTCGAGGGCGATCCGCGGCTCGCGGCGCTCCAGCACCCAACCGACCATCCCCTCACCGCGGCTCAACTCATGTCCCCGCGCCAGCATCTGCTGACCACCCTCAGAGGAAGCGGCCACCAGCACCGCCTTTTCCCCCTCCGAGCTGGTGAGAAAGATCCCGGCGTGGTAGAAGCCCAGGCGGTCGGTGATGAGATCCACAGCCCGCTTGAGGAGCTGATCGACATCGAAGATGGAACCCAGCACCCTGGCAATCTCCCCCGCTGCCTCCAGGTGCATCGTACGGCGCTGCATGGCGTAGTTCAGAGTCTGTAAGCTCTCCGCCCGCTGATCGAGCTCCGCCTGTTGCTCCTGCAGGCGCTTGGAGAGGGCGTGAGCACGG
This sequence comes from Anaerolineae bacterium, assembly GCA_034437215.1. Taxonomy (GTDB): domain Bacteria; phylum Chloroflexota; class Anaerolineae; order B4-G1; family SLSP01; genus DAOTVC01. Next base: position 80,778 of record DAOTVC010000175.1, on the reverse strand, counting down.
GCCAGCTCCTCGGTTGCAATCCGGAAGAGCATGTCCTGAGCGTAGACCAGCAACGCGGCGACCATCGAGTAGATGAAGGTATTGGAGAACATGCCCAAGAACCCGGGATGACGGGAGATGGGTTCGGCCAGGGGAGTGTAGAGATCCAGAGTGATGAGACCACCGAAGAGCAGCAGGGTCACCACGGTCACCCCCAGCAGCAGAAAACCGACCTTACGTCCGAAGAAGAGCACCCCCAGGAGCGGGAAGCCGATCATGAAGAGACGCGCGTCACCCTCCCAACCGTAGAAGACGAGCTCTATAAGTCCTAAGACGTACATCAAACCGGTCACAGCCATAACACGTGTCCGGTGGGAGACCGCGGGAATCAAGAGCAGGAGCAGGGTTAGCGCACCGAGCACCAAGTAGCTGGAGGCCACCGCCCAGCGGTTGAACGAAAAGGCATGGTAGATGCCAAAAGCGACGACCAGGGGTCCCAGGAAGACCACAACACGCGAGAGCCGGCTGAGGAGCGTCCGGCGCAGCATGTTCACGGATTCACCGGGGAGTCCGTCTTCCCAAGGATTTGACTTCTCTTTAGTCACGCATTCCTCCGTTCGATACGTTGAGCGGGGTGTAGAGGGGAACGGAAAGGGTGAAGGTGCTCCCCTTGTCCATCTCACTCGTCACCCACATGCGTCCACCATGCATCTCCACGAACTCTTTACTGAGTGCTAATCCCAAACCGGCCCCATACATCTGACGTCGCATGCCCGAACCGGTTTCGAAGCGCCTGAAGATGCGCTCACAGTCCTCCTCGGTGATCCCAATGCCCGTATCGCTCACGCTGACATAGGCCTGCTCGCCGTCGGCCCACATGCGCACGACGATCTCGCCGGCCTCTGTAAACTTGGCCGCGTTACTGAGGAGGTGCACGAGCACCTGACGCATCCGGGTCGGATCGGCGTGGACGAAGGGAAGATCTGCAGCGATGTCGTAGTGAAGCTGGATCTCCTTGCCCCGCACCATAGCCTCCGCTGTAGGCGTCACCGATTCGGCAATCTCAGCCAGATCGACCGGCTGTAGCTGCAACTCCATCAGACCCGCTTGAATCTGTGAGGTGGTGAGAATGTCATTGATACGTTCAAGCAGACGCTGGCTGTTATCGTAGATACGTTCGACGTCCTGTAATTGCTGGGCCGTCAGATCCCCATCGAACCCCTTGAGCATCAGCCGGGAGAAGCCGAGGATGGAGTTCAGAGGCTCTCGCAAGGTGTGGGACATATTTGCAAGGAAGCGCGACTTGAAGACCTCCGCCTCCTCTAACCGCCTCGCAGCCAGTCGCTCGCGCTCGTACGCTCGCGCGTTCTCCAATGCAACAGTGATCTGATTGGCTACCTGCACGAGCACCTCGATGTCGTCCGTCTGAACTCTCTCCCGCTCCGTGTTCATCACCGCGAGCACACCGATCACCCGCCGCTCCATCTTGAGGGGCACGACGACGTGCGAGACGATCCGTTGGGACCACTTCGCGTTCTGCAAAATCTCCCAATGCTCAAGTTGAGGCTCTGCCTTCCGCAGCGCGCGCTCCATCAGGGAGCCATCCCCGGTGTACACTCGCTCGGGCCAGTTCACGTCCTCCGGACTGACCGCCCGCAGTTCCGCTTGACCACCCCCCGCTCCGGTCAGATAGATGGCGACGGAGGTGAAGACAAAGCGAGCACAGATCAGATCCGTGACCCGTGTCAGAAGCAGCGCCGGGTCGCGAATGGAGGTCACCGCCTCGCTCACCTTCAGGCTGGCCTCCAACTGCATGGCCCGCCGCTGCAGCTGGTAGTTGGCCTCCTGTAACATGCGCGTGCGTTCCGCCACTTTGGCCTCTAGATGGTCGTAAAGAGATTTAAGGTCCGCAGCCATCTGATTGAAGACATAGGTCAAAATTCCAATCTCATCGCGTGAGCTGACGGCTACCGACTGCTTCAGATTTCCATCCGCCATCATGAGCGCTGACTCCGTCAAGCGAATGACGGGCCGGGTTATCTGCCGGATCATCACCCCGGCGATCACCGTGGTGGTCAACACCATGATCAATACTACACCGATGAGCGTCGCCGCCATACGTTCTGTGGAGGCCAACACCTCGGCCTGCTCCTGCTCGACCAGAACCCCCAGCTCCCCCCCGGGAAAGGGCTGATAGGCCCCTAAGACAGGAACATGGCTCTGATTGGTGTAGACCCCACTCCACACCTTCTGCGCGGCCTGGGCTTCCAGAACGGGATTGGAGGAAACGGCTTCCGCCTGCCATCCGGGGAGCCTCTGCACCAGATAGATACGACCGCTTTGACCCAGAATCTCGGCCATCCCCGCACCACTGCTCTCGAAGATCCAGTGGTAACAGAGAAGCAGCGTCTCTTCACCGTGCGGTTGAACTAAGCCCACGACCTCGCGGGCAGAGAGGGAGGAAATGGCAACTAAAGGACGGGGCGATACGTCACAGGATCCGACAGTCCAGACAGCCTCCGATCGGGCATCAAGCAACGTTATCCCCGCCAGATCGGGTACCTGGTCCTGTAAATCCTCCCATGCAGCAGCGGAAATGGGGCCTGCTGCGCTCGCCAGAGTATCAGTTGTTAAGAATGCTTGTTGCATCTCCCACCAGGTGCTTAGGGCCCGCGCCTCAAGGGTAGCAACGGCCTGCAGCTTCTGAAGCACTTCGTCCTCAAGACTGCGGCGATTCTGCCACACGGCATACCAACCAATGAGGGCGACGGGCACGATGGTGAGAATCAGAAACGCGGTCAGCAGGGTACGTCCCAACCCACCTCGCATTCCCGTGGTAGGGATAGAACGGGAGGTAGCAGGGGGCAGGCGACGTGCAGTTATTCCGGCTCCCATACCTCCTCACCCGTCAACGCTCGCCGGACCTGCTCCGGAAAGCGGTCGGGATCCAATGGCTTTCCGATAAAGCCATCAAAGCCCGCTTCCCGGGCCCGCTCCTGGGATTCGGGGGAGGTATTGGCAGTTACTGCAAGGATGGGAACCTGAGCAAACCGAGGATGAGAGCGTAACTCCGCCAACGAGTGATAACCATCTGCCTCAGGAAGCATTAAATCCATGAGAATCAATTCGATGGAACCCAGAGTCTCGGCAAACTCCAACACCTTCCAACCAGACGCCTTCCACTCACACTTCTTGACTCCGAGGAAGGCCAACAGACGGGTCATCAGAAGAAAGTTATTGAAATTGTCCTCTACGATAAGGATCGTCGAATCCTGAGGCGCCTTGGGCTCTCGACTTGTCATATTCACCTCTCAAGAGCCCCGTTCGATCTTCAGAAAGGTCGCTATCTGTCGGGGCAGGGCGTCCACGTCGATAGGTTTGGGAATGTAACCATCACAACCGGCCATGAGGCTCTTTTCACGGTCGCCGTGCATCACGTTGGCGGTCATGGCGATGATAGGTACATCGTCCAGCTCCGACAGATCACGCAACCTCCGCGTCAGTTCATAGCCGTCTACCTCGGGGAGATTCATGTCCATCAGAATGAGATCGGGATGCTCCTGGAGGGCTATCTCGATACCCGTCGCACCGTCCTGCGCCTCCAGCACGACGTAGTCTTCGACCATCAGAATCCGGCGAACCAGCATGCGATTATCGGGATTATCCTCAATGTATAAGATCTTCTCGTGCATCTTCACCTTCTATCGACTGTGAACCAGGAATCTATAACCAGGTTAACCTGAAATTGAAAGGGTGCACACAAACCATTTCGTCATTGAAAGCGCTTTGGTTTTCGGCCCGCGGGCTGAAAGAATGTTTTTCCTAACCGGATTATACCATAACTGACCGGTTGGGTAAAGTTACTAAGTGTGACCGTTCAGTTAAGATTATTACGATAGGGTGTAAGGGCTCCTGGGAGTCCGCGGCCCCGCCCCTCCTGCCCGGCGCGGCTTCGCACCCACATCGTTCATTACTATTTTATAACCAAAATACCGTAAGAGTCAAGGGGAGGAGTCAACTCCCTTCCCACTCCCCGCCCCCACAAGTATAATGGAAGAGACTGAAAACAAAAGGAGTGAGAATGAGCCGTGAATATCCCGCAAATCCCGTCCCTGCCGTGGGCACCATCGTTATCTCCGACGAGCACGTCCTACTCGTACGGCGCCGCAATCCCCCCCACGCCGGCGAATGGAGTATCCCCGGTGGCAAGCAGGAGTTAGCCGAGGGTATTTGCGAAGCCGCCCGACGGGAGGTAGAGGAAGAGACAAGCCTGACCGTCCGCGACCTGTGTCTCTTCGACGTCGGCGACATCATCGAGCACGACGACGAAGGGCGCGTCGCCTATCACTACACCTTGATCTACTTCCTAGCGCGGACGGCAGGGGGGCAGGCGGTCGCAGCCGATGACGCCTCAGCGGTCCGCTGGGTTACGCTTGCAGAAGCAGAGAGAATCGACCTATCCCCAACCCTCCTCCAGCTCCTCAAAAGGGCTTTCACGTCCCTGTCCGACGAATGACACACAGAGGCGACCGCAGGCAGGAGCGCGCTCCTGCCTGCGGTCGCCCTGACTACGGGTGAAAGACCCGAGGCAGCCCCCCGCCCGGTTCCGCGGCTAGACCTACGCCGCGATAGAACCGGCAGGGCAGCCGGGTCGCGGATCACTCCTCCTCGATCTCACAGGCCAGATCCTCACCCTCGTGTATCGCGAGGTAGATCTTCTCGAAAGAGAGCGGGAGGCTTGTAAAACGTACTCCCACAGCGTCGCGCAGAGCGTTCGCGATGGCAGGGGCCGTCTGCACCATGACGTGCTCGCCGACCCCGCGGGCCCCCCAGGGACCGTCCTCTAACGGAGTCTCGACGATGTCGCCGTGGATCTCCCGGGGCGCATCCACCGCCGTGGAGATCTTGTAATCGACGAGGCTGGCGTTGATGGGCTGGCCCTTCTCATTGAAGCGCAGTCCCTCGAAGGCCGAACTCATCCCGTGTACCGCCCCACCCTCGATCTGTGTCATGACCAGGTCGGGATTGATGGCCTTACCGACGTCGTAGGCGCTGGCGATCTTGAGGATGTCCAGCTCGCCCGTCTCGGTATCCACCTCCAGGTCGATGGCCTGAGCTCCCACCGTGTAGTGCACGACGGCCCGGGTCCCCTGTCCCGTCTCGGGATCGAGCCCCGTCACGTAAGTGGGCATGAACTTGCCCGAACCGACGATGGGACCGCCCTGCCACCCCTCGAAGTTCTCGTTGGGCAGGCCGTAGACCACCATCTTCTGGAGGGGCTGCTCCTGCTCCGACTTGTAGGAGATGACCACCCCTTCACGAATGTCCAGATCCTCGGGATCCTCGTCCCAGTACTCGGCGACGACGTCGATGATCTTCTGACGGGCGTCCTCCGCTGCGTTCTTGACGGCGTTGCCCATGGACCAGGTCAGACGGCTGGCAACGGTCTGCCACTCGTAGGGACTGTACTTCGTATCGACAGGATTGGCCGAGACGCGCACCCACTCGTAGGGGACGCCCAACGCCTCCGCCGCCATCTGCGCGACGACGGTGAAGGCCCCCTGCCCCAACTCCTGTCCCCCCACATAGACGTTGACGGTGGCGTCCTCGTTGAAGCGCACGATCGCCGAGCTGCCCGGATTGGGCGGCATGGCGGGTGCCTTCCACATGATGGCGATCCCCTTGCCCCGCTTCTTGTGGGGCGCCGACGGGGAGGAGTCACGATCCCAGCCGATGGCCTCCGTCACCTTGTCGATGCACTTGACCAGGTTGACCTGCGGCATCTCCATGCCGGTGAGGATGATGTCCCCCGTCTTGACGCAGTTGCGGCGCCGAAACTCGGCGGAATCCATCCCAATCTCGTGAGCCAGCTGGTCCATGATCTGCTCGATGCCCCAGTGGATCTCAGGCATACCGAAGCCCCGCATGGCGCTGCCGATGGGGTGATCGGTGTAGACGCAGTAGGAGTCACCCTTGACGTGGGGAACGTCGTAGGGGCCGGTGCAGGAGTAACCCGCCGCCCGGGCGATGTTGACGCCGTAGTCGTTGTAGGCGCCGCCCCCGAAGTAGTAGGAGACCTCCATCGCCAGCAGGTTGCCGTCGGCGTCGCAGCCGATCTTGTAGAAGGCCCGCAGGCTCTGGCGGACGTTGGTGGTGATGAACTCCTCCTCGCGCGTCATCCGCACCTTGACGGGACGTCCCTGGACCGCCTTCGCCATCAGGACGACGTTGGCCTCGATGGAGATGCCCGCCTTCCCCCCAAAGCCGCCCCCGACGTAGGGGGAGATCACGCGCAGATTACCGTGGGGGATGCCCAGGCTCTGAGCCACGAGGTCCCGCTGGGCGAAGGGGGACTGGGAGGCGGACCAGAGGGTCACCTCACCGGAGGGGTCCCACTTGGCGATGGCCACGTGAGTCTCGATGGGCACGTGCTGGATCTGCGGCAGGGTGTAAACGCCCTCCACGATGGAGGCACACTGCTCCCAGACCTCATCGGCGATCCCCTCGTCGCTCACCTCCCCCTTGCGGAGTTTGAAGTGCTCGGAGATGTTCGTGCCCGGCTCGGGGAAGATGAAGTTGGCGACCTCGTATTCGCCGAGGTCGGGATGCAGCAGCGGAGCGCCGGGTTGGGCCCCCGCGTAGGGGTCGAAGACCGGCTCCAACTCCTCGTACTCGATCTCCACGAGGCGCGCCGCCTCTTCGGCGATCTCGGGCGTGGTCGCGACCACGCCGGCGACCGTCTCGCCTACATAGCGCACGCGATCGTAGGCAAAGATATAACGATCCTTGAGATAGAGGCCCAGGCGCGTGGGATTGTCCTGACCCGTCACGACGGCCTTGACCCCCGGCAGCGCCAGCGCCTTGCTGGTGTCGATGCTCTTGATCTTGGCGTGGGCGACGGGGCTCGTGACCAGCTTCCCGTGCAACATTTCAGGGCCGAAAGCCATATCGTCCACGTACTTCGCCCCACCCGTCGCCTTCTCATAGGCGTCGACACGCGGCACACTCTTACCGACAGGATTAGATGTTGTTTTAGTCATCAAAAGTCTCCTCGGATTGTCTAGACTTCATGCTGGATGCTGGATACTGGATGCTGGATACTGGTTGCTGGATGCTGGAAGCTGGATGCTGGATGCTGGATGCTGGTTGCTGGATGCTGGATGCTGGATGCTGGATGCTGGATGCTGGATGCTGGTTGCTGGTTGCTGGATGCTGGATGCTGGTTGCTGGATACTGGATGCTGGTTGCTGGATGCTCGATGAACAACTCCCGCGCTTGGCTAGCGATAGGGTTCGTGATGGTGTGAGATGATAGCTTGCAGAAAACGGTTAGGTCGTTTACCTAGGACATCATACTGCTCACTCAGCCTCGCGTGTTCGAAGTCCGAAAGAGACGAGGTTGCATGAAGCATGTCCAGATGAACACGTGTTTCATCGCAGGAAGCTAACGCATAGACCACGAACCGGATGTAGTCCTGCTTATAGCGACGTCGTCCAAATCCCTCTGCTATGTTCGCAGGTATAGATTTTGCAGAACGTCGCAACTGGCTCCCCACCTCGTACAACTCGTGCTTTGGCAAGTTCTTCGAAAGACGATCCACCTCGACGGCAAGTGCAAACGAGACTTGATAGATCTCCAAATCCCGATAACTCTGAACTGCCACATCCACCTCTGCTCCCAGCTTCCAGCTTCTAGCTTCCAGCTTCTAGCTTCTAGCTTCCAGCTTCCAGCTTCCAGCTTCCAGCTTCTAGCTTCTAGTCCCCAGCCTCCCCCTCCGCCACGTCCAACACCGCATCGATAATCCGCACGTAGCCCGTGCAGCGACAGAGATTGCCGACGAGGGCTTCGCGCACCTCCTGCTCAGTGGGATGGGGGTTGCGCTTCAGGAGCGCCTTGGAGGACATCAGCATGCCCGGTGTACAGAAGCCACACTGGATGGCATTGTGATCGATGAAAGCCTTCTGCAAGGGGTGCAGGTTCCCACCCGTGCTCAACCCCTCGACGGTCTCGATCGTATGCCCATCGGCTTCGACGGCAAGAACCAAACAGGAGTTGATGGGATCGCCGTCGAAGAGCACCGTACAGGCCCCACACTCCCCATTCTCACAGCCGCGCTTGGCCCCTGTCAGCCCCAACTGATCGCGCAGGACGTCTAAGAGCGTATGATGGGCCTTGACGGACACGCTATAGGGATCACCATTAACGTTCAACGTAATTTCATGCAGCATAGTTCATCTCCTATCGCTCATTACGCAGCCGGCAGCTCTGCCCTGACCGCTTCGACTGCCCGGCGCGTGATGCGTACCACCATGGCCCGGCGGTACTCGACACTCGAACGAATATCATCGATGGGGCAGCAGGCGTCGAAAGCACAGCGGGTCGCTTTCTGTACGGCGGCCGCATCGTACCCCTCGTTGAGGACCGCCTCGGCCTGGTCGGCCCGGATGGGCGTGGGCGCTACGGCCCCCATGGCAATACGCCACTTATAGTTGCCGTCCACGGGGTAGGCCAGCGCAGCGACCCCGACGATGGAGAGATCGGCGGCCTTCCGCCGGCTCAGCTTCCTGTAGACCCCGACGCTCCCCTCCGGCGGCTTGGGTACCAGCAGACCGACGAGCAGCTCGCCCTTCTGCAACGCGTTCTGCTTCGGTCCCCTGAAGAACTCGGCGATGGGCAAGCGGCGCTCGCCCTCCGGCCCGCGGACCACCGCCTCGGCCTCCAGAACCAGCAAGGCGGGTGCCGTATCGGCAGCCGGAGACGCGGTACAGAGATTGCCGCCGATGGTCGCCCGGTTCCGCACCTGCTCGTTGCCCATCGAGGCGGCCCCCTCTGCCAACACCCCCCACCGGCTCCTCACCAGCTCCGAGCGAGCGATCTCGTTCATACGCACGGCGGCGCCGACAAAGAGCCCCTCACCGGTCTCCTTGAGATCCCCCAGTCCCGGCAGTCCCTTGACGTCCACGACGGCGTCGGGCCGCCAGTGCTCGTCGCGCGTCATCGGGATCAGATCAGTGGCCCCGGCGACGGGCAGTACAGCTATACCCGGCTTGGTCAACAGCCGGAATGCCTCTTCAAAAGTATCAGGTTTGTAATAGTCGAAGGGTTGCATAGAACACTCCTTGTGTAAGTGAAACGTGAAACGTAAAACGTGAAGATCACGTTTTACGTTTCACCTTTTCAAAGAAGAGAGAGCCGATTCAATAGCCGCTAGGCTCTACTCCATCGGACCGTGCTTGGGAGCGCCAAACCTGGTTGGCGGCAGGATGATGAGGATCACATTGATCAGGATACCGACGATGGCGGAGAAGACGATAGCCGGGATGCCCTCGGGAAAGACAACGGGGATCGCGAAGGGGAACAGTCCGTCGGGCAACGCCATCGCACCACCGATGCCCAGAATCAGGATCGTCGCGCCAATCGCCAGGTTCTTGGGATCGAAGAGGTTGACGCGCTCACTCTGGAGGAGAGCGACACCCTGCTTACCGATGACGCCGAAGAGGTAGATCGCCAGGCCGCCCGTCACAGCTACCGGAATAGTTCCGACCAGACCGGCCAGCTTACCCACGAAGCCCAGAGCAATGGCAATGCCGCCCGCAGCCATCATCACCGCCGCGGAGTAGTTGCGCGTGACCGCCATGACCGCGATGTTCTCACCGTAGTTGGTGCCGGAACAGCCCCCCATGACACCGTTCACCACATCCGCCGTCCCATCGGCGATGAGATTGAGGCCGACGAGGTTTTTGATGCCCAACGGCTTGCGGCCCTGATCCTTGGCCAGCTGGTCAACGTATAGGTCGATCTGGTAGAGATGCGCCACCGACTCCGGAACCGTAGCGATGGCAATCAAAGCCACGCTCGTCGCCACCGCCCAAGCGCGCGGATCGGCGAAGGCCGGGAAGGTGATGTTCGGAACGCGTAACCACTCGGCCTCCACGAAGGTCGTGAAGTCGACAATTCCTAAGAGTACCGAAGCGACGTAACCAAAGATCGCCCCCCAGAGAATGGGTAACATGCCCCATAAACCCTTGCCCTCCAAGTAGACGGAGAAGAAAATGGTAGCGAAGAGGGTGATGAAAGCCACCAGCCAGTTGGCGGATGCCATACTCAACGCCGCGCCGGCCAGCGCCACGCCGATGACGATGGCGATACTGCTGGTGACGATGGGGGGCAACACAATATCCAGCCGCTCTTTCCCGATATACTGGATCAGGAAGCCAACGCCTATCTGCAAAATCGCCGTGGCGACGATACCGACCTGCGCCAGCCGCACACCATCGGGGCAATACGTGGCGGCAGATTCGAAACAGGCTCTATCATAGAGCGCCATCACGGTAATGATAACCGTGATATAGCTGAACGAGGAACCATAGTACATCGGAATCCGGCGACGGGTAACCAACAACGCGATAATGGTTCCCAGACCGGAAGCCAACAGCGTCACGCCCACATCAAATTTGGTAAGGATAGCCACCAGCACCGTAGCAGGGAACATAGTGAGCACCTGCTGGAAGCCCAGGCTCAGCATCGCTCCCCAGGGAGGTACGTCCTGCGGCATATACCCCCGCACCTCAGCCGCTGGAACACCCACCTTCTTGGTCACTTCACCCTTCCCGGTCTTGCTCCTGGTCGTTGTTATTTTAGCCATGGGTACAACCTCCTCACGAAAGATGGATATAGGTAAACCAAATCCGGCTCAAACTCGCCGGCCAAATCTAAAACCGCGATCCCTAAATGAACTGTGTCAAGGGGAAGCAGAAAGCCCCCCGGACTGTAAGGTGGACGCATTCAAGTCCGCAAGCGCCAGATCTGACCCACGCCCCAGTCGACAAATAGCCCTCACCTCCTTCAACGCTAGTTCAACGGGAGAAGCGGGCACTCCCGGCAGATACTACCTGCCGGGAATGCCGAGTTCAGTGTAAGACCCACAGGGCAATCAATAGCCTCACGCCGGCTACTGGTTCAGGATGTCCCTGCGCTGCGTGGGCGGCTTGAAGAGAACGAAGATGAGGTTGAGGAGGATGCCGAAGACCGCGCTGGTGGCGATGGCCGGAAGGCCCTGGGGGAAGAGACCCTGCAGAATGGGGAAGGGCAGGAAGCCGCCGGGGAAGCCGATGTTGCCGCCGATGCCCACGATCAGAATCACGGCTCCGATGGCCAGCTGCTTGGGATCGAAGAGGTTGACCTTCTCGGACATCATGAGGGCGATGCCCTGCATGCCGATGACGCCGAAGAGGTAGATGGAGAGGCCGCCGCTGACCGCCGTGGGCACCGACATGACCAGGTCGGCCAACGGGCCGATGAAGCCCAGGAGCATGGCGATGGCGCCCGCCGTCAGCAGCACCGGGCCGGAGTAGTTGCGCGTGACCACCATCAGCGAGTTGTTCTCACCGTAGTTGGTGCCCGCGGTGCTGCCGAAGATGCCGTTGACCATGTCGTTCAGGCCGTCGAGCATCAGGTTCAACCCCACGTAGCGGCTCAGGTTGTACTTCTCCCGTCCCTGCTCCTCGGCGAGGTGGTCGACGTAGAGGCTGATCTGGTAGAGGTGCGCCGTCGACTCGGGGATGGTGGCGATGGCCATCACGCCGATGCCGAAGATTACGGTCAGGGTGAGCGGGTCATTGAAGACGGGGAAGGTGAACTGGGGCGCGGTGATGAAGTTGGATTGGCCGATCATGGAGAAGTCGATCAGACCGAAGGGGATGGCGACGAGGTAACCCGTGATGGCACCCAGGAGCACCGGCAACATGCCGATGAACCCCTTGTCCTGCAGGTAGACGGAGTAAAGGATGGTGGCGACGAGGGTGATGAGGGAGACCACCCACCAACTGATGGTTCCGGAGACGAAGCCTCCGGCCACGCCACTGGACATGTTGAGGGCGGCAGCGCCCAGGCCGATGCCGATGACGCAGGCGACGGAGCCCGTCACGACGGGCGGCAGCACCTTGTCGATGGTCTCTTTGCCTCCGACTCCCCGGATCAACAGACCGACCAGGATATTGATCACGCCCGTGGCGATGAAGCCGGCCTGGACGATGCTAAGCAATCGGGAGTCGGCGACAACCCCAAACTGTGCGTTGGTGATGGCCACAACTGCGGCGATGTAACTGAAGCTGGAGCCGTAGTAGAGGGGAATGTACTTGCCCATACTCAGCTTGGCGCCGACCAGCGCGACGATGGTGCCGAAACCCGTCACGGTCAGAACCGTATTCACGGGGAAGCCCATCAGCAGGGCGCAGAGTACCGTTGCCGGGAACATGGTTAAGACGTGTTGGAACCCCAGTAGGATCATCTGCCCCCAGGCCGGCTGGTCGTTGGGCAAGAAGCCCATCACCTTGGCCTCCGTGGGTACGATGCGTTTCGCGGCTGTCGTCATGTGAGTTCCTCCTGTGAACTAGGATGAATGTAACAAAAGTGATTTACAGAATCAGGGGTGCAAAAACCAAAGCCAAACACATCTCAAGGACAGTATCAAGCAAAACTAAGATCAGAGAATATAGAAGGACACCGGCCTACCTCTCACCTTATACCTATCACCTCCTCCTTGAATGCCTACCATGCTTGAATGCCTACGATGACCGCACTTCCAGCGGCTGCTGTTGCGTCCGCGGTGCAGACCCGAGCCCATCCAGCAGCCGAATCCCACGCTTGGCTACCCCCCACACTGGGAGAGCAAAAAGGCCAAAAGCATCAGAACGATGACGACCGGCACGATGTACAGGACCATCTTGGCCTCCGCCGAAGAGGTGATGCCGCCGGCCATATCCTTGGCCACCCGCGTCGCGAACTCCGTCTCCGAGGGCGCCGTGTACTCCGCTTCGCGGCCTTCTGCCCTGGCTGCCGTGTTCTCCTTCACCGCTTCGTTGACCGTCTCCAGCCCCTGGCGGATCATGCTCTTGCTGACCGAGTCGAGCATTCGCTGGCCGACACCCGCCAGCCGTCCCCCGATCTGCACCTCACCCGCATAGCGCATGTGCGTCTTGTCGGGTTCAACCTCCGTCAGATAGACCTGCCCCTCGCCCTTGAGGAAGCCCGGGGCCCCACGACCGTCCACGATGAGCGTGCACTGCTCCGGCGGCACGGGATCTGCAACGACCAGGTTGCCCGAGAAGGTGCCCGAGACGGGGCCGACCCGCACGTTCATGGTCCCCTCGTACTCGTTCTCCCCGACCTGCTTCAGCTCCTTAGTGCCGGGCATCGCAGCGGCCAGCACCTCGGGATCATTCAACATCTCCCAAACAACCTCTCGCGGACCGTCAAAGACATACTCACCTTCGATATGCATGATGTAACTCCTGTATATGATGTAGTTAAAGTCGCTAGGGCATCCAATGCTGTACAAGGGACGGCCCACAGCAGCAGATTCACTGCGTCTTGGTCGCCGCCACGTAGTCGTATAAAAGATTGGGGCTGAGAGGGGTTTCGACCACCTCAATCCCGTAGCCGGCGAGAGCATTTTCCACCGCCTGCGCAAAGACCGCCGGAGTCGGGATGGCCCCCGCCTCCCCTACCCCCTTGATGCCCAGGGGATTGAGCGGCGAAGGGGTCTCGAGATGGGCAATCTCCATCCGCAGCGGCATGTCCGTTGAGCGAGGCAGCAGGTAGTCCATCAGAGATGCGTTCAGCAGCTGCCCGTTCTCGTCGTAGACCATCTTCTCGTAGTAGGAGTTGCCGATCCCCATCGACACCCCGCCCTGCACCTGCCCCTCCAGAATGAGCGGGTTGATGACCACGCCGCAGTCGTGCACGATGACGAAGCGCTGAATCTCCACCCCCATCGTCTCCGGGTCCACTTCGAGGATCATGGCCACGGTCCCCGCACCGGTAGCACCGTGCGGCGGGGCGAAGTAGGCCACCGCCTCCAGACCGGGTTCCACCCCAGGCGGGATGGTGCCCCGCATGGGATTCGCCAGCATCGCCAGCTGCCCGAGGCTCATCTTCATCCGCGGGACGTCCGCCACCCGCACTTCACCGTTGTCGAGCTCGAGCTCCTCCTGGGGGGCCTCCAGAGCCTGGCTCGCCGTCTCCAGAATCTTCTCCCGCACCTTCACCGCCGCCGCGTGAATGGCGTTCCCGGCAATGGCCGCGCCCCGGCTGGCAAAGGTACCCGCGCCCCAGTGAAAGCGCTCCGTGTCCCCGGTGATCACCGTCACGTCGTCGATGTCCACCCCCACCTGATCGGCGACCAGCTGGGCGAAGGCGGTGTAGTGCCCCTGCCCCTGGGTGCTGATACCGGTGACCACCGTCACCTTACCGTTGCCGCCGATGGTGATGCGCGCGCCCTCGTAGGGGCCGACGGCGGTTCCCTCGGTAAAGCAGGCCACACCGATACCCACATGTTTGCCCTCGGCGCGCAGACGGGGCTGCTCCTCCCGGACGAAGTCCTCGTACCCGATCATCTCCAGAGCTTTGTCGAGCGTGGCCTGGTAGTTACCGCTGTCCAGGACGTTCTTCACGAAGTCCTGACCGATGACCCCCGTCTCGTAGGGGAACTGGTCGGGCTGAATGAGATTGCGCCGCCGCAGCTCCACAGGGTCCATCTCCAGCTCCTGCGCCGCAGCGTCGATGAGGCGCTCCATCACGTAGGTGCCCTGAGGGCGACCGGCCCCACGCACCGGCGTCACGATCATCTCGTTGGTGAAGACCATGCGCACCTCGGTGTAGAAGTTCGGCACGTCGTACGGCCCCAGAGTGTGGGTCTGCGTGTTGAGGGGCACCGTCATCCCGTAGGGATCGTAAGCCCCGGTGTTGTGGTAGAAGACGTCCTTGATCCCCAGGATCTTGCCCTCTGGGGTCAGCGCGATCTCGGCGTAGTGGACCTGATCGCGCTCGGAGGTCGAGGCGAAGAAACTCTCCTGGCGATCCTCGATCCACTTGATGGGGCGCCCCAGCTTCATCGTCGCCCAGGTGAGCAGCACCTCGTCGGGCTGCGAGATCATGATCTTGGGACCGAAGCCCCCGCCGATGAAGGGCGTGATCACGCGAACCTGGCTCTCCGCCAGACCCAACCGCGCCGCCATCACATTCCGCATGGGAATGGGCGCCTGGGTCGTGGCCCAGACGGTAAGCAGTTGTGCCTTCGGATCCCAATAGACCACGATGCCCCGAGTTTCGATGGCGCCTCCGGCGCAGCGATCGACCATGAAGCGGCGCTTGACGACGACGTCGGCCTCTTCCGCCGCTGCAGCGTAGTTGCCCACCTCCTGGTGAACGTTGGCCGCCAGGTTCGTGCCCAGATCCTCGTAGAGCAGCGGGGCGTCCTCCTCCAGCGCCTTCTCGAGATCGGTCACCGCCTCCAGCGGCTCGACCTCAACGAAGATCTCCATCGCGGCATCCTCGGCGATGTAGCGGCTCTCGGCGATGACGCAGGCCAACACCTCTCCCGCCTGCCGGATCTTGTCCTTGACGATGGGGATCTGCGTCCGCTGGTTGAAGACCGCTCCTTCGATGGCGAAGGGCGGGGGGACGGCCAAGGGACCGGGGGCCCACTCATCGCCCAGATCCTCAGCGGTGATGACCATCACCACGCCCGGGCGCTCGCGGGCCGCCGACGTATCAATGCTCAGAACGCGCGCGTGAGCGTAGTCGCTGCGCAGGAACGCAGCGTGCAACATCCCGGGAAGCTCCACGTCATCGATAAAGAGCGCCTGACCGGTCAGCAGACGCGGGTCCTCTTTCCGTTTTACCGGTTGTCCGAAGTACTTAGTTGTCACGGCGCACCTCTTCCGAACTCAGCTTCTCCTTGGCCAACTTCACCGCCTCCACGATGTTCTCGTATCCGGTACAGCGGCAGAGATTCCCGGATATGGCCTCCCGGATCTCCTCGTCCGTCGGGTCGGGGTTCTCCTCCAGGAAGGGGACCAGGGACATCAACATCCCGGGCGTGCAGTAGCCGCACTGCAGCGCGTGCTTCTCCTGGAAGGCCTCCTGCAGCGGATGGAGCTCCTCCGGCGTGCCCAGGCTCTCGACGGTGCGCACCTGGTGACCGTCGGCCTGCACGGCAAACATCAGACAGGAGCGCATGGGCACCCCGTCGAAGAGGATCGTGCAGGTGCCGCAGACACCGTGCTCACAGCCGACGTGGGTGCCCGTGAGCCCCAGGTCGTGGCGGATGAAATCGCTCAGCAGCAGACGTGGCTCCACGGTACGCGTATACTCGACGCCGTTGACGTCAACGGTAATCTCAAAATTCTGGCTCATCTCAACTTACCTCCGCTAGTCCCGGGCCCGCTCGCAGGCAACACTCAAGGCCCGCCGGGTCAACGTGTTGGTCAAGTGGCGGCGATAGTCCGCCGAGGCGTGAATGTCGCCCCCCGGATCGATGTCGGCGCTGACCACCTTCTCGGCGACGGCCTGCAGCAGCTCGGACTTGGGCTTCTCGCCGACGAGCAGCCCGCTCCCCTCCGACGCCAGCAACACCTTCTCACCGACCCCCAGGAGCGCAATCCGGGCGTCCCGGCAACGTCCTCGCTTATCGAGTGTCACCATCACCGCCACCCCCACCAGCGCCTGGGTGCCGTGCTGGCGCGAGAACTGCTGGTAGCTCCAGCCGGTGCGCGGCGGCATGGGGGGAACGGCAACCTCCACCAACATCTCGTGGGGTTCGATCGCCGGCATGAAGGGGCCGTAGTAGAAGTCGGAGGCCGGAATCCAGCGCTCTCCATCCTTGCTGCGGACCCGACAGCGGGCGTCGAGGGCCAACGAGATAGCCGGCAGCTGGGCCGCGGGATCGGCGTGGGTCAAGGAGCCCCCGAAGGTGCCCCGATTGCGGATCTGCACGTGACCGATGTGAGGCATGGCTTCGTTGATGAGGGGCGCGCGCTCCCGAACCAGCGGATCAAGGTCCACGGTCGTGTCACGCGTCATCGTCCCGATCAACACCCCACCATCCTCTGCCGGGCGAACGTAGAAGAGTTCAGCGATGCGATTGAGGTCCACGAGAGCACCGGGCTGGGCCATACGGAAGTTCATGGTCGGGATCAGGCTCTGCCCCCCGGCCAAAATCTTGCCGTCGTAGCCCAACTGCGCCAGCAGGTCCAGAGCCTCGTCGAGGCTGGTGGGCGCATAGTAATCAAACGGAGCTGGCTTCATCGAATACCTACCTCCTTGATAAGCTTGTCTGATAAAAAGTATAAGAACGCTTGCAAAGTCGCTCAAGAACCATCGGCAGCCTCTGCGGCAAAGGCTCGGAAGGAGCGAGCCGGTCGCCCAAGCAGCTGCTCCATGACGCGGGAGTTGCCGGAGAAACCAAAACGCTCGTAGTAGCGAAACATCTTCAACAGCGTCTCGACCTGGTACTCACCCAGGCCGGCGGCCCGCGACTGCTCCGCCCACACCTTCCGGGAGAGCGCCGCGGCGTGCACAGGGCGAGCCAACGCCCGGCTCAGCTGGGCAGCGATCTCCGTCTGCGAGAGGGGCTCCGTGCCCACGAGCTCGTAGGTCGCCCAAAGGTGACCGGGGGTGGTCAGCACGAGGGCCGCCACCTCCGCCACGTCCCCCAGGTCCACTAACGAGAGGCGGGTCTCCACCGCGTAGGGGACGACGTAGCGCCCCTCCCCCACGATGGATCGCCACTGGCCCAGCACATTCTGCATGTAGGCCGTGGGCTGCAGGATCGTGTAGGGGAGCCCGGATGCAAAGAGTGCCTCCTCGACGCGGAGCTTTAGCCAGTGGTGGGGCATCGCCCCCACCTGCGGATGCAGGACCGAGTGGTAGACGAAGTGCTCCGCACCTGCAGTGCGGGTCGCCTCGATCACCGCCTCTCCCATCGTCACCTCGTCCGGGCTGACGTTGGGCGGGATGTGATAGACGGCCCGGACGCCCTCCAGCGCCGCGAGCAGATCGGAGGCCGCGCGCATATCGCCCGTGACGACCTCCCGCGCTCCCGCCTGCGTCACCCCAGCGCGCTGTGCGGCGCGGTGCACCAGAGCACGTACCGCTGCTCCCCGGACTACCAACGCCCGGATCACGGCGCGCCCCGTCTTTCCCGCTGCCCCCGTCACCAGAATCATCAAGTCATCCTTGAGAAGGTGGAGGGCGCGTCGGTGAACGCCCTCCACCTCCGATCTGAGCTAGGGGGCTAGTCCCCTTCCTTGAAGGCGACGAAGCGTCCCCACATGGACTCGGCCTCCATCGCCCGCTGCATATAGCAGCCGATGTAGTAGCGTCCGCTCTCGGCCTTGAGGATGTCGCCCGAGAGGTTCTCGGCGTGGACAATCCTCTCTGGGAAGAGGTTCAGGTGCATGTCCTGGTAGTAGGTGTCCAGCGGGTACATCTCGTCCCAATCCTTGCCGAAGTCCCGGATCAGCTTCTGGTTGGCCTCCTGGAAGGTCTTGGGGTGCCAGATGCGCATGATGGTGTTCATGGGATGGTCGGCGCTCACGGCGTCCACCCCGATCCACTTGATCCCCCGCTTCACCGCCCACTCCGCGAAATCGGGTGAGGGGCCGGGATGCTTGACCATGTAGCGGAACTCGTCGGACTCGGGGCTATTCCACCCGTAGCGGGCCCACCCCGTCTTGATAATGAGGATGTCGCCATCGTGGACGTCGACCACCGATTCGATCATCTCCGGCGTGTAGACGCTGGAGTTGCTCACCAGCTCGGAGATATCGGCGATGACGCCGGGGCCTACCCACTCCTCCAACGGCACCTCACCAATGGTGCGCCCGGCGGGGTAGAAGTGCTTCTCGCCGTCCATGTGGGAGCCGAGGTGGATGGAGGCATTACAGATGGAGCCGTTGCGGCCCATACCGAAGTACTGCCCGCCGACACGCTTGGTGTAGGTGACGGTCAGCGGTACGTAGTTCAACCACTGCGGCGTCTGAACGCTGAAGGGGACGGTGAGATCGAGGATCTCGGTCTTCTCCAGCGCTTCCATGAACTCACCCTCGTCCATGCCCTCGGGGGCCTGCATCGCCAGGACTCGGGCCCAGGCAGCCTCCACCTCCATAAAGGGAATAGGCATCACGGCGATCCAGGCGCGCTCGTTGTGCAGCTCGTCAATCTCACCGACGATGGCCTCCACGAAAAGCAGGTGCGCGTCGGGCAGGGTCTTGTGGGTCAGCTCGTAGTACTCGTCCTGCGGGAACATCTCGTCCCAGCTCATCCCGTGCTCCTCCTGGAGCTTCGCCTCGGCGCGCTCGAAGTCGCGCTCGTGCATCCGACGGATGGGCGTGTTCATGGGGTGTTCGGCGGAGCCGCAGTCGACGCCGATGAGCTTGAGCTTCTTCTCCAGCGCCCACTTGTAGAAGTCCATGGAGGGGCCGGGGTGGCGGACGTAGAAGCCGAACTCCTGGGACTCCACACCCCCCTGGGCCACGTCGCTCTTGACGTCGGGCTGGTCGAAGGAGTAGCGGTGGTAGCCGGTGTTGATGATGAGGATGTCGCCCTCCTTCACGTCGGCGACCGACTCGATCATCTCCGGCGTGTAGACGCTGTAGTCGGAGACCAGGTGCGAGATATCGGCGACGACGCCCGGTCCGGTCAGCTCCTCCAGCGGGATGTCAGCGATGGCCCGACCGGCAGAATTGAAGGCGCGCTCACCGACGAGGTGGGTTCCTACAGTGTTGCTCCAGTTCAGAATCTGCCCGTTGGCGCCCTGCCCCCCACCGTAGGCTCCGGTCACACGCTTGAAGAAGTGCACCTCCAAGGACTTTTCGCCGGGCCAGGGCGGGGTGAAGATGCTACACTCCTGGGTCAGATCGTACAGTTTGGCCTCTGCCATCATCTTGATGAAATCTTCGCGATCCATACGTTCCTCTCTTGTGGATTAAGTGAGTGAAGTCAGCCGAGTCGAACGCAAAAGGTGAGACCGTAGCGGCGGGTCACACTTTCGACAACCATCCTAGAAGTTGTACTTCTCCGCAAAGGCCACGAGGGCGTCCTCGAAGAGGCTCATGGGCGGGCGCACGAGCCCCGCGCCGATCTGCCCCACGCCGGGGTCCTTGTGAGCCAGACCCGTATTGACCCGGGGCGTGATCCCCTTCTCCACCACCTTGCGAATATCGATGCCGGTCGGCGTGCCCTCGAAGTTGAGCGCCGGGATGGTGAAGTACTTGTGCCGGGCCTCGGTGATCTCGTACATCTCCAGCGTCGTATCCATGGCGAGTTTGGGGGTGCCGCTGACGAAGGTGACGATCGCGGGCGCTGCGGCCATGGCGAAGCCGCCGATGCCCGCCGTCTCCGTGATGGTGCTGTCGCCCAGGTCACCGCTGGCGTCCTCCGCCGTGTAGCCGGGGAAGTAGAGGGCGTCCACCTCGGGGGCCGGAGCCGTGAACCATTGATCCCCCAACCCGCTGACGCGAATCCCCACGTCGGTGGCGTTCCGGGCCAGCGCGGTCACGATGGTGCTGCCCTCGATACCGTGACCGGCATCCGCCATCGCCTTGCAAGCCGCCATGACGGGGTTGAGCACGCTCAGAGCATTGTCGCCCAGGAAGCGCAGGATCTCCAGGGCCTCCTCGGGGTCCGAGACCATCTTGGGAATGTAGGGGGAGAGCGCCTTCAGATAGAGCAGGGAGGAGGCCTTGTTCCGGTTGTGCCCCTCGTCCCCCATGTGCAGGGCCTCGGCGATGAGGGCCCGCATATCGATGCCCCCCGCCATCTCGATGGCCCCCTGCAGTGCGGGCGCCATGACGTCGTTCATCCAGTGGAGCTTGTCGATGACCTCGTCGCTGTAAGCGCCGTAGCGCAATACCTTCCCGTAGCCCTCGTTGAGACCCGAGAAGGTCTGTCTTCCGTAGGTCTTGTCTTCGACGATGTAGACCATCATGGAGGACGAGATCAAGCCCGCCATGGGGCCTACGGCGTCGTGGTGGTGGCAAGGAGCAAACTCGATTTCGCCGCCGGTCACAAGGGCCTCCGCTTCCTCCTCGTTCTGCGCCTGGCCCTCGAACTTCAACGCGCCTATGACCGCACCGCGCACCGGTCCGGCCATCCGGTCCCAGCTGATGGGGGGGCCGGCGTGCAGCAGAAGGTTGTCCTGCATGCCCGGGATCACCTCCCGCGCCGGGGCCACTCCGACCAAGACCGGTCGGGACTCCATCATCCGCTCTACCGTCTCCGCGTTTGCCTGTGCAATGTCTACCATGAAATTCCTTCCTCCTAGCTACTGATGGTCATCTCGTATCTTCAGACTACTTGCCCTTCATGCGCTCCAGAATGGCCGCCAGGCGCTCGTTCCCGCCCGCCGCCGGCTTCCAGTCCACGTGGATGGCCTGCGCCTCCTGAGCCCGAACGCTCTCGGCGAAGGATTCCAGACCCAGATTGATGGCGGCAAGGGGAGCCGTCAGAGTCCCCAGATCCACCGCAGTGAGGGCAGAGGGGGATTCGGGGGACGGCCGGTTCAACGCCCGGACCACCTGACCCACGTACCGCACGGCAGCCTCATTGCTCACGTAGATCCGCGCGCCTGCCGCCTCGAGCGCTGCCACCTGCTCGTCGATACCCTGCGGGTCCTCGTCGGTCCCGACGACCACGGCGACCACCTCCAGGTGCCGCCCGGCCTCCTGCACCTGCTGAAGGGCCTCGGCAATGGCGGGCCCGAGCTCGCTGGCGGGATCGAGATGCGAGCCGTAGCCCAGCACCACGTCGAGGAGGATGACGGCCACCTCCGGATCGGAGGCCTCCTGGTGCAGCCGGCGAATGCGCAGCTCGTTGTCCATCATGGGGTGCAACCGACCGACGGTGAACTCGTCCTCACCGAGGTCAATGATGGTGTTCTCCCGGCTCTCCAGGGAGTTCTCCAGCTTGTGCTGCCCCTTCTTCAGCGGGGCGTTGGAGTAGACAACGGGCAGATACTCCTGCAGGATGAGCAGGGCCTCGTAGGCCAGAGTCCCTCCTGAGAAGAGCCCACGCAGGTAGCGCTGATCCGCCGCGTACTCCGAAACTTGGGGAGCGCCGGGCTCCTCGCCCTCAACCGCTCCCTGTGCCAGCGCCACGGCCAGCTCCGCTGCCTCGTCGAAGGTCTTCACGAAGTGGAGATTGCCCACCTCCCGAGCCGGGGCTGTGTACCCGATGAAATCCACGACGACGGGCTTGTCGGTCTGCTGCGCCACGCGCAAGAGCTGGTCGGCGACCTCCTTGGCGGGCGGCTTGGAGACCAGGACGATGACGCGGGTCTCGGGGTCCCGAATCAACGTCTCCAGCGCCTGTTGTGCGGTGAGCGCCCCCACATCCTTCGAGAGGTCCCGCCCACCGGTGCCCAGGGCGTGGCTTACGCCGCTGCCCAGCTGGTGGATGCGGCTGCTCACCTGTTGCAACCCCGTCCCTGAGGCAGCCACCATACCGATGGGGCCCTGGCGCACGCGGTTGGCGAAACCCAGCCCCACGCCGTTGACGATGGCAGTGCCGCAATCGGGGCCCATGACGAAGAGCCCCTTCTCGGTGGCAGACCGCTTGAGGTCGATCTCGTCCTCGACAGAGACGTTGTCGCTGAAGAGGAAGACGTGCTTGCCCAGACGGAGGGCATCGCGGGCGACACTGGCCGCATAGCGTCCTGGAACGGAGACCAGAACCCAGTGCGCTTCGGGGAGCATCTGTGCCGCGGTCTCCATGCTCTTGGGCAGGTAGTCCTGCCCCTCGTCGGCGCTGCGCTTGCGGACCAGCAGCGCCTCCACCTGATCGATAGCGGCTTCAGCCGTGACCTCGTCGGTGGCCCGGACGACGATGACGAGGTCGTCGGGACCGGCAGCCTGGGCTTGGGGAACAAGCAGGTCGCTCTGAGCCAGGATCTCCTTGTTGGCCTCGGTGCCCATAACGACACCCGTGTCGAGAACACCGGGGAGTTCACCGAGGGAACGCTGTAACTGCATGAGAACGACAGAGTCGTAGTACGCGCCGGATCGGACTTCCGCTTTCACTGCGGGCATTCAGTTCCTCCAGAGTATGATGAAGATGGTTTGCGAGTACCGAGCTGACGCTTTCCTAACTATAGAACAACTATTATGCAGCGTCAAGCCTGGCCAAAGACGTCCAAAGGTCGTCCGCTATCCGCTAGACCACGATCTCTTCAGGAACCGTCATGGTCTCGTTGGCCTCGATGACCTCTTCGGGGATGTCGTCGAAGACGAGATCTGAACCGACCACCTGGCTGACGTACTTGCGGACGGAACGATCCCAATGCTCCTTTTTGATGTAGTAGACGGCGGCTCCCCCCAGCTCGTGCTGGTACTCGGGCCAGGGATAGCTGCGCTGGGCGGTCTGGAAACCCAGCCGCCAACCGTTGTAGCTCTCGAAGGTCGACCAGAACTCCGCGCATTTCAGGATCTCGAAGGTGTAGTAGGCCTTGCAGTAGTACATCGCCGCGCCAATTCGCCCCCGGCGGATAAAGGTCATCGTGTGGTGGCTGATGCTGATATCCTCGTTGAGCAGACGACCGTTGGCCAGACCCGCCAGCTCGCCGTCGATGAGGCCGACCAGGACGTAGGGGTCCTTCAGACGATTCCGGTACCAGCCCAACAACTCAGCGTAAACCCGGACACCGACGATGTCATAGAAGTCGTGTTCGACCTCCATGATCTTCTTCAGATAGGGCAGGATGAGAGGGACCTCCTCCTTGCGGGCCTCCCGGATAAAGAGGGTCTGCCCGCCGGGGAGTTCAATCGTGGCGTTGGGCCAGGGAGCCATGTCCATAGGAGGGGCCTGGAGAAAGGGTTCGATCTCCTCGGCGTCCAGCGTGATCTGGCTCTTCGTAACAGGTACAGGTTTCGATAGTCGCATCTTGTCGCTCCTAGTGTTAGAAGGTTAGGTGATTGTGTTAAGGAAAAAGATCTGTTTCTCCGTCTCCTTCTCTCCGTCGGGGTGGAAAGAGAGAAGGAGACGGTCGGCGCAAGCTACTCAAGTGCCGGGCAGAAAAGAGCTAGATCGCGCCAAGCTCGGGCACTTCCTTGATGTCGGCGTTCCTCTCGAGAAGCTCCTCTGGCACGGGCCGCTCGAGCTCCGTGCCGATCATCTGCCGAATGTAATCCTTGACGGTGGTGTCCCAGTACTTCTTGGTGATGTAGTAGACGCGGGCGCCACCCAGCTCGTGCTGGTACTCGGGCCAGGGGTAGGAGGGCTGAGCCATGCCCAGACCCCAGCGTTTCCAGCCGTTGTAGCTCTCGTAGGTGGCCCACCACTCCTCGTTGCCGAGGATCTCGAAACCGTAGGCCGCCTTGACGTAGTACATGATGGCGCCGATGCGCAGCCCGCGCTTCAGCGACATGGTATGAAGGCTGATGTTGATCTCCTCGTTCATCAGCCGCCCGTTGGCGAAGCCCACCCACGTCCCGTCGATAAGACCGACGAGGGTGTAGGGATCCTTGAGCCGTTTGCGATACCAGCCCAGGATCTCGGCGTAGATGCGGGCCCCGACGATGTCGTAGAAGTCGTGCTGGATCTTCATGATCTTCTCGACGTACTCCAGCATCAGGGGCGCTTCCTCGAGCTTCGCCTCGCGGATCACCATCGTGGAGCCGTCCTTGAGCTTGACCATCGCCGGCGGGAAGGGCTTGATGTCCGTCGGCGGCGCCTGCAGCAGGGGCTCGATCTCGGCGACGTCAAAGGTCAACTTATCTCGTGATACTTCGACCGGGGGTTCTAAACGCATAGTCCTGTCTCCTTTTTCTTAGGTAAAGGTTAGAAGATTGGAGGCTTCGCAACGCGCGCGAAACCCCAACCGGTGTCTGCTCTAGTCGAACCGCGCCTTGACCTGCGTGTTGAGGTTCTCGACGTGCTCGGGGTTGTAGGCGTCGCCGAAGTGGGTCTCGGGCAGCTCAACCTTCTCCGCCATCATATCCTCGTACTCGTCATCGTCGACGAAGGCCACACACCGACCGATGCTCGCCTCGCCGTCGACGAAGCGCCAGGGGAAGAAGCCTATCTGGACGCGACGGTTGAGGATGAGATCGATCTCCCCGCCGATGCACTCGGCGTGGATGATCCCGTGGGGGAACATCTCGATGTGCATCAGCTGGTACTTGTCGGGGGAGAAGAGCTCCTCGAGGGACTGCCCGTACTTCTTCTGGAAGTGCTCCTCGGCCTGCTTGGCCTGTCGGGGCATCCAGTCGCGGATGATGGTGTTCATGGGATGGTCCGCACTGCCGCAGTCGACGCCGATCCAGCGCAGCTCCTTCTCCTTGGCCCACTTCGAGAACTCGCGGTCGGGGCCGGGGTGCTGCACCATGTAGCGGATCTCGTCCGCCGTCGGATGGTCCCACCCGAAGTGGTGGAAGCCGGTGTGAATAATGAGGATGTCCCCCTTCTGCACCTCGACCTTGTCCTCGATCATCTCCGCCGTGTAGATGTCGTAGTCGGCGACGACGTCCGAGAGGTCCACCACCGCCGCGTCGTGGACGAGGAAGTCCATGTCCAACCCGGCAATGTCCTTACCCGGCGTGTAGAAGTGAATCTCACCGTCGAGATGCGTACCCAGGTGGTTGGAGTGGGTCAACAGCTGCCCGTTGGCTCCATTCGGCGCCAGCCGCTTGAAGTACTTCACCTGCAGCGGCTCGTAGGTGGGCCAGGGGGGCGTACCAATGCCCAGGGGAATCGTCAGATCTATCAGTTTCATCTAGCTATACCTCCTAAAGTGATGATTGTGATCCTAATCCGTATTGCGAATTCCGTATTCCGTATTGCGTATTCCGTATTCCGTATTGCGTATTCCGTATTCCGTATTCCGTATCTACCCTGTAGACGTCCAGCAACCAGATTCCAGCATCTAGCTTCCAGCTTCCAGCATCCAGCTTCCAGCTTCCAGCATCCAGCTTCCAGCATCCAGCTTCTAGAGCAACTCCTCCTTGATAGCCTCGAAGGCGTCCTCGAAGCACTTCTTGGGGGCCCGCACCAGACCGGCGCCCACCATACCGACGCCCGGCTCCTTGTGAGCAATGCCGGTGTTGATGAAGGGCAGGATGCCCGTCTGCATGACCTGGCGCACGTCGATGCCCAGCGGAGTCCCCCGGAAGTTGAGGACGGGCACCGTAAAGGTCTCGTGCTCTCCTGCCGTGATCTGGTACATCTCCTGGGTGACGCTCAGAGCCAATGAAGCACTCCCCCCGACGAAGCGTACGATGGCGGGCGCGGCGGCCATGGCGAAGCCCCCGCAGCCTCCGGTCTCGGTGATGCTGGAGTCACCGATGTCGGGGTTGGCGTCCTCCTCGCTGAAGCCCGGCAGCCAGAGACCGTCGACGATGGGGGCCGGAGCGGTAAACCAGCGGTCGGGCATGGAGCCCACCCGGATCCCGAAGTCGGTGCCGTTGCGGGCCATGACCGTGACGACGGTGCTCCCCTCGATCCCCTCGGCAGCCTCCAACATCGCCTTGATGGCGGGCATGGAGAGGTTGAGGAAGAAGTGGTCGTTGCTGTCGATGAAAGCCAGGACCTCGTGTGCCGTCCCCTTGTCGACGACCTCGACGAGGGCCGGCGCGATGGTGCGGATGAAGAGAGAGGTCGCAGCACGGTTGCGGTTGTGCACCTCATCGCCCATGTGCAGTGCCTGGGCGATGAGGCTCCGGAGATCGATGGGGCCGGTGACCTCCAGGACCTTCTGCAGCGTGGGATAGAGGGTCTCCTCCATCCACCTGAGACGCTCGATGACGTCGTCCCCGTAGGCCCCATAGCGCAGGACCCGTCCCAGTCCCTCGTTCTGGGTCGCGTAGGCGACATTACCGAAAGTCTCGTTCTGCACCTTGAAGACGGGCATGGAGGGCGATACGATGCCCGCCATGGGCCCGACGGTGTGGTGATGGTGACAGGGAGCGTAGGCAACCTCGCCGGAGGCGGCCAGCGCTTCGGCCTCCTCGTAGCTCTCGGCCCACCCCTCGTAGACGATGGCGCCGATGACCGCGCCCCGGGTGGGGCCCGACATGCGCTCCCACTCGATGGGCGGTCCGGCGTGGAGGATCATCTGCCCCTCAAGGCCGGGGATGATCTCCCGGGCGATGCCCATGCCCACGAGCAGCGGACGCCCCTTGCGGATGCGCTCCACCACCTTCTCGTTGGCGGCGTCGACGTCGATCCCCCCCCGGGTCCGCTTGAGATCCACGTACCCCTCCAGGGGCGGGCGCCACTGCACGTGGACGACCTCCGCCCCCTGGTCCTGCAGGCTCGTGGAGAAGTCCTCCAGGCCGATATTGACCGCTTTCAACCTCTGTCCAAACAGCTCTTCAATGGCCATAACTTTCTCCTTTAGGACAGGATGTACCCTGCCAGCCGCGTGGCAGCGGCGTTGGTGGATAGGACGTGCACACCGGCTGCCTCCAACTTCGCCTCTTGAGCCTGCAACTTCTGGGGGTCGTCCTGCGTCCCGCAGACAGAAGCGATGAAGATCACCCTGCGCCCCTCGGCTCCCGCGACCTTCCGGGCCTCCTGAATGGCCTCCACAGCGGCACCGGCAGGATCGGGATGGACGCCATAGCCGAGCACAATGTCGAGGAAGATGACGGCGGTCTCGGGATCCTCCGCCTCGTGAACGATGCGCCGGTTGCGCAGCGTCGGATCGAGCATCGGATGGAGCCGCCCGACGGTGAACTCGTCCTCGCCCAGGTCCACGGCGGTGTGCTCCACGCTCTTGCTGGAGTCCGCCATCCGTTGCGCCTCGTCCACGGGAGCGTTGGAGACGACCTCCAGTCCCATGCGCTCCAGGATCAGCTGGGTCTCAAAGCAGAAGGTCCCCCCGCTGAAGAGCCCGCGGAAGTACTTCTGCTGCGGGTCGAGCAGCTTCTTGAGCTTCTTGGCCGCCTTCCGGAGCTCCTTCTCGCGATCCCCCAACTGCTGCAGGGCGACCTGAGGATCCTTGCCCTCCACGAGAGCCGCTGCGAGGTGGGCCGCCTCCTCCAGCGTCTTGGCGGGGATAGCGCCCGCCTTCCGAATCGTCCTGGCCTTGCCCCCCAGGAAGCAGACAACAGCAGGTTTGTCGCTGGCTTCGAGCTGTTCCAATACCTTCTCGGCCACCGCAGGCGCCGGGGGTTTGGAGACGAGAAGCAGGACCCCCGTCTTGGGATCCGCCTGCAGGGCCTTGAGCCCCTCCAGCATCATGATCCCCCCCACGGCGCTCTTCAAATCCCGTCCCCCGGTGCCGATGGCCTGGCTGATGCCCACTCCCATGCGGGTAAGGTTGCTGGTGACCGACTGCAACCCCGTACCGCTGGCCGCGACCACACCTACCGGCCCCCGCAGGGTGCCGTTGGCGAAGCCCAGCGCCACACCGTTGATGATGGCGGTGCCCGCATCGGGCCCCATGACGAGCAGCCCCTTCTCCCGTCCCAGCTCCTTCAACGCGATCTCATCCTCGACGGAGACGTTGTCGCTGAAGAGGAAGACGTGCAGCCCGCGCTCCAACGCCTCCCGGGCAACCCCGGTGGCGTAGCGACCGGCGACGGAGATGAGGACAATGTTAGCCTCCTCCATGCGCTTCACGGCGGCCGCCATCGTCTTGGGCGGCTGCTGCAGTCCCCCCTCCTCCTTGGGCGCCCGGGACTCCTGGAGCAGCTCTTCGGCACGCTCCAGTGCCTCGGTTGCCGCCTCCTCAGAATCAGCGCGCACGGCAAAAACCAGATCGTCGGACGAAGCCGCATCGGCCTCCGCAGTCAACAAGTTGGCATCCTTGAGAATGCCCTTATTGGCCGGCGTGCCCATAACGACGGCGGCGTCCTGGACTCCCTCCACGTCGAGCAACCCCTGGGCTACCTCCAGGAGCGTGACGGAGTCGTAGTACTCTCCGCTCTTGATCTGAGTCTTAGTAACCAAAGTGACCTCCTTTAAGAAATAGCAAACCGAATACCCCGACATACGGCAGATCTACCAGGTCGCCGAAGTCCACGCCTGGCTCCTTACGCCTTGGCGATCTCAGGCGCGCTCTGCAACCTCTGTCTTAAGAGCCACAGAAAACCGCCCAGCATGTCCCGGCCCGAGGTGGCACCAAAGGCCAAGACGTCCCGCACTGCCAACCGCAAGGCCCGCGTATCCTTACCGCTCACCGTTCGCAGCAGCCGGTGCCAGCGCTCGTCCGCCAGCCCGTCGCGGGCGGCTGCGAGAAAGGCCCGGCTCACGCGGTTGGTACGCGGCGCGGCGGCCTCGTAGAGGGCATAAGCAAAATCGGACACCGTTGCAGGCGCAAGGGTGTCCGATTTCGTCGCAGAGGAGCCTAGATAGTGTAAGGCGAGCATCACCCCGGCAAGAAAGTCGTCACCCGAGGGCGTCAGGCCGGGTCCCCACCCTGCGAGCAACTCTGCCGCAGCGACAACGGCCTCTCGATCTCCGCTCTCCAGAGCACAACGGAGGGCCGTGACCTGGGGGACTTCTTCGCCCCCAGGAAGACCGTCGAAAGGTGAACTCCCCTTTGCAGGGACCTCCTTGGCGAGGAGGAGCAAGAGATGCTTCAGGTTCTCCGGCTGGAAACGCACCTCGGACCAGGAAGGACGTGGATCCCAGGGTGAAAGAGGATCGGGCAGTCGACAGCGCCAGGCGCCCAGAGTCAGGAGTTCCCCCTCCAACTGAAGGGTGAGGGTTTGCGGAAGGCTGCGGGGCGGGAGTGCCTCGACGACCACGTGAAAGGGGCCGTTGCCCACGTCAGGAAGCACGAGGGCCAGAAGATCCTCTCCGACCAGGAGATCGACGGTGCGCCTGAAGCGCCCCAGCACCCGGACGGTTGCGGGGGTTGAACGAACGAGATCCCAGGCCTGAACACTCAAAGAGCGCACTTGCACCGCTGGGGGGAAGGTCCGTCCTGAATGTTGAGAGCACCGTAGGTAAGTGGTGCTCTGCGGCAGGGAAGTCGCCTCTGTGATCGTCATCGCAAGGCCCTCCAAAGAGGACAGCACACGACTAGAAGCACCGACGAGCTCCACCTTTCATACTTAGGGTAACGGATGCGAACAATATGCAGGAATACAAACGATCCAACACGCCTCAATAGATCGAAAGATGAAGGAGCCCAAGCACAAAACAAAAGAGGTGTCGGCCACTCCTCGCCCGGGGGCTTATGAGGTCAGGTTGTAGCGAAGATGTCAGACACCTTACCCTACTATTCTACGAAAGCTCCCGGCATTTGTCAAGAAGGTGCAGGGTTGAGATGGGAGAGCTGCCCGCCTCACGGCTTACGCCACCCAGAGGGGGACGAAGTCGAAGGCTTCGACATCCACCAGCCCCTGGTCGGTCAGCTTCAGCTTGGGGATGACCTCCAGCGCGAGAAAGCCCAGCTGCATGAAAGGGTCGTGAAGGGGAGAGCCCAGCTCACGCACCGCCTTGAGGAGCCTGTCCATCTGTACCCGTACCTCCTCGATGGGTCGATCGGACATGAGCCCCCCGATGGGCAGGGGAACGCTGCCCAGGACCTCCCCGCCGAGGACGGCGACGAGCCCACCGCCCAGCTCCTTGACGGCGCGCACGGCGGCGCGCATGTCGTCATCGTCGACCCCGGCGACGGTGACGTTGTGGGCGTCGTGCCCCACACTTCCCGCGATGGCTCCCCGCTTGAGCCCCAGCCCCTGGACGAAGCCGAGGCCCACGTTGCCCGTGCCCCGGTGGCGCTCCACGACGGCCAGTTTCAGCAGATCCCGCTCCGGATCGGCGCGGACCTCCCCCCCCTCCACCCGCGGCTCCAGGATGCGCTCCTCGGTGACGATCTGATCGGGGATGACGCCGATAACGCGCACCCGTGCACCCGCGACGGGGATGCGGAAGGAGAGCGCGTCCAGATCGACGTTGACGCTCCCCCGCACGCCGGACTCATCGGGATGGGGCAGCGCTCGCTCGCCTACGAGGCGCCCCTCGCGGGCGACCACCTCACCGCCGCTGATCACGAGCGCCGCCTCGAAGGCCTCCAGCGAGGGGGTGACGACGAGGTCGGCGCGGCGCCCCGGCGCGACGGCGCCGCGATCCCGCAGGCCGAAGACCTCGGCGGCGTTGAGCGTCGCCATGCGGAGGGCGGTCACAGGGCTCAGCCCTGCCTCCACGGCGAGGCGCACCAGATGATCGAGGTGCCCCTCGTCGAGAAGGTCCGAGGGGTGGCGATCGTCGGTGGCGAAGGCGAAGCGGCGGGCGTTCCCCGGCGTGATGAGAGGTAAGAGGGCGCGCAGGTTCTTGGCGGAGGTCGCCTCCCGCACCAGGACGTAGATGCCGGCCCGCACCTTCGCCGCCGCCTCCTCTGCGGTGGTGCTCTCGTGGTCGGTGGAGGGGCCCGCAGCAGCGTAAGCCTGCAGCCATCGTCCGCCCACCTCCGGGGCGTGCCCATCGATGTGTTTTCCCTGGAAGGCGAGGAGCTTGTCGACGGCGTCGGGGAAGCCCAGGACGGCGCCCGGCACGTTCATGAACTCCGCGAGCCCGAGGACACGGGGGAGATCCTGCAGCTCCACGAGATCCGCTGCGTCGAGCGCCGCGCCCGCGGTCGCCATGTGGGTGGCGGGCACCGAGGAGGGCAGGTTGACGAAGACGGTGAGCCCCAATCCCTCCGAGGCAGCGATCATGTAGCGGATGCCCTCAGCCCCGGCAACGTTGGCAATTTCATGGGGATCGGTGATCACGGTGGTCGTGCCGCGGGGCAAGACGGCACGTGCAAACTGGGGAGGGCTGACCATGGAGGATTCGATGTGCACGTGGGTATCGATGAGCCCCGGGACGACGACCTGCCCCGCAAGGTCGAGGATCTCCAGACCCTCGTAGTCCCCCAGACCGGCGACATGTGCACCGGCAAGGGCGACGTCCACCTCCTCCAGCTCCCCGGTGAAGACGTTGAGGACCTGTCCGTTGCGCAGAACGAGATCGGCGGGTGTGTCCCCGCGGGCGACGGCTAAGAGATGCAGAAAGGCTTCGCGCTCCATGGCTTCCCTCCTCGAAAACAGTCAGATAGTCATTTAGTCGTTTAGTCGTCAGGTCACGTACTCAACAACACCCGTGATCCCTGATTCCCGCTTCCTGATTCCCGCTTCTTGATTCCGATCCCCGATCCCTGATCCCTGATCCCTGATCCCTGATCCCCTAAGATTATAAGCCTCCTCGTCGATAAAAAAAGTGAGAGCCCGACAGCTGCGGGAAATGGGGTATAATGCGCTGTTGGGCCACCAAGGCCTACAAGCATAGGGGCGCTCCTCAGGGGGCGCATGTCAATCTTCAGGAGGTAAGTATGACAACGACGTTCATGGAATCACCGCAGTACTTCTTCACCTCGGAGTCGGTGACCGAGGGCCACCCCGACAAGATCTGTGACCAGATCTCCGACGCGGTGCTGGATGCGATCATCGCCGACGATCCTGACGCTCGCGTCGCCTGTGAGTGCGGCGTCACCACGGGTCTCGTCGTGGTGATGGGCGAGATCACCACGAGCACCTACGTGGACATTGCCCAGATTGCCCGGGACGTGGTGCTGGACATCGGTTACGATCGCGCCAAGTACGGCTTCGACGGGGAGACCTGTGGGGTGATCGTCAGCATCAAGGAGCAATCCGCCGACATCGCGCTGGGCGTCGATAAGGCGCTGGAGGCGAAGACGGGGGAGATGTCGGACGCGGAGATCGAGGCCATCGGCGCGGGGGATCAGGGGATGATGATTGGCTTCGCCTGCAACGAGACCCCGGAGCTGATGCCCCTCTCCATCGCGCTGGCCCACCGGATCACCCAGCGGCTCGCCGAGGTGCGGAAGACGGAGATACTCCCCTACCTGCGCCCCGACGGAAAGAGCCAGGTGACGGTGGAATATGCCTACGGCAAGCCTCAGCGGGTGGACACCGTCGTTGTGAGCACCCAGCACGCGCCCGACGCGACCCCGGCGCAGATCCGCGAGGACGTGATCGAGCACGTGGTCAAGGCCGTGGTCCCTGCCGAACTCCTGGACGAGGGGACCAAGTACTTCATCAACCCCACGGGGCGTTTTGTGACGGGCGGCCCTCTGGGCGATGCGGGTCTCACGGGTCGCAAGATCATCGTCGACACCTACGGAGGCGTGGCCCGCCACGGCGGCGGCGCCTTCTCCGGCAAGGATCCGACGAAGGTCGACCGCTCGGCGACCTACATGGCCCGCTACATCGCCAAGAACCTGGTGGCGGCAGGCATCGCCGACCGGCTGGAGCTGCAGGTGAGCTACGCCATCGGCGTGGCGCGCCCTCTCTCCCTGGCAGTGGAGACCTTCGGCACGGGCAAGATCCCCGACGAAGAGATCGAGACACTCATCCGCGAGCACTTCGACCTGCGCCCCGCCGCCATCATCCGCGACCTGGATCTGCGGCGCCCCCTCTATAGACGGGCGTCCGCCTACGGCCACTTCGGGCGGACGGACATCGATCTGCCCTGGGAGCGGACGGATAAGGCGGAGACCCTGCGACAGGCCGCCGGCCTCCACTAGAGATCCCTTACCCAACACGCCCACGGCTATGCACCGTGGGCGTGTTGCTAGGCCTGTCGTGGTTGACCCCAAGAGAGAACACTTGCAAGTCGATTCCCCTTACGTAGAGACAAAAGTATGTTATACTTGTACTGATGGAAGTCTAACGTCGTAGTCTCGCACCCAAAAAGCTGGCACAGGTCACCTTAGAGGAACCAGGAAACGGGCAGAAGCCCCTGACAGTCTCGAGCCCTACACCTCAGACCTCTGTTCTTGAGCCGTCGAAGATAGAGGACAGCCGTGAGAGAATCCATTCTGCTTATCGATGATATGCCAGACAATCTGGAACTCCTGACCACATTGCTGGTGCGCCACGGATACGATGTACGCACGGCAGCCAACGGCAAGGAGGCCCTGCAAACCATCGAGAAGAAAACTCCCGACCTCGTCCTGCTGGACATCATGATGCCGGGAATGGACGGGTACGAAATCTGCGAGGAGATCAAAACGCTCCCGGCAACAGAGAACGTCCCCATCATCTTCCTCACGGTGCGGAGCAATCCCGAGGACAAGATGAAGGCCTTCGCTGCCGGCGGCGTGGACTTCGTCACCAAGCCCTACCACGCCAACGAGGTTCTGGCGCGCATCGAGACCCACCTCACACTCCGCCGGGTCCAACAAGATCTGCAGGAGAAGAACGCGCGCCTGCGGAACGAGGTAGCCGACCGCCGGAACGCGGAGATGATGCTGCACCAGTACGCCGAACGGCTGCGGGTTCTGAACAAGATCGATCAGTCCATTCTGGCCGCGCGCTCCCCCAGCAACGTCGCCCTGGCCGCCGTAGGACGCCTCCGCCAGCTGATCCCCTGCCAGCGCGTCATGGTCATCGCCCGCACCGAGAGTGGTGAGCTGCAGACGCTGGCTATGGAGTCCCACGGAGCGCTCCAGGAGTTGGACAAAGAGGTCTATCGGGAGATGTTCGAAGGGCAGCCGCTGAGCAAGGGGCTGGCCCAGGGCAGCAACGATCTGGAGGCCCTCTCCCAACGCCCCTTGCTTCTGGAAGCGCTCTGCCAAGCGGGCGTCTGCTCCTACATGGCCGTACCCCTCTTCGTTAACGGGGATCTCGTGGGCGCCCTGATCCTCGAATCCCAGAAGCCGGGCATGTTCACCGCCGATCACATCGCCATCGCCACTGAGGTCGCCGTCCTTCTCGCCGTCGCCATCCGCCAGCACCGCCTCTACGAGCAGGCCCAGCAGGAGCGGGAGAAGTCGGAGGCCCTGCTGCTCAACGTGCTCCCCTCCAGCGTGGCGCAGGATCTCAAGGAGACGGGGCGGACAACCCCGCGCGAGTTCAACAACGTCAGCATCCTCTTCTCGGACCTCATCGATTTCACCGCCATCGCGGCGCAGTACGAACCGGCCTTCATCATCAGCGAGTTGAACGAGCTCTTCACCGCCTTCGACAACATCATGGAACGCAACCGGTGCGAACGTATGAAGACCATCGGGGATGCCTACATGGCCGTCTGCGGCCTTCCCGATGAGAACGAAGAGCACGCCCACAACATCGTGCGGGCCGCGCTGGACATCCTGGCCTACCTGCGTGAGCGTAGCGCACGCTCAGAGGTGAAGTGGCAGATCCGCGTCGGCATCCACTCGGGCAAGGTCGTGGGGGGCGTCGTAGGGGTCAAGAAGTACGTCTACGACATCTTCGGCGACGCGGTGAACACGGCCTGGCGCATGCAGACCCACTCCCAGGCGATGCAGATCAACGTCTCCGAGGCTACCTATCAGCGCGTCAAGGATGCTTACGACCTAGTTCCCCGCGCGTTGACCGAGGTGCAGGGCAAGGGGCTGATGCAGATGTACTTCGTCAAGAGCGGGCATCCCCCGGAGGCTTGATCCGACCCTCCACGACAGCCCAGCCATGTACGCGCGCGCTCAGCGCCACCACGACCGGCGCTCATCGAAGCGCTGCAGGCCCGCCTCGCGGGCAGCCTCGAAGGCCTCGCGAATCTCCTCCTGGGTGGGAGGTCGATCGATCTCGGGAAAGCCCCCGGCCCGGTACGCCGGTCGGTACTGCCCCATGATGTTGATGTAGGTCTCGGAGCTGATCTCCTCGACCAGGAAGCGTGCGATCTCGCCCGTGCCCGCCAAGCCGTTGGGCAACACCAGGTGCCGCACGAGAAGTCCGCGCTTCGCTACCCCCTGGTCGTCCACCACCAGATCCCCCACCTGCCGGTGCATCTCCCGGACGGCAGCGCGATTCACGGCGGGGTAGTCGGGGACGCAGGAGAGGCGTTGGGCCACCTCGGGGTCGGCGTACTTCATGTCGGGCATGTAGATGTCGACGAAGCCCTCCATCAGGTGTAGAGCGAGAGGCGAATCATAGCCCCCCGTGTTATAGACGATGGGCAGGCGCAGCCCCGCCTGAATCGCCACCGCCAACCCCGCCACGATCTGCGGCACGACGTGGGAGGGGGAGACGAGGTTGATGTTGTGGCAGCCTGCCCCCTCCAGCTCCAACATAATCGAGGCCAGCTCTTGCGCAGAGACGGGGTAGCCGGCCCGCGACTGGCTGATGTCGTAGTTCTGGCAGTAGACGCAGTGGAGGTTGCAGCCCGAGAAGAAGATGGTCCCCGACCCCCGCCGGCCGCGCAGGACGTCCTCCTCGCCCATGTGAGACCCGTAGCTGGCGACGTAGGCCACGTCCCCCACGCGACAGGGGCCCGGCTGATCCAGGCGATCCACCTCACACTCATTTCCGCAGAGACGGCACTGCTGGAGCACCTGCTCCGCCTCCACGACCCGTTTCGCCAGAAGTCCCTGCTCCAACAGAGTGAGGTAGACGGGGAAAGCGCGCTCCGTGCCGGACAACTGCATCTCACCCTCCTTCATGCTAAGGTTTCCGCGTACAACCAACTGTACTCAGGACCAGAAATCCTCCAGACCATCCCACAACTTCTCGAAGAACCCCTTGTGCGGCCTCTGCCCTACGACCTCCCCCACCTGCCCGTTGACGACGACCCGGTAGAGGTCGCCTTCATCGTCCTCGTAGCGGGCCATCCAGATGGGCAGCAGAATCAGCTTGTAGGCATAGACCGTGATGATGTGGGAGACCGCACTCAGGCGCACGTCCACGCTCTCCTGAATCCGCCGGAGGGCCTCCTGGCGGGCCACGAGGGAGGCGTCGGAAGCGCTGATCTCGTTGACGGCAGCGGGCCAGCCTGCCAGATAGCGCTCGTCGTAGGGCACGAGAGCTCCGAGATCGAATCCCCGGAGGACCCTCTCGAGGGCGGCGGGCAGCAGAGGGTTGGCGGGCACCAGCAGATCATCCAGATCGCGGGAATAAGCCTCTTGCTCCACGTACTCCCGGTACTCCTGCCCCTCGAATCTATGTACCGTCCGTTGGGCGTTGAGGGTGCCCCCCACGTCGAAGGTCCAGGCGGGCAGGTAGAGCCCCCGGATCTCGCTGCGCTTGCGCACATCGTCCCCGACCTCCTTCTCCAGCCACCGGGTCAGGGCCCGGTCCGCCGCCTCCCGGCTTATACCAAAGGGAAGCACCGCTTCCGGGAGCCCCACGTCCTGCGTCGGAAGCTCCACGACGTGGGGAGAGCCGCAGTAGGTGCAGGTCATGGAGAGGACGCCGGGGGCCAGGACGAAGGAGGCACCGCAACCCCGGCACTTGAAGGGCTGCACCTGTGTGGGGGTCACGTGCCCCTTGGCGGTCGCCAGGTCCACGAGGAAGTCCTGCTCCTGTACGCCTCGTGACGCAGCAACCGTCCCGGGTGTTCTTTTCAGGGCCTCCAAGAGAGACTGCTGGAAGCCGCAGTGGTCGCATTCGAGGGCGTGCCCGCCCGCAGAGAAGGACATCCGCGCCCCGCACTGGCGGCAGACGAAGCGGCGGCTGCCGGCGGCTGAGGGGCGCGCCTCGGCAGCGACGGGCTCTGCCTCACCATCTGCAGCAGTCTGCGCAGCTAGGTGCTGGAGACCGCGACGCGCAACGACGTTGCCGGGGTCGAGCCGCAGCACCGCTTCCAGGCACCTCCGCCGTTCCGGCGCGTCCACCACACCGCTCATCCACAGCCAGGCGTGCACCTTCTGATGGGTGGAGGCGCCCGGTGAGCAGACGGCGGCCTCCAGATAACGGCGAGCCTCTTTACGCTCTCCTGCCTTGACGGCAGCGATGCCCGCTCGCAGCAGATCGTCGGGGGCACGCCCGGCGAGGGCCAGGAGATCGTCGGGGTCCCAGCCGCAGCGCTCGCAGTAGCGTTCCCGACCGTCGGGGGCAAAGACGAGGGGCGCACCGCACTCGGGACAGAGCGCCGGCCCCCCATTCGTTTGCAGCAGCCGGTCCGGATCGACGATCTGGGCGGGATCGAGGCGCCCATCGAGGATGGCAAGTTCACGGCGCGCCTCAGGATGGAAGGGCTGCACAGCCAGGACGTTCTCAAAGTAGTCACGCCTCTTCTCCGGCTGCGTTGCCAACTTACCCAGCCAGTACCACGCCTCGGCCTCCTGCTCCAGGGTGGCCTCTCCCATACGGAGGAGACGCTCCAGGTAGGAGCGGGCCTCCTGAGTGTCCCCGGCCTTCGCGGCCGCTACCCCGTGAACGAACAACATGTCACTCATGTAGCTCATCGGCTCCTCCTAACCAGGATCTGCTGCCCTGTTCGTGTCCTATATCGGCGCCGCGGAATCACGCCGGCGCCAACGAACGGCGTATCCCAGCCAGATCAAACAGCCCAGCAGGGACAGCCCCGCCCCCACGTAGAGCAGGGTCGGGCGATAGGTCAGCACGACGCGCCAGGTCCCGGATGGTATGGGGACGGCGCGCAAGAGGACGTCGGCCCGCAGGGGCACCGTACCGCGAGGGAAGGGGGGAGGCACAGCACCGCCATCGAGCGGAGCCACCGTCACCGTCCAGCCGGGATACCAGGCGTCCTTGAGCACGAGAAAGGCCTCGGCAGCGGCGCGGACCTCCAGCTCCACTCGGGAGGGCTCGTAGCGGATCACGCGCACCCCCTCCTCGGCAGCGGCAGGCGGCGACGCACCGAAAGGCACGAGGCGCGTGCGCTGGGCCGTGACCTCCCACCCGCGCCAGAGGGCGCCGCAGTCGGCGAGGAGCACCGTGGTCGCCGGATCGAAGTCCGGGGAACCGAGCAACGCCGCCTCGTCCCCGGCGTCGTAGCAGAAGGCCTCGTGGACCAGAAAGGCGCGGACCGGCGGCTGCACGTCCTCGTAGATCTTCACGTCACCCGAATGGGCCAGGCGGAAGCGCTCCGAGAGCACCAGCGGGTAGAAGGCCTCCGTACGGGTATCGAGCAGGGCGGCGCCCGAGAGCTCCAAGCCCGTCTCGCCGGCGAGCAGAGTCGTGCCCGCGACGGCGGCGTTGCCCTCCCACGTGAACCGCTGCGGGCTCTCCCCGCCGTTCTCCGCGAGGCGGAAGGAGAGCGCACGCCCATCCTCCAGCGCCACCTCGACGCTGCCCCCCCCCACGTGGAGGAGGCTCAGGGCATCCGCTGCAAAGTCGGCGGGGAGCCAGGCCAGCTCCAGCCGCTCCCCCGGCTCCAAAACGGGCCGGAATTGGCGATCGTAGAAGACGCCGTCGGCCCAGGCGTCCCCCACCTTGTCGGTGATGAGGAAGCGCACGTCCAGCAGGTCCAGCCAGCGCTCGTCGGAAATGGCCTCCAGATTCTCCCGCAGTCGCCCGTCCACCGTGCCGCCCGGAAGCAGAAGCCGGGTGAAGGTAGCGTAGTGCCGCAGCGGAAGCAACCCCCCATCGTAGCCGTCGGCGGCAGGCACGGCGAAGGCCAGGGGCAGGTTAGGCGCCAGCACCTCCCGATCCTTGGCCGCCACCACGTAGGTCCAGAGGGCATCAGGCGAGAGCAGCTCCCCGTAGCTGCTCTCGATCTCGTCGGTGTCCCCGGCGTCGAAGAGGGTCTTGGAGATACTCAGGAAACGGCTCGCGGGCAACCCCGCGGCTTGATCGACCCGGGCAGCCGCGACGAGGTGCGCCGTCGCCGGGCGCAGATCGAAATAGGCCCGGGGAACGGTGGCGTCGGCGTGAGGCAGGTGCGCCGCGGAGAGGAGGAGCTCGACGAAGACGACGAGGACGAGGGCGACCTGCAGAAAAGGGGAGGTGTGCAACCCAAGGCGCGAAACGTGAAGCGTAAAGGGTGAACCTTGGAATCGGCCGGCTTTCGTTGTCGCCGGCTCCGTCAATCCGGCGCCCGCCAGAACCGCCGCCGCCAGGGTGTAGAGCGCCAGATAACGAGCCGGGGCCCGAAATTGGATCACGCCGGGCAGCCGGAGACGAGCGGCAGCCAGGTAGAGGGGATTATACCCCCCCAACGCGAAGAAGAGCCCCAGCAGTGCCAGCACGCTGAGAGCCAGCAGGTAGGGTGCGCGACCACACCAGGCCTTCCAGACCCCCATCCCCACCAGCACCAAACCCGCCAGCCCGAGATAAGCGACCCCCTCGGGCAGAAAAGGGGTCACGAGATAGGGGGGCAGGAGGACCTGATGGGCCTTCCAGGGCACGAGGGAGAAGGAGACCGCTTCGCGCCAGGGAAGCCCCCCGGCACGCATGGAGAGCTGCGCCAGCTGGAAAGTGGGTAGGAGCTGGACGGCGGCGATCAGGACGGCGATCCCCAAGGGGAGCAAGGCAGGAGCACTGCGGAGGGCGCGCAACAGCGCTGCGAAAAGCCGGCGGCGCGCCCCGGGAGAGGAGCTGGCGAGCGCGAGGAAGAAGTGCTGGCTTAGAAAGAAGAGGACGACGCCCGTGACCGCGATGAAGGCGGTCTGGGTATGGCCTGCCAGCAGGATGAGGGTCAGGGCGATGAGCGCACGGGGAGGCGGGGGGACAAGGCGGAGCAGACCCCGCTCCGTCGGCGACAAGGGCTTGACCACCGGAAGCGCCAGCGGCAGCCACGCCAACCCCTGCAGCTGGTTCAGATGCTCGACGTGGAGCCCCAGAAAGCCCCCGCCCGCGTAGAGGAGCCCGGCGAGGGCCGCGCCCCAGCGCCCCACCCCGAGCTGGCGAGCCAAGATCCCTGCGGTCACCGTCGCGATCCCGAGGTGCAGCAGCACGCTCCAGTGGATGGAGCGGGTCAGCCCCTCCAACGTAGGGCCCGCAGCCAGCCAGAGAGGCCAGTTCAACGGGTAGAAGACCCCGGCCTGGGAGTTCGCCAGCAGCGGGGCACCGGCGAAGAGATAGGGGTTCCAGAGCGGCAGGCGTAGAGTCTGGAGCGCGCGGGCGGAGGCCACCCAGTAAGGAAAGAAGTAGGTCTGCAGGTCCCCGTCGGCGAGGACGCGCCCCACCACGAGCCGCCGGAAGAGCAGCAGGACGAGGATAACGGGGAGCAGCAGGGCCACCCCTGCTCTCAGTGAGGTCTCACGGCGGCGCTTCATTCCTCCCTCCGTGCGCGGGCTGCTACTGGCTGCACAAGTGCAAGGTCTCCAGCGCGTTGGCGTCGTTGGGATCGATCCGCAGGGCCACACGAATGTAGGGGAGCGCCTGGTCACACTGATTGAGAAAGTAGTGACAGAGGGCCAGGATGTAGTAGTGTTCGATGGGAGGTCCTTCTACCGGACCCGTCCCTCCCTTAAGGCTCACCTCCCCGGCTGCGTCAGGGGTTAGTTCGACCCGCATCAGCCCTCCCTCGGGTGTGAAGAGAGGTTCGAACCAGCCCACGTAGATCTGATTGGGGGGCACCGGGGGCAGCCCCTGCAGGCTGATGACGTAACGCCCATCGAAAGGACCCAGCCGCACACTTCCCTTGATAGGTGAGCCCTCTTCGATACCCGCCACCATGGCCCGCATGGGATAGGTGATATCGTCGGGGTGGATGAAGAGCGCGCGGGCCACCTCCTCTCCCACAGATTCGGCACCGACCTGGCCCACAAACTCGAGAGTCACGTAGAAGCTCACCGTTCGTCGGCGGCTCTCGGCCTCGCCGTAGCGTACGGCGTTCTCGAGGATGGGAATGGCATCCTCGTAGTTACGCCGCTGGAAGTAGAGAACTCCCAGATGGCCCAGGGCGCGGGGGTGATGAGGTGCGATCTCCAACGCCTCGTTGAGATACTGCTGCGCCTCGGCATAGTCGCCCTGGAGCAGATAGAAAGCCGCCAGCTGAGCGAGGGGCGCGGGATTCGAGGGGTCGCTGGCGGCAGCTGCCTCGTACATCTCCACCGCGCGGCTGACGTTCCCCAGCGCCTGATAGTTGCGAGCCAACGAGAGATAGACGTGGACCAGCGCAGCGTGGTTGTTCACCGCCTCACGGTAGGCCTCGATGGCGGAGGAGTAGTTCCCCTGCACCTCCAACACGTACCCGTAGTTGCGCAGGACGTCCACATTCTGCCGGTCGAGCTGCAGCGCCGTGTCGATAGCATCGTTGGCTCCGAACCAGTTACCCACATCGATGTAGGCCTCCGCGAGATAGGCATACGCCTCCGGAAGGGTGGGGTCGAGACCGATGGCCTTCTCGCAGACGCCGATGGCCTCCTGAGCCATCCCCAACCAATCGTAGGCCAGGCACTGCACCGCCCAGGCCCGGGCGTTCTCGGGGTCCCGCCTGAGGGCTTCGCGCGTCATGTCGAGCCCCTGCTCGGGCCGGCCCGAGAAGATGAGCAGGCGGGCCAGATCCACGTAGAGCTCGGTCTCTTCCGGCATCAAGTCCAACGAGGCGCGGTAGGAGGCGATGGCTTCGGAGAGCAGGCCCGCCCGGTAATAGTCCTGCGCCTCGGCTGCGTGGGTGACGGCGGATTTCGTCGGCGTCGGCATCAGCGTGGGAGTGGTGAACCTGGCGACGGGCACCGGCCCACTCGAGAGCTGCAAGAGAAGGTAGATCCCCGCCCCGATGAGCGCCAGCAGAATCAGGACGCGCAGCAGGGAAGTGCGGCGGCGACGCCGGAAAGAGTACGGATTCCTCTTGATGTACATGCTACAGGAGCCCTTCCTCCTGATACCAGCGCCAGGCCTCCTCGACCGCCTCCTCGAGGGTTCCCCCCGAAAAGCCCAGCTCCTCCTGCGCCTTGCTGCCGTCGTAGTAGAGGAGACGGGCGCTGAGCCGGACCTGATTGCCATCGATCAACGGAATCCCTCCCCGCGCCCGGTTCAGGGCGTCGACAACGGCAGCCAAGAGCCCCATCGACGGGCGGGGCAAGGTGACCCGGGGCGGGCGGACGCCTACAACCCGGGCGACGACCCTCATAAGCCGGCGATAGCGGACGTTTTCACCATTCAAGATGTACCGCTCGCCGGTACCACCCTGCCGGGCGGCGAGGAGGTGCCCGGCTCCCACGCGACGGGCGGAGACGATGCCCACCCCTCCGGGAGGCACGACCACCGCCTGCCCCTTGCACGCGACCCGCAGGAACTCCCCACCGACGAAACCGACGTCCCGCTGTCCGATGACGGTCACCGGATTGACCGTGACGACGTCCAGACCGGCCCGCACGGCCCTCTGGACCTCCGCTTCGGCCAGGACCTTGCTGTGACCGTAGGGAAAGCGATCGAAGGGCAGGTTAAAGGTGCTCGTCTCATCGATCCGCGTCCCCGACTCCGCGACGCCGAGAGCCGCTACAGAGCTGGTGTAGATAACGCGTTCTACCCCCTGCTCTTGAGCTGCCCGCATCACGTTGCGGGTGCCCTCGACGTTGACCCGGTAGAGGAGATCCATGTCGCTGCGCCAGTACTGGGAGATGGCAGCCGCGTGGAAGACCCACTCGCAGCCCGCCATGGCCCGAAGAAGGGAGTCGTAGTCCAGGATATCCCCCACGACCATCTCGGGCTCCAGACCCCTCAGCGCCTGCAGGCTGGAGGTGGGACGTTGCAGGGCCCGCACCTCCCAACCCTCGGCTAGAAGTGCCTCTACGATGTTGGCGCCCACGCAACCCGTTGCGCCGGTGACCAGTGCTCGCATGCCGCCTCCTATCTCGTGTAACGAAGGAATTGCCGACCCGGAGAGCGCAGGAACCGGCTCGTCAGCTGCACGGAT
This sequence comes from Anaerolineae bacterium, assembly GCA_034437215.1. Classification (GTDB taxonomy): domain Bacteria; phylum Chloroflexota; class Anaerolineae; order B4-G1; family SLSP01; genus DAOTVC01. The sequence continues at coordinate 37,503 of DAOTVC010000175.1, read as the reverse complement.
GGATATCCTGCACGTTCAGCTGGAGAGAGGTACGACCGTTCCAGTCGTTCCTCTCCAGATGGTAGACCAGATCAATGTATGGGGGGAGCCTGTTGATCCACTCGCCCTGTCGGAAGGCGATGGCACTCCACATGTGTCCGCGGTCGTCGCGCAGATAGAGCTTGAGATGGTGCCCTTCGGCACCGACGGCGCGGGCCTCGTGCACCTCCGCGTGCCGGCTCACCAGAAGCGGGGCGTGGTTGCCGTAGCCGAAGGGGGCCAGCGCCTCCAGGGCACGGTAGCGATCCCAGGAGAGCATGCTCAACTGTACCTCGGCGTCCACGCTGATGACCGGCGCGAGGACGACGTCCACCAGATCGCGCCGGGCCAGCTCTACCAGCGCATCCCGGAGTTCGGAGAGCTTCTCCCTCCTCACGGTGAATCCCGCCGCCGCTGCGTGCCCGCCATACCGCTCGAGAAGGGACGCCACCTTGTCCAGGGCCTCGGTGATGTGAAATGCGGGAATGGAGCGGGCCGACCCCTTGCAGAACTCCTCCCCCATCTCTACAACGATGGCCGGGCGGTAGAACTCCTCCATCAGCCGCCCCGCCGCCAGACCGACAATGCCGGCGGGGAAGTCGGGGGAGGCAGCGAAGAGCAAGGGGGGATCCTCCTCCGTCTCCAGGACCATCATCCGCGCCTGCTCTCGCACCCGGCGCGTGAGATCCCGGCGTTCCAGGTTCATGTTATCCAGTTCACGTGCCAGAGGGCGCGCCCTCTCCAGGTCCGGCGCAAGCAGTAGCTCCAGGGCCTTCAACGCCTGCCCTACCCGTCCCGCGGCGTTCAGACGGGGCGCCAGGGAGAAGCTCACGTCCCTCGCCGTCACCTGCCCCGGCTCGACACGGGAGACCTCCATCAGCGCCTGCAGCCCCGGGCGCGGTGACTCGTTGATCCGCTTGAGGCCCCGGCGGACGAGAACGTGGTTCTCCCCCAGAAGGGGCACCATGTCGGCGATGGTGCCCAACGCCACGAGGTCGAGGAGCTCCTCCTCCAGGATGCCCCCCTTCTGCCCCTCCTCACGTCGTCGCAGAGGGACTCTGCCGTCGGCACGCAACAGGGCCTGCGCCAGTTTGAAGGCCACGCCCACCCCCGAGAGGTCGTGAAAGGGGTACCTGCACCCGGAGCGACGGGGGTTGAGCACGGCACTGGCATAGAAGGGGAGACTCTCACCGATGTGATGGTGATCGGTCACGATCACCTTCATGCCGCGCTCGTGTGCCTCTCGGATCTCGTCGTGGGAACGGATGCCGCAGTCGACGGTGATGAGCAGCCGTGCCCCCTCCTCGGCGAGCCACCGGATGGCCTCGGTGTTCAACCCATACCCCTCCTCGATCCGGTCGGGGATGTAGGGCTCCGCCCTGCCGCCGAAAGCGCGCAACGTCTGCACGAGAACGGCGGTCGCCGTCACCCCATCGACGTCGTAGTCACCGTAGACCACGATAGGCTCAGCGCGTCTGAGGATCTGCCGGATAAGCGTCACGGCCGCGTCGACCCCTTCGAGATCGAAAGGATTGTCGCAGACCACGGTTCCGGCGAGAAAGGCCTCCACCTCCTCGGGGCGCGTGAGGCCACGATTGTAGAGCACCTGAACGACCAGGTGATCCAAGTCGGAGAATCGCTCAAACAGGATCGGGGGGGCGGGAGGCAAGGTCTCCCATCGCGTGCGCCATAGGGTCATCGTCTCGTTGTTCCTTCTCCAAGTCAAACACAGCCATTATTGTGAGTTGAGAGTATACCACAGGGGAGCCCTCCGTCAAAAAACAGCCCCTCGAAAGGGGCTGTTGGATGAGATCACAACCTTCAAACCGTAGGCCTGGGGGGAGGACGCCGCGCGTTGATCTGGTTGAAGTAGGCCACCACCTCGGGGTCGTTGTAGAAGACCAGGGCCATGATGCCCGCGGCCAGGGAGATGACGTTTCCGCTGAGGACGGCGGCAATCTCGGCGATGGCGATCGTCTGCGAGGGCTGCACAGGTTTGGGCGGCGTGGAGAGCAGCTTCGCGGCCCAGATGATTTCGAAGATTCCCAGCACGAGGGGCAGGATGGTAATGGGCGCGCAGACAAGCCCGATGCCCATGGAGCCCACGACGATCATGAAGGTGGCGAAGAGAGCCCAGACGATGTTGGTAATCCCGCTGATGAGCGTGAGAATAGTGAGGGCCGTGATCTTGCCGGGCTTGGTGTGGGGTGGGCGTTGCGGATATGCGGTCACAATGAAACCTCCTTGAATGAGTCCTGTCTTTTACAGAAAGCGACTCCCTCTGGAGAGGGAGTCGCTCTAGCCGGTCGGCAGCTTCTTAAATCCAGCCCTGATTCTTGGCGAAGTCGGTGATGACGGGCACGGTCACCCACTTGCCCTGGTAGGCCTGGAAAGCAAGCACAACCATGTACACCAGGACCAAGACGCCGGTGAAGCATCCGATGACAACTGCGCTCAGAATGCCAGAAATGACGTAACCGGCGAGGCTCAAGATCAGTGCCTGGATGGCATTATACTTGATGAACGGTCGGTTCTTCTTGTCCTCCATCAGCAACACAATGACAGGGACAAGTGGAGCCAGAAGCCAGCTCAGCAGAGCCCATAGACGATCATCATCGGTGACTTCCGGGGTAACAACGGTTGGTTCTTCCATCTGCGAACTCCTTTACTTGATTGAGTAATTGAACAAACGGTAGAAGTGTCCACAAGGGAGCCCCTGCCGCAGCAGAGTTGAATCCCTTCTGGGTTAATAATATAATCGTTTCCATGAATGTCAATCCGAAAGATAAGACAGAACGGGTCGTCGTCGGGCTGAGCGGCGGCGTGGACAGCGCCGTGACCGCTGCCCTCCTGCAGGAGCAGGGCTTCCTCGTGGAGGGCGTCACGCTGCAGATCTGGACGACGTCGGCGACCGCACCGGGAGAGGACCGCGTGCGGGCTATCGCGGACGCGCTGGGGATCCCGCTGACCCACCTGGACCGCCGGGAGCGCTTCTACGAGGAGGTCGTCCTGCCCTTCGTGGAGGCCTACACCCGCGGGCGCACGCCCAACCCCTGCGTGCTCTGCAACCCCTACTTCAAATTCGACGTGCTGCTCAACTTTGCGGATCGGGTCGGTGCGCACCGGCTAGCGACCGGGCACTACGCACGCGTGGAGCGGACCACCGGCGGTCCGGCGCACCTGCTCGAGGCGCGCAACGCTCACAAGGACCAATCCTACTTCCTCTACCGTCTCTCCCAGCTCCAGCTGCGACGCCTGCTGCTGCCCCTGGGCGAGATCGAGGACAAGGCAGAGGTACGCGCCCGCGCCCGTGCACACGGGCTTCCCGTCGCCGAGACGGAGGAGAGCCAGGATCTCTGTTTTCTGGTCGGGCAGGACTACCGGGCGCTGCTCCAGGACCTGCGCCCCGAGAGCCTGCAGCCCGGCCCCATCATCGACGCCCGGGGCGAGGTGCTGGGCCGACATCGCGGGCTCCCCCTCTACACCGTGGGACAGCGCAGCGGACTGGGGCTCTCTACCGGCGAAAAGCACTACGTCATTGAGCTGCGCTCCGCAGATAACACGCTCGTCGTAGGCGATGCGACCGCTCTGGAGCGTGACGCCTGCACCTTGCGGGCGTTAAGCTTTGTTCGCGGCGCGCCGCCCGCCGCCTCCTTCACCGCAGAGGTGCGCATCCGCTACCGGGCTCCCCGGGTGAGGGCCACCGTCACCTTGCTCGATGAGGAGCAGGCACGTGTCGACTTCGAGCGCCCTCAGCGCCGGGTCGCGCCCGGACAGTCTGTGGTCTTCTACCGGGGCGCCGAGGTGCTGGGCGGAGGCATTATCGCCTAACAGAGCTTGCCCACTCGTGCCAGATGCCCGTGAAAGTTGCGCGTTTCCGCGTAGCCGTGACGTATGCCCCATTCCCGAAAACTGATGAACACCCTCGCGTACCAGACACCTTGAAACCTGTCAGAAGACCGTTATACTTATACGTCCCGGTGGCGCAAGTGAGTTACCTAGAAATGGGAACACGGAGTGACAGAAAGACTAAACGAGCAACTAGATGAGATAAGTCTGTCGTCGGAGGACGTGCACATCCTCCTCGTGGACGACCATCCCGACGTACGAGAGTTCGTCATCGAGGCCGTCCTGAAACCGGCCGGCTATCAGTTCCTAACCGCTGTCGACGGTCAAGCAGCCCTCGAGATCGCACTCGAGGAGCGACCCGACCTCATCCTCCTCGACTATGAACTGCCTCGCATGAGCGGCATCGAGGTGCTGCAGGCTCTCAACGAGCACGGCGTCTACATTCCGGTCATCCTCATCACCTCCTACGGCTCGGAATCCATCGCTGTGGAGGTCTTCCGCCTCGGTGTACGCGACTACGTCCCCAAGCCCTTCTCCATCGACGAGATCACCCACTCCATCGAACGGGTCCTGGAGTCGACGAGCACGGAGAAGGAGCGGGACCTCATCATGCAGCGGCTGAAGGTGACGAATGCAGAGCTGGCCCGCCACCTCCGCGAGCTGGACATCCTCTACCACGTCGGCAAGTCGGTGACGACACTGCGCGAGCGGGATCAGGTGATGGAGCGCATCGTCGATGCTGCCCTCTTCCTCTCCGGAGCCCAGGACGGCATGTTGGTGCTCATCGATCCCGAGACGGGCGAGCCCTCCATCAGCGTCAACCGCATTCAGCAGGGGAAGGAGTACGTCTCTCCGGACACCTCGGTCAACCTCATCACCCACACGCAGGGACTGATGATGGCCCTGCCGCTGCGGGTGGGAGAGAAGATCCTGGGCACGCTGATGGTGAGCAACAAACGCAGTCGCCGCCCCCTGGACAAGCACGACCAGCGCCTTCTCCGTATGCTCGCCGACTACGCTGCCATCGCCATCGAGAACAGCCGGCTCCTCACCGAGCTCGACGCCCAGCGAGAGCAGGAGAAGCAGGAGATCCGTTCCCTCTTCGAGCACTACGTCGCGCCTCCGGTGGTCGAACGCCTCCTGGAACAGCCCCAGAGCGTGCGACCCGGCGGGCAGCGCCAGACCATCTCCGTCCTCTTCGCCGACCTGCGAGGCTTCACCACCTTCAGTGCGCAGAGCTCCCCCGAAGCGCTCATCTCCGTCCTGAACCATCACATCGCCGTGGCGGCCGAGGCCATCCTCCTCGAAGAGGGGACCCTGGACAAGTTCATGGGCGACGAGGTGATGGCCTTCTTCAACGCTCCTCTTCCGCAGGAGGACTACGCCCTCCACGCTATCCAGGCAGCACTGCGGATCCTCGAGGCCACCAAGAAGGTTCACAAGATGTTCCCGCCCCACCAGCAGCTCGACTTCGGTGTGGGCATCGCCACGGGAGAGGCCATCGTAGGCAACGTGGGGACCCACGATCTGGTAAACTTCACCGTCGTGGGCACCACCGTCAACAAGGCTCACACGTTGCAGGAGCTGGCCCCCGCCGGCAAGATCCTCCTCTGCCACCAGACCTACGAGTTGATCCGGGAGCGCGTTCGTGTGCGTGATCTGCCCTCCATCCACTTCAAGGGGCAGCGTGTCTCGGAACCCCTCTACGAACTGTTGGCGCTCATCGATCCCCTATAGAGAAGGAGAGAGATCATGCCCGTTTTTTTCGATATCGAGACCCAGAACACCTTTGACGAAGTTGGAGGACGCTATCCGGAGAAGCTGAAGCTCTCCGTCGCCATCACCTACAACACCGCCGACGAGGCCTTTCACCGCTATACCGAGGAGAACGTCCTCGATCTCCTTGAGGAGCTGCGGACGACCGATCTGGTCGTGGGTTACAATCTGCTGGGCTTTGACTACCCCGTGCTCCAGAAGTACTATCAGGATGTGGAGCTCACCACCCTCCCCACCCTCGATCTCATGATCGAGCTCCAGAAGCGGCTGGGCTACCGCCTGAAGCTCGATTCGGTGGCGACGGCGACGCTCCGGATCGGCAAGAGTGCCGACGGGTTACAGGCGGTGCGCTGGTGGCGCGAGGGGCGCCTCGAGGAGCTCTTCAAATACTGCGAGCAGGACGTCGACGTGACCCGCCAGGTCTACGAGTACGGGCAACGGTACCGCTACGTCCAGTTCTACGACCGTAACTATCGCATCCAAAAGGTGCCCGTAGCCTGGTAGCTATCGGCCCTAGAAAGCAAAGCCCCTCGACAGTCGAGGGGCTTTGTTGTTCCGTCAGGCGCGCTGCAGCCTCAGCCAGCGGTACTCGTACCCCTGCAGCTCCAGAGTGTAGGGACCCGGAGCGATCTCCGGCAGCGCCTCGTCACTCAGAACGTCGAGAGGGACGCTGTCCAGGTACTTCGGCAGCTCCAAGGTCACCTGCTGGACGTCGGGCGACAGGTTATTGAGCACCAACATCGTCTCCGGCCCCTCGACCCGCAGGTATGCCAGCACCGCCTGGGGCTCCACGTCCAGCAGCCGCATCTCTCCCCGACCGAAGACGCCGTACTGCTTCCGCACCTCGATCAAGCGCCGGAGGGCGTTGAGGAGGGAGTCCGGGTCGTCGCGCTGTGCAGCGACGTTTATCTCCTCGTAGGAGTAGGGCTCCTCCTCGATCACGGGATCGTAGAGCTCCTCCGGCGGGGCGTCGGAGAAGCCCGCGTTCCGGCTGTCCTCCCACTGCATGGGCGTGCGCACGCCGTCCCGGTCCTCCAGCCAGATCTTGTCCCCCATTCCGATCTCGTCCCCGTAGTAGATGACCGGGGAGCCGATGAAGGTCAGTAGAATGGAGTTCGCCATCTCGATGCACTCTCGATCGTTGTCAAGCAGGGGGGCCAGGCGCCGGCGAATACCGAGATTGAGGCGCATGCGGGGCTCGGGTGCGTAGTAGTTCCACATAAAGTCCCGCTCCTCGGGCGTGACCATCTCCAACGTCAGCTCGTCGTGGTTGCGCAGGAAGGTGGCCCACTGGCAGCCCTCCGGCAGCTCGGGCGTTCTCGCCAGAATCTCCTCGATGGGGCTGCGATCCTGCTTGGCGAGCGCCATAAAGATCCTGGGCATGAGGGGGAAGTGGAAGTTCATGTGGAACTCGTCCCCCTCGCCGAAGTAGGGCAGAACGTCCTCGGGCCACTGGTTGGCCTCCGAGAGGAGCATCGTCCCCGGCGCGTACCCTTCGACGAAGCTGCGCAGCCGCTTCAGGTAGCCGTGGGTCTCCGGCAGATTCTCGCAGCTGGTACCCTCCCGCTCGTAGAGGTAGGGCGTGGCGTCCACGCGAAAGCCGTCCACTCCCATATCGGCCCAGTACTGCACTACCCGTAACATCTCCCGCTGTACCTCGGGGTTGTCGAAGTTCAGATCCGGCTGGTGGTGGAAGAAGCGGTGCCAGAAGTACTCCCCCCGCAGGGAATCGTAGGTCCAGTTGGAGGGTTCGTAGTCGAGAAAGATGATGCGCGTCTGCTCGTACTTCTCATCGGTCTCGCTCCAGACGAACCAGTCCCGGTACTTCTCGTGCTCCGGATGGTTGGGGTCGTGGGAGGCCTGGAACCAAGCGATCTGGTCGGAGGTGTGGTTGGGGATGAGCTCGATCACGACCTTGAGTCCCCGCCGGTGGGCCTCCTCGACGAGCGTCTTGAAGTCCTCCAGCGTCCCGTAGTCGGGATGGATCGCGTAGTAGTCGCTGACGTCGTAGCCGTCATCCTGCAGCGGCGAGGGAAAGACGGGCAGCATCCAGACGACGTCGATGCCCAACCACTGCAGATAGTCCAACTTCTCCGTCAGTCCCGCCAGATCTCCAATGCCGTCGGCGTTGCTGTCTTTGAAGGCGCGGACGAAGACCTCGTAGAAAATCGCGTCCTTGTACCACTCTTTCTCCATGCAGCCGTACCTCCTGAAATAAAGTGAGCAGTGAGAAGGGATAAGTGAGCAGGGATCAGGGTTCTCGGTTCGACCACAGCCGGCTCATCCCAGCTCCCCTTTGACAGATCGAATTCCGGTCGCGCTTTAGAAACGCGAATTAAACAAATTGAGCCAGAGCAAACTACAAGCACTCTTGAAAGACGCCTACAATGCCCAAGTTATTTCGCTTGCAGTCCTCAGGAGAGCGCGTCGACCTCCTCGTAGAGCACCTGCTTATCGATGTCGTCGGGCAAAGGGCCGACAGTCCTAAGTTTACGCTCAACCACTTCCCGCGCAAATAAGACCGCACGCTCCAGGGAGTTCCCCTCTAACAGGGCGACCAAGAAGCCCGCCCAGAAGGAGTCTCCCGCTCCGGTAGCGTCGGCGACCTCGACGGGGCGCGCGGGGATACGGGTGCGCTCCCCCTGGTGGGAGAGGATGATGCCCTTGGAGCCCATCGTCATGACCACGACCTCGGGACCCATCTCGTGAAAGCGATCGATATAGCTCTCCGGTGACGCCCCCTCCCCGAAGATGCGCTGGGCGTCGTCCAGGGAGGGCTTCGAGATCAGCGCGTACCCCAACATCCTCCGCAGCACCTCCATCGCCTCCCGGTAGTCGGGCCAGATGATGGGGCTGTAGTTGGGATCGAGAGAGATGATCTTCCCGTGCTCCTTCGCCAGCTGGAAGGCGCGCTCCACCGCGGAGCGGCAGGGCTCCCGGGAGAGGGCGAAGGTCGAAGCGTGCACCACCTTGGCCCTCTCGACGGCGGTCTCCGCTACCTCGTGGGGGTCGAGTCGGAAATCCCCGTCCCGGAAAGCTTCGAAGTCGGGCGTGCCCGTGGTGCGGGAGACGAAGATGACGGAGGTGTGGACCCGGTGGTCCATGACCATATAGTCGGTCTTCACCCCCGCGTGGCGCAGCTCCGCCTTGAGGAACTGACCGAAGGCGCCGATCCCCGTCTTGGAGATGACCGCCGAGCGTCCGCCCAACTTGGCGACGTAGGTCGCGATGTTCGCCGGGGAGCCGCCCAGGTACTTCTGGAAGCGGACGGCGTCGAAGAGCGACTCCGACTCCTCGACGGAGATAAAGTCGACCAGGGTCTCGCCGATGGAGAGCAGCTCGAGGTCACCCTCCGGAATGCTGATAGGCATGCCCGCCTCCTCACTCATCTGCGAAGTAGATCTCCGCCAGGGTCTCCAGCGAGACGGCGTTCTCGGGCTCGGGATCGCGAAAGTAAGGGTGGATGGGCAGCAGCTCCTCGGAGCGACGGGCCTCCGGATGAGCGATGAGCTCCTCGAGCACCTCCAGGTAACCGCGCGCCGTACGCTCCCAGGTGTAGCGATCGAGGACGCGTTGGCGCCCCCGTTCCGCTAACGCCCGCCAGGTCTCCTTATCCCCCAGGACCCTCTCCAGCCCCCGGGCAACGTCCGAGGGCGAGGTGGGATCGACGAGTACCCCGTACTCCACGCTTCCCTCCACCAGGCTCTCGCTCGGCCCCCCGTTCTCCGTCACCACGACGGGCAAGCCCGCCGCGGCGGCCTCGAGAGGCGCCAGTCCGAAGGGCTCGTAGAGGGCCGTCAGGGCGAAGACGGAGCCCTGCTCGGCGAAGAAGCGGTAGGCGGCTGCCAATGCCGGCTGTCCCTGCAGCCCAAAGGCGCTCACCTTGCCCCGGATGTCGTGCTCCTCCACCACCTCCCGGATCTCCGCGAGCACCCGCTTCTCCGTGGGGCTCGCCTCCTCCGCGTCGCGCAACGGATCGTCGAGGGCCCCGGTGATCAACACCAGGTTCGCCCGCTCCTGCAGCATCTCGCTCTCCGCGTACGCCCGCACCAGCCCCAGGTGGTTCTTCTTGGGATCCAGACGGCTGGAAGCCACGATGGCGGGCAGCTCGCGACGCCCTGCTGCGATGTCGCGGGCCAGCCGGTTGCGCACCCGCTCGCGCGTCTCCTCCTCATTGGCGGAGCGGGACTCCGTACCGAAGATCTCGAGGTTCACGCCTGGAGGAATCACGGCAAAGCGGCGGTCGTCCTCCACGTCGACGGCGTCCTCGTAGGCAACGTGGGCGTACTGCTCGAAGCGCTCCTGCTGGGTGCTGGTGACGTTGACGGCCGAGCGGTTCATGCTGAGCCGCTCGGCGACCAGCCGGGCGCCGAAGTGGTAGTGTTCGTTCATCTCGGCGAGGTTGTCCCGGCTGGCATTCAGCTTGTCCATCTTCTGGGCCCCCAGCGAATGAGCGGTGAAGGTAAAGGGGATTCCCGTCCCGTCCTCGAGGAGCACGCCGCTGAGCCCCCCGTCACCGTAGTGGGCGGTGAAGGCGTCCGGCAGCCCGCCCTCGTCCCGGTAGAATTTGAGGATGTTGGGGATCCAATCCCGTACGAGGTGGGGCCAGAGGAGCTCCTTGCGCAGGAACTCGTCGGGGCCCGCCTGGAGCCGGATGATCCGCACGTGGGGAGCGTTGGGGTACTCGTCGAAGGGCGCGGCAAACTCGGGCCATTCGGAATCCTCGATGCGACGGGTGAGGATGTCGACCTGGTGGCCCATCTCCCCCATGGCGAGCGCCAGCTGCTTCACGTAGACGAGCTGCCCCCCGAAGTCGGGATGCTCCGTCCAGTAGCTATCCTGGGGATCGAAGTTCCCCTGTGGATTCAAAAAAGCGATGTGCATCGGCTCGATCTCCTTTCGTGAGTCATGATCAGCGCCGCACGAAGACGACGCCCTGGCTATCCTCTAAAGTCAACGGCTGGTCTGCACCCGGCAGCTCCGTGCCCGGCGTCGCCAACACTACCTCCCACCCCGCTAAAGGCAGATCGGGGATGGGCAGCGCCAGGGGCGTCAGCGTCCGGGGCGCCCCCTCCATGTTTGCCACGAAGAGGAGCTGCTCGGCGTCGTCGGGCGAGCGCCGCAGCCCAAAGAAGACGACGCTGCCGTCGGTGGGGCGCTGCCGGTCGAAGGTCTCTCCCTCGCGCAGATTGGCCCGCAGCCAGGGGCGCCGGCGGCGGAACTCCCGCACCTGCAGGTTGAAATCGGACCCTGCAGCGCGCACCTGCCCGGCGTAGTGGGAAACGTTGCAGATCTCGTGGACGTCGTCCATCCAGGCTCGGGCGATCTCCTTCAGAACCGGCACCGAGAGGGGCGAACCGGCGAGGGGGGGATCGACGTTCTCCAGCAAGCGCACCATCGCCTCCTGGTCGTAGTCCGTCACCTTGACGGCGTGATCGAGGGTGCGCATGAAGCGCTTGAGTTCCTCCAGATCCGAGAAGCCCAGCGCCTTGAGGCGGGAGAAGACGTAAGGCTCGGCGAAACGCTCCTCGTTCATCGTCCAGTCGAGGAAGCGGGCCTCCTCCGAGACTACCTTCACCGCGTAGCGGTCGTCGGTGTTGCGGATGAAGCCCCAGGGCGCCCGCATGGAGGCGTTGATGAAGTCCATGGGGATGCCGGGCATGCAGACGTAGTCGAAGAGCTTCGCCGCCGGGTTGTCGTACGCCTTCCGGAAGATCTCGGGGAGTGTGGCACCGAGGTAGGTGTTGATCCGCGCCTCGGGATCCACCTGCGTGCCGCGCCGCAGTGTGTCGTGGTTCGCACAGCCCGTGATCCAGTGGCTGCCCATATTGGCGATCTCCTCGATGCGCCACCACTTGCTGATCCAGAAGGTGAAGAGGAAGGGGGTGTTGTGGGCGAAGGTCAGCGGTCCCCACTGCACCACTCGGGGATGCTGCTTCGTCACCTCCCGGTAGGTGGAGGCCAGCTCCCAGTCATCGCGGGGCCACGGGCGACCGTCCTCGAAGATCATCCAGGGGCGGTAGCGTACGCCCGCGACCTCCTGCTCCACGTCGTTCATCAGGGTCAGGAAGTCGTCGTCGTGAATCATCGTCTGCGATGCCTCGTCCCAGTACTTGAAGTCCTGGGCGCCGTCCACCCGCACGCCGTCTACGCCGTAGTCGTTCTTCCGCTGCTCCATCTCGAGCAGGAGCGCCCGCACCACCGGATGGAGGAAGTTGACCTCCTGTCCGTACATCCCGGGCCCGGCGAAGAAGGGCTTGGGGAGCAGGGGCAGGGACTGGTTGTCGGCGTGCCCGTAGACGATGTCGAGCACGACCATGATGGGCTGCCCGGGGAAGGTGTGCAGGGCCGCGATGAAGTCCACCAGCTCGTCCGGTCGCTTGCTGCCCAGAAGCACGGGGTTGGGGGCAGGCGAGGCCACGGTGATGATGTCGTAGCCCCAGTTGGTCATGTCGGGAAGGCGCAGGCGCACCGTCAACGACGCCTCGTCCTCCACCTCCACCTCCCAGAAGTCGGAGCCCGCCTCGTACTCGATCACCGGCTCGACGGGCATCAGCTGGACGGCGTCGTAGCCGACGTAGTTCTGCTCGGCCGGGGTGAGGGGCGCGCCCGCCCGGCGCTTCGCAGCGATGCGCTCGTAGATACCGGCGAGACCCCGCAGCGTGCCCTCCTCCGACGCGGTGCTGACGTGGATCTGCAGAATGTTCGTGGGACCGACCACCCGGGGCACGCCGTCGGGATCGGGCTCCGTGGGCAGGTGGGCGAAGTGCTCGCGATCGTCACGCTCCTGCTTCAGCCGTTCGAAGTCGTAGAACTCCGCGGGAGCGAAGGCCCCGAAGGGAACGGAGTAGGCCAGCGGATCGACCACCCTCTGCCACAGCCCCTCGTCGTCCTCGTAGACCAAACGGTAGAAGTCCCCCACCTGCTCCCGGTTTCCCGGACGGAGTCCTTCGATGACGCCCCAGAAGTACTCGCCCTCCCGCTTCAGGGGCACCCGGCAGCGTTGAAAGCGGACCCTCTGCTCCGGCGCGTTGAAATCGATGGGCTCCACCGGTCGCAGCACCTCCAGGAAGACCCGCTCCTCCGCTATCCCCGCCCCGACCACGTCCGGCGCCCAGAAGCCGACCTCGGCACGGCCCTCTCTGGAGTGGGCTCCCAGGCGCCCTACCAGACGGCGAGCCGCCGCAAAGGGCGAGGGAGCCTCGTCTTGCACGGAGCGAGACCACTCCAGGAGCTCCTGCGTGGCAGGCTCAAGCAGACGACAGATCGGGGACCGAGAATCCATGTGACCTCCTGCTTACTCTTCAGCGACAGTCTGGGGGGCCATACGTTTCCAATTATACTCAATTCGGCAGGTTGAAAAGTAAGAGAGACGGCGCTTTGACATTCTGACACCTGGGGGGTACCGCAGAATGGACCATGTAGTATAATAGCGCCTTGTTAAGCGTCCGACTACCTGACTAGCCGACTAATTTTCGAGGAGCCGATATGAACGAGCGCCAAGGATTCGAAGGACAGGTGGCCCATTACCTTTTGGAGGGGGTCTCCGTCCTGCTGCTGGTCGTCCTGCTCGTCGCCGGAGGAATCCTACACTTCACCCGCCCCCCCCTCCAGTACCAACCCGGGGCTGCATCCCTCGAGGAGACCGTCCAGGCGGAGGTGCTCGAGGTGGGAGAGGAGAGTGTGGCAGAGGACGCCACCGACCTGGTCCAGATCACGCAGCTCCTGCAGCTGGAGATCCTGTCGGAGGGGGAGCTGCAAGGAGAGCAGATCGAGGTGACCTACAACGGGATGGGCCCCACCGTGGACGACGTGCGCTTTCGTCCGGGCGACCGGGCCCTCGTCATGGTCACCCAGCGCCCCTCGGGGGAGACCTACTACGCCGTCGCCGACCACGTGCGCTTGATCCCGCTCGGGGCTCTCACGGCACTCTTCGCCCTGGTCACCGTCCTCATCGGCCGCTGGCAGGGGGTGCGCGCCCTCCTGGGGCTGCTGCTCAGCGGGCTCCTCATCGGCGGCTTCATCCTGCCCCAGATCCTATCAGGGCGCGACCCCGTGGTCGTGACCACCGTCGGGGTTGCGGCCCTCCTGGCGGTCACCCTCTACCTCATCCAGGGGTGGAACGCTACCGCCCACACGGCCCTGCTGGGCATGCTCGTCAGCCTCGCCATCACCGCCCTCCTCGCCACCTTCTGGACGGATCGGGCGCACCTGACAGGTTTCGGTTCGGAGGAGACCCTCTACCTGCAGGCGACGGGCGTCTCCATCGCCATGCGGGGTCTGCTCCTGGGAGGCGTCATCCTGGGGGCGGCCGGGGTGCTGGACGACGTCGTCCTGGCCCAGGCGGTGAGCGTCTTCGAGATCACCCGCCTCGATCCGACCCGCCCCCGCCGCGAGATCTTTCGCCGGGGTATGAAGGTAGGCAACGCGCACCTCGCCTCCATGGTCAACACCCTCGTCCTCGCCTACGCCAGCGCCGCCCTGCCCCTCCTCATCCTCTTCTATCTCTATCCGGAGCCCTGGTACCTCACCATCAACCGAGAGCTGATCGCCGAGGAGCTCCTGCGGACGCTCATCGGCAGCCTGGGGCTGATGCTGGCGGTGCCGCTCACCACGCTGATCGGCGCCTGGGCGGCCTCTCTGACGCTGGAGGCGGCGCAATCAGCCGAGGAGCTTGAGGAGCGGTCTCCCTAGGGAACCAGAGGTGGGGTTACGGACTGTGACGCTCGAGCCAGGTGTGGACGTCCGCCAGCACCTGCTCCCGACCGATCTCGTTGAAGACCTCGTGCTGGAGACCGGGATACTCCAGGCGCGTCTTGAAGCGTCCGCTCACCCTGTCGAAGAAGCGCGCACTGGCTTCGGGGGGGCAGATGGGATCGTCGCCCCCGTGCACGATAAGCAGCGGCAGATCCTCGGGCCAGCGACCGGCGTCCTCCATGGTGCGCTTCATCGTGTGGTCCAGCTCGCTTCCAAAGCGAGGCGTAACAGCATCGTGTACGAGGGGATCGGCGCAGTAGGCGCGCACGACCTCCTCGTCGGTGCTGAGCCCCTGGGGATCCAACCCACTCTTCATCTTTAACCGCGGCACCAAGGGAGAGAGCAGATTTCCGGCGAAGATCAGCAGGGGGGAGACGCTCGCGCTCCACGCAAGCGGCGGACCCGAGGCCACAACCCCCGCCAGTCCCATCTCCGCCCCGTGGTGCAGGGCATAGTCCAGAACGATCAAGGCCCCCATGCTGTGTCCGGCAAGGAAGAGCGGGAGGTCGGGGTACGTCGCCCGGACATCCTGCAGGAAGGCGTTCATCTCATCGCGAAACTCCTGCCAGGCATTGATGTGTCCGCGCTGTCCGGGAGAGTGTCCGTGCCCCCGGTGATCGAAGGTGTGGACCACGTAGCCGTGGGGCGCGAACCACGCTGCAAAATCCTCGTAGCGCCCGCTGTGCTCGCCGATCCCGTGAACGACGGCGATCTGTGCCCGGGGAGAGCCTTCGTCAGGGAGCCAACGCTGTCCGTAGAGGGACAGACCGTCGAAGGTCACGAAAGAGGTTTCTATCCGCCGCATCACTTAAGATCCTCGCTTAGGGTTCGTAAAAGTATAACTTCCCGACATCTCTGGAGTTAGGATGAAACAACTCCTCCTGACTCGTTTGAGGGTTGTGCGCCTCCAGCACTTCCAGAAGTTCGTTACGCTCCCCAAGCACCCACCGTCGGGAAGTTGTTTTCTTACAGACGCTTACACAGCAGGGGACGCCTGCTCACGGGAAGGTATGACGAAGCTGAAGGTACTGCCCTCACCCGGTGCACTCTCCACCATCATCTCCCCGTCGTGCATCTCGACGATACTGCGACTGATCACCAGCCCCAACCCGGTGCCCTTGACGTTGCGCACCTCGGGGCTGCTCCCCCGGAAGAACTTGGTGAAGAGCTTCGCCTGCTCGTCCTCGGGCATCCCAATGCCCGAGTCCTGCACGTCCCAGCGTACGTAGGACTCGCCGTCGGTATGCCAGCGCCGCACGCGCAGCACGACCTGCCCGCCGGCGGGCGTGTATTTGTTGGCGTTGCTCAGGAGATTGGTGAGCACCTGCACGATCCGGCCCCTGTCGGCACGGATGCGCGGCAGGTGAGGCTCTAACTCGAGAGTCAGCGTCTGTTCCTTACCGGAGATCGCGTTCTCGAAGGACTGGACCGCGTCCTCGGTCACCGACACGGGATTGACGTTGTCCATCTCCAGACGCAGGCGTCCGGCTTCAATGCGGGAGATGTCCAGGAGGTCACTGACCAACCGGTCCAACCGCTGGATATTCGACCGCACGACATTGAGAAACTGCTGCTGTTGATCGTTGAGAGAGCCGCCGATCCCCTTCATGAGCAGATCGGTGTAGCCCTTCATCGCGGTCATCGGCTGCTTGAACTCGTGGGAGACGAAGGAGATAAACTCCGTCTTGGCCTGGTTGGCCCGCTGTACCTGCTCGAAGAGCCGGGCATTGTCGATGGCGATGGCGGCGTGATCCGCCAGACGCGTCACGAACTCCACCTCCTCGGTGGTGAAGGTCGAGGGATCGGGGGACTCCAGGGCGAGAACGCCGATGACCCGGTTCTCACGGCGAATGGGGATGCTCAGCTTCGCCTCCATACCGGGCACCAGCTCCACGTTGACGCTGTTCTGGGAGACGTCGGTCAACAGCAGGGTCTCTCCCGAGAGCACGGTGCGCCCCAGAATGCCCTGGGTGAGAGGCCAGAGCTCCTCCCCCGTGTAGCGTTCGATAACCTCGGCGGGATAGCCGTCGTAGGCCAGGAACTGCAGACCGGGCTGCCCGTCCTCCTCCTCGTGCAGCGCGGCAATGAGACCGGCAGCAGCGCCCGTGATGCGAACGGCCCAGGAGAGCGTAGTCTTCATCACCTCCCCGTAGTCGAGCGTCGCGTTCAACTGCCGGTCGATGTGCTGCAGAGTGGTCAGTTCCTCGACGCGGGCCTGGAGCGCCTGATCGGTCATGGTAAAGAGGCGCGCGTTCTCGATGGCGAGAGCCGCCTGGGCTCCAAAGGACTCCAGAAGCTCGATGTCCTGTTGGTCGAAGGATTGGCGCTCCCCCTTGCGGTTGACCACCTCGAGGACCCCGATGGTGCGTCCCCGGGCGTTGAGGGGTACGGCGATCAAGGAACGGGTGATGAAGTCGGCGTTCTGATCGAAGCTGCGGTACCAACGCTCGTCGTGCTGAGCATCGTTGACGATCACCGGTTCGTTCTTGGAGAAGGCGACGCCCGCGATCCCCTTGCCCGCCGGGACCTTCAGGCCCACCAGGTGTTGGGCCGCGGGCCCGCTGGTGATGCGGAACATCAGGTCGCCGCTGTTGTCGTCCAGAAGCAGGAGGGAGCCCGCTTCGGCGTTGAGCAGCTTGGCCGCACTCTTCACCACCAGATCCAGAACGTTCTCGATGTCGAGGCTCGAAGCGAGGATCTCCGAGATGTCGTTGAGGGTGTTGAGCTGCTGGGCGCGGGCCTCCAGACTGTCGTGCAGGCGGCGCCGGTAGATGGCGGAGGCGGTGTAGGAGGCCACGGTGACGAAAAAGCTCTCGTCCTCTTGGGTATAGCGGGTGTCGGGATCGAAGGAGGAGACCACCATGACGCCGATGGTCTGATCCTGTCCCAGAAGGGGTGTGCCCATCCACGCGTGAGCCGGCTTGCCGTGGGGCTCGATCCCCCGCGCCTCACACTCGTCGAGGTAGTCAACGGTGCGGATGGTCGTGCCGGTCCGGACGATCTGTCCTGTCAGTCCCTGATCGTAGGACCAGGCGACGTCCACGTAGAGGCGCTCGTCCTTCTCGACGAAGAAGGCATGCGAGAGGGTCTCCTTCTCGGATCTGGTGAGGGCGATGTAGAAGTTCGGCGCCGGGATGACCCGTCGGAGTTGGGTATAGACCAGCTCCATGATGTCATCCACGGGCATGGTGAAGTTGGCCGCCTGCGAGATGAGGTAGAGCGCTTGCAGCTCGGACTCACGTCGGCCAGTAGTGCGTGATCTATCGGTACTGGGAGCTTGATCGGGCATCCATTCCTCCGTATATGGAGATTGTAGCACGTCAGAGTCGGGATGGCAACCCGACGCAGGCGGTCTGACAACCCAACCTATCCGCCTTATGGTAAGAAAACGGTCGCCGAAGGGGAGTCGGGCGTGGGCAGCCGGTGCAACCGGAATCTCTCGTAGACCGCGACCTCTGTCCAGGCAGGAAGCCGGTCCGGCGGCAGGAAGGGATGGGGATCGAGAATCTCCAGCCCCCCTATCACCCACTTGAGGGTCGGCAAGGCGCTCAGCGCCGGCTGCATGTCGTGGATTCCCAGCTCCGCGCCGTCCTCCGCCTTCAGCCGCACGCTCACCGCGTAGTCATCGACGAGGGGTTGCAGTGAACGCCAGGTCAGGTTCGCGACGTAGAGATCTCCCCGCGTGGTAGTCTGCACACCCACCAGCACCAGCTCGTTGGAGAAGGGCACGTAGGTATCGGAGAGCGACGGCACCGGGAGGGGGCGCGTGACGAGCGTCACCGCCTCGCCCGTGGGTCGGGTCAGCTCCAGCACCGGCGGCTGCCCCTCCTCGGGGTTCAGCGGTAAGCGCACACTACGACAGTCGCCGGGCCACAGCCGGTCGACGAACTTCGTCGTCCCCCCGGCGGAGACCACCAGAGCCCGCCCCGGCCCGCACCAGTGCAGGTAGAGCGACGCGCCTCCCTGCTGCACGTCGTAGTCCACCCCCTTCAGGAAGGGTCCGCCCCCAGTGACCACACCGGGGTGCAAGCGCATCGCGGGCAGCACCGGGAGGTCGCAGGCGACGGGCAGCGCGGGCAGGGCCACCTCGCCGAGGTTGTTGAAGGCCCCGTCCAAGACGGTGTAGAGCCCCACGCTGGGCTGCACGGCGCCGGGACAGGTATCCAGGGGCAGGAGCAGGGGGAAGTTGGCAAAGCGCACCTCCCCCTCCGCCGTATCGCCGCCGAGGAAGAGATCGCTCTGCGTGACGAAGCCCCCCTCGGGCGTGAAGAGGCGCATGGTGAAGGAGGGCGGCGGCTCCTGAACGCCGGTCGCCTGCCAAGCCAGCTGCACCTCGAGGACCTCGCCGGGTTGGGACTCCCCCTCGATCCGGTAGCCGAGCAGCCGCACGGGGCCCAGATCGGCTTCCAGGGGCAGGTAGCCCAGCGACGGCGGCAGCTCCCCCAGGGGACGCCGGTAGAGCCGGTAACCGCCCCCGACGGGAGCGAAGCTCCACTCCGGCCAATCAAAGTGGTGAGTGGAGAAGAGCGGGCGCCCCCCGGCGCCCTCGACCCACGCCTCCCAGGCGTCGTCGTAGACGTAGGCCACCTCCACGCCCGCCCCCAGCCCTTCGACCTCCTGGAGAACCCAGAGAGGGGTGGCCCAACGCCAGTCGGCGAGCACCAGCGCCCCCTCCGGCGCCTCTTCCAGCAGGGGTGCGACCCGCTCGCGGACGGAGCGATCCCGCGCCAGCAGCGCGAAGTCGGGGTAGTGGAAGAAGAGGCGCGCCAGGAGAAAGGCGAAGACGAAGTAGGTGACCGGGCGCGAGAGCAGCAGGGGTGTCTTCCTCGCAGACTTTGGTGCTACGAACCACGCTTCGACGGTCGCCGCCAGCCCCAGCCCAAAGGCAATGACCACGGGCAGGTAGGCGGGCATGAGGTACTCTACCGTCTGCGGCGCCCGATAGGTGATGGTGACGAAGGTGTGAACGGCCCAGGAGGTGGCGAGGGCGAGGGCCAGACGTGTGCGCCGCAGGGCCAACCGGATCCACGCCAGAAAGGCCAGCAGCAGGTAGAGCGGCGGAAACTGCAGCCTGAAGAGCGTTCCCAGCAGGGGCAAACGCAGGGCCAGATCCTGGGGGCTGCTGAAGGCGAACATATCACCGGCGAAGCCGCGGGCCAGGACATGGTACCAGAAACCCTCCCACGTGTTCTGTCCGCCCGGGGAGAGAGGCACGTTTGCCATGCCCCCTCGCAGGGGAAGGTAGAGCTGGGGCAGCGTCCAGGCGAGCACGGTCACCAGGGCCGTCTTCCACCAGCGCCGGGGCTGCCAGAGGATTGAGGGATCGAGGAGCAGCAGGTAGAGCGCCCAGCCCGTCGCCAGGAAGACGAGGGAGGGGTGGTGCCCCACCCCCAACCCCAGGGCGAGACCCAGGCTCAGCGGCAATGCGGCGCTCTCGGGGGCAGCGCGCAAACGGGAGCGGTACTCGGTCAGCGCCAGAAAACCCCAGGCGGCGAAGAGCAGCGTGGGCATGCGGATGTTGGCGATGGTCGCCTGGGCCCAGAAGGTGGGTGCCGTGCCCAGGAGGAGCGCGGCTGCCAGCCCCCCCGCCCAAGCCGCCGTCGTCGCAGCGCCCCACCCCGTCACCCAGCGGCGGACGACCTCGAAGACGAGCAGCAACGTCGTCGCCGCCAGAAAGGCACTCATGAGATTGAGGCGGAAGGGCAGCGAGCCGAGGGGCAGCAGGCGCACCCAGAGGGCGCCCATCACCGTGTAGAGGGGGTAGCCGGGGGGGTGTAGAATGCCCCAGCCCGCCGCAGCCAGCTGGAACTCCCCGCTGTCGGCGGCCAAGATACCCCGGGCCGTCGTCAGAGCGTAGAGGAGGAGAAAACCAAGCCACAGGACGGCGCGGCAGAGCCAGAGCCGCCGCCGGTCGGGGGAGATGCGCTCACCTAACATAGCAATAAGGGAGGATTGGAAGAGAGGAGGAAAGAAGTAGCTCTCCCAATCCTCGCTCTCTCGCCTACTCCGCCAAGAGCTTCACCGCACGCTCGACGACGCGGTCGGGAGTGAAGCCGAACTCCTCCTGCAGAACGCCGTAGGGCGCCGACTCCCCGAAGTGATCGATGCCCATGACGGCTCCCTGCTCTCCCACGTATCGCCCCCAGCCCAGGGTCGCCCCGGCCTCGATGGCGAGGCGCTTGGGCACGCTGGGCGGCAGGACCGTGAGGCGGTAGAAGAGGGTCTGGCGATCGAAGAGCTCCCAGGAGGGCATGCTCACGACGCGGGCCCCGACCTTCTGCTCCGCCAGGCGCTCCTGCGCCTCCATCGCCAACCACACCTCCGAGCCGCTGGCGATGAGCACGATATCGATACGCGACAGAGGTGAATCGCTGAGCACGTAGGCGCCGTTCGCCACCCCTTCCATCGCCTTCTCCCGCGTCTCCCGGAAGACGGGCAGCTTCTGCCGCGAGAGGGCCAATCCCACGGGGCCGTCGTGCTGCAAGGCCACGCGCCAGGCGGCCGCGACCTCGTTGGCATCGCCGGGACGGATGAGGGTGAGATCGGGGATCGCCCGCAGGGCAAGGAGATGCTCCACAGGCTGGTGAGTGGGGCCGTCCTCTCCGAGAAAGACGGAATCGTGGGTCCAGACGTAGGTGACCGGCAGCTTCATCAGGGCTGCCAGGCGCACCGAGGGGCGCATGTAGTCGGAGAAGGTGAGGAAGGTGCCCCCGTAGACCTTGAGACCTCCGTGCTGCGCCATCCCGTTCAGGGCGGCGCCCATCGCGTGCTCGCGCACCCCAAAACGCAGGTTGCGCCCCTCACGGCTCGCGGGCTGGAACTCCCCGTAACCGTCGAGGTAGGTCTTGTTGGAGGGCGCGAGATCCGCCGATCCACCCACCAGCTCGGGGACGGCAGGCGCCAGAGCATTCAACACCTTGCCCGAAGCCGCCCGCGTCGCCATGGGGCCCGCGTCGGGCTTGAAGAGAGGCAGGGCGTCCTGCCACCCCTCGGGCAGCCGCCCCTCCAGGATGCGCTCCAGGAAGGCGCCCTCCTCCGGGTAGTCCTTCTCGTAGTGGTTGACCATCTCCCGCCACTTGGCCTCCGTCTGCTCCCCCTTCGTGACCGCCAGCCGGTAGTTGACCAGCACCTGTTCGGGGACGAAGAAGGGCTCCTGCGAAGGCCAGTCGAGGGCCTCCTTCGTCAGGCGCACCTCCTCCTCGCCCAGAGGAGCACCGTGGGCGGCCTCCGAATCCTGCTTGTGCGGGCTCCCGTAGGCAATGTGAGTGTGGCAGACGATGAGGTGAGGCTGCCCCTGCACCGCCTGGGCCTCCTCGATGGCGTCGGCAATGGCCTCGAAGTCGTGACCGTCCACCTCCTGAACGTGCCAGCCGTACGCCCGGAAGCGCAGGGGTACGTCCTCGGTGAAGGTGATGTCCGTCTCACCCTCGATGGAGATCTCGTTGTCGTCATAGAGGTAGATGAGATTGTCCAGCTGCAGGTGTCCGGCGAGGGACGCCGCCTCGTGGGAGATCCCCTCCATGAGATCCCCATCGGAGACGATGGCGTAGACGTAGTGGTCGAAGAGAGGGTAGCCGGGACGATTGAAACGGGCCGCCAGGTGCGCGCCCGCAAGCCCCATCCCTACCCCGTTCCCGAAGCCCTGGCCCAAGGGCCCCGTGGTGGTCTCGATCCCCCGCTCGGGATCGTACTCGGGGTGGCCCGGCGTGTGGCTCCCCCACTGGCGGAACTGCTTGAGCTCCTCCAGGGGCAGGGGATAGCCCGTGAGATAGAGCAGGCTGTAGAGCAGCATCGAGCCGTGCCCCGCCGAGAGGACGAAGCGGTCGCGGTTCATCCAACGCGGGTTACGGGGGTTATGCTTCAGGTAGCGCGTCCACAGGACGTAAGCCGCGTCGGCCATCCCCATGGGCATGCCGGGATGGCCCGAGTTGGCCTTCTGGACGGCGTCCATCGCCAGGACCCGCAGTGCGTTGATGCTGAGTTGATCGAGTTCCGATTTAGGCATACTGACCTCCCGTGCTGCTTTGTGAGTTCTTGTCAAGAAGGGTCGGCGGGTACCCAACCGACCAACAGTTGTAGCAGGATGTCCGACCGAAAGTACAGGAACTCCCTTCTGCGTTCCGCTTCCCTGATGGCCTCCTCCATGCGCTCCAAACCCGCGACGTAGGCCGCGTCAGAGAGCAGGGCGAGCTGGGAACAGGCGTCCTTCTGCAGAAAGGTACTGCCGTAGACCTTCCGTCCCGCCCACGACTCCTCGATGCGCTCCACGGGCAGGAGCTCCAGCCGCTCGAAGCCCGCCTCGAGCATCCAGTCGGTGACGGTGCCCCAGGAGGGAAAGCGCTGCAGATCGGTCTCGTAGGTGCCCGCGAAGTAGTCGTAGACGTACCAGCTCTCGCGCCGTCCGTGAGGGTCCGTTCCGATGAACGCCAGGAGCCCCCCGGGCCGCAGGCGACGTCGCGCCTCCAGGATGAAGCCCCGCTGCTCGTCGAAGTGGTGGAGGGCGTTGACGCAGTAGATGGCGTCGAAGTTCGCATCGCCGAAGGGCAGGCGCCCCGCCCGCGCTTGAACGAGGGGGAGATCGAAACTGCCGGCCCGTGCCTGTTGGAGCATCCCGTGAGAGAGATCGAGACCCCAGCGAGTGTGCTTCTCCGGGGAGAGGGCCTGGAGCCAGTGGCCCGTGCCACAGCCCACCTCCAAAACCCGCTCTGCCTGCGCCCTCTCCAGGAGAGCCCGCAGGCTCGCGGCGGTGCGAGGACGGGGGCTGGCCATATACCGTCCGTTGTAGGTCGGGGCGAGGCTGTCGTAGTCGACGTGGCGGCCCATCAGTACTCCACACCGGCGAGGGAGCGCAGGGCCACCGTCACCCGCCGGGGATGGTCATCGGTGAGCAGCCCCAACTCCTCCCAGGACTGGGCCAGTTCGGAGAGACGGCGGCGGGAGATGCGCTCCCGGAAGCGCTCGTAGAGCTCCTTGAGCACGAAGGCGCCGTCGAGGTCGAAGGCCGCGTACTCCACCAGATCCCGCTCCAGGGGGGTGAGGTCGGGGAAGGTCGCCGGGGGCCGCACCTGGGGCTCCAGAATGGAGGCCCGCAGCATCTCCAACCAGAGGACGGCGTCCTCGATCAGGTGCCCCATCTGGAAGTAGAGCCGGTTGGACCACTCGGCCTCCCCCTCGAGATCGTGGATGAAGGGCGGGGAGCTGATGACGGTCCCGTAGGCGGCAAAGGGGAAGTCGGCGCCGCTGAAGACCCCCACGTTCGGGGAGGTGGCAATGGCGCGGATGAGATTCCAGCGCTGCTCCGTCTGGGTGAATTCCAGCGTAAAGGTCGCCAAAATCCCACCGGGCAGCTGCCAGTACCAGGCCGCTCCAATGCGTCCCTGATAACCCGGCACCCGCTCGGCAATCGTATCTACAATCTGATCGACCAGCCTCAGGGCCTGAAAGGAGGGGTAAAAGTGGGCCATATCCTCAATCCATCACTATCATCATAACGCGAGTGAGTATACCTGCAACTCCGGGCGTCGCAAGCGCTCCCGCTCGCTCACGACTCACCGGCTGCCAGGGTGCGGGCCAAGGCAACCTCCTCTTCCCGGGTCTGGACCTCGCCGTTGAGCCGCGCCTCCCGGAGAGCGTCGAGAATCTGCCGGTAGATGGGGCCGGGCTCCAGGCCCAGCTCCTTGAGATCGTTCCCCGTAAGCTCCGGCTCCACGTGACGCCAGGTCGTCCAGTAGTCATGGATCTTGCGGCGCGCCTCGGGATCGTCGGTGATGATCCACGAGGCTGCCAGCAGGGGTGAGGGCAGCCCCTCCAGGAGCATCACGGCCTCCCCCGGTCGCTCCACACCGGCCAGCTTTGCGAGGATGCGGTGTACGTCGGGCAGCTGGATGAGCGCCTCCGTCAGGCGGCGGGACATGATCAGCCGGTTGGCGATACGCCGCAGAGCGGGCACCCCCAGGCGGTGCAGGTAGATGGCCCAGTGCAGGTAGACGAGATCGTCCTCGTCCAGCTTCCAGAAGGCAGGCTCGAGCTCCTCACGCACCCGTCGAAAGCGGCGGTGGGTATCCTCGTCGCTCACCAGCGCCGGATCGATCTCCTGCAGGGCACCCAACGCCTGCAGGCGGTCGAGGGCGTCCTCGGGACGCTCCTCATTGAAGATGAGCTCCAATTCGTGCCGGATGCGCCCGCCCGTCACCCGGTCGAGCAGAGGGAGGGCGTCGGCGATGAGGGCCTCGCTGCGCGGGTCGAGGTGGAAGTCCAGCCGGGCCTCGAAGCGCGCCGCCCGCAAGATCCGGGTGGGGTCGTCCACGAAACTCAGACTGTGCAGCACCCGCAGCACCCCCTCCTCCAGATCCCCCTTGCCTCCGAAGAAGTCGAGCATCTCACCCCAGTGACCGGGGCTCAGGCGGATGGCGAGGGTGTTGATGGTGAAGTCCCGCCGGTGGAGATCCTGCTTGATGGAGCTCCACTCCACCGTGGGCAGCGCCGTGGGCTGGGTATAGAACTCCGTGCGCGCCGTGACGAAGTCGATGTAGTCGGGCAGCAGGGCCATCCGCGCCGCGGTGATCCCCGGATCGACGGCCCGCCAGACCTCCGGCGCCAGCAGCCACTTCGCCGTTCCGAAGCGGCGGTGGGTGCGGACCTCGCCGCCGTAGGTGCGGGTGAGGTCCCGGCTGAGCTCGATGGCGTCCCCCTCGACGACGAGGTCGACGTCCACGATGGGCTGGCCCAGCAGCAGGTCCCGGACGATCCCCCCCACGAAGTAGAGGTGGTCGCCTCGAGCAGCCGCCTCCTCGCCGATGCGCCGGATGAGGGCCAAGAGCGCCTTGGGGAAGGCGTCCTTCATCAGCAAGGCTATCTGCTCCCGCTCCCGCTCTCGCTCGGAGGTGGGCATGCGGATGAGATCGGTGCGGGTGACGACGCCCACCACCTCCCCCTCCTCGGTGACGGGGATCTGGCCCCAGCCCCGCTGGATCATCAGGTTGCGCACCCGTTCGGCGGAGTCCTCGGGCGAGACGGTCACCTCTCCCGGCTCCATGATCCGCCGCACAGGCTCGTAGTCCCACCGGTGCTGCTGCGCCCGGTCGACGGCGTTGCGCGTCACCAGCCCCACCACCCGCCCGGCCTCGTCCACCACGGGGAAGCCCTCGTGCCCGGTGCGCTTCATCCGCTCGGCGACCTCGTGGATCTTCGTCTCCGGCTCCACGGTGCGGACGCTGTAGGACATCAGCGCCTGCACGGTGAGGTAGGGGCGCACAAAGCGCGGCAGGGCCTCCCGGAGCTCCTCGAGAATCTCGGTCAGGCTCCCCTCGCGCACGAGGGCCGCCGCCGCCCGAGCATGCCCATCGCCGCCGAAGTGCTGGGCTACCTCTGCCACGTTGATATCGTCGGTGGTGCTGCGCGCCACCAGCTGGATGCTGTCGCCCAGCCTCACGAGGATGAAGAGCGCCGAGGGCTCCATGAGGTCGTAGATCTTGTGGGCCAGGGTCGAGATCTCCTCGTCGAAGCCCTCCTCCACCTCGGCCCAGGCGATCATCACGTGATGCCCCTCCACCTGGTGGGGCTCCGTGTGCTCCAGCAGTGCGTGGTAGATCCTGCGCTGCCCCTCCGAGAGAGGGTGGTGGAGAAAGTCGTCGACGATGTCGAGGCTCGCCTCGTGGTCCAGGAGCCAGGCCGCGGCGCGCAGATCCCGCGACGTCGTGCCGGCGTAGGTCAGCGAGCCGGTGTCCTCGTAGATGCCCGCCAGCAGCAGCGTCGCCTCGATGCGGTTGACAGGGATGAGGCGCGCCGAGAGGGCCTCTACGAGCATCGTCGCCGTGGCCCCCAGCAGCTCCCCCCGGAAACTCCAGTCGGGGGGCAGATCCTCTCCCTTGGCATGGTGATCGATGATGAAGACCTCGTCCAGGGACTTGCCCATCCCTCGCACGGAGGTCATGCTCTGGGTGTCCACGAGAATCACCCGCCGCACGTGATCCCCCCGCGGCAGCGAGAGGGGATCGACGAAGGGGAGCTCCGCCCGGTAGAGGGAGAGGAAGGCCTGCACGTTGCGGTTGATGCGATGCGGCAGGACGGGGGTGGCGCCCGGGTAGAGCTTGTGCGCCCCCAGCAGGCTGGCGATAGCGTCAAAGTCCGCGTTCTCGTGGGTCAGGATGATCTGCATGATTGAACTTTACCGCGAATCGACGAAAACGCTATTCTCGTTACTCTTCACGCTTCAGGAAGCGCGCGTCGGCCCGGCGGCTCGCGGCGTCCTGGTCTCGCCCCTCCAGCCAACCGATCCGCCGCTCTCCCGCACCGCTGAAGATGGGGACGTGGGGCTTGATGTCGAGCAGCGGCGTCCCGTCGACGATGTCGACGTCGAGGATGTGGAGCGTCGCCCCTTCGATGGACTCCAGACGCACCACCGAGAGGCCGATGGCGTTGGGACGGCGGGGGGCGCGGGTGGCGAAGAGCCCCCGCGGGGTCTCGTCGAGGAAGGGGACGACGGTGAGCTCGTAGCCCTCCGCTAGGTGCAGGTGGTAGAGGAGGAGGATGTGAGAGAAGCCGTCGAGATCCTGCAGCCCCGCCACGTACTCCGGACGCATCTCGATCCGGCCGCGGATGCCCTCCGCCGCGACGGGTTGAATGGGCATACCCCGCGGCTCCTTGAAAGGGGTGTGGATGGTGCCGATGGGCGTAAAGCAGATGGGTGCCCCAAACTTTGTCTCGTTCACCTGAACCTCCTCTTGAATGATGGTCTCACTTCGAATCCTCCCCCGGCTACCCTTCCCCGTTCCCCGCGTCGCCGCGAGTGGCGAGACGGATCTCGTACTTGGCGAGCATCGCCTCCAGCGCCGCGTTGAGGTTCACGTCCGTGCTGTTGGCGACGCAGGCGAGGGAGAAAAGGGCGTCCCCCAACTCCGCCGCCCAACCCTCGGTGCCCGTGAAGGGCCCGCACCCGTACTCCGAACCCTTGAGCGCCTCCTTCGCCAGCTCCCCCACCTCGGAGACGAGATCGAGCAGCCGTGCGGAGACGGGGACCTCGAGGGCGTGGGCAGCCACGAAAGCGGCGACGCTCCTCTGGTAGGGCGCCAGTTCGCCCTCTCCCCGCTCCTCGAAGCGGCGGTCGATCCCCTCGACGAGCGACTGCGACAGCACGACGCCGTAGCGCTCGTGGAGCACCTCCTGGAGATCCAGAATCCAGCGCCAGCTGCTCTCGTAGGCCGACCGGAGCGCCTGCGTCTCCAGAGGCGCCGTGCAGCGGATGAAACGGCGGTAGGCCTCGGGGGAGAGCTCCTCCTCGAGGGCGCGTGAGGGGATGTGCCAGCGCGCCGTCCGCCCCTCCACCACCCGCACCATCAGCAGCAGGTGGCGCTGCACGCTGGAGAGGAGCTCCAGGGCGCGGGCCTCCTCGCCCCGCTCCAGGACGTTGATGCCGAAGAGGAGCCAGTTGACGGCGTTGTCCACGATAGGCTGCAGCGCCTCCGCCCGGTCCCGCCGCGGCGCCTCACCGACCAGCGTCTCGAGCAGGGGCGCCAGCTTCCCCGTCTCGTCGTGGAGCAGGGGTGCGGCGACGGAGGGGAAGTGCACCGCTCCCTGCCAGCTCTGGATCAGCCCCTCCATCTCCTGCAGCTCGTGGAAGTGAAACTCGCCGCGCACCAGATTCTCGAAGATGGCGTTGGGGGTTCCGAAGTCGTTGACGGTGTAGAGGAGCACCGGCGCGATCCCTTCCAGCCAGGCCCGGAGGTCGAGCTCCTCCAACGTCCCCTCCTCGAAGAAGAGCACGAACTCCACATCCGAGTAGCGGTCCCCCTCGCCAAAGACAAAGGAGCCGTACATCAGCGCCGCCCTGCACCGCGAATCCTCCCGGCAGAGCGCCCGCACCTTCTCGATCAACTCTTCCTGTGGCAGCATCCATTCCTCCTTGAAGCGTATGTGAGACTCTGCTGAAAAAAGCCTTTTTACCACAGAGGGCACGGAGATTTTTTAAAATTGACCTTCATAAAATCAGTAAACAGAGCGTTTTTATAAAAATATTTCACTATCACCTTGACTTTCTCAGTGTTCTCCGTGGTGGAAGAAGTTTTTTCAGGGCAGTCATGTGAAGGTCAGAAAGCGTGTTCCACCCCGCTGGCTAAACATCCGAGCCTGAAGCGTGAGAGCGCCTTACGTTTCACGGTTCACGACGGTCTGGCATAAAGATCCGCACACCCAACCATTATACCACCCAAGTGCTCACCCCACTTTCCTCACCGCCCTTTTTGAAGTAAGATGGGGGTATGCACACGTCACCGACACGCGGTCCCTTCCGGGCCCCATCCCTGTCCATCCGCCACGCCCTCCCTCTACTACTCGTCACCGACGCTCCGACCGCCGAGGATTCCTGATTCTTGCTTTCTCAGAAGGAGGAGACATGACCCGACGCCGCTCTAGCCGCTCCCGGCGCAGCCGCCGTTCGTCCACGCTGCATCTGCAGGGTGTGGAGCGTGTTCTCGCCGTCTTCGGTGCCATACTCTATCTCGTGGGGCTCTTCGGGGGGCTGCAGCTCCTCGCCATGCCCGCGTCGACCGCCATCCTGCTGCTGGCCCTGGGTGGAGGGCTGCTGCTCGCCCTCACCCTCGCACTCATCTTCTGAGGGGGAGCTATGTGGAACCAACCGAATCTCTTTTCCGGACCCGAACGGGCGCTCACCGTCAGCGAGGTGACGAGCCGCATTCGCACGCTGTTGGAGCGGGAGCCCGCCTTTCGCGACCTCTGGGTGGAGGGGGAGGTCTCCAACTTCTCCCGCGCCTCCTCGGGCCATATCTACTTCACCTTAAAGGACGCCGGCGCCTCCATCTCCTGTGTCGTCTGGCGCAGCCAGGCCTACGCCCTCTCCTACCTGCCCCGCTCGGGCGACCAGATCCGGGTCCACGGGCGCATCGGCGTCTACGAGGCGGGAGGGCGCTACCAGATCTACGTGGATCACGCCGAGCCCGCCGGAAGGGGCTCCCTCTACCAGGAGTACGAGCGGCTGAAGGCCCGGCTTGAAACAGAGGGGCTCTTCGCCCCCGAGCGCAAGCGCCCCCTCCCCGCCTACCCTCGCTGCATCGGCGTGGTGACCTCCCCGACGGCCGCCGCGCTGCAGGACGTCCTCAACGTCCTCCGCCGCCGCTACCCCCAGATCCGGGTCATCCTCGCCCCCACCCAGGTACAGGGCGAGAGCGCACCACCCCGCATCGTCGCCGCCCTGAGCTCCATCAACGCCCGCCGGGAGGTGGACCTCGTCCTGCTCGTGCGGGGCGGCGGCTCCCTGGAAGATCTCTGGGCCTTCAACGACGAGCGCGTCGCGCGGGCCGTCGCCGCCTCCCGCGTCCCCATCGTCTCGGGCGTGGGCCACGAGACCGACTTCTCCCTGGCGGACTTCGCCGCCGATGTGCGCGCCCCCACCCCCTCGGCGGCAGCCGAGATGGCGACGCCCGACTGCGCCGAGATCCGCCTTCTGGTGCGCCGCCACCACGAGCGCCTGGAGCGGGCCCTGGAGGCGCTGCAGGAGAGGCTGCGCCGGTACGTCGAGCGGACCGCGCGCACCTTGGAGTATCTCTCCCCCGCCGTCAGGCTCTCCAACGCCCAGCAGCAGCTGGACGGGCTGACGGCGCGGGCCGACGTGGCCCTCGTGCGCCGGAGGGAGCAGGCCGCCCAGCGTCTGGAGACCCTCGCCGCCCGCCTCGAATCCCTGAATCCCGAGGCGGTGCTCCAACGAGGCTACGCCATCGTCCGCCGCAGGAGCACGCAAGAGGTCATCGCCTCCGTCGAGCAGACCCGACCGGGCCAGCCCCTCGAGGTGCAGCTGCAGGACGGCGAGGTCCCCGTCCGCGTGGAGGGCGCCATGCCCCTGCGGGACAAGGGCTTTGCCTGAAGGGCTTTATGATACGGGTGTGTTTCAATTGAGTTAAACCGAGGCGTGAAACGTGAAACGTAAAGCGTGAGATCTTCACGTTTCACGCTTTACGTTTCAGTGCTGGTCAGACTTCAACTGGGTTGAAACACACCCTTATGATACAAGGTGAAAGACAGGGGCCTTGCCTAGCGGGGAAGGCCCCGCGCCCTACTCGTACTTCAACGCCTTGATGGGGCTCAGCCCCGCCGCGCGGCTCGCCGGGTAGGCGCCCGAGATGACGCCGATGAGCGTGGCGAAGAGGATGGCAAAGAGGGGCAGCCAGAGAGGCGTGTGGGTGATGTTGCTCGTCGCCGCCGACCCCGCCGGACCGAAGGTGTCGCCCATCTGCATCGACTTGCCCACGAGGTTGAGGACGACGTTGAGGAGGACGCCGAGCAGCACGCCCCCCACCCCGCCCACCAGGCCGATGCCCCCCGACTCCCCCAGGAAGACGACCATCACGTCCTTGTTGGAGGCCCCGATGGCCTTCATCAGCCCGATCTCTCGGGTACGCTCGTAGATCGCCATCAGCATGGTATTGGCGATGCCGAAGGCGGCGACGAGGAGGGCGATGGCCCCGATCCCCCCCAGGATGGCCTGCAGGGTGACGAAGAAGGAGTTGGCCTGCTCCACCTGCTGCCGCTCGGAGTAGACCATGAAGCCCATGTCGGCGATGGTCCGCTCCAGCTCCAGGGTCTCGCGCATCGAGGAGGCGCGGACGAGCACCTCCTCGTAGCCCTCGCGGCCCGGATCGCGGCGCTTCCCCTCGGCCCAGCTGTTGTGCTCGATGACGTCGCGCAGGGGAGCGTAGACGTTGTAGTCGTACCGCCAGCCGCTGGGCTCCAGGATGCCCCCGACGTACAGGCGCGCGGTCTTCTCGGACATGGTCCCCTCCTCGCTCCAGCGCTGCATCTGCATGGTCAGGCGCGTGTCCTGCAGCTCGGGTATCTGGCGCTCGCCGGGAGATCCGGGCGCCGGACCCTGCATCATCATCCCCCCGCCCCCCATGTCGTCGGGATTATGGAAGTTCTCCGGGACCCGCGCCCCCAGGACGACCTCCCCCCGGCGCAGCTCCAGATTGCCCGAAGCGACCTCCAGATCCTGCAGGTACGCCGGCTCCACACCCATGATCGACGCCCAGCCCCGGAGCCTGCCGGACTGTAACTCACCTCCCATTCGCAGCCGCTCCAGGGGCGTGACGAGCTCCACACCGGGCAGGGCCCGCAGCTCCTCCAGCGTCTCGTCGTCCAACTTGGGCAGATCCCGTAGGCGCTGCGAATTCGCGGGAGCCGGCCCTCCGGGACCCATCGGCGGCCCCTCCCCCATCCGCGCCATCACCTGCAGATCGTTGAGACCGCCGCCGGAGTTGAAGCTCTCCGTCGCCCGCCGCTGCAGTCCGGCCCCCAGGGAGACCAGCACCATCACCGCGGCCGTCCCGATGACCACGCCCAGCGCCGTCATGATCACCCGGCCCTTCATGCGCTTGAGGTTGCTGAGCACGAGCCGCAAGAGATCTCGAAATTCCATCCTACCTCACCCCTCTCCTGACACGCTAACCGCTAGCTTCCGAATCCCAGGAAGCCCTTGATGGCCCGCCCCACCTTCTGCCAGAGGGTCTCGGGAACCTCCTCGGGTGCCTCTCCGGGTGCGCCCGGGCCGCCCGGCCCACCGGGCATGGGTCCTCCCGGGCCACCTTCCATCACCTCCACCGCCAGGGTGCTGCTGACGGTCTGGGTCTGGTTGAAATCGTCGCGGTACGCCACGCTGACCACGATCTCCGCCGGCCCACCCTCCAGGGGCGTGAGCAGGACGTCGAGAGGGGCCGAGCCGCCGGCATCGAGGGGGCCGACGAAGGGCATCCCCTGCTCCTGGACCTCCATCCTGGGGCCGGAGGTCGTGATTCCGGTGACGTTGACGCTGCTCCGCCCGATATTGATGATCTCCAGCGAGACGGGCACCGGCATCCCCACGACGAGCATGTTGGGGTCGGGAGGGCGATAGAAGCTCACCTGGAGCTCGGGCCGCTTCCGTACGATGAGGCTCAGCCGCTGGACGTCCTCCTGACGGGAGGCCCGGGGGTCGTCGTAGGCCAGCGCGATGGGCAGGTTGTAGGCCTTGGCGTCCGCCGAGCCGTCGACGATAAGCTGGCGCGAGAGGATAACGCTCTCCCCCTTCCCCACCTCCTCGACGAAGAGGACGTTGCCCGAGCGGAGGGGGATGAAGGGCGCCAGGTTGGCGCCGTCCTCGCCCCCGAGGGCCAGCGTCAGGCGGGTGGCGTCCCCACCGCCGACGTTGGTGACGCGCATGGTCAACGTGAAGGTGTCTCCGGGCGCCAGGAAGTCGGGCTCGGTGGTGTACTCCTCGACGAGGAGCTGGGGCTGCCGCGTGAGGCTCGTGTTGATGTCCACGCCGATGTTCTGCTGACCGCTGTAGTTGCCGCCGCCGTAGTCGCTGTAAGCCAGGGCGATGGCCATGTTCTGCCGCCCGCCCGTCTCCACGTTCGCCAGCATCAGGGGCAGGGTCACCGTCATCACACCCTCGATGGCGATCTTGGGGGTGGAGACGGTATCGCTGCCCGAGGCCGGGATGGCCATCTCACTGGAGGCCGCCGTGGCGAAGACGTTGAGGGCGGTGCGGCTGCCGCGGTTCGCCAGGCGCAGCGTCAGGCTGAAGGGCTCGCCGGGCACGAGCACGGCGGGCTCCGTCTCCACGCCCTCGATCACGACCTTGGGCTGGCCCGCGTAGCCGCTGCCGCCGCCGGTCCCGATCACCTCCACGGGCACCGTCTGCGGGTACTCGTAGTGGTCGCCCGCCCAGTCGTTGGCGCTCAGATTCACCTGCACCTGGTGCACGCCCGAGGAGAGCTCGGCGGGCGCCCGCAGGCGCTGGGTGACGACCGCCGTGTGGTTGATGTGGAGCTGCCAGATCATGTGCCCCGGCTCGCCCACGGGCAGGAAGGTCCCGCCGGGGAAGACCGCCATGGAGTTCTCGCCCGCGCGGCTCCCGTTGTTATAGACCTCGATGGTCACCACGAACTCCTGACCGGCGCGCACCCGCACCGGCTCCACGGCGTAGTTGCGGATGGTGAGGATGGGCCGTCCGGGAGGGGGTGGGTCCTGGGGCGGCTCGGGCGTGGGCTGAGGCTGGGGCGCGGTCACCTTGAGAGCGTTCTGCAGGGTCGCCGTGCGCGTCCCATCGGTCACCTCGAGGGTGTAGGTGCGCGCCGGCACGCCGGCGGGCAGCTGGGCCGTGAGCGCCGTCCCATTGACGAAGCTTGTGGTGAGCAGACCGTACCCGACGAGCCGCACCACGCAGTCGGCGGTGAAGCCGGAGCCGTAGACGCTCAGGGTGTGGGCGCTGTCGTTGACCACCTGCCCGGGCTCCAGATTCGTCACCTGCAGCGCACCGGGCGCCGTCGTCGGGGTCGCGGTGGGCGTCGGCGTGGGGGTCTGCGTCAACATCACCGGCTCGCCCGTCAGGTCGATGGGCTCCTGAGCCCCCACCCCCGGCGGAGACGAGAAGAGCCCCGTCACCAACATCACAATTAACAGACCGAACAGAACTATCTTACGCATGATTGCCTCCCAAGCATTTGGCATGGTCTTTAAACTAAATGGGTGTGTTTCAACTCAGTTGGAAGCTACCCATTCGCTGAAACGTAAGGCGTGAAATGTGAGGATCTCACGTTTCACGTTTCACACCTCGGTTTAACTCAAATGAAACACACCCAAACTAAATTATGCGCTCTCGATCAACCGGCCATCGAGGAGGTGCAGCGTCGCCGTCGTGTAGTCGGTCACCGTGGGATCGTGGGAGACGATGACGATCGTCCGCCCCTCCTCCCGGTTCAGGCGGCTGAGCAGGGCCATGATCTCGCCCCCCGTTGTCGTGTCGAGGTTGCCGGTGGGCTCATCCGCCAGGATGATAGCGGGGTCGTTCGCCAGGGCGCGGGCCACGGCCACCCGCTGCTGCTGGCCACCCGAGAGCTCCGTCGGCTTGTGCTCCATTCGCTCCGCCAGACCCACCGTCTCCAGCAGGGCCTCGGCCCGCTCCCGACGCTCCTCGGGCGGCACCTGGGCGAAGATCATGGGGAACTCCACATTCTGGAGCGCCGTCATCGTGGGCACGAGGTGGAAGGACTGGAAGACGAAGCCCACCTCCCGCCGCCGGTACTCGGCCAACGCGTTCTCGTCCAGCGTACTGATCTCCCGCGCGCGGACCCAGATCTGCCCCTCCGTGGGCCGGTCCAGCCCGCCCAGGAGGTAGAGCAGCGTCGACTTACCCGATCCCGACGGTCCCATGATCCCCAGGAGCTCCCCCTGCGGAATCTCCGTCGTCACCCCGTCCAGGGCACGGACCGTCTGCTCCCCCATGACGAAGTCGCGGTGCAGGTCCTCGATGCGGATAAAAGGCTGCGAGGTTATCATCGTCTCTCCCTCAGAAGAGGCGGAAGCCGCGGTTCAGACCCACGAGCGCGGGCAGAACGCCCAGCAGGGCGACGATGACCCAGATCCCGATGGTGACGAGGACGGCCCGCTTCCGCGGCAGGCGCGCAAAGGCCCAGACCCCGAGGATCAACAGCAGCAGGTTCCAGATGAGGTAGATGTCGACCCGCGTCAGGAGCGCTGCCAGCACCTCCTGCCCGCGAGCCGGCGGGATGTAAGGTCGGAAACTGGACACCATCGACGGCGGCGCCCGGTCGAGGACGAGACCGGAGAGCCCCTGGTTGTAGACCGCCTGCTTCGTCAGGAGCATGTAGAGCCCCTGCACGAAGTTGCGGACGACGTAGGGGATCCACGCCCAGATAGTCATGGCGAAGAAGGCCCCGAAGCGGGCGCCGTTCTGACCGAAGAAGGTGCTCGCCAACGCCAGCGCCCCGCTCCACACCAGCCAGACAGCGATCGTCGTCACGACCTTGCCGGCTACCCCCATGATCACGGTGAGAGGAGGGGGGGTGACCTTGGAGGGCGGCTCCGCCATCGGTCCCCGCTGTTCCGGAGGCATGCTCTCGAACCACTCCAGCTGATCCCGGTACATGCGCTCGGCGTTGGCGCCGCTGTAGGTCACCCCGTTGAAGATGAGCGCCACCAGCATCAACGTCGCGGGCACCCACCACCAGCGCCGCCGCGCGCGGCTCAGGCACTCCATCGTCGCCCGCGGCTTCGCCACCAACCCACCGAGGATCTTGAGAAGCCCCTTCTCTTCGACGGCCTGCGTCTCTTTGTCCTTCATGTTCACCTCCCCTGAGAACAGTTGCGAGTTCGAAGGTCACGAGTTGAAAGTCAACACGACACCCTTCTGACTCTAGCGTAGTCCCGTTTGTTCCTAAAAGGCCCTCACCCTCCGGGGGAATTGGGGCCTGGTCAAGGGACCAGTTTTTAGGATAGAGGAAACCGGCACGCCCGTCCACTGGTAAAATTACCAGGATCACGAAGAAGCGGGCGTTGCAGCGTTTCAACCGATAGTAAGACGAGGTGGTGCGGGAAAAGGTTCTAAGGTCGGTACGAAAATGTGACACGTAACAGAGCTTCTAAGCGTTTGACTTTCGACCGAAAACGAGTCATCCTTAAAGAACGTCCACGAAGGATACGATACGGGGTGTGTTTCAACTCAGTTGGAAGCTGCCCATTCGCTGAAACGTAAAGCGTGAAACGTGAAGATCTCACGTTTTACGTTTCACGTTTCACACCTCGGCTTAACTCAAGTGGAACACACCCGAATGATACCGTAAGGGAGAATTGGAGGGGAGATGGACCCAGAGACGACCACAGCTACCGTTCGCGACATCATGCTCACCTTTGCCGAGGAGACGGGCCTCACGACCGAGAGGGAGCCACGCCGCTACCTCTGGACGGATGCCTTCGCCGTCTGCAACTTCCTGGAGCTTCACCGCCGGACGCAGGAGGAGCGCTACCTGGAGCTGGCCCTGCGCCTCGTCGATCAGGTTCACCGGACGTTGGGACGGCACCGGGAGGACGACCGGCGCACCGGCTGGCTCAGTGGTCTGTCAGAGGAAGAGGGAGAGGAGCACCCCACGGCGGGGGGACTGCGTATCGGCAAGCCGCTGCCGGAGCGTCAAGCTGACGAGCCCTTCGACGAGCGGCTGGAGTGGGAGCGGGAGGGGCAGTACTTCCACTACCTCACCAAGTGGATGTACGCCCTCAACCGGGTGAGCCGGGTGACCGGGGAGCTGCGCTACAACCGCTGGGCCCGCGAGCTGGCAACAACTGCGCACGAGGCTTTCACCTATACGGCCTCGCCGGGCAATCAGAAGCGCATGTACTGGAAGATGAGCGTCGATCTCTCCCGCCCCCTGGTGCCCTCCATGGGCCAGCACGATCCCCTCGACGGCTACCTCACCTACCAGGGGCTCGATGCAGCGGCGCCTGCCGGCACCCTCGACGAGGAGATCGAGGAGCTGGCCTCCATCTGCCGGGGCAAGAGCTGGGTGACCGACGACCCGCTGGGGCTGGGGGGTCTTCTCTCCGACGCCTACCACGCAGCGCAGCTCCTCTTCACGGGCGCACTCAAGGAGCCCGATCTTCTGCTGCAGCTGCTGGAGGCCTCCCGGGTGGGCCTCGGCGTCTACGTACGACAGAGCCCCCTCTCGCTGCCCGTGCACTACCGTCTGGCCTTCCGCGAGCTGGGGCTCGCCATCGGGCTCCACGCCGTGGAGCGGCTCCAGGCCCTGATGCGAGAACAGACAGCAACCACGCCCCACAGGATATCGTTCCGCGACCAGGTTGCAGCCCTCGCGCGCTACGCTCCCCTGAGCGAGGAGATCGAGAGCTTCTGGCTGGCCCCCTCGAGCCGGGAGGCCACCACGTGGACGGAGCACCTGGATATCAACCGCGTGATGCTGGCGACGAGCCTCGCACCGGAGGGGTATCTGGAGATCTAGGCGAGACTAGCCTGCATCCAATGAGGTTGCGCTTCGTGCTTGCCTGTAAGCAGCGAAGGCAAATCCCGACGCGATCACCGCAAAGACGACCATCTGGATCACGTCGGCCGGCCCACCCCACCCGTAGACGAAGTAGAGCAGCGACTGGGCCACGCTTAACGCCATGAAGGTCACGCCGGCGGCGAAAGCGAGGAGGATGGCCAGGACGTAGCCCCAGGCCTTCCCCCTCCACAGGAGCACGCCCCCCACGATGTGCAGAGGGACCATGATGCCCATCTCCAACGCTGCCAGCTCGAGGGTGGTGTAG
>DAOTVC010000174.1:0-12332 GCA_034437215.1 Anaerolineae bacterium | reverse complement strand
CCCAGGAGGTAGCGCTCGTAGTCGGCGGCCGCGTCCAGCTCGGTGTAGTCGCCCTGGGATTCGCGCAGCTCCTGAAGCCGGCTCTGGTAGAGCTCCATGGAGTCGGTCCAGACGGTGAGGAGGACGTCGTTCTCGTCCAGCTCGAACCACTTCGCGGTCTTGATGGCGGCCAGCACGTTGGCGACGCTGGAGATGCCCATGAGATCCAGCTGCTCGACGAAGTCCGCGGGCACGCCCCGCTTGACAAGGTAGGCCCGGCCCTCCGGCTCGTTGAAGAGGCGGATGAGGTCGATGGTGGCCTGGTCATCGATGGCGGTGATGACGTCGGTGTTCTGGGCGTTGTGGATCCAGGGCACGTGCTTGTCGCCGATGCCCTCGATGCGGTGCCCGCCGAAGCCGTTGCGCAGGAGGGTCGGGCACTGCAGCGCCTCGCTCGCCACCACCAGGCTGCCCGGGAAGAGCTGTTTCATGTAATCCCCGCAGGCGATGGTGCCGCCGGAGCCGGTGTTGGAGACGACGCCGGCGTAGCGACCGCGCGGCCCCAGCTCCTGTTCCAGCACCTCCTCCATGGCGTGCCCGGTGATCTCGTAGTGCCAGAGGTAGTTGCCGAACTCCTCGAACTGGTTGAAGATGAAGATGTCGTCGCCCCGCTCCCGCTCCAGCTCGTGGCACTTGTCGAAGATCTCCTTGACGTTCGACTCGCAGCCCGGCGTGGCGATGACCTCACCGGAGACCGTCTCCAGCCACTCGAAGCGCTCCCGGCTCATCTCCTCGGGGAGGATGGCGATGGAGTCGCAGGCCAGGAGGGTGGAGTCGTAGGCGCCGCCGCGGCAGTAGTTGCCCGTGGAGGGCCAGACCGCCTTCTGCTTCGTCGGGTCGAACTGTCCGGTGACCAGACGGGGGACGAGGCAGCCGAAGGCCGCGCCGACCTTGTGGGCGCCCGTGGGGAACCACTTGCCCACGAGGGCGATGATGCGCGCGTCGACGCCGGTGAGCGCCCGGGGGAGTTCGACGTAGTTGACGCCGTGGAAGCCGCCGCCCGAGGGCACCGGCTCGTTCTTCCAGGTGATGCGGAAGAGGTTGAGGGGGGTGATGTCCCAGAGCCCGATCCCCTGCAGCTGCTCCTTGATCCTGTCGGGGATGAGGCTGGGATCCTTCTGCTGGGCCAGGGTGGGGATGATGATCTTCTGCTCCCGCGCCCGCTCCACAGCGTGCTTAAACCCTTCTTCGTTGATATGTAGGTCCAACATGGTCTATTCGCTATCCTTTCAATGATTGAAACCGGATGGATTCTTTTGATACTTTCAGTTTAAGATTGGTAAGCAGAGACCTCGGAGGTCCGGCGTTCTAGCAGCCGCTGGGCGAGGAGGGCGACGCCCGCGCCCAGCGCCGTTCCCAGGGTGTTCAGGAGCCAATCCTGGAAGCTGGTGACGCGGCTGGGCAGGGTCAGCTGGGTGAGCTCGATGATGGCGCTGAGAAGAGCGCCGGAGCCCACCGCTATCCCCCACCTGAGGGACGTCACCTTCCTGTCGGGGTCGAGGGCCAGCGCGATGGAGCCGCCCAGCGGCAGGAAGACGACCACGTTCCCCAGCACGTTGATGAGCACGCCGGGGGGGATGATCTCCTCGTCGACCGGCTGGGTGATAGGCTGCAGCTCCTGGGAGACCTCCGGGTTGGGCCGCATGGTCATCCAGAGCAGCCACATCGCCGTGCTCGCTGCGACGAACCACCAGAATCGTCTACTTGGCTTTATCATGGTACACGCTCAGTCCACTTATGTATATGTATGCACGTGTGAACGTGCGAACGTGCACACATGCTAACGCATCTCTTCCTTGACCGCCTCGAGGGTCGGGGCCACGACGGGCGGCTCCGGCACCGTCTTCATGGTGCTCTGGATGTCCTTGAGGCCCGAGCCGGTGAGGAGGACGACGATGCGCTCCTCGGGATCGACCATGCCCCGCTCCACCGCCTTGACCAGCCCGGCGTAGGCCGCCGCGGCCGCCGGCTCGGCGAAGACGCTGGTGTTGCGGGCAATGACGGGGATGGCCTGGAGGATCTCCTCGTCGGAGACGGCGAGGAAGGCGCCCCCGGTCTCGCGGCAGGCGGCGAGGGCCTTGTTGCGGTCCCGCGGCAGGCCGGCGACGATGCTGTCGGCGACGGAGCTGGCAGGCTCGGGCTCCATCTCCCAGCCCTGGAGCCCCTTCTCGAAGGCCTTGACCAGGGGGGAGGAACCGGCGGCCTGCACGCCCATGACCTGGGGCATCTTGTCGATCCAGCCCAGCGCCTGGAGATCCCTGAGCCCTTTATGAATTCCCCCGATGATGCAGCCGTCGCCCACGGGGACGAAGATACGATCGGGCGGGTTCCACGCCAGCTGCTCGCAGATCTCGTAGGCCGCCGTCTTCTTCCCCTCGCTCATGTAGGGGTTGTAGGCGGTGTTGCGGTTGTACCAGCCGAACTCCTTGGCGACCTGGAGGGTGAGCTCGAAGGCGTCGTCGTAGGTACCGTCGACGAGCATGACCCGCGCGCCGTAGACGAGGTGCTGGGCGATCTTGGCGGGCGGTGCGGCCTTGGGGACGAAGATGACCGCGGGTAGGCCGACGCTGGCGGCGAGTCCGGCGAGGGCCGCGGCGGCGTTGCCCGTGCTCGCCGTGGTGATAATCTTGGCGCCCGCCTCCCGGGCCTTGACCACCGCCACGGCGGAGGCCCGGTCCTTGGAGGAGGCGGTGGGGTTCATGCTGTCGTCCTTCACCCAGACGTGCCGGAGATCGAGCCGCTCGGCCAGCCGGGGCGCCTCGTAGAGGGGCGTCCAGCCGACGCGGAGGGGCGGGACGGGTGAATCGGGCTCCACGGGCAGGAGGGGCTTGTAGCGCCAGATGCTCCGCTCGCGGTTCTGGGCCAGGCTCTCCGGGCTGATGCGGGAGCCGATGAAATCGTAGTCGTAGCGCACGTCGACGATGCCGTCGTCGCCGTGCGCGGGGCAGACGTAGGCGATCTCATCGACGCCGTACGTCTCCCCGCAGAGGGTGCATTTCAAACCGATAACGTGTCGCATTAGCTTGTACTCCTCTAGTAATAGTTCAAAGTTGCGAGTTGAAAGTTGCGAGTTTGCGCAAATCTGCTCAATCTGCCGAGCAAATTCCTGTCACTGGCCCGAGTTGACCAGTTCATCGAGCCGGGCCGGGTCTTCCAGGGCTGCGCGCCCCTTCGTCGTGAGATCGAGCACCACGCCGCCGTGATCCAGCCGGCGCGGCTGCAAGAACGCCCCCAGCTCCAGCTGCTTGAGCAGCGCCGTGACGGCGGTCTGCGAGCGAAAGGCCAGGACCCCGAAGCCCTCGTGCGTGCGGGCGCGCTCGGGCGCCCGGCCATCGGCGCGCAGGATATGCACGAGGCTCCCGCGCCCCCAGCTCCACGGTGCGGCGGCCACACAGCGCAAAATGGAGAGCAGCTGCTCCCGGAGCTCCGGCAGGTCGTCCGCCCGCGCGATGGCCACGTTTACGCAATTGTCGCAAGCCGTACAGCGCTCGATCAGACGCCCGCCCAGATAGGCGTTCAAG
Organism: Anaerolineae bacterium; assembly: GCA_034437215.1. Classification (GTDB taxonomy): domain Bacteria; phylum Chloroflexota; class Anaerolineae; order B4-G1; family SLSP01; genus DAOTVC01. The sequence continues at coordinate 8,772 of DAOTVC010000174.1, read as the reverse complement.
TAGCCGTGGCGGCAACGCTTCGTGCGCGCGTAGGTCGTAATCTCGTCCGCACGCTGCGCGGCCACGGTCTCGCGACGCTCCAGCAGGGCGCTCACGCGCGCGGCAGCGTCCCGGTGCGGCGGCAGCAGCGCCAGGAGCAGATCCCGGCCCGAGAAACGGCACGCGAGCCGCCCCGCGTCCGACCACTCGAGCAGGCGCAGCTCCAGCGTCTCCAGGGACAACTCCGCCTGCCGCGCCACCTCGACCAGATTCACGGTCAGCCACCGGCCGGGGTGCAGCCGGGCCGCTTCACAAAAGGCGGCCAGCGTCGCGTCAGAGGGCTCCCCCTCCACACTTGAGGAGAGGCATACCTGGACCGCTCGGGGCACGTCCGGCCCCCGGCGGATCAGCGCCGCCTCCTCCAACAGGCTCAGGGCCACGCGGACCTGCACATCCCCCGTCTGGAGATCGCGCTCCAGGTCGCCCATCGCCACCCGCCCCCACGATTCGCCCTCCAGCCGCTTCTGGATGGCGGCATAGACGGCGCGTAGGAACTCGACGGGCAGCGTGTCGAGACGCAGCCGACGGGTCAGCGTCGCCCGATCCGAAGCGGCGTACATCAGCAGACAGCGGGCGGGAAGGCCATCCCGCCCGGCGCGCCCGGCCTCCTGATAGTACGCCTCCAGCGAAGGGGGCGGGGCAAAGTGGACGATAAAACGGATGTCGGGTTTGTCGATCCCCATCCCGAAGGCGACCGTGGCCACCACGACGCGCACACGCCCGGCCATAAAGTCGTCCTGGACCGCGCTCCGGTTGGGGATGCCCGCGTGATAGTGGGTGGCACTGACGCCGTGCCGGTTGAGCAGCGCGGCGAGCCGTTCACAACGGGCACGGGTACCGGCGTAAACAATGCCGCTCCCCTCCTCGGCGGAGCAGAAAGCCAGGAGCCGCCGCAGCTTGTCGTCCTGGTTGCGCGCGTGAAAGACCTCCAGTTGCAGATTGGGGCGGGTGATGTCGCCGGCCACGACGTGTACCTCGGAATCGGGCGCGCTCAGGTGCTGGATGATGTCCTTGCGCACGCGGGGCGGTGCGGTGGCCGTCATCGCCAGCAGCTGCGGGTTCCCCAGGGCCGCACGCGTCCTGCCCAACGCCAGATAGTCGGGACGGAAGTCGTGCCCCCACGCGCTGACACAGTGCGCCTCGTCGACGACCAGGTAGTTGATGCCCGCACGCCGTACCGCGTGCAGGAACGCCGGCTGCCGCAGCCGCTCCGGCGCCGCGTAGAGCAGGCGGTAGGCGCCCTCGCCGGCCTGGTCGAGCCGCTGGCGCAGCTCGTCGCCCTCCAGGCTGCTGTTGATGGTCGTCGCCCGGGCGCTCAGGGCCTCCGGCAGCGAATCGAGCTGATCCTTCATCAGGGCGATCAACGGCGAGATGACCAGCGTCACCCCCGCTTCGGCCAGCAGCGCGGGCAGCTGGTAACACAGCGACTTCCCGCCGCCGGTGGGCAGGACGGTCAACACGTCTTCGCCCCGCAGCACGCAGGCCATCGTCTCCACCTGGCCCGGCAGCAGTTGAGTGAAACCGAAGCAGCGCTGCGCGGCCTCCACGATCCGTTGGCGCTCCGCCTCGGTCACCGAAACCTGCTCGACCGTGGGCACAAACTCGACCGGCTGCGGGGCCACCGCCTCTGGGGCCGTCCCCTCCGGGGAAGGGGCCTCCCGGCCCGCGAAGTGGTCACGCAGCTCCACCAATTCTGCCGCGTAGAGCGCTTCCAGCTGGGCGTCCAGATCCGCGACGCGCGTCCGCTCGCCGCTGGCCTGGAAGTACTTGCGCAGAGGCCGCAGGTAGCTCACGGAGAGCGCCTGCTCCTCCTCGGCGGAGCGCAGCAGGCGCACCGCATAGCCGCTGGCCGCGACCCAATCCTCGCGCGCCCGGTAGACCTGCACCATCCCCAACAGGTACCCCCGTCTGCCCGGCCGCAGCGTCTGCACCTCCTGGTAAGCCTGTGCTGCCGCGTCCACCTCCCCCCGCGCCAGTTCGACCTCCGCCAGCGCGTACCAGGCCGTGACACTCTCCGGGCTCTCCTCGACGAGCGCACGCGCGACGGCTAACGCCTCATCGAGGCTTCCGCGCGCGGCGTGGATGCGCACCAGCAGCGTGCGCGCGGTGAGCGACGACCGCTGCTCCAGGCGAGCCCGCATCAACACCCGCGCCTCGTCGTAGCGCGCCTCCTCCAGCAACGCCTTGACCCGCAGATCCAGCAGCGAGACCAGGCCGGGATTGCGGGGAAGCAGCACGTCGAGACAGGCGTGCAGCGCGTCGAGGTGGTTCCAGCGCAGGAGGAAGTTCAGCAGGCGGCTGCGATCGTTGCCGCCGAGCTCACTGACCTGTGTCAGAGAGAGACCAACGTCTTCTAAAACTTCGTAGGTCATAAGTTCTCGAGATCTATCGTCGCTTCATAATCGGGGATCACGTGGACTGCGTGAACCAGGGGCCAGTACTCGCCCTGCCAGTGCCGGCTCAAACCTACAGTCAAGTAGAGTGCCGTCGCCTCCAGACGTGCCAGGAGAGCCTCGTGCTCCAGGTCCAGTCTCGGACTTTGCTGTTGGGCCAACCGCTGTCGGCCCAACGCGCGCCACTTCAGGTCGGTTACGGTCACCCCGTAGGGTTGTGTAGCCCGCGAACATTGGACCTTGCCGGGCAAGACAAATCGCATCCCGGCCTGATACTTGCCCGGCAAGGGTCCAGTGAGAAGTGAACCCCAACCTGCTCCGGCCGCACCAGGCACAGGGAGCGTGTGTGTTCCACAATCACGCGCGTGTTCTTGATTCATCTGCAAGCTATCCCGTTGCACCTGTGTGGTTTTCACAAGTTGCGAGTCGTGCTCCACAAGCCACAACTCGCAACTCGCCACCCGTAACTATTACTTACCCCGGAAGGATCCGCGTGCCGGTCTTGCCCTGGAGCGCTTCGGTGATGTGGGCGGGGTCGGTGATGAGCGCTTCCTTGCCGCCGGCCTCCAGGTAGCGGATGACGGCCTTGACCTTGGGCTCCATGCTCCCCTTGGCGAAGTGGCCCTCCTCGAGGTACTGCTTGGCCTCGGAGACAGTCATCTTGTCCAGGGCCTTCTGCTGGGGAGTGTTGAAGTTGAGGTAGACCTGCTCCACCGCCGTGGAGATGAGGAAGAGGTCGGCGTCGATGGACTCGGCCAGGAGGGAGGAGGCGAAATCCTTGTCGATGACGGCGGCGATGCCCTCCAGGTCCCCCTCCTCGTTCTCGACGACGGGGATGCCGCCGCCGCCCACGGTGATGGTGATGATGCCGTTCTCCAGCAGAGTCTTGACGGCCGGGAGCTCCACGATCTTCTCGGGGAGGGGGGAGGGCACCACGCGGCGCCAACCGCGTCCGGAGTCCTCGACGACCGTCCAGCCCTCGTTGTCGGCCCGTTCCTGGGCCTCGTCCTCCTCCATGAAGCCGCCGATGGGCTTGGAGGGGTTCTTGAAGGCGGGATCGTCCTTGCTGACCTGCACCTGGGTGATGACGGTGGCGACAGCCTTGTCGATGCCCCGCTCCTTGAACTCGTTGACGAGGTTCTGCTGCAGGGCATAGCCGATGGCGCCCTGGGAGTCGGCACCGCAGATTTCCAGCGGCACCTCGTGCATCCCGGCGACCTTGTGGGCGATCTCCGAGCGGCGGAGGATGAAGCCCACCTGGGGGCCGTTCCCGTGGCCGATGGCGACGTCCCAGCCCTGCGCGATCATGTCGGCGATGTGGTGGGCGGTCTCGCCCGCCGCCTCGTACTGATCCTCCACGGTCTGGTGCTGCTTGCTCTTGATCAGGGAGTTGCCCCCGATGGCGATGACGGCCAGTTTGCGCTCACTCATATGTCTCTCCTTAACTTTGGGTTAAAAGTTCAAAGTTAAAGGTTGAAAGTTGATTGGTCAAGATGACTGACTTGTAACTTTCCAACCTTCAACTTTCCAACTCAAAATCTACCACATCGTCAGGGCCAGCACGGCCTTCTGGGCGTGGAGGCGGTTCTCGGCCTGGTCGAAGACTACGGATTGCGGGCCGTCCATGACCTCGCTGGTGACCTCGACGTCGCGGTCGGCGGGCAGCGGGTGCATGTAGAGGGCGCCGGGCTTCGCCAGTTTCATCTTGGCCGAGTCGGTGATCCAGTCCTTGTACTGGTCCTGGAGGCGTTTGCCCTCGTCGGCGTCGGTCGTGGTCATCATGGGGCCCCAGGACTTGGCGTAGACGACGTCGGCGTCCTCGAAACCCTCCTCCATGTCGTGGACGATCTCGAAGTTGGTGCCGTATTGCCGGGCCTGGGCCTCGGCCTGCTCGACGATGTCGGGCATCAGCTTGAACTCCGGCGGGTAGGAGAGGGTCACGTCCATGCCGAAGCGGGGCATCTGCAGGATGAGGGACTGGGGGACGGAGAGGGGCTTCAGGTAGGACGAAGCGTAGGCCCAGGAGACGACGATCTTCTTTCCCTGCAGGTGATGTCCCAGTTTTTCCTTCATCGTCATCAGGTCGGCGAGACACTGGTGGGGGTGATAGATGTCGTCCTGCATGTTGAGCACGGGCGCCCGGGAGGCCTCGGCGACCCAGTTGAGGTACTTGTTGCCGTAGTCCCAGTCGCATTGGCGGATGGCGAGGCCGTCGAAGTAACGACCCAGGATCTCGCCGATCTCCCGGGCGGTGTCGCCGTGGGAGACCTGAGTGGTGCGGGACTCGATGAAGGCGGCGTGTCCGCCCAGCTGCGCCATCCCCGCTTCGAAGGAGCAGCGGGTGCGCGTGCTGCTGAAGAAGAACAACATGCCCAGGGTGCGATCGCGCAGGTAGGGGTGGGGTTCGCCCAACGCCCGCTTGCGCTTCAGGTCCCAGGCCGTATCCAACACCGTCTCGACCTCCTCCTTGGAGAAGTCGAGGTCGGAAATGAAGTGGCGGCCGCGTAGGTTGGTAATCATCTGTTAGTCTCCCTTTAAGCTAGTTCGTATTGCGTACTGCGTATTCCGTTAAAGTGATGGTAAGAGCGTGTAATACGGAATACGCAATACGGGATAGGTCCTACTCCATCGCGCCCAGCACGAGGGCCAGCAGCGCCATGCGCATGACGACGCCGTTGAAGGCCTCCTGCCAGTAGCGGGACCACCGGGTGATGTCGACGTCGGGCGGGATCTCGTCCATGCGGGGCAGCGAGTGCAGCAGGATGGCATCGGACTTGGCCTTGTGCGTGAGCAGGTCGCGGGTGATCTTGTAGTTATCCGGCGTGGTGGGCAGCTCGCCCTGGCGCTCATCGCGGGACTTGGTGTAGTCCGGCTGGACCGTCGGCTCGACCAGGATGACGTCGGCCTCGCCGATGACGTCGCCGACGTGGTCGGCGAAACTGAAGTCGAGGCCCATGGCTTCGTAGTCGTCGCTGTACTCCTCGGGCATCTCCATCCCCGAGGGGGCGACGAAGCTGATAGGGCAGTCGAACTGCGTCAGGGCGTAGCCCAGCGAGTGCATGGTGCGCATCCGCATGTCGCCGACGGCGACCCAGCGCAGCCCGTCGATGCGGCCCTTCTCGCGCAGCACCGTGTAGAGGTCGGTCAGGATCTGGGTGGGGTGCTCGCCCCAGCCGTCACCGCCGTTGATGATGGGGACGCTGGACCACTTGGCGGCCTCGCGCGGCGCGCCCTTCTGGAAGTGGCGCATCACGACGACGTCACCGTAGAACTCCAGCATCTTGAAGGTGTCCTTGATGGACTCCTGGTAGAAGTCGCCGGCGCGGGTCATCTTGGCGTCGGCAAAGCCGGTCACGTGCCCGCCCAGACGGTGCATGGCGGCCTCGTGAGCCAGACGCGTCCGCGTCGAGGGCTGGTAGAACGCCGTCACCAGCGTCTTGTCGGCGAGCAGATCGGTGTTGCGGCGATTGCGCGCAATCGGTTCCAACTCCTCGGCGATTTCGAAGACGCGGAAGAACTCGTTGCGCTCGAACTCTTTGAGGGAGAGGATATCACGGCCCATAAAACTACGCATTGAACAAACCTCCTAGGGTTAATGTGTGGGATACAACAACATCGGGTTCTAAGGAAAATGGGTGGCTCTGCATGAAGACGACGACAGTGCGACCTGGCATCACGTCTGAGTCTGAACTTTACGGATGACGTGGAACTTGAAGTGTCCGGGGACGAAGTAGCTCCGGGAGTAGTCCACGACCTTCTCCTCGCAGCTGTAGAGCTTGCCGACCAGCTTCAGGAGCGCCGTGCCGTCCTCGACCTCCAGCCGGCGAGCACAGGGGTCGCGGGCCTCCGTCGCCAGGATCTCCGTCCGGGAGGTGGAGAGCAGGGGGGAGCCCCGCTCCAGAAGGACGTCGAGGACCGAACCTCGAAAGTCGGCGTCCAGATCCTCCTGCGTCAGGTACTCCGTGGGGATGACGTCCAGGAGGTCGGCGATGGGCTCTCCCTCCACGGTGATCACCCGGGAGACCGCCAGGACCTGCACCGAGCTCTCCGGGGCCAGCTCCAGGCCGGCTACCTCGCGGGGCGTGGCTTCGCGCTCCTCTACGTGGAGGTGGTGCACCCGGGTCTCCAGGTCGATGCGCTTCGCCAGGCTCGCCAGGCTCTCCAGCACCTCCATGCCCGTCTCCAGGATGGGAAAGCGTGAGCCGACGAAGGTGCCCACGCCGTGGCGACGCACGAGGATGCCGCGCTCGACGAAGCTGCCCATCACCTCTCGGAGGGTGGCGCGGGAGACGCCGAGTTGCTTGGCCAGGGTGGGTTCAGGGGGCAGCTGATCCCCAGGGGATAAGAACTCGATCATCTCGGTGAGTGCCGTCTCTACCTGCACACGGGGCGGTCGACCTTTGGATTCGGTTGCTTCCATCGACACCTCCACCCTTCATTATAGGTGAGTTGTCTGACAAGTCAACCGGCGACAGGTTTGCTTAGGTTTCTGCCGGTTCCCGGCAAGAAAAAAGAGGCGCTCCGGTCCGGAGCGCCTCCCGCTTGTTCATGTGACCTAGTAGAGGATCTCGTCGGCGTAGTGGTCGGGATGGTGCTCCGTAAGGCATGCGTCGCAGACGAGCACGTCGCGCTGTTCCTCGTTCGAGCACTCGATGCAGATCCAGGTGGCGACGCTCTCGCGCCCCTCCTCCTTGCACTGCTCACAGTAGCGGTGGCGGGGGCGGTTTTGTGCCACCACCCGGGGATATTCGGCCCCCTCCTCGGGCGCGTCGAGCGCCTCCAGCTCCAGGATGAACTCCACCCAGTCACCGAAGTCGTAGACGTACTTCAGCGAGTTGCCCGGCTCCAGATCCAGCGAAGCCACCTGCACGTCCGCGGCCTCCCCACGCTCGAAGGGGTTGATGGTGCCCAGGTCGACCTCACGGAACTTGTTCCCCTTGCCGCGGCGCACGCGCTTCCAGAAGCCGCTCAGGTGATCCATCGTGTCCAAGTCGAAGGCCCAGCGCAGTTGACGATCGAAGTTGGAGAGCGTCTGCCCACCCAGGATCTCGATGCGACGCCAGAGCCCCTTGTTGTAGGAGAGCATGGCCTTGAAGCGGTAGACGCGGTGGGCCTCCTCGCCGGAGACCGGCGCCGGTGGGGCTTCGGACTTCGTGTCATAGACGTTGCCCAACATGTTTTCGAACATCGAACGCGGCCCATCTGCATACTTGATCTGCAGCCCGTCGGTCCTCATTCGCGGGTCCTCGTTGACGACGGTCAGCCAGTGGTCGCCCGGATAGTCCCGACTCTCGGGCACGCGGGTGAGGGCCGTGGGCAAGGACTCTCCGATATAGATATACTCATCATACGCTGCTTCGAGGAGTGCGAAGAGGGCGTCCGCCAGGTGCCGGTTGTAGGCCTCGATCTCCTCCCGGTGCCGCCGCCGGTGCTTGGCCTTCTCGTGCTCCAGGCGGAAGTGTCCGTGCTGCCAGTCGAGGACGGTGACCAGGACGTAGTCGTTGCGCCGGATGCTCTGCTTGCGGAACCACTCCCGCAGGTCGAAGGCGACGAACTGCTGTTCAGAGGGGCCGAAGATTGTGGACACCGGCGCCGTCCACTCCACGATGCGCGTCGGGAGAGGGTGCCCCTGCTCGTCCTCCAGGCGAATCTCGGCGGGCTCGATATCCCGGCGCAGGTAGACCTGGAAGCCGGGCCAGATGCTCAGCGCGCCACGCTCGGCCTCCTGCCGCTCGACGGTCAGGGCGAAGCGCTGTCCGCGCATCACGGTGCGCGCGGGGATCAGGGTGTCCTTGTCTAGCTTGACGATGCGCGTCTTCCACTCGTACTCGCGCAGCTTGGCGAGCACGCTGTTGCGCGGCTTCTTGGCCGTGGAGGGGCGCAGGGTCAGTACCCGCTCGATGAATTCGTCGCGGGAGATGGGGCCCTCCAACGGTTCGAGGACCCTCTCCATGGCCTCGTTGTAGGACAGTTCTTCGTTCATTCTTGCCTCCTCACTTCTTGCCTCCTCACTTCAGCCTCTCTAACATGGGGACCAGCTTGTACTTGCGGTGATGTTTCTCGAGCAGTTCGTCGAGGTAGGCGCGCCACTCGGCCTCCTGACCCGCAGCCTGGTAGGCGGCCTTCACGCGGGCGATCCACTCGACGGCGTGGTGGTAGATCTTGGCCTTGCCGGCGTCCATGATCTGCTCCGCCTGCTTCTTGCTCGCGCCGATGACCCAGTCGGGACGCTGCTCGATGGCGGCGTCCGCCACCCGGGCGACGGTGTCGTAGTAGGCCCACTCTCCCAGAGCGGCGATGGCGTCGTCGACCAGCCCCTCGTGGAGAAAGATGTCGATCG
>DAOTVC010000173.1:0-32824 GCA_034437215.1 Anaerolineae bacterium | reverse complement strand
GTAGGCTCTTCGGTGGGGGTTGGGGTGGGATCGGGGGCGCTGCCGTCAGGCTCGGTGCCCCAGACGAGCTGGCCGTTGCGGTAGAGGGTCACGCGGTCCCAATCGGCGAAGGTCGTCTTGGTGGCGTCGAAGGAGTAGTCGTCGCTCTCGTCGTAGTTGGTCCAGTCGCTCTTGTTGAAGCGGTTCTGGATCTCGCCCGTCTGCCCGTTGGCGGCCAGCGTGCCGCCGGAGAAGGAGACCTCGAGGTAGGTGTCGGCGCCGGTGACGGGGCCGGCGAGTTGGACGAACTGGCCCGAGACGTTGGCACAGCCGATCTGGGCGTAGTCGCAATGGTACTGCTGATTTTTCTCACCGTCGATGGTGTACCAGTAGCGGACGGTGAGTTCGCTCAAGGGCACGCTGCTGGAGCCCTGGTTGACGATGTTGATGTGGGGCTTGATCTGGTTGTCGCCGGCGTTGGTGTCCGCCGCCCGGTATTGCACCTTGAGGACGGCGTTGGGATCGGGGGTCGGGGTCGCCGTGGGCTCCTCCGTGGGCGTTGGGGTGGGGGTCGGCGTGGCGGTCGTTGAGGGCTCTTCGGTCGGGGTGGCCGTGGGCTCTTCGGTCGGTATCCCGGTGGGCGTCGGCGTCGGAGCCGTGCCGTCGGGCTCGGTGCCCCAGACCAGGGTGCCGTCGTCGTAGAGGGTGATGTGATTTACCTTGACGGGGCTGCTCGAGCTCTGGCTCACACCGTCGTAGGACCAGTCGTTGTCAGGGTTCCAGGCGCCTGCGCTCTGGATGCGGAACTGGACCTCCTTACGGTAGTGGGGCAGACCGCCGGGATAGATCTGGGTGCCGGTGCAGTCGATCTCGACGTAGTAGACGTCGCCGTCGAAGGGGTGGGGGCCCGTGGGAGCCTGGCACTGGTTGTAGTTGGCGTTCAGGGAGATATCGCCGGGGCTGACGCCGGACTCCAGGGTGAAGAAGTAGCGGAAGGCCAGCTTGTCGCCCATACGTGCGGGCCAGCCGGACTTGTTAGTGATCAGGGCCTTGATCTCGGTGAAGTTGGTGCCCGAGGCGTTGACGGCGGCTTCGATGAAGAGCTCGTCGTCATCGGGCGTCTCGATGGGCGGGAAGTTGGCCAGGGGCGTACCGCCATACTCCTGCGCGAGGCGCGCCAGCGCGCTCGTGAAGCCGGCGTTGTAGTCCGTGGCGACCTCGTTCATCACGTAGTCGGTGCGCACGTCGGCGTAGGTGCTGTCGTCCTTGGGGCCGCCGGCGAGGGCGCCGTAGAGGATGTGGCGCTGCTCTGCCGGGGTGCTCAGGCTGTCGGCCCAGGAGCCGTGGGCGGTCCGGTGGTGGACGTTGACGGGCGGGTTGTTGCCGAAGCCGACCACGAAGCTGCGGTTGAAGGGGTTGTCACCCAGGGCGTAGTCGATCTGCCGGACGGCGAAGTCGTGGTAGCGACTGTAGAGGGAATCGCTGGTGCCCAGCAGGTCGGCGTAGACGAGGGCGACGAAGGCGGTGTTGGCGGCGTAGCGCAGGACGCCCCATCCCTGGGGGTCCACGACAATCAGGCCGGAGCTCGTGCGCTGCCCGCCGCCGATGCTCCACCAGTCCAGCCAGCGCTGGGCGTCGGTGTGGTACTGCGCGTCGCCGGTCAGCTGGGCCATCAGGACGTAGACGCCGTAGGCCTTGTCGTTCCAGCCCTGCGACCAGGTGTAGACGGGCGTGCTGCTCTGGGTCTCCGTTCCCATCTGGGGGTAGAACTCCAGGGCCTTGTCCATGTAGTAGCTGTCGCCGGTGGCCCGGTAGAGCCAGACGGAGGCCCAGGCCAGCTCGTCCCAGTAGAGACCGTAGTTCGAGTTATAGTAGGATTGGGCATCGGTGATGCAGTTGGCGTAGCCCGTATCCTTGCCGTCGGTGCCCTTGGTGCTGTCGGCGAAGGCGAAGAGCTCCTCGGCGTGCTGCAGCAGGGTGTTGGCGTACGTGGGATCGGTGGGGGCGAAGACCATCGAGGAGGCCGCCATGGCGGCTGCGGTCTCGGCGGCGAGGTCGGTGCCGGGGCAGGAGGCGTCGATCTTGTAGGAAGGTCGTGCCATCTGCATCACCTCGGCGGGTCCCCACCAGGCGTGGTCGGCGCTGCCGTTACCGACCTGCCCGTAGAGTTCGTTGGGGGCGGTGTGTGCCTTGATGAAGTAGTCGTTCACGAAGCGCAGGTTGTTGAGGAACTCGTCGAGCTGACCGCTGGCGGTGTAGCCGTCGCGGTACTCCACGGCGCCCCAGGCCAGCATCGTGGCGGAGGCCGCCATGGGGAAGCCGAACTTGACGTGGTCACCGGCATCGTACCAGCCGCCGGTGAGATCGACGCCGTTGTCGGCGCCGTCGTTGAGAGCGGAGTCGCCGCGCCAGGTGACGCGGTTCCAGTCGGGCAGGGGGCCCGACTGTTGAGCTTCGTAGAAGAAGAGGGACTTCTGCAGCGCCTCGGCGTAGTTGAAAGCGCCGGCTGCGTTGGCCCTGGTGAGGGAGAATCCGGTGCCAAGGATGGAGACCAGACTCACGATGGCGAGCAGGGCGCTCAACCATCTGCGGACGTGATGTTGATAGGGTGCGTAGATCATTGTATCCTCCTGATTCGTGGGTGCTTGGCTAGGATGGGTGGGTCGTCTGCTGTCTGTGAAACTCTCTGGCCTTTCACCTCCTTGGCACTTCTAACCCCTTTTACCTACACAGTGGGGGGAGGAGGGGGAAAAATACATGGCTCCACTGAAGAAAGGCTAGCTAACCGCAGAGAGCGCCAAGAACGCAGAGTTGAGATAAAGATTATTAACTCATCGAGGTGCAAACCTTAGAAATATTAAGTTATCTTTGCGATCTCTGCGTCCTTTGCGGTGAGTCCCCACCTTCTTTCAGGAGAGTCAAAAGTGGCCTCCAAAGAGAAAGGCCCCCGCAGCTGCGAGGGCCTTTCCAAGAAGGAGTGAGGGCGTCAGGGTTCGACGCCCCAGATCAACTGCCCATCAAGGTAGAGGCTCACGCGCTCCCAATCGGACAGGGTCGTCTTCGTCGGGTCGAAGGTGTAGTCGTCGCTCTCGTCGTAGTTGCTCCAATCGTCCTTGTGGAAGCGCAGCTGGATGGAGCCGCTCCCGGCGCCTGCAGCCAGGCTCCCGGCGTCCACGGAGAAGCTCACCTCCAGGTAGTCTACCACGGCACCGCCGGCGTCCGTCGTCTGGCCGAAGTTGCCCGCGACGTTGTCACATCCCAGGGCCGCGTAGTCGCAGTGGAGCTGCTGGGGGCACTGCCCCTCGTTGGTATACCAGTACCGCAGGGTGACCGCGCTCAAGGCGACGGCGCTGTCACCGCGGTTGATGACCTGGAGCCAGGGCTGCACCTGGTTGTCACCGGCGTGGGTGTTGCCCGCCTGATACTGGGCCTTGAGAGGGACGGTCGAGGATGCCGGCGCTGGGGACGGGTCCGGATCGCCGGTGGAGAGAATCTCCGGCTCGGTGCCCCAGATCAGGGCGCCGTTGCGGTAGAGGGTGACCCGCTCCCAGTCGGCAAAGGCCGTCTTGGAGGGGTCGAAGGCGTAGTCGTCGCTCTCATCGTGATTGCTCCAGTCCTCGTGGTGGAAGCGGCTCTGGATCTTGCCGCTGCTGGCAAAGGCCGGCAGCTCGCCCGCCCCGGGGGTGAAGCCGAGCTCCAGGTAGGCGTTGGCGCCGTCGCGAGCTTCGCTGAGGGATGTGAAGGAGCCGGTGACGTTTGCGCAATCCACCAGGGCGTAGTCGCAGTGGTAGACGTCCGGTTGGCTCTCACCGTTGTACCAGTAGCGCAGCGTCAACTCTTCGTAGGGCACGGACTCAGCGCTGCTGTTGACCAGCTGCAGCCACGGGGCCACGGTGGCGTTGGTGGCATCGGTGTCGTCGGCGAGATACTGCACCTTGAGACCCGTCGCCGTGGGTACCACGTCACCGGGCTCCGTTCCCCAGATCAGCGTTCCCTCGTGGTAGAGGGTGATTCGCTCCCACTCCGTCAGCTCCGTCTTGCCCGGATCGTAGGAATAGTCGCCGAGCTCGTCGTAGCTGCTCTCCGCGCTCATCTGGAAGCGCAGGCGCAGGTCGCCGCTGGAGCTCCCGCCAAAGACCTTGCCGGCGCCCTCGGTGAATCCCACCTCCAGGTAGTGATCGGCGCCGTCGACGGCTGCGATGGTGCCGAAGGCGCCGGTGACGTTGGCGGCGCCGAAGGGGGCGTAGTCGCAGGCGAAGGTGGGTGTCTCCGGCCCCTCGTCGGTGTACCAGTAGCGAAGGGTCAGCGTGTCGAGGGCGATGGAGGTGCCGTGATTGACGATCTCGACCACCGGCATGATCCGGTTGTCGTCGTCCGTTCCGCTGTCCCCGTTAGCGTAGCGCAGGGAGAGGTCGACGTCGACCGCGCCGGCGGCAGCGGAGACCGCGTCGTAGAGGTCGATGCGCGTGCCGGCGAGGTCGGTGTCGGCGAGGTCGCGCACGTGCTCGCTGATGAGGGTCCGGGCACAGTCGCTCGAGCAGGCGCCCGTGGCGAGGAGGAGGGCCGCCTCGCCTGCCACCAGGGGCGCCGCCATGGAGTTGCCCGTCCACCAGGCGTAACCGCCGTCGTAGTGGGCGGAGAAGATGGCGGTGCCGGGGGCGAAGACGGTCGCTTGCCCGTCGGTGAAGCGCGAGAAGTCCGTCGTGTAGTCGTGGGCATCGGAGGCGCCGACGGCGATGACCCCGGAGTAGCCGGCCGGGTAACCCAGCGCGTTGACACCGCCGGCGGCCACGACGATCACCCCGTGGTCGTGGGCGTACTGGATCGCCGCGCCGAGGGCCGGCGTCTCTACCGCACCGCTGCCGCTGAGGTTGATCACGTCGGCGCCGTGGTCCACGGCGTAGACGATGCCCGCTGCGGCGTTGAAGTAGCTGCCGTTCCCCTCGCTGTCGAAGATGCGCACGGGCATGAGGATCGCGCCGGGGGCTACGAGGGCCACGATCCCCGCCACGTGGGTGCCGTGACCGCTGCCCTCGTCCACCACGCCGTCCCCGTCGTCGTCCACGCCATTGGGGAGCTCGGCGGGATCGGCGTCGTCGTCCACGCAGTCGTAGCCTGCCATCAAGCGTTCGGCGAGAAGAGGGTGGTCGAGGTCGAGCCCCGTATCGAGCACCGCGACAACTACGCCGGTGCCCGTGACGACGGTGTGGGCCTGGGGAGCGCGGATCTTGGCGACGGCCCACTGCTCGGCGTAGAGCTCGGCGTCGGTGGCCTCACCCCCCATGCCGATGGTCCGCCGCTGGGCCTCGAGGAGCTCGTAACCCGAGGCGTCGGTGAAGCGAGGCTGTCCCTCGAGGAGCTGCTCGTCCTCCGCCGAGAGCACCCGCGGGTCGGCCTGGAGGTCGGTGAGGAGGGTGGGTGAGCTTCCTTCCAGCCGGTAGATCTCGAGCGTCGGAATCTCCGCGACCAGGGTCGCGCCGTAATCCTGTGCTACCTGCACGGGATCGGCGCCTGCGACGAGCCGGACGATCACCCCGGCGGGTGCATCGGCGGCGACGGGCCGGGGCAGCAGGTTCATCAATAGAACCAAGGTGAGCAAAAGGGCGATCGGGCGGACGTGTCTGTGACTCATCTTCATCGTGTTTACTCCTTCCTTTTCACCAGGGCGGGAACGTGGGTGCCGGAAGAGCGGCGTTCCCTCAATCTGTACTATAGCTACAAACAAAACACGATGCTCAATGCACCGTGCGGGAGGTCAGTCGAGTGTGTAGGTTGCCCGTCAGGACGAAGGGCGCCCAGTAGTAGGGATGAGGCCAACGCTCTTTGATGGCGAGCTGGGCCGTGCGCAGCGCCCGGTTGACGTTCTCACCGTCCCGCAGCCGGCGGTAGAGGTGGGTCATCAAGCGGGCGGTGGAGCTGTCATCCACCGTCCAGAGGCTGACGATCAACGAGCGCGAGCCGGCGCTGAAGAAGCCCCTGCAGAGGCCCACCAGCTCGTCGCCCGCCCGGATCTGACTGCGGCCCGTCTCGCAGGCGCTGAGCGTGACCAGCGGCGCCGAGAGGGACATGCCGTAGACGTCGTTCACGTTCAGCCAGCCGTTGGAGAGCTTGAGGGCGGAGAAGAGGGGGTTGTCGGCCCGGAAGGTAGCGTGGGTGGAGAGGTGCAGGAAGGCGGGCTGAGCTCGCCGGGTCAGCAGGCTGTCGGTGGTAGCGCGGGCTCCGAAGCGCACGTCCGCCTCCGGGAAGAGCGCGGCGATGGCGCTGACCTCTTCCTCGGCGAAGGGGATGGTCGGGTCGGCGACGCCCAGGATGACGGGCGGATCGCAGGGCTGCGCCGGGTCGCACTCCGGGGGGGGCTCCAGTACACGCCGCAGGATGGTCGCGCTCGGCGCATAGGAGATGGTTCGTTCGTCGATGAGATAGCGTTGACCGTCGAAGAGAGCGTGGAAGGGGACGTAGTGCAGGCTGCTGTGGGGCACGACGATCACGCCCTCGGTCTTCAGCCGCTCCTCCAGCGGCTCCCAGAGCGCTCTGTAGAGCCGCTGGAGGCTCTCGTCGGCCCCCCGCTGCAGGATCGCAGCGTGGCGCTCGCGATAGCCGGCCCCGTAGGTGAACTTGTTGATCTGGAAGCGAAAGTGGCCCATCAGGGTCAGGATCTCCGCCAGGGGTGTAGGGAGTTGCTCTGCCCACATCTCTGTCGGGGAGAGACCGAAGACCAGGATTTGATCACCGGCGGTGAAGAACTCCACCAGCGTGGATTCCGCAGGCAGGGCAGCCTGGATCTCCTCCGGCGTCACCGTCCAGATGGGGTTGCGGGGCGCCGTGGTCAGGTCCGGGGCGCGCCAGCGTTGCAGGAGACGACTGAGAGCCTGCTCCCGCCGGGTGACGGCGTGGGTCAGTTCGGCGACCTGGCGCGCCGACCGCTTGTCACTGTCGGGTTGGGGCTCGTTGAGGCGGTTGTAGTACCAGTTGAGCTCCCGTCGCAACGTCTCCATCTCCTCCAGGAGCGTAGCCTCAGTCAGGAGCGTAGCCTCAGTCGGGAGCGCAGCTTCGGTCGGGGTGGTCTCGGAATCCGGTTCACGGGCCAGCGAGTCCAACAGGGCGCGGGATTTGGCCCGCTCCACGGTCTTGAAGGCCTCCTCCAGCGCCTCGGGCGTTCCCACCTCGAAGCAGAGCAGGACCAGCGCTTCGTAGACCTGCAGCTTGTCGCTCAGGAAGGCGATCTTGTAGTCCTCGGCCCCGATGGCCGTCTGCAGCCGCTCGATCTCCTCCACGGCCTGCCGGAGATGGGCCAGCGCTGCTGCGGTATCTCCCCGGCGTTGGGCCGCACGCCCCAGGCCGAAGCGACAGGCATAGGCGATGGTGGGGAGATCGATCCCCTCCAGGCTCTCCAGACCGGCGGTGAAGTGCGCGGCGGCCCCGGCGAGATCGCCGGCCTGGAGGGCCAGCTCGCCCAGCTCGACCTCGCACTGGGCCACGCGGCTGGGCATACCGGCAGCGGCGAAGGCAGCGCGGGCGCGCTCGGCGTAGTCGCGCGCCGCGGCACGCTCACCCCGGCGGCGGGCGAAGGAGGCGCGGTAGAGATCGGTGCCCGCCAACCAGACGCTGTTTCCCTCCGCCTCGAAGAGGGCACCGGCTCTTTCGAGCGCCTCGTCGACTCTGTCGGAGTCGGCACCGGGGTCGCTTTCTGCCCCGTGGGCGAGGGCCGCCGCCTCGTTGAGCCAGAGCCGGGCCTGCTCCCAGGTCATGCCCGACGCCCCCAGGATCTCCCGGGCGCCACGTCCCCAGGTGAGGGCCTCCTGCCAGAGATTGAGAGCCAGGTAGATGTCGCTGCGGTAGAGGTCGACGTAAGCGACGTCCACCTCGCTCTCCTGCTCTTCGAAGAGCGCCCGGGCCAGGGCGAAGACCGCCAGCGCCTGCTGGTACTCTCCCTGAGCGAAGTGGAGGTAGCCCAGATTGTGGTCCACGATGGCGACGAGGTTCTCCATCCCCTTCCTCTCGAAGATCTCGCGGGCTCGCTGCAGCGTCGTCCCGGCCTCCCGGTAGCGATCTAGTTCGATCAGCTGGATGGCGTCGTTGACGTCGACCATGGCCCCGCGCAGATCCTCGCCCAACTCCGAAAAAAGGGCCCGAGCTTCTTCGTAGCAAGCTCGGGCCTCTTGGTGGCGGTCCTGACGGGTGTAGAGATTGCCGCGGTTGGTGAGGATCTTGCCCAGGGCGAGCCGCTCACCCGCTTCGCGGAAGGTGGTGCCGACCCTGTCGGCCAGCGTCAAGGCCTCGTCGTAACGCCCCAGGTACATCAGAGCGTCCAGCCGCCCGACGGAGACACGGGCAGCATCCAGCGCCCTGCTCAGGCTGCGGTAGATCGCGGCAGCCTCTTCGTAGTCCTCAAGGGCGACCTGGTGCTCGCCTGTCAGGCGGTGTACCTCGGCCTCGATGTAGCGGGCGAAAGCGCGCAACGCGGGCTCCTGCCACAGCTCGGCCGCGTCGACCGCCACCTCGGCGGCTCTCAGCGCGCTCCGGGGAGCCTCGCGCTTCCGGCGGTCGACCTCCTCCTGCAGGGCCTGAACGAACTCCTCAGGCGGGGGCCGGTGCTCCGCCAACCAAGCCCGGCGCTCCTGCTGCGTCTCCAGCGCTAAGAGGGCCTGTACGTCCCTGGATGTCACGCTCTCACTTCTCCGGCTCTGCTGCGGGGGTCTCGTTTTCCGCTAGATCGAGTTCGTCCATGACCAGGTCGTGATCGCTGAAGAGGACGCGAAGGGCATAGAGGGCGGGCGGGACGTGCGTGAAGGAGAAGCACCCCAGGTGGTCGGTGAGACCTCGTCGTTCGAGGTCCTCTCCGGCGAGGAGCTGCACTTCCATCCCTTCCAGCGAGTCGCGGTCGCTGTTGCTGTCCAGTATCTGCCCCTGAAGGGTCAAGGTCCCCGTCTCATCGTCCCGGGTCACCTGGATATCCAGATCGACGCTGCCCTCCGAGTAGAGGAATTGGCGCTCCTGGGGAAGTCCACGTACACCCAGCGCTGCCAGCCGCATCCAGCTGTCGAACTGGAGGGTCGCCGGGCGTGCGGGGGGATTCATCGGCCGCTCCTGCTTACGCCGGAAGGCCGAGACGACCCGGTCGATGAGGGTCTCTGGAGGGGTGGGGGACGCACTTACCCGGACGTCATTGAGCATGCGAGACGCTGCCGCAAACTCCTTACGGCAAGCCGGACATCCTTCGAGATGCTCCTCGATCGCTCGTCGTTCCATACCCGATAGGTCCTCTTCCAGGTAAGCCACGAAGGCTTCAAAGCTGTAGTGATCCATAGATTTGCTCCATTCGAGCCA
Organism: Anaerolineae bacterium; assembly: GCA_034437215.1. GTDB lineage: Bacteria > Chloroflexota > Anaerolineae > B4-G1 > SLSP01 > DAOTVC01. The sequence continues at coordinate 23,518 of DAOTVC010000173.1, read as the reverse complement.
TGAGCGGTAGGGGCCTTCTGCGGATGCTCGTGGTTTTCGTCTCCCCTACGCTCTTAAGACTTGACAGTTAGGTTGTGGGACGCCCTTTGGACTCTGCCCCGATTCTGCTGGACAGTTGTGTCCCTTTCACTTTAACAGTGGGCGTTCGGTGCCAAAAAATACGTGGTAGGGATCAATTCCTCATTTTCTTACCCTGTGTCTCAACCTCTGCCCTCTTCGATCTCCAGGATCTTGCGCCGCATCTTCTCCAGGCAGCGGGCGCGCGTCGGCCCCACGCTCCCGAGGGACATCTCCAGCTCCTCGGCGAGCGCCTGGTAGGTGAGCGGGGGGTCGCGGAAGAAGAGCGCTTCGATGAGAGTTCGGCAGCGGGGATCCAACTTTGCCAACGCCTCCGTGACCCGGTGCTCCTCCTCCATTCGGAGCACTTGCCCCTCGAGGGTCTCCTCCGTGGGCTTGTCCCGCTCCGTCAACTCCACCACCTCTACCTTGCCGGTGCGCCGCAGGTGGTGGATGCAGGCCCGCCGCGCCACGGTCACCAGCCAGGCGTGCAGCCGCTCGCGGTCCTGCAGGGTGTCCAGCTTCTCCAGGAGCACCAGGCAGGTCTCCTGAAAGATCTCGTCGGCGACGCCCTTCGTAAAGCCAAAGCGCAGGGGGATGGTGTAGATCAGCCGGCTGTACCGCTCGATGAGCGCCTTCCAGGCCTCCTCACTGCCCTGGAGACAGGCGACAATCAGGTGGGTGTCCTGCCATTCCGAGAGCGGTGCGTCGTGTGAGAGCTGATCGTTAGGCGCAAGGTCGTCTTGGTTGTTCACGAGTACCTCCCGGAGAGGGCGGGTGTATCATCCTTGTGTTGCCTGTGGGTCGGACAGGCAGGCTTGGACAAGGGTATGGGCTCTTCATATAGTGCGACAAGAAGTTGGAGTTCACCAGGGTCTCTTGTTACTCGATTCCATGTGGAGGTATCGTACGCTGTTTTATAAGCGCTCCCTGCTCTTGATGTTCATTGTCGGTCAGGATGCTGGTTGGACCTACCTGTAATACCGCATCCGTCGCTTTGCGGTTACGGTTGATTATACTCCGGTACGTGTGAACAACCGCCGGTGACAGAACCTGGGGTGATCTACTCTATTCTATCACAGCCCGACGCAGACGCCTCATCTCCTAGGGCTATCGCATTTGACCTCTGGTCGCAGAAATACGGCCTAAAGGTCGGGGATGAAAGGGGATTTTTGTGGCGAGGCAAAGCCCCGCCACAAAAATCCCTTCTAAAAAACGCCGCTTCAGCGGCGCACCAGGTGACGCGATGAGGAAAGTTTTCTAAGTGCGATAGCCCTGCCCCATCTCCTACCGCTACAGGGGGGGACAGGTTCGAAACCGGTCAACCGTCCAGGTCGGAATCTATGCGAAAGGCCCCTCACCGGTGAGCCTTCAACGGTTATACTGGGAGACGTACCCCGCTGCTGGGATCTACCTCTCATCGTTCGACAGGCGGGGTGGAAAGGAACTCATGAAGGGACTGCGTTCTGCGTCGTGGATCTTGCTCAATCTGGCTCTGGGTCTGGCCGGGGGCCTCACCCTGGGATGGGGAGCGCTCGCCGCTTCAGGTTGGGTGATTGTACTCCTTGGTTGCCTGGGCGCCCTGCTCGGCGGGTTGCTCGGCGGGTGGTCCGCGCAGGGTGGGGGCGCTCGCCGCCGCTACGTCCTCTGGGGGCACGGTGCCATCTTGCTCTTCGTTGTCCTGGCAGCTCTGATTCCTCTCTGGCGCGCGGGTATGCTCCCCCTCCCGTTGGAGAGCCGGAAGGCCAACTTCGAGCGGCTCTGGCGGGCCATGGACTACGCCTACCCCTACTTCGAGGAGAAGGGGGTGGACCGGGACGCCCTCTACGCGCGTTACGCCCTTCAGGTGGAGCAGGCCGAGAGCGACGAGGCCTACTGGGGCGTCGTCGCCCGTATGCTCGCCGAGCTGGACGACGGGCACACGGGCCTGGTCTCGCCCTCGGTGCGCTCGGGCCGACACTACTTCGGGACCGGACGGGTGGTGGGCGACAGGATCGTCCTCGACCGCGTGGGGCAGACGGGGCAGGATGCCGGTCTGAGGCGGGGCGACCTCCTCCTCGAGGTGGACGGGTTGCCCGTCGAGGAGGCGTTGGAGGCTCTACCTCTACCGCTGCGTTCCGGCTCGACCCCGCAGCAGCGGCGGGCCACGGCGGCCTTCAACGTGTTGAGCACGCGGGAGGATACGATGGCGGTGACCGTCTTCGGCGCCGGGGGCGACGAGCGGAGCGCCACCCTCGTCTGGCCCGGAGAGGGAGCCGTTGCCGCACCGGACTCCTCGGGACCTCTGATCACGGCGGAGCGCCTCGACTCCGGCGTGGGGCTGATCCGCATCCCCACCTTCGGGGAGGGTGAGCACGATCTGGTGGCAGAGTTCGACGTTGCGCTGGGCGAGCTCCTGGATGCACCGGCGCTCATCCTCGACCTGCGCGGCAACAGCGGCGGCAGTACCCACCTCTCGGACCCCATCGCCGGGCGCTTTCTGAGCGGCCCCTTCACCTACGGGCGGGAGCACTACCGGGCTCGTCTGCCCCAACGGGGCTGGCGCCCCTGGATCGACTACCGGGTGGAGCCGCGGGGCGTGACCTACGACGGTCCCGTGGTCCTGCTCATCGACGAGGGGACCTTCAGCACGGCGGAGAACTTCGTCGTGGCGCTGGTGGACTCCGGTCGGGTGACGACCGTCGGGCGGCAGAGCGGCGGCGGCAGCGGAAACCCCATCTCGTTCCGGCTCACCGGGGGCGGGAGGGCGCGCTTCTCCACCGGCGACTTCCGCCGCAACGATGGCCGCCCCATCGAGGGGCAGGGGATCGTACCCGACGTCCCGGTGACGTGGACGGTGGAGGATTTCCGCCAGGGACGCGACCCCGATCTGGACGCTGCCGAGGCGCTGCTGTTGAGCGCCGGGCAGGTCGACTAGTAGGAGCTATTTCGCTACGTGACTTACTCCCTGCGCTTGAGCAGTCGGATGATCAGGACGGCGGCGGCGACGAGCGCTGCAGCTCCTCCCAGCACCTTGACGGCCCGCGTGATGGGGTACTCCTTGATGAGCTGCTCGTAGGCGGCCCGTCCCAGGGGCGCGTCGGGGACGCGCCGGATGCGCAGGTACTGCTGGACGTCGGCGCTTTCTAGGAGCCAGGTGACCGGGGGGCCGTAGGCTTTGATCCCCTCCGCGGCGTCTACGACCTCGGGTTTGGCGACGTGGTAGGCGTGCCCCTGCGAGGCGATGACCGCCTCGCCCGCCGCCTGCACGTTCCGGTGCCAGTCGGTCTCCTCGCCGTAGGGGAGGGGGATGACGAAGCCCTCTTCCGTCCGCCGGGCAACGACGGGCGTCGTGTACTGCCGGCCCGACTTCCGCCCCACGTGCTGGACGATGGCGTAGGGGCTGTAGGGCCGCCCGGCAAAGCTCAGGGTGAAGGGGTTGAGGACCTTCTTGTTGAAGCGTGCTAACGCGTCCGTGAATTCCTGGCGATCGATCTGCGACAACTCGCTCATGGGTCTCCTCCTTGGAAAGGCCTGTTGAATCTGCGTTGTGAGGGTGGGCTGGTTCGCTTGTAGCATCACTATGATTTTATGCTCGTTTCCGGAGATCCGCAAGACCTTTGCGCCTGGTTCACGGTCTGTAAAACCGGCTGAGACTCGAGCTTGGACGTTCCCCTTTCGTCCTGTACCAGTCGTCGTATAATCCTCTTTTGGAGGGGGTGTCGTGGAATCGTATCACTCTCCAGCACCCAGGTGCAGATAAGTGTGAGGATGCTGAGGATGCAGGGAGCACTCAAGACTTCGTCTCCAGCGAGGTAGATGGGATCTCAGCAAGGTTCCACTGCCAGGTTCCTGATTCCTGATCCCCAATCCCTTCTTTCTACTCACCACTCACCTGCCTCACAAAGGAGAAGCGATGCGCATTGCTTTCGTCGGTGACAGTCTGACAGCCGGGACGCCCGGCTGCTCCTACTTCGAACTTCTGGAGGCGCGCCTGCCGGAACACGTCCTCTTCAATCTGGGCAAGGGGAACGACACGGTGCTCAGCCTCTACCGGCGCATGCGCGAGGAGCGCCTGCCCGACGCTCTCGACCTGGCCTTTCTGTGGATAGGGGTGAACGACGTGCGGCGGGACGCCGGTTGGCTCTTCCGCCTCTTTAACGTGCTGTTGGGACAGCGCAGTACGGACGACCCCGATGAGTTTCGCCGCGCATACGAGGCCACCCTCGACCTGCTCGCTGCGCAGGCGCACCGGATCGTCGCCGTCTCCCCCTTCCTCAAGGGAGAGGACGTGGCAAGCCGGGAGAACCGCAGGTTGCAGGCTCTGGCGGAGGTCGTCGGGGAGCTGGCCCGACAGCGGGAGGAGGTGCGCCATCTGGACGTGCGAACGCCCATCCTGGAGCGCCTGAAGGATCTGCCCACCTCGACCTACCTCCCCTCCACCGTCCTGGATGTCGCCTGGGATGTGGTGGCACGACGCGACTGCGAGCAGGTAAATCGCGTCTCTGCCGAGCGGGGGTTGCACTTCACCCTCGACGGCATCCACCTGAACGGGAGGGGGGCCGCGTTCGTAGCCGCTGAATTCGCGGGCGTGATCGACGAGTTGGCCCGGGAAGGGCCGTGAAGGGCAGAGCTCGAGGTTCGTCTGCGCGGAGGATACGGGTATAATGGCGGGTGGAAGCTACGAAGGAGGGAAAGATGAAGTTCGGTATTAAAACTTGGATCCTGGTACTGGTGTTGGTCCTGCTCTTCGCCCTGGCGTCGCGCCCCGTGACCTGGGCGGCGCCGGGTCAGAATCCCCACCGTCAGACGGTTCCCACCCGGACTCCGTCGCCGATGCCGACGACTCCGCCCACGGAGGAACCGCCGCCTCCACCACAGCCGACACCGACACCGACGCCTACGGCTACACCGACCACCGGGGCGGTCGTGGCCCCCACCGCGACGGAGGAGCCCACTGCCACGCCCACCGAGACGGCGACCCTCACGCCCTCGGCGACGGCGACCTCCACGTCCACCCCTTCTCCCACGGCGACCCCCGAGGAGGAACCGGTGGAGGCCTCTCCTGTGCTCTCCCCGACCCCGGGGGATGTTGAGGAGCCGGAGGCGGTCGCTATGCCCGATGAGGAGCGCGGCTTCCCCTTCTGCTGGGTGGGGCTGGGCCTGATTATCGTGGGGGCGCTCCTGTGGCTCCTTGCCCGGCGCCAGAGGTGACCTAGCTGCTAGCGCGCGGCCCGGTTGGACTCCAACCGGGCCGTTTTACTTACCAAGGACGTTTCATAACGAGGCGCGGGGCCTCACCCGGTCGGTCCCTCCGTCGCCTGTTCGAGCAGGGCCTGGATGCGCGGCACCATCTCCGAGGGGTTGGGGTGGATCCCCTCCAACAGCAGCTGATTGGCGAAGAGCTGCTCGACAACCCCTGCGACGAGGGTGCCACGCCCTCCCCGCTCCACCAGATGGGCGAGATTCACCATCAGAGGATGGGTGCGGTTGACCTCCAGGATACGCGGCGGGACCTCGAAGTCCTCCTCCAACATGCGGCGCACCCGTTGCAGGTTGCGTTCGGCGTCGCTCTCGGCGGAGACCAGGCGGCAGGGGCTATCCCGCAGCACCTTCGAGGCGCGCACGCCCGCAACCCGCTCCCCCAGCACCTCCTGCATCTGCTCCAACAGGGTCTCGAAGAGGTCGTCGGAGAGCCTCTCGCCCTCCTCAGTAGGTGGCCTCTCCACCTCCGGCAGGTCGAGGTCGGCGCTGTCCACGTTCTGGAGGGGCTTCTCCTCGAACTCCGGCAGGCTCTGCATCACCACCCCGTCCAGGGGGTCGACGAGGTAGAGAACCTCCAGATTGTGCTCCTTGAAGTAGTCGAGGTGGGGGCTCTGGGCTACGGTGCTGAGACCCTCGCCGAGGATATAGTAGATGGCGGGCTGGTCGATCTGCATCCGCTCCACGTAGTCCGAGAGGGAGGTGAGCGCCCCCTCGGATTTGGAGGAGTGGAAGCGCAGGAGGGGCAGCAGATCGTCGCGGGTGAGGAGGTCCGTCGCTACGCCCTGCTTGATGAAGGCTCCGAACTCCTCCCAGAAGCGCCGGTAGTCGTCGGGACGCTCCTCGGCCAGCTCCTCCAGGGCCCGCAGGACCCGGTTGGTCAGCGAGCGCTGGATCTGACGCATGATACGGTTGCTCTGCACCGTCTCCCGGGAGATGTTGAGGGGGATGTCCTCGGAGTCCACGACCCCCTCCACGAAGCCCAGGTAGTCGGGCAGCAGCTCCTGGTTGTTCTCCTGGATCAGGATCTTCTTCGAGTAGAGGCGCAGCCCGTGCTCTGTCGTCATGCGCAGCGGCCCCATCTCCAGGTGGCTTGGCACGTAGAGGATGCTGCGGATGTGGACGGGGGCGTCGGTGACCAGGTGCAGGTGGAGGAGGGGCTTCTCGGTATCGAGGGTGAGCTGGCGATAGAAGTCCTCGTACTGCTCCTCTTCTACCTGGCTTGCCGGCTGGCGCCAGAGAGCGCTCTGCTGATTTACCACCCGCTCCTCGAGGTAGATGGGGAAGGAGATGTAGTCGGAGTGCCTCTTGATCACCTGCTCCAGGCGCCAGGTGGAGAGGAACTCGTCGGCGTCCTCCCGGAGCTTGAGCGTCACGGTCGTGCCGCGATCGGGCTTCTCGGCGGGCCGGAGGGTGTAGCTGTTCTCGCCCTGCGAGATCCAGGTCCAGGCTTCAGCCTCGGGCAGGTAAGAGCGCGTGGTGACCTCCACCTCTTCGGCGACCATGAAGACGGAGTAGAAGCCCACGCCGAACTGCCCGATGATATCGATGGGTTCGCTTCCGGTATCCAGCTCTCGTAGAAAGGCCATGGCGCCCGAGTGCGCGATGGTGCCCAGGTTCTCGACGAGCTCCGCCCGCGTCATCCCGATGCCGCTGTCGCTGACGGTCAGCGTGTTGGCCTCCTTGTCGAAGGTGATGTGGATGGCGAGCTCCGCTCCGGGGTCCAGGACGTCCCGCTGGGTGAGCATCTCGAATTTCACCCGGTGGAGGGCGTCGGAGGCGTTGGAGAGGAGCTCCCGTAGGAAGATCTCGCGGTTGGTGTAGAGAGAATGTGCAAGAATGTTCAACAATTGTTGGACTTCGGTTTTAAAATTGAGCGACTCGACGCGCTCTTCGACGGGTACTTCTTCGGCCATAGTAACCTCCTTAAGGATCACTAGATAATTTCCTGCACGTGGTTCAAGACTTCTACCACATATAGGGGTGGTGAACCCATCCCTTACTATAAACCACCGACATTAGAATTACATTGGACAGCAGGGAGCTCAACCTTCTAATGACATAGAGGAATAGTACCTTTTTCCTATTGCTATATTTTGGTTAGAAACCGTATAATACAGTTGTCTAAGTTAAGGTCCCCCCCTTAATTGGACAAGTGATTGGTTACCCTCCTTTCGCAGAGGCGCGCCCGCTTCCCCGCGGGCGCGTTTCTGTGTCTCGGGCACTGCAGGGGCTTGGTTAGAAAACCTCTTACTTATCTAGTACTTTTTTCCTATTTGCTAAATTTGCGTTTAAGTGTATACTATAAGAGTTCAAGTTAAGGTCCCCCCCTTAATTGGACAAGTGATTGGTTACCCTCCTTTCGCAGAGGCGCGCCCGCTTCCCCGCGGGCGCGTTTCTGTGTCTCGGGCCTGACCGCCCCAGGGGGTGGGGGCGACTCTCGCCCGTGAGCCCTACTTGCTCATTTCTGAGTTTTCGGTATAATGTGCATGTCTTGGTTAAGGTCCCCCCCTTAATCGGACAAGTGATTGGTTACCCTCCTTTCGCAGAGGCGCGCCCGCTACCCGCGGGCGCGTTTCTGTGTCTCAGGCACGTCAGGCGACGAGAAGGCGCCCGCAGCTGTCGCAGAAGGTCTCCTTCCCCGAGCGGACCGCCTGCTTGCGCCCCGAGGTCACCCGGACCCCACAGACGGTGCAGGTGTTCATCTGGAGACGGGCGACGGCTACGCCGCCCATCTTGCGGCGCAAGTAGCGGTAGGATTCGAGGGTGCGTTTGGGGATGCTCTCCTGGATTCCCCTCCGTTCGGCTTCCAGTGTCGCAATCGCCGCTTCCAGGAGCGCCTGCTCCTCCAAGAGTGTGCTCTGCGCTCCGTCCCAGGTCGCCTGTTCGGCCTCAACCTGGCGATGCGCCTTCTCGGCCACGGCCTGCGCCTCCTCGAGGGCGATCATCGTCTCGAGCACCGCCTCCTCCAACTGCGACTGGCGCCGCTTCAGGGATTGGGCCTTGGCCTGCATATCGGAGAGCTCCCGCGGATTGCGGATGACGCCGCCGTAGAGACGGGTCTCCGTCTGCTTGCGTTCCGTCTCCACCCGCCCCAGCTCGAACTCCAGGTCCTTTTGCTTCTTGCGAACTCTCTCGACGGTCGCAGCGCGGCTCTCCGCGTGGCGCCGGGCCTCCTGGAGGGCCGCGTCGTTCTGCAGAGCCACCTCTACCTCCGTCAGCCGGGCTTTCCGTCTATCCAGATCCAGGTCGATTTCCTGTACGCGCAACAGTGCATCAGTCCAGGCCATGGGATCCTCCTAGAAAAGAGTCAGATACTCGTTGGGTCCGATCATCAGGTGGTCCTTTTCGTAGCCGGCCGGCTGCAGATCACCCCTCCTCGACTACGCCCTAAAAGAAGACGAGGCCTCTAGGGCCCCGTCTCGGTATCGATCTCGACGACCTCTTGTTGGCGGCCGCCCAACACGCCGTGGCGTACCAACAGCAGCAGCACCCCGAAGACGACGAAGATGATGGAGAAGAGCTGCGCCGCCGCGAGGGGACCGACCCGCCAGGCGTCGGGGCGGAGCATCTCGGTGAAGAAGCGGATCACGGCATAGCCGATGAGGTAGCCGACCAACAGATCGCCCGTCTTCAGGCGCTCGTAGCGCTTCGACCCGAGGTAGAAGAGGATCACGAAGAGGAGGAGAGCGGCTAAGGATTCGTAGAGGAAGGTGGGATGGAAGAGGGTGTCGAGGGGGTAGGTCTCCAGGTCGGTGTAGGGAGCGATACGATTCTGGAGCGGGATCACGACGCCCCAGGGAAGATCCGTGGCGGGGCCGTAGAGCTCCTGGTTGACGAAGTTGCCCCAGCGCCCGATGGCCTGTCCGATGGCCATACCGGGGGCAGCGAAATCGAGCCACCGCAGCGGATTGAGGTGGTTGACGCGGGCGTAGAGGATCAGCCCCAGCGCCCCTCCGATGATGGCACCATAGATGCCCAGCCCCCCCTGCCAGAGGGCGAAGATCTCCCAGGGGTTCTGCTTGTAGTACTCCCACCCGATCAATCCGCCCTCCGAAGAGGAGAAGACGTGGTAGATCCGGGCGCCGATGACGGCTGCGATGACGACATATAAGAGCATATCCCAGACGTACTCGGGGTTGTGACCCGCGTTCTTGGCGAGGTAGGATGCTGCGAGCGCGCCCAACATAATTCCGGTCACGATGAGCAGACCATACCAGTGTATGGCAAAGGGACCGACGGTGAGCAAGATGGGATCGACAGGTGGTTGCATGGAAAACTCCTCCTTTTCGTTAGGGCTGAAAGGTCATCCTCGTTCCCGCTTTCAGCCGGCTTCAACTCAAGTTATAGACTGGTACGCTAGGACCAGTTGTATCGCTCTGCCAGCAGGCTCTTCGTCTCGTTGAAGAACTCCTCGAAGTTCGGGTAGGCGAAGGCGATGGTGGTAAAGCCGAAGAGCGCACCGGTGAGGGTGCGCAGGAAGGGCGTCGTCTCGTGAGCCGAGATCAGGCCCGGGCGGATGTAGGCCAGGAGATTGGTAAGCAGCTGGTAGCCGCCGTCGAGGCCCATGGGCAGGATGCCGAAGACGATCAGGGCCCAAAGGGGCAGCGGGGGCACCTTGCGGAACCGGCGCACGATCCCGAAGAGCAGGCCCGCCAGGAGCATCGTACTGTAGATGGCGACGTCCCGCTGGCAGAAGCCGACCTTGTAGCCTAGCTGCTCGTCGCCCACGAACTCCCGATGCTTCTCCACCTCGTCAGGAAGCAGGGGGCTCTCCTCGGGGTAAGCAGCTTCCTCTCCAAAGAGGAACCAGGAGCGGACGGGATACTGGTGGCAGACGGGCGGGCCGTAGAGGCGGTAGAGCAGGGCTGCCGGTCCGCCTGCCCCTGATTGCATGAGGATGGGCGCCAGGAAGGCTCCGAGGACGAAGATGCCGATGAGGGTGTTGAAGGTCGCCAGCCAGTGGCGCGCGAGCCAGTAGACCACGCGATTGGCCTGCCGGGTGGCCTTCTGCTCACCGGAGACAGGTGTCTCCGGCCCTTCCTGCTTGACGCTCATGCGCCGTTGGGCCTCGGCGATGATCTCGTCGGACGTCGGCTGCGATGGTTCCACGTGGGTCTCTTGATCGCGAGCACTCATAGGCCCAGATCCCATCCGATGCCCCGCTGCTCCAACCAGAGACCGATGGCGTTGAAGCTGTCGGTGAGCACGACGATGCCCACCAGCACCAGAAGCACGCCCGTCGCCTTCTGGATGATGGGCAGATAGCGCCCCAGGCGGTTGAGGAGCCCGGTCAGCTGGTCGATGAGCAGGGCCGCCAGGATGAAGGGGACGCCGATGCCCGCGGAGTAGGCCCCCAGGAGCAGCGCTCCCTGGGCGGCGGTGCTCTCCTGGGCCGTGAGCAGCAGGATGGAGGTGAGAGCCGGTCCCACACAGGGGGTCCAGCCGGCGGCGAAGACCATGCCGATGAGGAAGGAGGAGGCGAAGCCCCACTCCCGCCGGCCCCGCCACTCCAGTTTCGCCTCCCGGTAGAGGAAGGGGACGTTGAGCAGCCCTGCCAGGGCCAGGCCGAAGAAGATGACGATGACCCCTCCCACGTAGCGCAGCACGGGGCCGCGCAAAAAGACCCCCAGGGAACCGGCGACACTGCCCAGAAGGATGAAGATGAGGCTGAAGCCCAGGACGAAGAAGGTGGCGTGGCTAATGATGTAGAGCCGTTCCCGCCCACTGCGCGGACTCTCCGGCTTTGTGACCGCATAGCCGCTCATATACCCCAGGTATGCCGGTACGAGCGGCAGCACACACGGCGCCAGAAAGGATGCCAATCCCGCCAGAAAGGCGAGTCCCACATTAACGTCGACCTCGAACATGCAGCTTCACCTCGCTCTTTATCGATCTCGCTCCGTAGACTCTTTTTTCACCCTTTTATCACGCAAATTATACCATGGGCAGGCGCGGGAACAAGGGCGACTGGACTACAGGGCTACAAAGTGGACAAGGGGCACACGCGTGTGCGCCCCTTGTTCTCTGTGAGGAGTGCTTACTCCTGGGTCTCTTCCTCGGGATGGGTATAACGCAGCACGGGGTTGCGGGCTGCCTGCACCTCGTCGAGACGCCGCACCGGGGAGCTGTGCGGGGCCTCGTGCAGCAGCTCGGGATCGCTCTTGGCCTCCTCGGCGATCTTGAGCAGGATCTCGGCGTAGTTGTCCACCGACTGCTTGCTCTCCGTCTCCGTCGGCTCGATCATCAGGGCCTCGTGGACGATGAGGGGGAAGTAGTAGGTGGGGGGGTGGACCCCGTAGTCGATGAGGCGCTTGGCGATGTCCACGGCCCGAATGTCCGGTGCGTCCTCGAAGTGGCCCTCGGCGACGAACTCGTGCTTGCAGAGGCGGTCGTAGGGCACGGGGTAGACGTCGTGGACGCGGCGGCGCAGGTAGTTGGCGTTGAGCACGGCATGTTCCGCCACCTCCCGCATCCCCTCCTCGCCCAACATCCGCATGTAGGTGAAGGCGCGCACGTGCATTCCGAAGTGGCCCCAGAAGGCCTTCACCGGGCCGATGCTCCGCGGCGGCGTGTAGAAGGTGAAGTAGGGCGCGACGGCGTCGCTCAGCTCCTCGTCCTTCACGACGATGGGACCGGGCAGGTAGTCGACGAGGTGCTCGGCGACCCCCACGGGCCCTGAGCCGGGCCCGCCCCCGCCGTGGGGAGTGCTGAAGGTCTTGTGCAGGTTGTAGTGCATGACGTCGATGCCGATGTCGCCCGGGCGCATGACCCCGATGAGAGCGTTCATGTTGGCGCCGTCACCGTAGACGAGGCCACCGCAGCTGTGCACCCGCCGGATGACCTCCTCCAGCCCCTCTTCGTAGAGTCCGAGGGTGTTGGGGTTGGTGATCATCAGGCCGACGACACGGTCGCAGATCTGCTCCTCCAGGGCGTCGAGGTCGACGTTGCCGTCGGCGTCGGAGGGGATCTGCACCACCCGCAGGCCGCTCATGCTCGTGGTGGCGGGGTTGGTGCCGTGGGCCGAGTCGGGGACGAGGATGGTGTCCCGCTGGGTCTCGCCCCGATCCATGTGGTAGTTGCGCATGATGAGCACGCCGGTGAGTTCTCCCTGGGCGCCCGCCGCGGGTTGCAGGGTCACGCCGGCGAAGCCGCCGATCTTCTTGAGGTGCTCCTGCAGGTGGTACATGACGTAGAGAGCGCCTTGCACCGTCTCCTCGTCCTGCAGGGGATGGGCGCCGACGAAGCCCGGCAGCCGTGCCGCGACCTCGTTCACCTTGGGATTGTACTTCATCGTGCAGGAACCCAGGGGGTAGATGCCCTTGTCGACGGCGTAGTTGAGCTGCGAGAGGCGCAGGAAGTGGCGGACGACGTCGATCTCGCTCACCTCCGGCAGGGGCAGCTCTTCGCGCAGGAGCTCCACGGGCAGCTCGCTGGGCGGAACGTCCAGCTTGGGTGGCTTGGTGCCTTGGCGGCCGGGTGCAGACAGGTCGTAGATAAGGGGTTCAGTCATGATCTCCTCCTCACAGCGCGTGGGCCTCGAACTCCGCCAATGCGTGGACGAAGTCGTCGATGCCCTCCCGGCTGTTCATCTCCGTGACGGCGACCAGCATCTGCCGCTCCAGGTGTGGATAGTCCTCTTCCAGGTCGTAGCCGCCGATGATATCAAAGGTCCAATCGTTCAGCAGGAAGTCATTGATCTCCGCGACGGGTGCCGGGCACTGGAGGATGAACTCGTTGAAGAAGGGCTTCTCGGCACGCACCTCGAAGCTCTCCAGCTCGTTCAGCCGCTGCGCGGCGTAGTGGGCCTTGTGGTAGTTGAGCTCCGCGACCTTGCGCAGCCCCTGCTTGCCCAGCGCCGAGAGGTAGACGGTGACCGCCAGGGCCATCAGCCCCTGGTTGGTGCAGATGTTCGACGTGGCCTTCTCCCGGCGGATGTGCTGCTCCCGGGTGGTGAGGGTCAGGACGTAGCCGCGCCTCCCCTCGACGTCGACGGTCTCGCCCGCCAGCCGGCCCGCCAGCTGGCGCAGGTACTTCTTCTTGGTGGCGTAGAAGCCCAGGTAGGGGCCCCCGAAGTTGAGGCCCAGCCCCAGCGGCTGCCCCTCACCCATCACGATGTCGGCGCCGTAGGCACCCGGTGGGGTGAAGAGCCCCAGGCTGAGGGGGTGGGTGGCGACGGCGACGAGCGTGCGCTGGTCGCGGGCCCGCACCTTCTCGATCACGCCCTGCAGGTCCTCGATCTCCCCGAAGAAGTTGGGGCTCTGCAGGACGAGGCAGGCGGTGTTGTCGTCGACCCGCTCGATGACCTCCTCGAGGGAGGCGGTGAGGTCCTCGTCGCCGGCGACCTCCATGTTCATCCCCTGCATGTAGGTGCGTACGACGGCACGGTACATGGGGTGCAGGGTGGGGGCCAGGAGGATCTTCTTGCGCTTGAGGCGGAAGACGTTGATGGCCTGGATGACGGCCTCGGCCGTTGCCGTGGCGCCATCGTAGTGGCTGGCGTTGGAGACCTCCATTCCCGTCAGATCGGAGATCAGGCTCTGGTACTCGAAGATGGCCTGCAGCGTGCCCTGGCTGATCTCGGGCTGGTAGGGGGTGTAGGCCGTGTAGAACTCGCCACGGCCGAGCACGTAGTCGACAACGGTGGGCACCCAGTGGCGATAGGCTCCTGCTCCCAGGAAGGTGGGCACCTCGTAGGCGTTCAGATTGGCGCTGGAGATTTCGCCCAGCTCCTGGAGAATCTCCATCTCGGAGACCGGCTCGGGAAGACCCAGCTCCGGGTAACGAAACTTCTCGGGAACGTCCCGGAAGAGGTCGCTCAGGCGTTCCACGCCGATGGCGTCCAGCATCTCCCGGCGCTCCTCATCGGTGTGAGGTACGTAGACCATGCAATCTCCTTAAAGTAGTCTGGTAGTCGGGTAGTCGAGTGGTCGGATAGTCGAGTGGTCGAGCCACATGACCAAGAGACTAAACGACCAAGGACTCAAAGACTAAACGACTAAGGACTAAACGACTAAGTGACTAACCTTGTTCTTCCTCGACGCGCTCCTTGTAGGCGCCGATCTCCATCAGGTCCTCCCACTCCTCGGGGCTGCCGGCCTGGATCTTGATGAGCCAGCCCTCACCGAAGGGGTCGGAGTTGATGAGTTCGGGCTCATCCTCCAGGGCCTCGTTCACCTCGACGATCTCGCCGGAGAGGGGTGCGTAGACGTCGCCCGCAGCCTTCACCGACTCGATGACGATGAACTGGTCGCCCTTCTCGACCTGGTCCCCGACCTCGGGGAGTTCGACGTAGACGATGTCGCCCAGCTGATCCTGTGCGAAGTCGCTGATTCCCATGACGTAGACGTCGTCCTCCTCCTTGCGCGCCCACTCGTGGGTCTCCATGTAACGGGCCTGCTTATCGAAATTCATGCTTTCGCTCCTTGTTGAACTAAGGATTAGATGATACTTTCTTGAGGTGCTGCTATTCCATTATAGCACCGGGCGGGTGGAAATGCGAACAACTCTTAGTGCGCCGCCGGTCAGGCATCATCGACTACGTCCCGGACGGCGGCGATGGCGCGCTCCACCTCCTCGTCCCCGATCCAGACGTGGGTCACGGCACGGAAGCTGCGCGCGTCCCGAGCCAGCAGGAGCACACTGCGCTCCTGCAGCGCCTCCTCCACCTGAGGGGCGGTGAGGGGGGCGTCGTCGGCGAGGCCGAAGTAGACGATGTTGGTGTGGACGGGCCCCACCGCGATGCCGGGGATCTCCGCCAATCCCTCGGCGAGACGCCGGGCGCGGGCGTGATCCTCCACCAGGCGCTCCGTCATCTCCTCGAGGGCGACGATGCCCGCCGCCGCGATGACGCCCGCCTGGCGCATGCTGCCCCCCAACACCTTGCGCGCCCGCCGCGCCTCCTCGATGAAGTCGGCCGTACCGCAGACAACGGAGCCCACGGGCGCCGAGAGCCCCTTCGAGAGGCAGAAGGTGACGGAGTCGACCGCCTCCACCAGCTCGCGGGCCTCCACGCCGAGGGCCGCCGCGGCGTTGAAGAGGCGCGCGCCGTCCACGTGGACCTTCAGGTCGTGGTGGTGGGCCAGGTGGGCCACCCGCGCCGTGTACTCGACGCTGAGCGGGGTCCCGTAACAGCTGTTGTGGGTGTTCTCCAGGCAGACGAGGCGGGAGCGGGGGAAGTGCGGGTCGTCGGGCCGCAGGGCGCCCTCGATATCCTCCAGGCGCAGGGTGCCGTCGGGCTGGTTCTGCAGCAGGTGGGGCATGATCCCGCCCAGGGCCGCCATCCCGCCCTGCTCGTAGAGGAAGGTGTGGCTCAGATGGCCTAGGATGACCTCGTCACCCCGCCCGCAGTGGGCCAGCAGGGAGGCCAGATTGCCCATCGTGCCGCTGGGAACGTAGACCGCCGCCTCCTTGCCGAGGCGCTCGGCGGCCAGGGCCTCCAGCCGGTTGACGCTGGGGTCCTCGCCGTAGACGTCGTCGCCCACCTCCGCGCGGGCCATGGCCTCGCGCATCGCGGGGGTGGGGCGGGTTACCGTATCGCTGCGCAGATCGATGATGGATTGCATAGTACCTCCCGTTTTGTGACTCACACTGGCGATTATAGCGCTCAGGAAGAGTTTTGTCACCCTGGAATTCGCAAATAGGGGCAATGGTGAGCGTGGTCCGGGGGCCTTTCCCCGATGCTGCAGCAGTACAACCTGACCTACTTCACCAGCAGCGACTTCTCCGACGCCGCTGCTATCCGCATGGCGGAGTCGATCTCTGGCTCCTCTGAAAAAGGTAGTTCTTGCAGTGTAGTAAGGCGCTTCCCGTGGGCCACTGGCCCCCTGGGCCGTGATAGCGCCGTCAACACCGCGCTGAAGCGCGTAACTACAAGCAAGGCGCGGTAGCGAACCGTTATCCGCAAAACCATGGTATAATAAGCACAACATAGTTGTGTAAGTTGTGCCACAAGGAGGCCCGTCATGACTGAGACTATTCAATCCACCGACCTGCGTCGCCGGGTGCGCGAGGTGCTCGACCGCGTGCGGCTGAAGGGGGAGCCGGTGATTGTACAGAGTTACGATACGCCTCAGGCCGTCCTCATCCCCTACGAGGACTTCGAGACCTACTGCGAGTGGCGCGCCGCACGAGTGGAGCGGCAGGCGTGGCTGGCGGAGCTGCGCGCCATCGCCGAGGAGGTCAGCGCCCGCGCCACCCTCACCGAGGAGGAGGCCGCCGCGCTCATCGAAGAGGCCCGGCGCGCGTGAAGCCGCATCCCCTACGCGCCGTCCTTGACACCAACCTGCTGGTAAGCTACCTGCTCGTCCATCGCCCGTCTCTTGCGACTCTGCTGGACGTCCATCTCGTGGCCGAGCACTTCATCCTCATCACCGCGCCGGTGCTGTTGCGGGAATTGGCGCGCGTGCTGCACTATCCTCGCCTGCAGCACTACTACGATGCGCCGCAGCGCGATCGTTTCGTGGCCCTCGTCGCCGCGCTCAGCGAGGTGGTCGAATTGCCCGCCGATATCCCTGCCATCTGCCGCGACCCCGACGACGACCGGGTCATCGCCTGCGCCGTCGTGGGCCGCGCCGACGTCATCGTCAGCGGCGATAAGGACCTTCTGACGCTGAAACGGGTAGGGCGCATTCCCATCCTCACGGCGGCGGAATTTCTGGAACGACTGCAAGGCAGCAGTTCGTAGTCACGCGCTTTCGCGCGGTTAAGGAGCGTTTGCATGGCCAATCGCGAAAGCGTCAAGGTCGAACTCCCCTTCATCGAGCAGCTCCAGGCCCTCGGCTGGGACTACCTGCCCGGCGATGTGGCCGTGCCCATCCACTACATCGACTACGAACACCTCGAGCACAACGACTTCCTCGCCATCAACCAGTTCCGCGTCGATCCCCCCTGGGCCACCGGCAATCGGGGCTACGTCGTCCCCGACCTGGTGCTCTTCATCAACGGCATCTCCCTCGTGGTCCGGTGAAGACCTCCGAGGTTTCGGAGAACCTCGGAGGTCTCGAGGGAGGTCTCGGGGCGCTCTCTCAGCAGGAGATGCTCGTCGCCGGCGCCCTGCGTCCGGCCCACCTGCTCGATCTCCTCCACAACTTCACCCTCTTCGATCGCGGCGGCGGGCGGATTAAGAAGATCGTCCCGCGCTACCAGCAGTTCCGCGCCGTCCACAAGGCCGTAGAGCAGCTGCAGCAGGGCGCGACGAAGGCGGAGGAGGTGGGATGTACGATCTCTGAACTGGTTGTGAGTCTCGTGGGGAGAAGAATGAGGACCGCTCTTTGGCCAAATGCTGCTTTAAACGACAAAACCCCCGGCCAAAAACCGGGGGTCTGTTCTGTGCCGAAGGTGGGAGTCGAACCCACATGGGCGTAAAGCCCACTGCGCCCTGAACGCAGCGCGTCTGCCAATTCCGCCACTTCGGCTTGCTAACGATGATGATTTTACCGCACTCTTAAGTTTTGTCAAGGCCCCGGTTGCGATTATAATACCCCACGTTGGCGTGCCACTCTTCCCCGGCGTTGAAATCTCCGGCGCCAGGCGGGCCACCGACCATCACTGACTGCGAAAAGGAGGTGTACCGTGAGTACGTTCGACCGTCACCCCGAACCTGAAGAGCCGGGACATGTCGAGAGGCAGAACCGGACGGAGTTCCCCCTGGGAGACAGCCGCATACGGGACAGGGATGTGCAGAGTTTCGAGGATCTGGAGCGCCACTACCCGCTGCCGGCAGGCTACCGTTACCGCCGTGAGGCCGGCGTGCCCTACGTGGTACGGGAGAGCGATGGTGCGCTCTTCACCTTCACCATCGAGGGCAATCAGCTGACCTTTACCGAATCCTACACCGACGAGGCCCGAGAGCACGCCGAGCGTGCCGTCCAGGTTCTGAAGCGGCCCTGAGCCGCCTACTTTAGGAGTGTGAGATGACGACGATACACGAGCTGCCCCGCGAGGAGCGCGTCAACCAGCTCTACCAGCGCATCCATGCCCTGCTCGACAGGGGGGAGGCGCGCAAGGCCCAGATCATTCTCCAGGCCCTGCTGCCCGTCGATCAGGCGGAGATCTTCAGTGATCTGCCCGGTGACGAGCAGGTGCTCGTCCTGCAAGGTCTGCCGGTCGAGGAGATCGCCGACATCCTGGAGAAGGTGGAGGACGAGGAGGTCGCCCAGATCGCCGGGCAGCTCCCCCAGGAGCAGTTGGCCGACATCCTCGACGAGATGGAGCCCGACGAGGCCGCCGACCTCCTGGGTGACCTCGAGGACGGGCAGGTTCAGGATCTCCTGGACTTGATGGAGGACAAGGAGGAGATTCGCCCGTTGCTCCTACACCCCGACGAGACCGCCGGCGGGCTGATGACGGTAGAGTACCTGACGTTGGGCCGAAACATGTGGGCGGAGCGGGCCCTGGAAGCTATCCGCGACTGGGGGCCTGAGCGGGAGTACCACTACTACTTTGTCATCGACACCGTGGGCCGTCTGGTCGGCGTCGTCAACCTCCTGCAGATCATCAAGGCGGAGCGGCGGGCAGAGTTGCAGACCTTCATGAAACGCGACCTCATCTCTGCGCCGGTCGCTGCCGATCAGGAGTACTGTGCGCGGCTGATGAGCCGCTACGACCTCACCGTGCTGCCCGTCGTGGACGAGCAGGAACGCCTGATGGGCGTGATCACCATCGACGACGTCGTCGACGTGCTGGAGGAGGAGGCCACGGAGGACATCCAGCGGCTGGGTGGCTCCGCCCCCTTGGACAAACCCTACCTGCTGACCTCCATCCGGGAGCTCGTGCGCAGCCGCGTCGGCTGGCTACTCCTCTTCTTTTTCACGGGGCTTCTCACCACACAGGTGCTGGAGTACTTCGAGTCCACCCTCGACCGTATGGTGGTGCTCTCCTTCTTTATCCCCCTCCTCATCGGCACAGGCGGTAACGCCGGCTCCCAGACGACGGCGACGGTGACCCGCGCCCTCGCCGTGGGAGAGATCGAGAAGCGGGACGCGCTCCAGGTCCTCTGGCACGAGGCGCGCGTCGGGCTGCTTATGGGCATCTTCGTGGCGTTGGCGGGCTTCCTTCGGGCGTGGTTGGAAGGCGGGAACGTGGGCTTGGGGCTGACCATCGGTACTGCTATCGGCTTGATCGTCTTCTGGTCGACGACGGTGGGGTCGCTGCTGCCCCTTCTCGCCTCTCTCATCGGTGTCGACCCCGCGTTAGTCTCCGGTCCCCTCATGCACACCTTAGTGGACGCCACAGGGCTCTTCATCTACCTATCGGTGGCGCAGTGGGTTCTCGGACTTTGATCCTATCAATCGGGTATGTTTCACTTGAGTTAGGTCGAGGCGTGAAAGGTGAAACGTAAAACGTGAGATCTTCACGTTTCAACCATGGATAGCTTCCAACTGAGTTGAAACACACCCATTTCAATCTTTAAAGGATAGACGTGGCGACACTTATCGAAACCATTCTGGACACTCTGCGGGTCGTGGGCGTGGAGCCCCTCTCCCACGCCGCCATCTACCGTTTTCGCAAGGCCTGGGCCGAGGCGCGCTGGGACTCTCCCGGTCGTCCCCGGCGCGGTCTCGATCTCTGGCACGCCTTCCGGCGGAAGTTCCGCCATCCCTTCCCCGTCTGGCCCCGCCGCTGGCAGGGGTTGGGGGATGTGCAGGGTTACGAGCGGACCGAGCGGGGGCTCGTCGTCGAGGCGGAGCGGGGGCGCATCGAGCTCCTGCTCTTCGCGCCCGATCTGGTGCGCGTCCGCTATCTCCCCTACGAGAGCCGGGCGCCCGAACCTCTGCCCTATGCCATCGCCCGGCCCCTCGAGGCCTGGCCCCGCCCCGGCTTCGAGCTCCTCGAGCAGGAGGAGGCCCTGCTCCTAAGTACCGGCAGGCTCACCGTGGGCGTGCTGCGGGAGGGGGCGCGGGTCTTTCACGCCGACGCAAGGACGGGCCGGCTCCTGCGGGCCGACGTCGACGTGGGGTGGGGCCCCGAGGGCGCCCTGCGCCACCGCACGGCACTCGCCCCGGGCGAGAGCCTCTTTGGGCTGGGGGAGCGGGCCACGGAGGGGAACCGCCGCGGGCAGACCCATACCCTCTGGAACCTCGACCCCGCCGGCTACGAGGTGGGAGACGACCCCATCAATCTCAACATACCCGTCTACGTGGGGCTGGTGCCCGAATCCGGTGCGGAGAGCGGCTCCTACCTCGTCTTCTACGAGAACCCCTACTACGCCGAGTTCGACCTGGGCGAGAAGACGCCCAACGTCGCCGACCACCGCTTCGACGGTGGGGAGCTCCGCTACTACCTCGCCGCCGGGCCGGTGCCCCGGCTCCTGGAGCGCTACACGGCGCTGACCGGGCGCCACGACCTGCCCCCCCTCTGGTTCCTGGGTTACCAGCAGTCACGGTGGTCCTACGTGCCCGAGGCGCGGGTGCGCCGGCTGGTGCAGGACTTCGAGGCGCACGAGGTGCCCTGCGACGTCATCTACCTCGACATCGACTACATGGAGGGCTTCCGCGTCTTTAGCTGGGACGAGGCGCAGTTCGACCTGCCGCAGCTGGCCGCGGATCTGCGGGAGAAGGGCTATCGCCTTATCCCCATCGTCGATCCCGGCGTGAAGCAGGCCCCCGACTACGAGGTCTACCGGGAGGGTCTGGCAGGCGGGCACTTCGTCACGCTCCCCGACGGCGAGGTCTTCCACGCGCCCGTCTGGCCCGGTCTCTGCGCCTTTCCCGACTTCACCGCTCCCGCTACGCGCGCGTGGTGGGGCAATCTCTACGGGCGGCTGCTGGACGCGGGCGTGGCGGGCTTCTGGAACGACATGAACGAGCCCGCGGTCTTCGCCCAGAGTGGGGATCCCACCCTGCCCGACGTCGCCTGTCACGCGCTGGAGGGGCGCGGCGGCACCCACCGGGAGGCGCACAACCTCTACGGGGTGCAGATGGTGCGCGCCTGCCGGGAGGGGCTGCTGCGCCTGCGATCGGAGCGGCGCCCCGTGGTCATCACCCGGGCGGGATGGGCGGGCGTCCAGCGCCACGCCGTCTCCTGGACGGCGGACAACGCCAGCACCTGGAGCTCCCTGCGCCTCACGGTGCCTGTGCTCGTGGGGCTGGGCCTCTCGGGCCTGCCCTACACCGGCCCCGACGTCGGGGGCTTCGCGGGGGCCGCCGATGGGGAGCTCTTCACCCGCTGGCTGCAGATGGCCATCTTCATGCCCTTCCTGCGCTCCCACACCGTCGTCCACACCCCCGATCAGGAGCCCTGGTCCTACGGCGAGCCCTACCTCAGCATCAACCGGCGCTTCATCCAGCTGCGCTACGAGCTGCTCCCCTACCTCTACACCGGCGTCTGGCAGATGGTGACCCGGGGGTGGCCCCTGGTCCGCCCCCTCTGGTGGGACGAGCAGGGAAACGCCGCCCTCTGGGAGGCGGAGGACGCTTTCCTCTGTGGGGATGCCCTCTTCGTGGCGCCCGTGGTGGAGCCCGGCGCCACCCGCCGCGAGGTGACGCTGCCCGCGGGCGCCTGGTACGACTTCTGGACGGACCGGGTGCGGGAGGGCGGGCGCGCCTTCGAGCAGGTGGCGCCGCTGGAGACCCTGCCCCTCTTCGTCCGCGAGGGGACGGTACTGCCGCTGGGGGAGGTGGGGCCGAACGTCGAGAACCGTCCCGACAAGTTCCTGCGCCTCGACCTCTATCCGCTGCGGGAGGCGGGCGAAGCCACCTCCTGGCTCTACGAGGACGCGGGTGAGGGCTTCGGCTACCTGCAGGGCGACCGCCGGGTGAGCCGCTTCGTCATGCGCCGGGAGGCCGGAGAGCTGCAGGTCGCCTGGGAGAGAGAGGGGGGCTACCGGCCGCCCTACGAGCACGTCGCCCTGACCCTGCACGGGCTGGACCGCGCGCCGCGGCTCATCCTCGTCGACGGCGAGGAGTTCCGCCCCGCGCTCGTCGACCCGGTCAAGCGGAGCGTCCTTCTGGGCGTCCCGCCCTTCGAGAGGCTGGAAATTACGTTGTAGAGCCTGCCGTCGCTACCATAACACTGCTCGGCACGGGGGATCAGGGATTAGGTGCAGATCCACCTCCTAATCCCTGATCCCTGGTTTCTGAGCCCTAAGTGAGGAGACTACCATGGACAAACCGAACGCCCACGAGAACGGCTGGGAGATCCTGAGCACGGAGTACCCCTACCGGCACTTCATGTTCGACGTGCGTACCGACCACCTGCGCTGGCCCGACGGGGAGGTGCGCCCCTTCACCTACCCGGAGGCGGGTCCTTCGGTCTTTATCGTCCCCGTGACGCCCGAGGGGGAGGTCGTGCTCCTGCGCCAGTTCCGTTACATCGTCGACGAGTGGCTCTGGGAGGTCCCGGCGGGCGGCAGCCACGACTCCGGGGGGGAGGCGCTGGTCGATCTGGCCCGGCGGGAGCTGGGGGAGGAGATCGGCGGGGAGGCCGACGCCCTGGAGTACGTCGGCGACTTTCATCCCATGGCCGGGATGGTGCACAAGATCTTCCACATCTACCTGGCCACGGGGGTGCGGATGGAGGAGGGGCGCGCTGCGACGGAGCCGGGGGAGCAGATCGAGGTCCACCGGGTGCCCGTGGAGCGGGCGCTGGAGATGGCGCGCAACGGCGAGATACGGAGCGCGCCCAGCGCCTACGCCCTTCTGCGCTGCGAGGAGCGGTTGCGGGCGCTGGCGGCGACCGCCCTCTCCGACCCCGAGCGGGGGGCGATTCGGGCGGGGGAGGCGCACTACGCGGCTCTCATGCGGGGCGATCGCCCCGCATGGGTGGCGACGCTTAGGGCGCATAACCGGGAGATGGCCCCGCGGCGGGGCTCCTCCCCCGACTTCTGGTGGCAGACGGGTCGCCGTTACGTTGAGGAGCACGGCGTCATCTACGCCTTCGACCGGGTCGACCATCTGGACGGGGAGCGGGCGAAGCTCTTCTTCCACCGCTTCAACGCCGACGGGACGCCCCGGGGCCGGCCCGTCCCTCTGCACCTGCGGCGGGAGGCGGGCGCCTGGCGGGTGGAGACGGCGAGCTACTAGGGCGCTCTCTCCTAGCCGCTGAGCGGTTCGCCACTCTGCCGCGCCTACGGATGCACGACTTTTGAACCTTCCTGCGAATTAATCGTCTCAAGGGTGTAGTAGAATACGCCATAGGGAGGTTTTATCGTGGAAGTAGAGGTCGTAGGACTTACCAAGAAGTACGGGCGCGTTCGCGCCCTCGAGGACGTCTCGCTGCA
>DAOTVC010000172.1:0-13438 GCA_034437215.1 Anaerolineae bacterium | reverse complement strand
CTCCTGGGTCTCCTCGGGTAGCGCGAGGGTGATCTCCAGCGTCTGACCGAAGGTGTAGCTGTGTGCTGTCTCGGCGCCCTCCTGAGCCTCCAGGGGTTCAGCCTGGGGTCGTAGGAGCAGCACGCAAGTCAGGAGCAGAGCGCGTAAGGCATAGCTTAGGAGCGCGGGCGGTCGTTTCATCCTTACCATGCTGCATCCTCGTCGTCGAAGTCGTCATCCGTATCGTCGTAGTCGTAGCGGTCCTCGTCGTCGTACTCCTCGGTCTCGCTCCAGAGGAGCTCGGTCTCACCGTCGAAGCTCTGTGGGGGGCCGAAGAAGTGGTCGAGATCGCCGTGGAAGAACTCCAACTCCTGGAGGGCGGTTTCTGCGGCGACGCGCAGCGCCTCGTTCTCCGACTCAGTGTAGCTCTCCAGCGTGCGGCGGGCGACCTGCCCGCCGATCTGCCCCAGCGCCCAGAGCGCCATCTCCTGAACCTCGATGTCCACATCCTCGGCGAGATCGATCAGATCGGGCACTGCCTCCCGGGCTTCGAGCTCCCCGCAGGCCCTTGCCGCCTCGAAGCGCATCTCGGGGTTGGGGTTGCGCAGCTCCCGCACCGCCGTCTCCTTCCAGCGGGGGTCCGCGCTCCGCCCCATGGCGAAGACGGCACTGATCCGCATCCGTTCCTCAGGATGCTCGTACGCCTCCTCGATGGCGGGGGGGATCTCCTTGCGCCCGGCGTAGGCCAGCGACTCCAGGGCGCGCCGTCGCTCCTCGAGGGAGGCCTCGAGGTTGCGGTAGACGGTGATCAGGGCCTCACAGGATGCCTCGAAGGGGCGCGGGCGGATCTTCTGCAACTCGCCCAGCAGCACGAAGTGGGCCAGTGACTGCGCCGCTGCGACGCGCACGACCTCCTCTTCGTCCTGGGTCAGGGCTTGGATAAGCTCGGGCACGAGACGCACGTCCTCATCCTCCCACAGCGCCTCAATGGAGGTGGCGCGCACCTCAGCGTCGGGATCCACCATGCCCAGCCGGAACAGAGCCCCAAAGTCCATCTGGATGTCCGCCTCTGCCATGTGGGACAATCTCTCCACGAGCTTCCGGCGCTCCTCAGTGGATAACTCGGACCACGCGCGTTTCAGACGCTCCAGGTCTTCGTCCATCAGACCCGAAAGCTCCACCAACTCTTGCTCGGAAGGCGTTTTCTGCTCCTCCTCGAGGGTCTTCCAGACCTGAGTGGTCTGCTTCTGTTGTTCGTTCATCTCTCTCCTTGAAGGACGCGAATTAAATAACTTGAGCAAGCGCAAACTGAAAGCGCTCCTGAAAGAGACTCACGCTGCTCAAGTTATTTAGCTTTCAGCCCTGAATGCCTCTCCCATTACACGATGGGGAAGAGTAGATCGAGCACCACCATGGCGATGAAGAGCATGATGAAGAGCAGGGCGGCGACCTGGAAGGCACGCTCTTTGAGCTCCAGGCTCAGAGGGCGGTTCCGGATGGCTTCGATGATCACGATCAGCACATGTCCACCATCGAGTACGGGCAGTGGCAGCAGGTTGAAGATGGAGAGACTGACGTTGACCACGATGAGGAGCTGCAGGATGGGGAGCAGTGTGCGCATCTCGATGCTCTCTTGGATGGTGGCGTAGGCCAGGCGACTGGTGTTGATGATACCGACGGGGCGGGCCATCTCCAGCGGGATAAGCCCCTGGATGACCCGTATCGGGGCCATCAGCGTCTGTCCGATGACGTTGAAGATCAAGCGGAGCCCCTCCACGGTCGCAGCGGGCAGCCCCAGCGTCTCGATATGGTACTCGGGTTCCTGGCTGATGACGACGCCCATCGCTCCCTCGCCGGGGGGCGGATTCTCACGCGGCACCAAGGAGAGCGTCTGGAGCTCCTCCCCACGCCGTACGGTCAGGCTCACCGCTTCGCCCAGATGATCAGCGATGACGGTGGTGACGTCGTTGAGCGCCTCGATGGGCCGGCCCTCTACCTCCACGAGGATATCGCCTGCCTGCAATCCCGCTTCGGCTGCGGGGGAGTCAGGGGCGACGTCGGCGATGCCCACCTGCACCTGGTCGATCACCGGATAGCCTGTCATGTAGAGGGTGATGGCAAGCAGGACGGCGAGCAGGAAGTTCATCAGGGGGCCGGCGACGAAGATGGGAATGCGCTTGAGGGGGGCGAGGTTGTTGAGGCTGTGTTCGCGAGCCTCCTCCATCTCCCGCACCTCCGCGGGGGAGGGCTCTTCGGGCTCCTCCTCCCCGCCCTGGAGCTCGGTGAAGGCCTCGCCCTCCATTCGGGCGAAGCCGCCGAAGGGCAGCCAGTTGAGGGTGAAGACCGTCTCCTGCCACCGGAAGAGCTTGGTGATGCGGGGCGGGAACCCGATACCGAACTCCCGCACCCAGACGCCCAGCCACTTGGCAGCGAACATGTGCCCCATCTCGTGCAGGATGATCGCGGGCACCAGAGCGACGATAAAGCCCAGCACCGATCCTGCGCCCACATTCAAGATATTCAATATATTTTCCATAGTTACCTCTTCTTTAGCCGTGAGGCTGTTAAAAGCAGACTTCCCACGCTCTCAACTAGCCCAGTCGAAAGCCTTTGCTTCATGGTCTCTTACTCCCCCCATTATACTACGGGGAGGGGCTCTGTCCAGAGTTGTGGTAAAGAGAAGGCGCGTTCGAGTTGTCTCTCCAACTTTTTTTGTGTCCTGCATCGCCGGCCCGCACCCGGGAGCAGGCTCACCTCATGCGAGTGTTCTTTCACACGTCAAGTGACGTACCCATTTGCAGACCCCCATCCCCTGACCCCTGCCCTCGCAGCACAACCACTCGCTGAGGAGGACGCCCTTCCCCACGGCGCGTAGCGCCGCAGGGGGGCTAGGGGGAGGGGCCGCTGCGACATAAGCAACCACCGCGATTATTATTAAAGTTAAACCGAAAGTTACATTTTATAAAGTTCAACATCAAAAACCTCCGTGATCTCCGTGGTAAGAGATCTTTTTCAGGGGAGCCAACACTGACTGCCCTGAAGAAACTCCTTCCAACACGGAGAAAACCAAGGAGATAGTGAAATATCTTTATAAAAAGCGCTCTTGTGCCTGATTTTATGAAGTCCAATTTAAAAAATCTCCGTGCCCTCTGTGGTAAAAAGACTTTTTTCAGCAGAGTCAACACTAGGTCTTGAGATTGTCTTCTCGTCGCCCTGAGTTATACTCCTGCCGGAGGTGGTGGGTGAGACGCTGGCAAGCTATTATCCTCGTAAGCATAGTCGGTCTCTTTCTTCTGGGAACGCAGCGGCTCGCTCTTCCCGCCGAAGCGCAGGGTGAGCAGCACGTCGTTGCCTTCTACTACGCCTGGTTCGATTGGAACACCTGGAAGCTGGACCTCTCCGACCGTCCGGTGACGCCCTATCTCTCCGCCGATCCGGCGACCATCGAATCCCACGTTATTTTGGCGCGGCAGAGCGGGCTCGAGGCCCTGATTTTGGACTGGTACGGACCGCAGATAGAGAACAATCAGACCGAGACCAACCTCCGTCTCCTTCTCGACAAAGCCCAAGCTCATGGCCTGCAGGCGGGCGTGACGGTGGATCTGGCGGGGCCCTTTATCAATAACCAGGAGGAACTCCGCACCGCCCTCCTGGCGGTGCGCGATGGTCACGCTCCTCATCCTGCCTACTTCAAGGTGGGAGGACGCCCGGTACTCTTCTTCTGGCGTCAGGAGACCTACTCCTTGGAGGCGTGGGCTCTGCTGCGCGAGCAGATCGATCCCAACCGCACCATGATTTGGATCGCTGAGGGGACCCGGACCGACTATCTGGAGGTCTTCGACGGTCTCTATCTCTACTCGGTGGCCTGGTCGGATGATCCC
Organism: Anaerolineae bacterium; assembly: GCA_034437215.1. GTDB lineage: Bacteria > Chloroflexota > Anaerolineae > B4-G1 > SLSP01 > DAOTVC01. The sequence goes on along the minus strand of DAOTVC010000172.1, from coordinate 9,578 downwards.
GCTGCGGTTCTCAACCGTTGGGGCAACGAGGTCCGTGAGTGGAGTCGCGAGCACAACACCTTCCGCTACTGGGTGGCGACGGTGATGCCGGGCTACGACGATCGAGTGACCGGGCGCGCCGACGCCTTCGTGCAGCCGCGCAACGATGGGGACTTCTACCGTGCCACCTGGCGGGGAGCCATCGAGAGCAACGCCGACTGGGTAGCCGTCACCAGCTTCAACGAGTGGTTGGAGGGGACGCACATCGAACCCTCCGAGGCTTACGGCAACACCTATCTCGACCTGACCTCCTCTCTCTCCGCTGCGTATCGGCAGTCGGCGGTCGCCCCTTCACCCACGCTCCCCCCGCCAACCCCGACGCTGACCCCGACGGTCGTCGTCACGCCGACGGCGACGCCCATACTCACGCCCACGGCAACGCCCGTGGTGACCCCGACGGCGACGCCGGTGCTCACCCCAACGGTCACACTGACCCCGACGGCGACGCCCTTTCGTCTGCCCACGCCTACCGAACGCCCCGATAACCCCCAGAGCACACCGCTGCCCGTCTTTACCTCGGCGCCCCAGTACCTGTCCGAGGCTACTCTAGTCGTCCCCGATTCTTACGTACCCGAGCGTTACCCCGTCCAGGGTAGTCAGCCGCGCTCACGCTCCTGGCTCCCCATCATCGTGGTTGGGGTTGTCGGCGTCGGCCTGCTGGCTCTGGGCGTATGGCGCTGGCTCTCGGATAGAAAAGTCAACGACGTCTGAGCGCCTTCCTCTCCTCGCAGGCGTTGTGTAGCCTTTCCCCCAGAGCGTGATATAGTACCCACGACATCGTATGAGGAGGAGATCCATGTTAAAGACGCACTCGTGTGGAGAACTGCGTGCTGAAGAGATCGGTAAGGAGGTGACGCTGGCGGGCTGGGTCCACCTACGCCGGGATCACGGGGGCGTGATCTTTATCGTGCTCCGGGATCGGGAGGGGTTGACCCAGGTGGTCGTCAACGAGGATGTGGCCCCCGATGCCCATGCCGTGGCCTCCGAGGCTCGTAGCGAGTACGTGCTCCAGGTTCGGGGAACGGTCGGGCGGCGCCCCGACGACCAGGTCAATCCAGAATGGCCCACGGGTGAGATTGAGGTGGAAGCTTCCGAGATCCGGGTCCTCAATCCGGCGAAGACGCCGCCTTTCTACATCTACGAGGAGTCGCCCGTCGACGAGGCGTTGCGTCTGCGCTTCCGCTATCTCGACCTGCGCCGCTCCAGCATGCAGCGTAACATCCGTCTGCGTCACGAGGTGGTGCAGTTCATCCGGAACTTCATGAACCGCGAGGACTTCTACGAGATCGAGACCCCCTATCTCTTCAAGTCCACACCCGAGGGGGCCCGCGACTACCTCGTTCCCAGTCGTATCCACCCCGGCGAGTTCTACGCGCTGCCCCAATCCCCTCAGCAGCTGAAGCAGCTGCTCATGGTCGCCGGTTTCGAGCGCTACTACCAGATCGCACGCTGCTTCCGGGACGAGGATCTCCGCGGTGATCGCCAGCCGGAGTTTACCCAGCTGGACTTGGAGATGGCCTTTGCCGAGCGTGACGACATCCTCGATCTCATCGAGCGGATGTTCACCGAGCTGGTCCGGGAGGTGACGCCCGACAAGCGTGCCCTCTCCCCCTTCCCCCGTCTCTCCTACACCGAGGCGCTCTCCCGTTACGGGAGCGATAAGCCCGACCTGCGCTTCGGTCTGGAGCTCGTGGAGCTTACCGACGCCCTGGGGGAGAGCGGCTTCGGTGTCTTCAGCCGTGCGGCGGAGGCGGGGGGGCAGATCAAGGCGCTCTGCGCCCCGGGCGTCGCCGACTACAGCCGGCGGGAGGTCGACGAGCTGACGGAGATCGTGAAGGCCCAGGGGGCGAAGGGATTGGTGACCCTGGCCTTCCAGCCCGGGGAGATCAAGGGGCCGGCGGTCAAGTACCTCTCCGAGGAGGAGCTGGCGACCATCCAGGAGCGGACGGGGGCCGAGGAGGGGGATCTCGTCTGTATCGTCGCTGCCGAACCCAAGGTGGTGGCAGCGTCCCTCTCGGCGCTGCGTTTGACCTTCCGGGATCGTCTGGAGCTGGTCGATCCCGACCTCGTCGCTTTCGCCTGGGTGCTCGATTTCCCCATGTTCGATTGGAACGCGGAGGAGGAGCGCTGGGATGCGGCTCACCACCCCTTCACCATGCCGCGCCCCCACACCTTCGAAGAGATGCAGGCGAACCCGCTGGGCGTGCTCTCCGATGCCTACGACCTGGTCTGCAACGGCTACGAGTTGGCCTCGGGCAGCATTCGAGTCCACGACCCGCGCATCCAATCGGATATCTTCCGCATGCTGGGCTATCCCGAGGAGGAGGCCCACGAGCGCTTCGGGCACATGATGGAGGCCTTCTCCTACGGTGCTCCCCCTCATGGCGGGATTGCACCGGGTATCGACCGCCTGGTCATGATTCTGGCGGATGCCCCCAACATCCGTGAGGTGACTGCCTTCCCCAAGACGGCGCAGGCGCGCGATTTGATGGCGGACTCTCCCTCGTCTGTCTCCGAACGGCAGCTGGAGGAGCTCCACCTCCGCATCCGCGCGGACGTTGAGGACCAAGAGAGCGCTTGAGGAGGTCCTGGGGGCCGCAGGTACCAAACTGTGGCCCCCTCTCTCATGTCGTCGCGTTGCCCCCGCGCCCTGCACCTGCTCTTTTCCCAGATGCGTGTATAATAATTCTGTAACGGCGACGGGTCTTGCGGCGTTGCCCAACTCCTTTAGGTCGGTCGCTTATCTATAGAGCGTAGTGTAAGGAGGGACGCAGATGAACGAGCAGGCCAAACATCTTGAGGACAGCGAGATCCTCGAACGTCTATCGGAGATTTTGGAGCACGCGGACGATCCCCAGATCAGTCCCAAACTCGCACGGTTCGGTTATAGCCTCGATGACCTCAATCACGACCGCGAGCTGTTGACGAAGGCGCTGGGTTACCGGCGGATTCGCGAAGAGGCCGCCGGTAAATCCCACGCCGCTTACGTGGCTGAGAACCGTGCCGAGGACCTGGCACGCAACGCCTTCTTTCACCTGCACCGGGTCATACGGCAGGCCCAACGTCACAATCCTGATCTGCTCTTGACCCCCGTGCTGCAGTTAGAGCAGCTCCCCGAGGATCAGGAGGGCTTCATCAAGTATGGCAGCGCACTTCTCAAGCGCATCGAATCGCACTCCGCCATCGAGGCGGCGCTCGCCGTCTTGGGGGTGGATGGCGAGCGCCGTTCGGAGCTGCGGGTGCTGCTGAAGACGATCCGCCAGGCCGGCATGGATCAGGAACGCGAGCAGGACGAAGCACGGGAGGCACGGGAGCACTACCACGAGGTCATGGCTCAGCTGCGCATCAGCTATCGTACCCTGCACCTGATTGCCCGGGAGGCCTTGGTGAACGATCTGCAGTGGATGCGGTTGATGGGCTTTCGGGAGTAAGCAGCGCCGATGATTCCCAACCAGTGGTACGTCCTCCTCGAATCGCGACAGGTGAAGAAGCGCCCCGTAGGGGTCACCCGCATGGGAGAGAAGCTCGTCTTCTGGCGCGATGACGTGGGCGCAGTGCACTGTGTGCGCGATCGCTGTGTACACCGGGGGGGCGCGCTCAGCCGGGGACAGGTCAAGGCGGGGCACCTCCAGTGTCCCTTCCACGGCTTTGAATACGATGCTTCTGGAAGGGTCGTTCTCATCCCGGCGAACGGGCGCAACGCCCCCGTCTCCGAGCGCTTCAAAGTGCTCGGCTACCCCACCCACGAGGCGCACGGATTCATCTGGGTCTGGTGGGGGGAGGAGCCTCCCGAGGATCTTGGGTTGCCGCGCTTCTTCGACGATCTGACGGGTCCCTTTCGCTGCGCCACCCTCTACGATCCCTGGAACGCTCACTACTCCCGGGTGATCGAGAACCAGCTCGATGTGATGCACCTGCCCTTCGTCCATCACAACACCATCGGACGGGGGGGACGGACCCTGGTCAATGGCCCCGGTCTTGAGTGGGTAGATGAAGAGCTCTTCTACGTCTACGTCTTCAACAGCTTGGACGACGGCTCCCGCCCTCTCGGACCTGATGAAGTGCTCGTCCCGTCCCCTGCTGGGGATTTCCGTCTGGAGTTCATCTTCCCCAATCTGTGGCAGAATCATATCAGCGATGACGTGCGCATCGTGGTGGCCTTTGTCCCCGTGGACGAGGAGAACACACTGCTGCTGCTGCGCTTCTACCAGAAGTTTCTGCCCCTGCCCCTGGTCGGAGATCTGGTGGCCTGGATCGCTCTGCCCTTCAACCGTCTCGTCGCTCATCAGGATCGCCGCGTGGTGCAGACGCAACGTCCGCGGGCCAGTGCGCTGCGTGGTGGGGAGCAGCTCGTCCAGGGCGACCGCCCCATCGTTGAATACCGTCGCCGGCGTCAGGAACTGATGCAACAAGCCCGTCCGCCCGAGGAGGGGACGGTATGACGCTGCGGCTCCAAAGCCCTTCCTTTGATCTGCTCTGGTCCCCCACGCCCGGTCACTTTCGTCTCGAGAGTCACGGGCGTTCGCTCATGGGTCGCGTGGGGGTCGAGGCCCGCAAGGGGCGCCGCACCGTCCAGGTCACCAACTCCGACCTCGTCCCCATGTACGTGGATCAGCGTGACGTGGAGGACGTCCACGGCCCCGCCAAAGAGGTGCAGATCGTCTACCAGGAGTCCGAGGGTCTCGTGCTCTCCGTGAGAGCCCGTCTCTACACGACCCGGCCTTTCTTAACGTTGCGCGTGGGGGTGATCAATAAGGGCCCCGATCTCGTCAGCCTGCGGCGCTTCTTCTTTCGATCCCTGGAAGGGGAGCTGAGACCGCGCGGAGCCGTGCGCGGCTTCTACCGTACCGGCTGGCAGTCCTGGTCGGCAGCCGGCTTCTTGCCGGGAGATGTCCCCGAGCGCTGTCCTGTCCTGCCTGTGCGCCTTCTGAACGGGCCGATGATGAAGAACTCCCTCACCCCCTGGTCCCGCAAGAGCTGCCGCTTCTGGAGCGAGACGGTCGGCGCCTTCGTCACCTCTGATGAGGCTCTGGTTGCCGGTGGCGTCTCCCTGGCCGATCAGTTCGTACAGACGTGGGCCGATCTCCGCCCTGCGCACCTGGGGTTGATGGTGCAGTCCCAGTGCGATGACATCCCTTTGGGGGTGGGGGAGGCACGCCACTCGGAGTGGTTCTACTTCGAGTGGGTGCCCCTGCCCAACAACGACCCTCTGGCCCAGTATGCCTACGCCGTCGCTCGCCAGATGGACCTGCCGCAACCCCGTTCCGCTCCTCCTGGCTGGTCATCGTGGTACATCTTCTGGGCGAAGGTCGCAGAATCCGATGTGATGGCGAACCTGGCGGAGGCAGCGCTCCTGGAGGACGAGCTGCCCCTGGAGGTCATTCAACTCGACCAGGGCTACGAGCCCACCTGGGGGGACTGGCTGGAGCGCAATGAGCGCTTCCCCAACTCCTTGAAGTGGCTGGGGGAGCGCATTCACGGCTCGGGCTTCACGCCCGGACTCTGGCTGGGCCCTTTCACCGTGCATCCTCGCTCCCGTATCGCAACCGAACACCCCGAGTGGCTGCTGCGCAACCGCAAGGGCCGTTTCGTCTCCGCGGGTCTGTTGGCGAACCGTTTCATTGCGCGCGCGCTCGATCCTACCCACCCCGGTGTGGAGGAGCACGTGCGCCGTCTCGTTGACACGGCGGTCAAGGAGTGGGGCTATTCCTATCTGAAGCTGGATTTCCTCTACGCGGCGGCCTTACCCGGTCGGCATCACAACCCCAACCTGACCCGGGTCCAGGCTTACCGGCACGCCCTGAAGCTCATCCGCGAAGCGGCGGGGGAAGAGACCTATCTTGTGGGGTGTGGTGGGCCGCTGGGCGCATCGGTTGGATTGGTGGACGCGATGCGTATCGGCCCCGATACCGCCCCCTACTGGACGCCGCGCCTCTCAGGCGTTCATTTTCCCTTCCGCAAGGATCCGACGATGCCCGGTCTGCGCAACAGCCTGCGCAATGTCGTTGCTCGTGCCTGGATGCACGAGCGGTGGTGGGTCAGTGATCCCGACAATCTCATGGTGCGGGCCGAGGAGACCGAACTGACCGAGGAGGAGGTGCGCTCTCAGGTGACCCTGCTGGGCCTCTCCGGTGGGCTGGTCGTCTTCTCTGATCACCTTCCGGACCTCTCCGCCGAACGCCGGGCAATGGCAGCGGTGCTGCTCCCGCCGCTCGTTGAGGGGATGGATGTCCTCGATCTCTTCGAGGGGCAGATGCCCTCCGAGGTTGTCGCGCCGGTGGCACGCCCCTGGGGCAACTGGCAGCTGGTAGGGCTCTTCAACTGGCGTAACGAGCCGACGCGCCGCGCGTTGCCCCGCCACCTCCCCGGATTGGATCTCCGGCGCGCCTACCACGTCGTCGACTTCTGGGATCAACGCTATCTGCGTCTGGAGGTGGATACGGCGCTGCCCACCTTTTCCCTACAGCCCCACGGGTGCGTTCTTCTGGGGCTCCGGCCCGTCAAGGATAAGCCGCAGCTCATCGGCACGACCTTCCACATCTCTCAGGGAGGGGAGGTGGCCCGTTGGGAGATCGACGATCACTCCGTCCGCCTCGATCTCCACCTGGACCGGCTCGCGCTGGGAGAGGTATGGCTGACCTTGCCCCATCCTCCCAGCCACGCCCTTCTAAACGGCGAGCCCTTGCCCCAGGGAGCCCTCCATGGCGTTGCCTCGGGGGTGTGGGCCGTTCGCTTGCGCCTGGATCACACGGGCACGCTGGAAGTCCACTGGGACTGATGCTCCGGTATCGATAGACTCCCCTTCTCTACCGGCGTCGTATCATCCAACAGGCCAACAGCACGAGCAGGGCCGCGTAAGCGCTGCTGCAGAGGGGGATGCGTCGCGTAGCCGGTGCTGGTTCCTCTCTCTCTGGCGCCCCGGATTCTACCGTGACCCCAGGAGTGGTGGAGGTCGAGGGGGCGCGCGTCTCCTCTGGATCTGGTCTCGGCTCCGGTAGATCGATCTCATCCTCCGCGATCCCATCCCCCGTCTGTACATGCAGAGCCGTCCCGTCCTCGCGGACGAAGATGACCTCTGGAGCCAGCGAGAGGTAGTGGGCCCATTCGGGGCGGGCGGCGGCGATTTCCCAGTAGGTGTCGGACCCGAAGCGCACCACCTGCGGCTCCATCCGGTCGGGAATGAAGGCGGTATCGACACAGCGCTCCTCTTCGCAGAAGAAGGTCTTGTCGCCGGCGTAGCGGATCTGTGGGATCGCTTTCTCCCCGCCCTCTTCGGGGGCCTTATAGGCGGTCGGGGGCGCATCGGCCCCCCCGAGCCCCAGCCGCTCCTCCGCCTCCTCCACGGCTTCTTCGCCTGCAAACGCGGGCGGTTCCTGATACCAGAAGCCATCGACGGCCTCGTCCCTTCCCGTGGAGGACAGAACGTCCTCCTCTTCGATAAGGAAAGAGGTGTAGGGGGTGATGATCCCGTAGCGCAGGCTGAGGGTGACGACAGCATCGATCCACTCCTCCTCTTCACCGTGGAGCCGGATCTGGGTGAGCAGATAGCCGATCTTGCGGGCGGCCCACAGCCGGGGAATGAAGTTCGCGCCCCCCTCTGAGGCGAACTCACCTTGATAGGTGTAGAGGGTCTTCCTGCCCTCCACCCGGCCTTCCAGGATGATGGAGGACGGGCCTTCCCCCGTGTAGCGCCCGGCGACAATGAGCTGGGTGCCGGCAAAGAGGTCGGGCAAGGACTGGGGGTAGAGATCGTAGGGGTCGACCCCGTCAAAGTCCAACTCGATGTCGGTGAGGATGGGGCTCTGAACACGGGCGTAAAACTTGGAGACCTCCTCGTCGATGCGCTCGTCGGGCTGGACGTAGGTCGGACGACCGCGGTGATCCTCGGCAAGCTCATCGAGGAGCAGGGTGTTGACATCGTAGCCGACCCCGAAGGGGAAGATGCGGACGGAGTCGGGGGCTTCCTGCTCCAGGGCGCCCAGCAGGGTCTCCTCATCGGTGATCCCTTCGGTGGGTAGACCGTCGGTGAGGAAGATGACTACCGTCGGACGATCGGTATCCGCCTGGGCCGCCGCCTCCGTCAGCGCCAGGTAGATGTTCGTGCCGCCGATGGCCTCCAACTCGGCGACCCACTCGGTCGCTGTGCCGGCCTCGGAGGCGGGACGCAGCCGGGGAGCGTAGCTGCGCACGTCGCTGCTGAAAGCGACGACGTTGAAGCGATCCTCGGGGTTGAGATGGCGCAACACGTAGCTCAACGCCTCCTTTGCCTGCTGCAGCTTCTCGCCCTCCATCGAGCCCGAGGTGTCGAGCACGAGGAAGATGTCCTTGGGCAGGATGCGCCCCTCGTCCACCTCGATCTGGGGCGAGAGGATGAGGAGGAAGAAGCCGTCCTCCGTGGCCGGTCGATAGGAGAGGAGGTGAGCGCCGATCTCCTCTTCTCCGAAACCGACGTAGAGTTCGAAGTCCCGGTCGGGAAGTACGTCGTTGGCCTCGTAACTGACGCTCGCTTCGTACTGGCCCTCACGCCGGATGAGTACCTCGTCCTGGTGGGTGGGAGAGTAGACGGCATGGAGCGGGGTCCGGGAGCGGACCGTGATGTGCACACTGACCTGTTCCAGGGGATAAGCCGAGAAGCGTTCGGTGTCGAGGGCGTAACGGTAGTGCAGCAATCCGTCCTCGGCCTGGAGCACCTGGCGGTACTCGAGCTCGATGCGCCGCTCCTCCTCGGGGGCGATGGGGAAGATGCGGGCCTGCACCGCGTCGCGCCCTACGTACTCGAGGAGGGCCGGATCCTGTTGGCGGCGTACGTACCCTTCGTAGATGGCGCGGGCCTCCTCGGCCCTCAGGATCTTGCTCTCCACGGGCTTGCCATCGACCCACATGGTGAACTCGTCGACGACCGCGCCGGGAGGAAGAGGGAAGAGATAGGTACCCTCCACGGTGGTGGGGCCATCATTTCGGAAGACCTGATCCACCCGCGTCGTGGCTACCTGGTTCTCAAGGGTGACCTCGACCCGGTGGTAGCGGATGGTGAGCCAGGGAGAGGGGTGGGGTGTGGGCGGGGGCTCGGGCGGCGGATCGATGATAATGATGCCATCGGCAAGCACCGGATTGACGGTCAGTAACAGGGACAGAAGTACCAGCCAGATTGTCGCAACTCTCGTCTTCATAGGTCGGCTCCTTTTCGTTGCACAGCTCTACCTTTTAAAACGCCGGGGAATTGCTTTTGGTTCCCTTGACAAGGGGGCGGGGATAGAGTAGAATGCCGCACGGCGTGAGGGAGAGGTCAGAGACGCTCCCCAGGCGAGTCGGAAGAGGGTGGCCCCGGCCCTTGACAAACCAGAGGGGGTGCGGTAGAATACCGCGCGGCGTGAGGGAGAGGTCAGAGACGCTTCCCAGGCCGGGCACTTTCCAAGTTACCCAGCAGGCGACGGAGCGGCGGGCAGGAGCCCGAAGGGCCTTGACAAACGGGCCCCGGTTGGTATAATGACCGTCGGTAAGTGAGCCCCCGGAGCGCCGGACGCGCGGAGCGCGGATGG
>DAOTVC010000171.1:0-7400 GCA_034437215.1 Anaerolineae bacterium | reverse complement strand
GCCGAGGTGGTGGAGCAGGCCCTCGAGGAGGCGGCGCGCAAGAAGGATCTGCCCGCCCTCGACAAGCTGCGCTTCGCGCCCTACGACGAGGGCTTGGCCGCTCAGATCCTCTACATCGGTCCCTACGCCGATGAAGGGCCGACCATCGCTGCGCTGCACGACTTCATCCGCGAGCAGGGGGGCGAGCTGCGGGGCAAACACCACGAGATCTACTTGAGTGATCCCCGCCGCACGGCGCCGGAGAAACTCAAGACGATCATCCGCCAGCCCTTTCACAAGGCGGCCTGACTTGGCGCGCCGCCCCTACACCGGCTTCGTCCCGCCCTGCGGCATCTTCTGCGGGACCTGTCCCGTCTACCTGCGGGCGAAGGAGCCCTGTCCCGGCGCCGAGGTCCGCTGCCGGGAGCGCCGCTGCAAGGGGATCCACGTCTGCAGCAAGGGGCGGGGCCACCGCTTCTGTTACGAGTGCCCCACCTTTCCCTGCAGCCGGTTCCGACGCTTCGCCACCACGTGGCTGCAGTACGGGCAGGATCTGCTGGCTAACCAGGCTGAGCTGGAGCGCCTCGGAGAAGAGGCGTGGTTGGCAGAACGAAACGCAGAGGATGAGGATGACGTGACGACGTGAGAACGTGTGAACGTGAGAACGTGTGAACGTGAGGATGTTACCGTTTGACTACCCGACTATCTGACCAAACGACCACTCGACTACCTGAGGAGGAAGAGCGTTGGATACCCGACCGGACGAGGCGGCGAAGGCCTTGGCGTACCAGGGGACGCGCGGGTCCCTGTAGGCCAGGTAGAGGGTGTAGGTCTCGCTCTTCAGCTGCCTGACCCGCTGCTTCCACCCCTTGAGCCATCCCTCTCGACCGGCGCGGCTCTGGCTCACGGACCCTCCAGATTGCCGTCCTGCATGATTAAGGGCATGTAGAGGCGCACGGCATACTCGACCGCGGGTGTAGGCAGCGGCGAGAGGGTGGGCGAGGGCGCAGGGGGTGAGGTCGGCGAGAGGAGGGGAGATGGCGATGGCGACGGCCTCAATGTCGACGTGGGGGAGGGCTCTGGGATCGCGGTCGGGGGTACAGGCGCTTCAGGCTCGCCCGCGGCCCACCAGCCCACGAAAAAGGCCGCCACCAGGGCGAGGACGAAGAGGGCGTTCTTCCAGATCTTCATGCGTCACTCACGCTTTCAGTCGTAGGGTGTCCGAATCGAGTGGGGGGGACCGGTCACCAGTACCGATCTCCCCCCATCCGGATGCTAGACCCTCTCCACCGCCAGCTCCAGGGCGTGCCCGTCGACGTTGTCCTTCAGGCTCTTGTCCCCCTGGGGTTTTTCAGTGGCGCGAATCTCGTCGGCCAGGACCTCGGCGGCAATGTCCTCCTTGAAGGCCCAGATCGCCTCCGCCAGGGCGCCCTCGGCGTTGTACTCCACCACGACGCGATCGGTCAGCTCGTAGTCGGCCTGCTTGCGCAGCTCCTGCACCCGGCGGATGAACTCGCGGGCCAATCCCTCCCGCTCCAGCTCGGGCGTGAGTTCGGTGTCGAGGGCGACGACCAGCCCGCCCTCGCCGGCGACCCCCAGCCCCTCCCGGGGCTCGGTCTGCACCAGCACCTCCTCGGGGGTCAGGACGACCTCGGTCCCGTCCTCCAGCGTCAGCTCCAGCGTCTCGCCCGCGTTGAGGCGGGCCACGGCTGCCGCGGCCTGCAGGCGGGTGAGGGCCTGGCGCACCTGCGGAAACTGGGGTCCGAACTTCGGCCCCAGGACGCGGTTCACGGGCAGCAGCCGGTAGTTCACCAGCTCGCCCTCCTCTGCGACGAAGTTGATCTCCTTGACGTTCAGCTCGTCGGCGAGCAGATCCAGCAGCTGCTGGAGGATCTCCTGCCGGCGCGGGTCGGTGGCGATAAGGGCGCGGGCCAGAGGTTGGCGCACCTTCAGATTCGCCGAGGAGCGCACGGAGTGACCCAGCGTCGCCGCCTGGCGGACCGCCTCCATGGCGTCCACGAGCACCTGCTCCGTCTCGCTCAGCGGCTCGGCGGTGGGTAGGAGAGAGTGGTGGACGCTCTCGGGTGCTCCCTCGTCCACGGAGCGCACCAGGTTCTGGTAGAGCACCTCGGTGAGGAAGGGGATGACGGGCGCCAAGAGCTTGGCGTAGTTCACCAGCACAGCGTAGAGGGTCTGGTAGGCGGCCTCCTTGTCGGCGTCGGTGACGGGACTCTCGCCCCGCGCCGCCCAGAAGCGCCGGCGGCTCCGGCGGACGTACCAGTTGCTGAGATCGTCCAGGAAGGCCTCGGCGGGCTGGGCCACGTCGAGGGGGATGTAGGACTCGTAGCCCACCTTCAGGGCGTCGATGGTCTCCCGCAGCCGGGCGACGATCCAGCGGTCGAGCACGGTGGGCTCCGCCGCGTCCGTCCAGGGATCGGCGACGTGGGGGGCGCCCTCCTCGAGCCGTGCGGCGTTCTCCACCAGCTCCGCGGGCGGCTCCCAGTCGTCGATGCGGGCGTAGGTGACGAAGAAGGCGTAGACGTTCCAGAAGGGGATGATGAAGCGGCGGCGCGTCTCGTCGGCCTTGCTGTAGCCGAAGAGCATGTTCTGATCGAGCTTCTGGTTGAGGTACATCCAGCGCATGGTGTCGACGCCCATCTCCTCGGCGGCGTCGTCGAACCAGATGGCGTTCCCCCACGACTTGTGCATCTGCCGCCCGTCCTCGGCGAAGAGGAGGGAGTAGCCATGCACGATCTCGGTGGGGGCGCGCCGTTCGAAGACGGTGCTCATGGTGATGAGGCTGTAGAACCAGTTGCGGAACTGACCCGGAAAGGACTCGCTGATCCACGCCGCCGGGAACCACTTCTCCCAGTACTCCCGGTTGAAGCGGTAGCGCAGGGTGGAATAGGTCACGCTCCCGGCGTCCAGCCAGGGGTTGCCCACGTCCTCGATGCGGCTCATGAGCCCGCCACACTCGGGGCAGCGGAGCTTCACCGCGTCCACGTAGGGGCGGTGGGGCGTGTGCCCCTCGAAGGCCTCCCAACCCTCGACGGCTTTCTCCCGCAGCTCCTCCTCGTTCCCCACGACGACGTGGTGGTGGCACTCGTCGGACTCGCAGACCCAGATGGGCAGCGCGAGGCCCCAGTAACGCTTCTTGGAGATCATCCAGTCGCGCATGTTGCGGAGCCAATCCAGCTCCCGGTCGTGACCGAAGTCGGGAATCCACTGGATCTCGTCGGCGACGTCCATGATCTGGTAACGCAGGCTGCGCTCCTGCTCCTCCTCGGTGACCTCCTCGCGGGGTTTGTCGTAGAGGGGGCCCATGCTGATGAACCACTCGTCCACGAGGCGGAAGACCAGGGGGGTGGCGCAGCGCCAGCAGACGGGGTAGCGGTGGGTGTAGGGATCGACGCGGTAGAGGCGCCCCTTCTCCTCCAGGGCGTGAAAGATATCGTGGGCGACGGTGTGGACGTCTCGCCCTGTCAGCCAGTCGAAGCCGATCTGGAAGAAGCCGTCCTCCTTCAGGGGGGCCAGCGCCGGCAGATCGTGCTCCTTGCTCAGCTCGAAGTCCTCGGCGCCGCAGCCGGGGGCGATGTGGACGATACCCGTGCCCTCCTCCTCACCCACCTCGTCCCAGGGGATGATACGGTGGTAGTCGGCGATGTCCAGCTCCTGCACGGCGGGCAGCTCGTCGAAGGGGCCCTCGTAGGTCCAGCCCACGAGCTCCTCCCCCTTGAGCCGGTCGAGCACCTCGTACTTGCCCTGGAGTGCGTTCTTCGCCCCCTCCGCCAGGTAGTAGGTCCAGCCGTCCTCCGACTTCACCTTGAGGTAGGTCAGCTGGGGACCGACGGCGGCAGCGACGTTGCTGGTGAGGGTCCAGGGCGTGGTGGTCCAGACCAGGAGGGCCTCCTTCTCCCGCCCCACGAGGGGGAAGCGGGCGACGACGGCGTCGTGGGTGAGCTCCTGGTAGCCGTCGGTAACGATCTCGTGCTGGCTGATGCCCGTGGCGCAGCGGGAGCACCAGGGCATGACGTCGCGCCCCTGGTAGAGCCAGCCCTTCTCCCAGACCTTCTTGAGGAAGGTCCAGATGGTGTAGTTGTTCTCGGTGGAGAAGGTGAAGTAGGAGCCGCCCAGTTCGGGCAGGCCCAGGCGCCCGACGAGCCGCTCGACGGTGTCGGTGACCGGGCCGCGCGGGCCCTCCACGGTGATTGCCTGCTGGGGGTCCTCCTGGAGTTTGGTCTTGAGCATCCGCAGACGGTCGGGGTCGTTCCAGTCCATCCAGTAGCCGAGGCGAATGGATTGCTCCGTCTGCCGGGCGGCGTACTCGAGGACGCGGGCCTTGCAGTCGACGACGAAGTTGGCGAGCCCGTACGCCTCGATCTCCCGCTTGGAGGCGAAGCCCTTGGCCTTCTCCACCTCCACCTCCACCCAGAGCCCCTGGCAGTCGAAGCCGTTCTGGTAGCGCTCCCGGTAGCCGCGCATGGCCCAGTAGCGCTGCCAGAGATCCTTGTAGGAGCGGCCCCAGGCATGATGCGCGCCCATGGGGTTGTTGGCCGTGATGGGGCCGTCGACGAAGGACCAGCGTGGTCCGCCTTCCCGGAGCCGGTTGAGCGTCTCGAAGGCGCGCGTGCGCTTCCAGAACTCGAGCACCTCATGCTCCTGCTCGATGAAGTCCACCTGTGTGCTTACGGGTTTGAACGTCATATAAGATCTCCTCGTCCGTTCTTGTTAGAAACTGGATGCTGGATACTGGAAACTGGATACTGGAAGCTGGATACTGGAAACTGGAAACTGGAAGCTGGATGCTAGAATCCAGCTTCCAGCTTCCAGCTTCTAGCTTCCAGCTTCTAGCTTCTAGCTTCCAGAACAAAAAACGCCCCCATCCCCTCAGGGACGGGAGCGTCGGTTTCACGTCAGCTCTCGCGGTACCACCCTGGTTGACCTGCGCAGGCAGGCCCCCTCACTCCCACGACCTCGCGGCGATGGGCGGCCCCGTAACGCTGGGCAAGCGGAGCATCTTACTTACGCTTTCTTTCAGATGTCGGCTCCGGAGGGATTTTCGATGGGAGGCTCTGCGCCCGGCTTCCACCCGCCCGGACTCGCTGGTGCGACCTTCCCCACCTACTCGTCTCCATCAACGCCACTGTCCTAATTCTGCCACAAACGGAGCGGCTGTCAAGCTTCTTCGTCATCCGCCAGCGTCCGGCAGGAAGCTCGTGGGCTTCACCGAGGGGTCGGCGAGCTGCTCCTCCCGTCCCGAGAGGTCGACCTCCTCCTTGATCAGCTGCTGCCACGTAGAGAGGTCGGCGTCCTCGGGGTTGATGGCGAAGTAGGCGGTCATCCGCCCCCTCTTGAGGAAGAAGCGGGTGAAGGATGCGTCCTCGAATTCCCCGCGCTGGACGATCTGGTCGTACTCCTCGTGGTCGCCGGCAAACTCGAGGTGGTCGTCGAAGACGTTGGACCAGACGTAGGTCAGGAGGTCGTACTGCTCACCGGCGCCCGCCATGTTCCGTCCGGCGAGGTCGCCCGTGTAGTCGGCCTGTCCCCAGTGCTCCACCCGGCGCCGCTTGCCGAAGTAGGGATCGGGGTAGTTCATGATGTCGCCCGCGGCGTAGATGTTGGGATCGACGGTCTGCAGGTAGGCGTTGACGAGGACGCCGTCGGTATACTCCAGTTTGGCTTTCTTGACCAGCTCCATGTTGGGCCGGATACCCACGGCGACGCAGACGAAGTCGGCGGGGATCTCCTTACCCGACTCGGTGACGACGCTCTCGACGTGCTGTTCCCCCCGAATCTCCTCTACCTTCTCGTCGAGGTAGAAGTTGATCCCCTGCTCCCGGAAGCGCTCCTGGAAGAACTCGCCCAGCGACTCGTCGATAAACTGGGGCCAGAGGTGGGAGAGCATCTCGACGACGGTGACGTCGACGCCCAGCTCGGTGAGGCTGGCTGCCATCTCCATACCGATGAAGCCGGCACCGACGATGACCGCTCGCTTGCCCTCCTGCGCCGCCGCGCGGATGGCCTCGGCGTCCTCTACGGTACGCAGGGTGTAGACCTCGGGCAGATCTGCGCCCGGGAAGCCGGGCAGGATGGGCGAGCCGCCCGTGGCGAGGAGGGCCTTCTCGTAGCGCAGGGTCTCGCCGCTGGAGAGGTGGGCCTCCCTCTTCGTGGGATCGAGGCGCTCGACCTTCGTGCCCAACAGGAGCCGGACGCCCTGCTCCTCGTAGTACTCCGGCGGTTTGACCTTGATCTTCTCCCGGGGCTGCTCCCCCTGCATGAAGTCCTTGGAGAGGGGCGGGCGGTGGTAGGGGACCTCCGGCTCCTCTCCCACGAGGGTGATGGCGCCCTCGGGATCTTGCTCGCGGATGGCCTCCACGGCACGGGCGGCTGCCAGCCCCCCGCCGATGATCAGATAATCGGTCGATTTCATAGGAACCCTCCTTATGGGAATAGTCGATTCGTCAGCAGTCACATGGTGTGTAGTCCACAGTCTGGTAGTCGGCTTGTCATTTTGGTAGGTGGGCAGTGGTGCGCCGAGACTCTGCAGAGCTGGACCCAAAGCTCAGATTGGATAATAAATTCTATCAATATCTATAATATCATATAAGGGCAGAAATGTAAAAGAGGACAGGCTAGCCACTCAAGGGGATGCCCTGGGATACGGATACCCCCCAGGCGGGGGGTGGCGCGCAGAGCGGGGTCAGCAGGATCGCAGGGTCGTCGCGCCGAGCCCGGATGGAACGATGCTGACGGTTCTTGATCGCCGGTTGGTGGCTAAACGCTCTCTACGCTGCGTCGAAGCCCATCCCCCGCTCCCGCAGGCTGATCCAGCGGTTCTGCCCGATGACCAGGTGGTCCAGGACGTCTATCTCGAGGATCTTGCCCGCGTCGACGAGGCGCCGGGTGAGGCCGACGTCCTCGGGGGAGGGGTTGGGATCGCCGGAGGGGTGGTTGTGCCCGACGATGATGGAGGCGGAGTTGCGGCGGACGGCGCCGCGGAAGACCTCGCCGGTGCGCACGAGGGAGGTGTTGAGGCTGCCCCGGTAGAGGATCTCCTTGGCGCGCACCCGGTTGCGGGTGTCGAGGTAGAGGGCGGCGAAGTTCTCCTGCTCCTTGTGCCCGAGGAGGGGGAGGAGGATGTGGGCGGCATCGGAGGGCGACCGGATCTGAAAGCGCTCCTCGGGCGCCTCTGCCATCAGCCGGCGCCCCAGCTCGAAGGCCGCCATCAGCTGGGCCGTCTTGGCGGGACCCAGCCCCCGTTCTCCGGAGAGCTGGGCGAAATCGGCGCGGGCGAGCCCCGCCAACCCCTGGTAGTCGGAGATGAGGCGGCTGGACATGCTCAGGACGTTCTCCCCTCCGACGCCGGTGCGCAGGATGATGGCGAGGAGTTCGGTGGTGGAGAGGGCTTGGGGGCCGACGCG
>DAOTVC010000170.1:0-33885 GCA_034437215.1 Anaerolineae bacterium | reverse complement strand
TCCCCTGCATGAAGTCCTTGGAGAGGGGCGGGCGGTGGTAGGGGACCTCCGGCTCCTCTCCCACGAGGGTGATGGCGCCCTCGGGATCTTGCTCGCGGATGGCCTCCACGGCACGGGCGGCTGCCAGCCCCCCGCCGATGATCAGATAGTCGGTCGATTTCATAGGAACCCTCCTTGTGAGAACAGTCGATTCGTCAGCAGTCACATGGTGTGTAGTCCACAGTCTGGTAGTCGGCTTGTCATTTTGGTAGGTGGGCAGTGGTGCGCCGAGACTCTGCAGAGCTGGACCCAAAGCTCAGATTAGATAATAAATTCTATCAATATCTATAATATCATATAAGGGCAGAAATGTAAAAGAGGACAGGCTAGCCACTCAAGGGGATACCCTGGGATACGGACACCCCCCAGCCTGGGGGGTGGCGCGCAGAGCGGGGTCAGCAGGATCGCAGGGTCGTCGCGCCGAGCCCGGATGGATCGATGCTGACGGTTCTTGGTCGCCGGTTGGTGGCTAAACGCTCTCTACGCTGCGTCGAAGCCCATTCCCCGCTCCCGCAGGCTGATCCAGCGGTTCTGCCCGATGACCAGGTGGTCCAGGACGTCTATCTCGAGGATCTTGCCCGCGTCGACGAGGCGCCGGGTGAGGCCGATGTCCTCGGGGGAGGGGTTGGGATCGCCGGAGGGGTGGTTGTGCCCGACGATGATGGAGGCGGAGTTGCGGCGGACGGCGCCGCGGAAGACCTCGCCGGTGCGCACGAGGGAGGTGTTGAGGCTGCCCCGGTAGAGGATCTCCTTGGCGCGCACCCGGTTGCGGGTGTCGAGGTAGAGGACGGCGAAGTTCTCCTGCTCCTTGTGCCCGATGAGGGGGAGGAGGATGTGGGCGGCATCGGAGGGCGACCGGATCTGAAAGCGCTCCTCGGGCGCCTCTGCCATCAGCCGGCGCCCCAGCTCGAAGGCGGCCATCAGCTGGGCCGTCTTGGCGGGACCCAGCCCCCGTTCTCCGGAGAGCTGGGCGAAATCGGCGCGGGCGAGCCCCGCCAACCCCTGGTAGTCGGAGATGAGGCGGCTGGACATGCTCAGGACGTTCTCCCCTCCGACGCCGGTGCGCAGGATGATGGCGAGGAGTTCGGTGGTGGAGAGGGCTTGGGGGCCGACGCGGGCCAGGCGCTCCCGCGGGCGTTCCTCTTCGGGCATCTCTTTGACCGTGACGTAGGACATGACTTGCCTCCTTGGCTGGATGCTGTCCCCCAGCAGTGTGGCTTCCTTGGAGTGGGGCACGCTCTGCTTGCACGGGTCTCTGCTGCGAAGAGAGGGCGGTGATTGGCAGATCGATTGTACAGGGGTAGGCAGAGTTGGCAAGCGCCGGCGCTCGAGGACGGTGGGCGCGCACGACATGGAGGCGGCGCAGGCGTTCTTCGACCGCTACCAGGACTGGAAGATGACGGAGGAGTTGATGGAGACGGCGGACCGGGAGGCGATCTACATGCACTGCCTGCCCGCCGACCGGGTCTACGAGGTGCGCAACTTCGTGATGGACAAGACGGAAGGGCCGGGCTGGCGCTCGGCGATCTTCGACGAGGCCGAGAACCGGCTGCACGTCCAGAAGGCCGTGATGAGTTTGGTCATGTAGGCGGGTAGTCTGACGGCCGACTGCTGACCGCTGACCACTGACCGCTGAACGCTGAACGCTGACCACTGACGACGGACGACTATCTGACTATACGACTATCAGACTATCAGACTACGCGACTACCTTTCCTTGCCTCTCTAGCGTGCAATGGTATACTGTGACCTTGTGTGATCGCCCAGTTTAGACGGTTTGTCGGGCGGTACCGGTTAAGAGATCAACCAAAGGACGAAAAGAGATGCTTGATCAACTCCTGGAACAGTTGCCGTCCATCGTCACGGGTCTGGTGGTGGTCATTGCCGTCTTCATCACCAGCCTCTGGTTGGGCATGGTGTTGTGGACCTTCCGTGACATTCGGGCCCGTACCCG
Organism: Anaerolineae bacterium; assembly: GCA_034437215.1. Lineage (GTDB taxonomy): Bacteria > Chloroflexota > Anaerolineae > B4-G1 > SLSP01 > DAOTVC01. Next base: position 31,892 of record DAOTVC010000170.1, on the reverse strand, counting down.
TGATCTCGTCGTGCAGATCATGGCGACGTTGATGGTAGCGATCCTTACCCTACCGGGGCTCATCGTCTACTTTCTGATCCGCCCCCGGGAGACCCTCTCCGAGGCTTACGAACGGGCGCTGGAGCAGGAGGCTCTGCTGCAGGCCATCGAGGAGCCGGAGGTCTGCCCTTCGTGCAGCGCCAAGGTGCGTGCGACCTTTCTTTACTGCCCCTACTGCCATACGCAGCTGAAGCGCGCGTGTGCGACCTGCAGCGAACCGCTCGAGCTGGAGTGGAATATCTGCCCCTACTGTGGGACGATGCAGGGGTCCCAGATCGTCGAGCCGGTGCTGGCGACGGAGTCTGAAGAGCTCTGACCGGGCTGAATTGAAAAGAGGCGGTCCCTTGGACCGCCTCTTTTGTGTGCTGGTGCGTTAAGGTCTGTAAAGAAACACCTTCCCGGTGGCACCACCGCAGTCGTAAGGAAGGCGCCTCCCACAGATTTGAGGCTCGCCGGTTTCAACGCGGTAGGCGTCCTTGAATAAGAGACCTCACCATCGCGCGGGAAGTTATGCTTTTACGAGCGCTTACTCGATGTCCACGTCGCGCACCGTGTGGACTTTGAGCATATTCGTGACTCCGTGGACCTCGAAGGGGATGCCCGCCGTCAGCACCACCTCTCGCCCAACCTCGGCGTAGCCACGTTCGACCGCGGACTTGACCATGGTCTGGATCATCTGATCGGTGTAGTTGAAGGGCTCTACGACCACAGGGACGACGCCCCAGACGAGTTGTAGCCGGCGGGCGGTCTCGGCGAAGGGCGTGGGAGCGAGGAGAGGCGTCGCGGGACGGTGCCGGGCGACCATACGCGCCGTCCGTCCGGACTCCGTGGAGGTGAGGATGACCGTCGCGTTGACCGCTTGGGCGATGTCCACCGTGGCCCTGCTGATAGCTCGGGAGACGAGAATCCGGGTGGGCAGGTCGTGATCGTTCTGGTCGTGGACGTTTAAGATCTGCTGGTAGGGGAAGGAGCTCGACGCCTCCACCTTCTCGGCGATGCGCGCCATGATTCGCACGACCTCGACCGGGTACTTGCCGATGGAGGTCTCACCGGAGAGCATGACCGCGTCGCTGCCGTCGAGAATGGCGTTGGCGACGTCCGAGGCTTCGGCGCGGGTGGGGCGAGGGCTTTCGATCATCGATTGGAGCATCTGGGTCGCCGTGATGACCGGGCGGCTCATCTCATTGCAGAGGCGGATGATGCGTTTCTGCACCAGCGGCACGTCCTCCGGCGCCGTCTCGACGCCCAGATCCCCTCGAGCCACCATGATCGCGTTGGAGACCCGCACGATGCGCTCGAGGTCTTGGAGCGCCTCCGGCTTCTCGATTTTCGCGATCAGGGAGGGTGTGTGGTGCGGGTTCTCGCCGGGCGCGCGGTGCTGTGCAGCGTGCAGCTCCTTGTCCATGAACTCGCGCAGCTCCTCGATGTCGCGCGCACTGCGCACGAAGGAGAGGGCCAGATAGTCCAGACCCAGCTTCATGGCGAAGATGGCGTCGTCATAGTCCTTGTCCGTGAGCGCCGAAATCTGGAGATCCACGTTGGGTAGATTCACGCCTTTGCGCGAGGTCAGAACGCCTCCCACGCGAACACGTGCATGAATTCTGCCGGAGCGTATCTCTGTGGCCTCCAGCTCGAGAGAACCATCGTCCAAGAGAATTCGATCTCCTACATGGACGTCCGGAATGATCTCCGAGTGGGGAAAGGGGATCTCGACATCCGGGTCGCTCACCTCTTTCGAAGTGAGCACGACCTCCTTGCCCTCCTCCAAGGTAACGCCCCCCTCGGGTAGTTGGCCCACCCGGATCTTGGGTCCCTGAAGATCCCCCATCAGGGCCACGTAGCGCTCCTCCTCCATAGCGATGCGACGCACCAACTCCGCCATGTGCTGCTTGTCATCCTGGGTGCCGTGAGAGAAGTTGAGACGGGCGACGGTCATACCGGCCCGAATCATGGCACGGATGGTCTCCGGGGAGTCGGTGGCAGGACCCATGGTACAAACGATCTTCGTAAGCGGCATGCTCCCTCCTTTCCTGGCGTGTACGATTTTGAGGATGCTGAACGACTTGAATTCTACCTGTGAGCGAGGAGGTATCCATCCTCCTATTCCGAGAGGGCGAAGTGCGGCTTCGCCCTCTCACCCTTTTCTGGACAACGCTCGTGCTGCCTAGGAATTTTTGAGCTTCAAGGGCTCTCCACAGCACTCGAAGGTGCAGGGTGCGGGGCACTCACACTCCCCAGCCTCCTGATCGCACTCCTGGCACTCCTTGAGTACCTTGAGCTCCAGGCCACAGCCCTCGCAGACGTACACTTGCCCAACTTGCATGTCGTGACAGGTCGCCATACACTCTCCTTTCCGATCTTGGTGGATGCTTCTATTCTAGCACGACTTTTTAGCCGGGTCAATGCGCTCCCTCTTTGCAAAGCTCGGGATCATACTACAATTGAAGCAGATAGGGTGTGTTCATTACGAGGGGATGCCTACTCCTGGTGGTCGGTGCTTCTCTGCTCCAAAGGAGGGTCAGATAATGCCAGATGCTAATCATTTAGAACGGGACGATCTCTACGCTGCACTTATCGATCGCCGCTCTGTTCGCCGTTATGCGCGCCGTCCCTTGCCCGAGACCACCCTGGACGAGATCCGGACGCTGGCCCGCGACGTTGACGCTCTCGTGCCCGAGAACCGATTCACGCTCCTCGTGCGCGATGTCGTGACGGGCACCGATCTTGTGGAAGCTCTCGGCGCCTATGGCAGGGTGCTCTCAGCGCCCCACTTCATGGTTCCCTTCATCATGGGAGAGGAGCATCTGCTCCTCGATTTGGGCTACCGCGTTCAACAGATCGTCGTGCGGATGTGGGAACGGGGTATCGGCTCCTGCTACATCGGAGCCCTGGGACGCGAGATCACGCTGCGTGCGCTCTTCGTTCTCCGGCGTGAGGCGCGTATCGGTTCCATCGTTATCTTCGGCCCTCCGGCTTCGGCACTGGGGGGACGGACCATCAACGTCGTGATGCGCTCGACGATGGGCTCGACGAAGCGGCGACCCGTAAAGGAGATCTTCTTCAATCGTTCCTTCAGCAAGCCGGCCTCTCCCCCTGAGAATCTGGCGCTGCTCATCGAAGCTGCTCGCCGGGCTCCCTCGGCCCTCAACGTCCAGCCGTGGCGCTTTCTCTGGTGGAAGAAGCAGCTCTACCTCTTCGTACAACGGGAGAATCCGAAGTATGGCGGGGAGGAGAAGCAGGGGTACCGGGACTTCGACGCCGGGGTCTGCATGGCGAATCTAACCCTGGCTCTGGAGGCTCTGGGCCGGGAGGGAAGCTGGCAGCTTATCGAGGGTGCTGAGGCTGATCTCCCGAAGTACCCCGAAACGGTGGAGCCCATCGCTCGCCTAGGACTGGCAGGAGGAGGGCGGTGAGGACTATCGGTACTCTACTGATCCGGACGAGTACTGCTAAACCGAGCCGGGCTACGACCTCTCCGCCGGCGGTTAAAACCGCCGGCTACCGTCTTGAAGTCGGCTTCAGCCGACTGCGGATGTGCTTCCGGCAGTGTGCTTGCTTGAGCCACAGGCGATGCCGGGCATGACTCATCAACTTTAGCCTTGTATGTCCGGATCAGCAGGCGGGTGGGATCGGATCGCGGTCGGGCCGGGTGTCCCGCTGCCACGCCGGTCCTCGCTCTCGATTTACTTCTGCCGCTTCTCGTGCCCCCGGTAGACGATGCGAATAGGGGTTCCGGGGAAGGGGTAGACCTCGCGGATGCGATTCTCCAGATAGCGGGTGTAGGAGAAGTGGGCCAGGGCCGGGTCGTTGATGAAGAGCACAAAGGTTGGGGGCGCAATCCCCGCCTGGGTGGCGTAGTAGAGCTTCATCTTTCGCCCCTTCTTGCTGGGAGGGGAATGTGCGGTCAGTGCCTCACGGAGCATGTCATTCAGGGGCCCGGTGGGGATGCGCTGGTAGCGAGCCTCTACCACCTCGAGAGCGGTGGGGATGACCTTTCCCACGCGCAGGCCGGTCAGGGCAGAGATAAAGAGCACGGGGATGAAGGGCATGAACTTCAGATCCTCGCGTACCTCAGCCTCGACGTAGAGACCGCTTTCGCGGACCTCGTCGGGGACGGCGTCCCACTTGTTCACGAGCACCACGAGGCTGACACCCTGTTCGGCGATGATGCCAGCGATGTGGGTGTCCTGGGCGGTGATGCCCTCCGTGGCGTCGATAAGGAGGAGGGCCACGTCGGCCCGTTCTGTCGCTTTCACTGCCCGCAGGACGCTGTACTTCTCCACGCCCCGGTCGATGCGCCCCCGCCGCCGGATGCCTGCGGTATCGATGAGAACCACACGGCGCTCCTCCCAGAGGATCTCCGTATCGATGGCGTCCCGGGTCGTCCCCGCCACCGGACTGACGATGGAGCGCTCCTGTCCCAGGAGCTTGTTCAGCAGGGAGGACTTTCCGACGTTGGGCCGCCCGAGGATGGCGATGTGCACGACGTCCTCGTCCTCCGGCTCTTCCTCAACGGGTGGGGGGAGTGTTTCGACGATCAGATCGAGGAGGTCTCCGATCCCATAGCCGTGAATGGCTGAGACGGGATAGACGGTGCCCACCCCCAGCTCGTAGAATTCCAGCGCCTCCTGCTCCCGCCGTTCGTTGTCGGCCTTGTTGGCGACGAGGAAGACGGGCCTGTTGGAGCGTCGCAGGAGGTCGGCGACTTCCCGGTCCGCCGCTGTCAATCCCGATGCCGCATCCACCACGAAGAGGATGAGCTGGGCCTCCTCGATGGCCTGTTGGGCTTGAGCGCGGATGAGCGGGATGAAGGGGACGGAATCCTCCGACAGCGGAGATTTGGGATCGGGTCGGGCACCCCGCTCCACTCTCTCCGGCAGGATCTCGATGCCCCCTGTGTCGACGACCACGAACTCGCGCTCGTTCCACTCGGTCTGCGCCATGATCCGGTCCCGGGTGGTGCCGGGGATGTCGCTCACGACCGCGCGGCGTTCGCCCACGAGGCGGTTGAAGAGGGTGGACTTGCCCACGTTAGGGCGTCCAACGATGGCAACGTACGGCTTTGGCATACTGCTCCTAGCTAACTCTGATTCGATTTGAGAGCTTTACGCTCTGCTTCGGTAGGGATTATACCATGGAGAGGGGATCTGGGGGGCGGGAACTACTCGGCGGGGAGGGGGGTGCACTCCGGCTCTTCCCCTTCCGCCGGCGGAGGCGCACAGGCAGGTAGAATGAAGGTGAAGGTGCTGCCGGCACCTAAGGTGCTCTTGACCCAGACGCGTCCCTTGTGCTTCTCGATGACCGACTTCACGATGGCCAGCCCTAATCCCGTCCCCTGGATGTTCTGAGTCTCCTGAGACTGCACACGGTAGAAGCGCTCGAAGATGTGAGGCTGTTCTTGAGGGGGGATGCCGATGCCGTTGTCCGATACGCTGACCAGAATGTACTCCTCGTCCTGGAGCGCGTCAATGCGTACCCACCCACCCGGTTGGTTATATTTGATGGCATTCCCTACGAGATTCTGGAGCACCTGCCGGAGACGCCGGCGATTGCCGAGCACCCAGAGGGGATCGTCGGGCTGCACCCACTCGAGGATGACCTCCGCGTCCTCCGCTTGCGACGTCAGCGTCTCACCCACCTCTTGGATGAGCGCGCTCAGCCGCAGCGGGTGCATCTCCAGGTCGTACCCCGCCTCGATCCTGCCGATGTCTAGAAGATCGGTGATGAGGTCGGTGATGTGGTTGAGGCTGCGCATGGTCTTGTCGATAAAGCGGCGTTGCATCTCGTTGAGGGGGCCGGCGCGATCGAGGAGCTCCACGTAGCCCTGCACGGTGGTGAGGGGGGTGCGCAGATCGTGGGAGACGGTGGAGACGAATTCGCTCTTGAGCCGGTCGAGGGTCTTGAGATGGGTGATATCCTGCATAACTACGACACGGCCCAGCCCATCGATGGTGCTCAACTGGGCGTTGAAGACCTGCTCCTCGGAGAGGGCGATCTCGGTGTGCGGATGATTGGCGCCCTCGGCGGTCTCCTTGAAGAGGTCCACGAGGGCCTCGTGCCCGATAACCTGCGCAACCTCCAGACCTTCGGCATCAGGGGGGATGTCAAAGAGCTCGGCGGCCGTCTGGCTCCAGAGGATGAGGCGGTTCTCGGTGTCGGTGATGAGGACCGCCTCCTTGGCTTGCTCGAGGATGGTGCGAATGCGCCGGCGCTCGGCCTCCATCTCGCTGAAGAGCCGGGCGTTCTCGAGGACCGTGGCCGCGAAGTCGGCGAGGGAACTGAGCGCAAAGAGCTGCCCCTCGGTGAAGCCCACGTCGCGCTGCCGGTTGACCACGGCCAGGACGCCCGCCGTACCTTCTCGCGGGCTGTTCAAGGGTACGTAGAGCATAGCGCGGACCAGGTAGCCTGTGACGAGGCGCACGGGTCGCCTCAGCATCAGGGGGCGGCCCGAGTTGATCACCCGCCAGGCGTTCTGATCGTGGGCCTCCAGGTGGAGGCGCTGTGCCACCTCGTCCTCCATGTTTTTGGCGGTGCGCAGGAAGAGCTGCTCGCCCTCGCGTAGAAAGATGAAGCCCTCCTCAGCACGGGTGAGATTGATGGAGACCTCGACGATGCGGCTGAGCAGCTCTTCGATCTGGAGAGAGGATGCGATGAAGTTGCCGACGGTGTAGATGACGTTGAGCTCCTGGAGCCTCTGATTGAGGGCGCGATTCGCCTCCGCCAACGCCCGCCGCATCTGGTGGAGATTGGGCCGCCGTCGATCAACCTGGAGGGCGTCGGCGACGATCTGCACCTGCTCGGGTTGGGGGAAAGGGGGCGACAACACGGCGAGTACCTCCATCTCCGGCAGGATGGGGTTGATATGGGACCAGTCCTCCGTGTGGGAGAGCAGGAGGACGGTGGAGGCCTGAGGGAAGAGCATCTCCAGAGAGGGCTGCAGGTCAGCCTCCGCGAAGAGAGCGCTGTCCACGAAGAGGACGAGCCTGTCATCGCTCTCGATGCTTCCCCTCTCGATCACCGGAGGCGTGGAATGGACGCTGACGGTGTAATCGGGAGGGACCAGCTCGCGTGCTGCCGTGCCCATCTTCTCGTCTGCGGTTAGGATGTACGCGTGATAAGTTGCCATTCCCTCGTTCATCTTGTCTTGCCGGTACTTGCACCAGAACTCAATAACAGTCCCATCATATCCAAATTTCGTGATCTTGCAACCTCTTCGAGATCTGCCGGAGACCGGCGAGCCCCAGAGCGTAGGAACGCGTACTCTGCCTGCAACCGGCAGGCAGGGCTTCCTCGCCTCGAGAACTTTCGGACTCCCAAATGCGTAGTATAGTAGAAGTAGAGTTCTTCAGAGAGGAGGTATGTCGCTATGAAGTTGTTAATTCGTTGGGTAATCACCGCTTTTGCCCTCTTTGTCGCCGCCTGGTTGGTGCCCGGTATCCAGGTGGAGCGCAATGCCTGGGCCATCTACGCCGTCATGGCCGTCATCGTGGGGCTCGTCAACGCCTTCATCCGTCCGCTGCTCAAGTTGCTCACCTGCCCCCTCATCGTGCTGACCCTGGGGCTCTTCACCTTGATCATCAACGGTCTCTCCCTGTGGATTGCGGCGCGCATCGCCAATGGGGTCTTCAATGTCGGCTTCTTCATTGAGGACTTCTGGGCGGCCTTCCTGGGAGCGCTCATCGTCAGCATCGTGAGCGTGATTCTCAGTGCCCTGGTGAAGGACGACGAGGAGGATTTGATCTGAGCTGTACGTCTGCCCGGCGTCGCAAGGCGCCGGGCTTTAGATCTTTCTCTCTGCTCACCACTCACTTTCTTTTTTTAAGGAGATAATGCGTGTCCATTCCCGAGATTCCCATGGACGAGACGCTCGAGTTTCTCGTCCGGCTCTTGAACATTCCCAGCCCCACCGGTGATACCGAAGCGGCCCTCGACTTCGTCGCCGATGCCTGTGTCGATCTGCCCGTGGAGGTACGGCGTCCTCGTAAGGGCGGGTTGCTGCTCGTCTGGGCGGGAGACGACGTCTATCCGCGTGCCCTAACCGCCCATGCCGATACGTTGGGGGCGATGGTAAAGAGGGTGAAAGGTAGCGGACGTCTGGTGCTCAGCCTCATCGGCGGGTATGATTGGCACACCCTCGAAGGCGAAGGCTGTACCGTCGCTACAGACGACGGGCGCGCCTACCGCGGGACCATCCTGCCCACCAAGGCCTCCGTCCACGTCCACGGACATGGGGTGCGGGAGCTGGAGAGGGTGGGGGAGAACTACGAGGTGCGCCTCGACGCTCCCACCAGCAGTGAGGAGGATACCCGGGAGCTCGGTATCGATGTGGGCGATTTCGTCTACATCGATCCCCGGGTGGAGGTCAACGAGGGCTTCATCCGGTCTCGTTATCTGGATGACAAAGCCGGCGTGGCTGCCATCTACGGAGCTCTCATGGCTCTGCAGCGTGCGGGGCAGGCGCCCCGCTATCGTCTCGAGGTGCTCATCTCGAGTTTCGAGGAGGTGGGCCATGGCGCGGCGCACGGCTTCTCCGAGGACGTGGAGGAGCTCGTGAGCGTTGATATGGCAGCGGTCGGCGAGAAGCAGAACTCCGATGAAGGGAGCGTCGGGATCTGTGCGAAGGACTCGGGCGGCGTCTACCACCTGGGACTGCGCCGCAAGTTGGAGCAGCTGGCACAAGAGCACGCCATCCCCTACCGGGTGGACATCTACCCCTACTACGGTTCGGATGGCGAGGCCGCCTGGCGCGCCGGGCGGGATCTGAAGGTGGCGCTCTGCGGGCCCGGGGTGGACGCCTCCCATGCCTACGAGCGCACCCACCGTGAGGGCCTTGAGGCGACGGTGCAGCTTCTCGTTGCCTACCTGCTTTCCGAATGACCACGTCGAGCTGGGTCTACTACGACGATGAGCCGCGCCCTGACTGGGTACTCTTCTTCTATGCCGTGCGCCTGGCGGGACGTGACCTCTTTGAGCAGATGTTCGTCCTGCCGCTCACGAATCTCATCGCGACGGTGCTCTTCATCCTGCTGCCCCTCTTCCCGCCGGCAATGGCGGGTCTCTGGTCGGCGGCTGCCGAGACGGCGCGCGAGGAGGAGCCGACCTTTCGCCACATCATCGCCGCGGCGAAGGCCTACGCTCTGCGAGCCTGGGGCCTCATGCTCCTCAGTACGCCCGTCTACATTATCGTCTTGATGAACGTCCTCTTCTACGCCCGCGACAATGTGCCTCTGCCCTTTGAGGCGGGACCCGGCTTCGTCGTCTTCCTGCGTTACATCTGGGTCTTCGTGGGCCTCCTCTGGACGGTCTTCTGGACCTACGCTGCCGCCTGGATGATCTTCGAGGAGAGCCCTCTGGGTGCGGCTCTCAAGAAGGCCCTGCAGCTGATGGTCCTGCACCCCTTCTTCACCTTTCTCCTGCTGATCGTGCTGGCGCTCCTGCTGGCCCTGAACCTCTTTATCCTGGCCTTCTTCTTCTTCCTGACCTGGGCCTTCCTGGCGACCCTCTCCGTGCGCAGCGTCCAGCTCCTCACCCACGGTCTTCCCCATCCGGTTCCTCCCGAGGCGTTTGATGGCGGGGCACGATGAGCCGGGATTGGCGGCTTCCCTATCTGACGGACCCGCTCCCCGGTATTGGGGGGGAGCTCCGTGTGGCCCTCGAGGACTTCGTCGTCGAGGAGATTCCTGCCTACGAGCCCAGCGGAGAGGGGGAGCATACCTTCTTCGGCGTGGAGAAGCGGAACATCTCCACGCCTCTCCTGGTGCGCGAGATCGCCCAGGCTCTGGGCGTCCCCTCGCGCCAGATCAGCTACGCCGGGCTGAAGGACGCCCGATCCGTCGCCCGACAGGTCCTTTCGGCGCACTTCGTGCCCCCCGAGCAGCTGCTGGATCTCCAACTGGAGAAGGCGCGCGTCCTCTGGGCGAGGCGTCACCGCAACAAGCTGCGGGTGGGCCATCTGCGGGGGAACCGCTTCACCATCCGCGTACGCAACGTGCACCCCCAGGCAGAGCTGCGCGCGGCTCCCATCCTCTCGACGCTACAGGAGGTGGGTGTACCCAACGGCTACGGCGTGCAGCGCTTCGGGAATCGGAGGACCAACCATGAGATCGGCTTGCTCATCCTGCGCAACGACCGCGAGGGGCTGCGGGAGCACGGTATCCGCTCGCTGCCCTACCGCCAACGGCGTTTCTACGTGAGCGCTCTGCAGTCGGCCCTCTTTAACCGCTACCTGACGGTACGCATCGAGCAGGGGCTGCTCGATGACCTGCTGCCCGGTGACGTTGCCAAGAAGCACGACACGGGCGGGATGTTTACGGTGGAGGACGTCACCGCCGAGCGCCCCCGCGTTCGTGCTTGGGAGATCAGCGCCACCGGTCCCCTCTACGGCTACAAGATGCTGCCTGCCCGCGACGCGGCGGGCGAACTCGAGGCACGCATCCTGGCCCAGGCGGATCTCACCCTGGAGGAGTTCCGTGAGGTGAAGGCTAAGGGTACCCGCCGGCACGTTCGCTATCCTCCCGAGGATCTCAACTGGTATGTCGAGGAACGCTCTCTCAGCGTCTCCTTCTTTGCCCCCAAGGGCTCCTTCGCGACGATGCTCCTGCGCGAGCTTATGAAGCCGGAGACGGAGCCCGAGGAGGAGGGCGAGGACGAGGAAGAGGAGTAACTCGCCGACGTTGCTCTGCAGGCCCGTTGTCCCTCTGTGGGCGCTTCTCCATGCGTCATCTCTCCTCTAATGTAATACTGATGCTCGTATGGCATAATGGTGAAATGTCGTGCGGTAAAGGGGGAGTATGGACAACAAAGAGCGTAAGCGTGTCAGTTTTTCCGTCGTCTACCTCATCGTTGCGCTGCTAGGGGCGTGGCTCTTCCAGGAGCTCATCTTCGAGCCCGCGATGATTCGCCAGCGGGAGGTGAGCTACAGCGAGTTCCTGCAGCAGTTGGAGGCGGGGAAGATCGAGCAGGTCACCCTGGGCCAGGAGCGGATCATGTACAGCTGCTGTCCTGCCGAGGGTGAGGAGGATGATCTGCGCTTCCACAACGTCGTCCGCGTCGACGATCCCGACCTTATCGAACGGCTGAACGAGGCGGGCGTTGAGTTCTCCGCCGAACCGCCACCCGGCAATCTCCTCACCAACATCTTCGGCTATCTGATCTTCCTTCTGCCCGTCGCTGCCATCTGGTTCTTTGTCTTCCGCCGCATGGGACAGGGGGCCTCGCGGGTCATGTCCATCGGGAAGAGCGGGGCGCGGGAGATCGAGGGTGAGATGACGGGCATGGGCTTCGAAGACGTCGGCGGTCTCGAGGAGGTGGAGGTGGAGCTCAAGGAGATCATCGCCTTCCTCAAGAACCCCGAGCGCTTTACGCAGATGGGCGCCAAGCTGCCCAAGGGCGTGCTCCTCGTCGGGCCTCCGGGCACCGGCAAGACCTTACTGGCGCAGGCTACGGCGGGGGAGGCGGGGGTTCCTTTCTTCTCCATCAGCGGCTCCGACTTCGTCCAGATGTTCGTGGGCGTGGGCGCCGCCCGCGTGCGGGATCTCTTCGAGCAGGCCAAGCGTCGTGCGCCCTGCATCATCTTCATCGACGAGATCGATGCCGTAGGCCAGTCCCGCGCCTCGGTAGGAGCGCTGGGCACGAACGACGAGCGGGAGCAGACGCTCAACCAGCTCCTGCACGAGATGGACGGCTTCGAGCCCAACCAGGGGGTGGTAATCATGGCGGCGACCAACCGGCCCGAGGTGCTGGACCCGGCACTTTTGCGACCGGGGCGCTTCGACCGGCAGGTGCAGGTGCCGCTGCCTACGGAGACGGGGCGGTTGGAGATCCTCAAGATCCACACCGAGGAGGTGCCCCTGGCGCCCGACGCCGACCTGGCACGCTTGGCTCGGGTCACGGCGGGCTTTTCGGGGGCCGATCTGGCGAACATCGTTAACGAGGCGGCCCTCCTGGCGGTGCGGCGGGACCACGAGCGGGTGCGGATGGACGACTTCGAGCTCGCCATCGAGCGGGTGGTGGCAGGGCTGCAGCGCCGCAACACGCTCAGCGATGAGGTGAAGGAGAAGGTGGCCTATCACGAGGGCGGGCACGCCCTGGTGGCCTACCTCCAGCCGGACACCGAGCCCGTTCACAAGGTGAGCATCATCCCCACCTCGAAGGGTGCCTTGGGGTACACTCTGCAGATGCCCGAGGAGGACGCCTACCTGCTGACTAAGACCCAGCTGGAGGAGCGGCTGACGGTGATGCTGGGCGGGCGCGCCGCCGAGCTCCTGGTCTACGCGGAGCCCACGACGGGCGCCGCCAACGACCTGGAACGGGCATCCCAGCTGGCGCGTCGCATGGTGACGGAGTTCGGGATGACGGAAGAGCTGGGGCCCGTCCGCTACTCGGAGGAGCCGAGCATCACCTACCTGCGCCGGACGGGGGGCTTACGGCAGGAGCTGAGCCCCGAGACCACCTCGCTGATCGACCGGGAGGTCCGTCGTATCGTCGAGGAGGCCGAGGTGCGCGCCAAGGAGCTGCTGACGGAGCACCTCGATGACCTCCACGAGGTCGCCCGTCGGCTGGTGGAGAAGGAGGTCATCTCGGGCGAGGAGATCGCCGGGATCGCAGGGGAGGTCGGTTGACCGGTGCGCCTTCCTCTCACCCTCCGTGGAGGATGCGCAGCGCCCAGCCGCCCTCCTTACGGGTCACGTAGGACCGCCGCCGGGCGGCGAAGGCGGGATCCAGCCGGGAGAGGGGGACGACTCCTTCCCCCTCGAGCACGGGCGGGTCGACGGCCCGGACCTTCGGAAGGACCTGCAGGTCACCGCCCTCGGCCACCCGCGCGAAGTCTACGTCGCGCCGCAAGAGGTGCAGCCACCGCTGCACCTCTTCGTTCTCTGTCGCCCGCAGTCGGGCCATGATCGCCTCGTCCGTCCCCCAGAAGTCCTCCTCATCCAACAGCCCTGCAGCCATGGCGGCCTGCAGGGCGCGGGCCATGAGAGCGTACCAGCCCACCTCCTGCACGTTGCACCAGATGGCGTCGTCGAGGTCGATGAAGCGCTCTCCCAGAAGGCGTGCTGCTTCGAGGTCGTCCACGACGATCCGCCCCTCCCAGACCTGCAGGTGGTCGAGCAGGGTGCCGACCTCCGCAGAGTCTAAAAGTCCTAGAGCATACCCATCGCGCAGGAAGTAGTCGAGGCGGTCGGCGCAGAGGGCCGGAAGGGGCTGTTCGAGAAGGGAGAAGTTTTCGGCCTCCGAGAGCCACCGCCAGTCCACCCCCTGCCGCTCCAGCACGCCGGGCAGATCGGTGGTGGCGATGAAGGTCTCGCGATGCTCCTCGTGGTAGGCGTGCTGGTGGTTGGGGAAGACGAAGTCCACGACGTGGGAGAAGGCGGTGTGAGGGACGTCGTGGAGGAGGCCTGCAGCCTGCTCCTCGACCGAGGCGCCCAGCCGTCGCAGGAGCAGCATCACCCCGACGGAGTGCTCCAGCCGGGTGGTGTTCCGTTCGGTCTTGACGAAGGCGGTGGCGCCCGCCTGGTAGATGTGGGCCAGGCGCTGCACCGCCCTGGAGCGGTAGAGCTCGAGAAGGAGAGGCTCCTCGAGCTCCCAGGTGCCGTAGAGAGGGTCAGAGAGGGCCAGCCGTGAGCTTTCAGTCAAGCCGTTGCCCTGCCTCATCCGCTCTGCTGCTTGCTCCGATCGCTCTGGCGCTCCGCCATCTGCACGTACTCCTCCTTGACGATGGCCTCCTCGGGCACCTTCAGGAAGGTCAGGAGTTCGCTGATGAGGGCCGCCTTGCGTTCGGCGTCCTGCCGGGACCAGGTGCGACTCTTGATCTCCATGAAGGAGCCCATACCCTGGGGCTCGCCGATGCGATCCAGGTTGACGGCGAAGTCGGTGTCGCCGTAGCGAATGTGGTAGCGCCGCCGGTTTTTCTGGACGGCGAGCTCCTTCTGGGGCTGGAAGTACTCCCGGTAGAAGCGCAGGCTGCGGGTAGCGAGCGCGTCGAAGCGGGAGCGGGAGAGGAGGACGGAGTTCTCGTACTCGCGCTCCTTGGCCTTCGTCGTCAGCGTCAGCCGGTAGATCACGTCGGTGATCTCGTCGCCCTGGAGGGCGCGCACCTCATCCTCCCGGTAGCGCAGCACGCTTCCCCAGCGGTCATCGAAGAGGAAGTAGGTGTCGTACTGCTGGCGGTTGGTGCCGCGGGTCACGGTGATGACCTCCTCCTCGGTCAGCAGCGTCTCCTCCAGATCCTCCAGGTCAGCGGTCCTGACCTTGACCTGCACCTCGAAGGTCTTCTTTTGGGCGACCCCGCCGATGGCGATGAGCTTGCTCACTACACTCTCCTCGCGCTTCGCCAGGAAGTCGTCGATCTCGGCGGCGAGCTCGTTGGCCTCCTCCTTGAGGGCCTCGACGCCCACGGTGAGGAGCCGGCGATCGCGCAGGAGCCACTGGCCGTTGACCATCAGGTGCTGGACATCCTCGGCGTGGGTGGCGTAGACCAGGCGCGAATAGACGCTCTCCACCTCACGGCTGAAGTGGGGGGTGTGGCGAACCCCCGTCATGCTCACGACGACGAGATCCGCCCGCTTGCCGGGCTCCAGGGAGCCCGTCAGGTCGTCGATGTGCATGGCGCGGGCGCCCATGATGGTGGCCATCTCCAGGGTGGTGCGGGCGGGGACGGCGGTGGGATTCATCGTATCGACCTTCGCCAGCAGGCTTGCCAGGCGCAGCTCCTCGAACATATCCAGGTCGTTGTTGCTTGCCGCGCCGTCGGTGCCGATGCCCACGTTCACGCCCTCGTCCAACATCTCCTTGACCGGTGCGATGCCGCTGGCGAGTTTGAGGTTGCTGGAGGGGTTGTGGGAGACCCCCACGTTGTAGCGGGCGTAGACCCGGATGTCGCTGGCGTCGACGTGTACGGAGTGGGGTGCCGTGACCTTGGCCTCGAAGACCCCCAGGCCCTTGAGCCAGGGCACCGGGTTCATGCCGAACTCCCGGCGGTGATCCTCCACCTCCTGACCCGTCTCGGCGACGTGGATGTGCATGGGGACGTCGAACTCCAGGGCGAGGGAGACGGCATCTTCGAGGAGCTGCGGCGTGACGGTATAGGGAGCGTGGGGGGCGATGGCGGGCACGATGAGGCTGTGGCCCTTCCAGCGGACGATGAAGTCGCGGGTGCGCTCCAACGCCTCTTCGTAGCTCATGGCGTCGGGGGAGGGGAACTTGAGCACGCTCTGGGCGCAGACGGCGCGGAGGCCTGCCTGAGCGGCAGCGTCGGCGACGGCCTCCTCGTAGTAGTACATGTCCATGAAGGTCGTCGTGCCGGAACGGATCATCTCGGCCGCGGCCAGCTGGGTCCCCAGCCAGCAGAAGTGAGGGCTGACGAACTCCCGTTCGACGGGCATCATGTAGCCCATCAGCCAGACGTCGAGCCGCAGGTCGTCGGCGAGGCCGCGAAGCAGCGTCATGGGAGCGTGCCCGTGGGCGTTGATCAGCCCGGGTATCACCACGGCTTCGCCGCAGTCCACCTGCTCCTCGGCTTCGTACGCTGTCACGATCTCCTCCCTGGGGCCCACGGCGACGATGCTGTCCCCTTTGACGGCGACGGCGCCCGGGCTGTGGATGGTGTACTCCTCATCCATGGTGATGACTGTTCTGGCGGTGATGATGACGTCTACGGCTTGGCGTTCCTCTCCCATCACTTTCCCTCCCTACTTGAGTGTAAAAGTAAGTTCGCTGAGTCTCTGTTGTGGGGCGCGGCGCTCCAGGGCGTCGCTCGCGCTACCCGAACTCCTTCAGGAATTCTGATAGGTTGTGGCGCACCGCGTAGGCAGCGGCTTCGGCACGGTTGGTCAGTTCCAACTTGGAGAGGATGCTGCTGACGTAGTTGCGAACCGTGCCCTCCCCCAGGTAGAGAGCCTTGGCGATCTCCTTGTTGGTCTTGCCCTTGGCGACGAGTCCCAGCACCCGCAGCTCCTGTTCGGTCAGGTCGTTGAAGGCGGCCGCCTGCTCCTGTCGCGCTGCCTGCCGGACGCGTTCGAGCACCCGTTGGGTGACGGCCGGATCGAGCAGCGCTTCCCCACGCCCCACGCACTCGATGGCGTGGACCAGGTCATCGCTGCCCACCTGTTTGAGCACGTAACCGGCGGCTCCGGCGCTGATAGCATCGAAGAGCATCTCATCCTCGGCGTACGAGGTGAGCATGATCACGTGCACGTCGGGGTACTCATCCTTGATCATCTGGCAGGCATCGATGCCGTTTGTACCGGGCAGCCGGATGTCCATCAGGACGACGTCCGGGTTGTGCATGCGGGTCTTCTCCAGAGCTTCGTCGGCAGAGGCCGCTTCGTCCACCACCACGAAGTTGGGGTAACGGCTGAGGAGCGCGCGCAGACCCAGGCGCACGACCTCGTGATCATCAACGATTAGAATGCGTAGTAACTCCATACACCTATCATCCCCTTCAATACGGTACAGTCAAATGCAAGGTAACCCCCTCACCGGGGGCACTGTCGATCTTTAATTTACCATCCAGAAGCCGTGCCCGCTCACGAATGTTGCGCAGACCGTAGCCCTTGCCCAGGGCCAGGGTCTCCATCCCCACACCGTCGTCGGCGATGGTGAGGTCGAGGGCCTCGGACCCATAGACGAGCTGCACCTTCACCCGGCGGGCGTGAGCGTGACGGGCGGTATTGGTCAAGGCCTCCCGCACGATCTGGAAGAGATGCCGGCGTCGCTCCATGGTGAGAGGGCGCTGAGGCTCGCCCTTCGTCTCTATCTGAGTCTCCAGGAGGGTGTTGATGTGGAAGTCCTTGAGGAGCCTCTGGATGCCCGGCTCCAACTCGTCGTCGGGCATGTCACTGCGAAGGTCGAAGATGTAGCGCCGGATGTCCTGGATGGTCCGGTTGAGGCTCTCCATGACGCGGGCCAGCTGGGACCTTGCCTTCTCCGGCTCCCGAGAGATGTAGTGCTGTACCCCCTCCAGCATCAGACCGGCGGCGTAGATGGACTGGATGATGCCGTCGTGCAGGTCACGGCTGATACGCTCGCGATCGGACGAGAGGGCCTGGATGCGCTCCACGTTCTCGATCCACTCCTCGATCTCGTTCTGCACGGTGGTGAGGGTGAGGGCCAGGCCCAACATCCACAGGAGCCCCACGAAGGCCCAGAGCAGGTCGGCGGAGAAGGGAAGCAGATCCGCGTGCAGGAGGGTAGCCGGGAAGAAGGAGGCTCTGGGTACCAGCACGAGGTTGAGCAGTCCGAAGACGGCGGCGGCGGCCTCGATGAGGCGCAAGTAGAAGCGGATGTGGCCCCGCCATTCGGGCGTCAATGTCTCGTAGCTCTGGCGACGAATGCCCGTGCCCGTGAGAAAGCCGCCCGGAAAGGCCAGGAAGTAGCGCAGGAGCACCTCTCCGGTCAGGGCGCCCCTTTCGAGGTTGGGATAGGCAAGCACCAGGGCAAGCGTATAGGGGAGCAGCCAGGTCAGGTGCAGGCTCGTCAACAGAGTCGCTGGCTGCACGCCCTTCCCGTCGGCTGGTAGAAAGGTCTGGATGCCGAAGGCTAGGAGGAAAGCGTAGCCGATCCCCAGCAGGCCTGTGCGCAGGGCGGAGGGGAGCAGCGTGTTTTGGGAGAGCAGGGGGGCCAGGAGATCGTTGAAGGCCACGAAGGCTTCGCACAGGGCAAAGATGCCTAACCAAGAGAGTCTTCGTGCCAGCAGAATGCGACGACTTCGATACTCCAGGAAGACTACGGTTAGACTTAGCACCAGGAAGGCAAGTCCGTGGAAAAAGAGCCCCAGGACAGTCCAGAGTGTCATCGACTCCTCACAATCCAAGTATACCATAACCCACAAAGGCGACAACCAAGATGTCAGACAGCTCAGATGTATCCCGAGTTCTCCTATTTGCCAGGCTCCCGCACGCTAGTAGAATATAACCTTGGATAACAAATCAGCCTACAAGTAGGAGGACATAATGCGGATTGCGGTTTTAACAGGCGGCGGTGACGTACCCGGTCTCAACCCCGCCATTAAGGCACTGACTTATCGGGCGATTGAGGAAGGTCACGAGGTCGTGGGCTTCCGACGAGGGTGGGCAGGTCCCCTCAACTACAATCCCGAGGATCCCGAGGGTTCCGCGGATTGGCTCATGCCCCTCAACAAGATCAACACGCGGCGGATTGACCGGGAGGGTGGGACCTTCCTGCACACCTCGCGTACCAATCCCAGCAAGATGAAGGTGGAGTTCGCACCGGAGTATATCAAGAAGGACTTTGAGGGTCAGGACCCCGACGAGATCGTCGATATGACCTCTTACGTGCTCAATACTCTGGAGGCGCTGAAGATCGATGTGCTGGTTCCTATCGGGGGTGAGGATACGCTCGGCTACGGCGCGCGGATTCACCGCGAGGGCTTCCCCGTCGTCAGCATCCCCAAGACGATGGACAACGACGTCTTCGGCACCGACTACTGCATCGGCTTCTCCACCGCCATCACCCGCAGCGTAACCTTCATCAACCAGCTGCGCACCTCCATCGGCTCTCACGAGCGGTTGGGCGTGGTGGAGCTCTTTGGGCGCCACTCCGGGGAGACGGCTCTCGTCTCCTCCTACTTGGCAGATGTGGACCGTTGTATCATCTGCGAGGTCCCTTTCAATCCCGAGACGTTGGCGGAGATGCTGGTGCAGGACAAGGCGGCGAACCCGAGCAACTATGCCATCGTCGCCGTCTCCGAGGGGGCCACCCCTATCGGCGGTGAGATCGTCGAGTGGGGCGAACCCGATGCCTACGGTCACCGCAAGCTGGGTGGTGTGGGGCAGATGGTCAGCGACATGTTGAAGAAGCATACGGGGCAGAACACCATTTACCAGCAGCTGGCCTATCTCATGCGCTCCGGTTCACCCGATTCCCTCGATCTCATGGTGGCGCGCAACTACGCCAACATGGCGATGGATCTGATCACGGAGAAGATCTTCGGGCGCATGGTGGCCCTGCGGGACGGTCAGTATTCGAGCGTCGTGGCCGACGCACCTCTCCTGGGTGAGAAGCAGGTGGACGTCGATCAGCTCTACGACGTCGAGACCTACCGGCCCAAGATTCGGCACGTGCACCGTATGCCCATGTTCCTTTACTGATTCAGGGCACCGGATCTTTCTTCCCGGGACAGCAGGGGTACGTAGTGAGCGACGTAGCGCAGCTGCCTGCCCCGAGTCTGTCGAAGGGGCGTCGCGTTTTAAATATGGCTCCACTTAAAAAGGGCCTGCCTTCCAAAGCGCCGCCGACCGAAAGTCGAGCGGTCGTGAGGTTTCCGGTTTCTTTAGGAGAGCCATTGTGGAGGTCTCATTCTTTAGTTGCCAAGAAGGAGGTAGCATGAAGCGCATCGGCGTTTTGACCAGCGGTGGGGATGGACCCGGACTCAACGCTTGCATTCGAGCGGTCACCCGTCAGGCTCTCAAGCGGGGGGGC
Source organism: Anaerolineae bacterium (assembly GCA_034437215.1). GTDB lineage: Bacteria > Chloroflexota > Anaerolineae > B4-G1 > SLSP01 > DAOTVC01. The sequence continues at coordinate 12,413 of DAOTVC010000170.1, read as the reverse complement.
GAGGTCGTCGGGGTGCGGTGGGGGTACTGCGGGCTGGTGCAGGACGATATGACCCGCCTGGAGAGCCGCGACGTGGGCGGGATCATGGGACGCGGGGGTACCTTTCTGGGCACCGCTCGCTGTCCCGAGTTCAAGGACATCAAGGTGCGACGGACGGCCATCCGCCACATGAACCAGAACGGTATCGAGGGGCTCGTGGTCATTGGCGGCAATGGCTCTCTGGCGGGAGGCTTGGCCCTCCACGAGATGGGCTTTCCCGTCGTTGGGGTGCCGGCTTCCATCGACAACGACATCAACGGCACCGACATCGCCGTCGGTGTGGACACGGCTCTCAACACCATCCTCGACGCCATCGATAAGGTGAAGGACACCGCTTCCTCTCACCAGCGGGCCTTTCTCATCGAGGTGATGGGGCGCGATTCGGGCTACCTCGCCTTACAGAGCGGCCTGGCGGGTGGCGCCGAGCTCATCCTCGTTCCCGAGCGCGAGGGGCCATCCATGGAGAAGATCGCTCAGGAGGTGGTGGATGCCTACATGCGGGGCAAGGGCTACTGTATCGTGGTCATCGCCGAGGGGTGGGACCCGGGAACCCGCGCCGTTACCGACTACCTGCGCTCCCGCAAGGACGAGCTGGGCTTCGACGTCCGGGTCACGGTACTGGGGCACATCCAGCGGGGGGGACGACCGAGCGTCTTCGATCGCACCCTGGGTACGCGGATGGGGGCCGTCGCTGCCGATGCCCTTCTCGATGGGGAGAGCGGCGTGATGATCGCGCTGCGGGGCAACAAACTGGAGCTCTTCCCCCTGGAGGAGGCCGTCTCGGTGCAGAAGCCTCTCGATCCGCGTCTTCTGGAGCTCTCGGAGATCATGGACTGAGGTAGTTCCAAGGTTTAAAATGCGCCACAGCGCGAGCAAATCCCTGGGAAAGCGTCAGAGTTTGGAGGGCTTAGTTTCTTGGAACGGCCTGAGCGCTACGAGGTCGGATGAGGAGAGAAGCCGGCACCCACGGGCGCCGGCTTCTTGTGTAAGTCTACTTCTCGCGTCGCAGGAGACGCTCCGCCAGTTGTCGCAGCGTCTCCTGGGCGACACCCTCGCCGCCGGTCTGTTCCAGAGCCTCCATGGCCCGGACGTGGTAGGTCTCGGCGCGCGCCTCTGTGTAGCGGCGGCTGCCTACCTTCTCGAGCAGATTCTGGGCTGCCAACACGCGCTCTTCATCCAGCACGGGATGTGAGAGCAGGTGGCGCAGCTGCTGGCTCTGAGAGAGTCCGTGCAGGATGGGCAGGGTCTTCTTGTGTTGTCGCAAGTCGGCGCCCACGGCTTTCCCTGTGACCTCCGGATCGCCCCAGAGGCCCAAGAGATCGTCCTGCATCTGGAAGCTCAGTCCGAGGTTGAGACCGAAGGCTCGCAGGGCGGCGACCCCTTCGGGGGAGGCGCCCGCGATGAGTCCGCCCAGTTCACAGCAGACGCCCAGCAGGGCCGCGGTCTTGCCCTCCACCATGCGCAGGTAGTCCTCCTCGGAGATCTCATCGAGGGTCTCGAAGGCCAGATCCCGGCACTGCCCCTCCGTAAGCGCCAGCGCCATCTCCAGGTAGCGGCGTTGGGCGTCGAGCACGACCTCGGGCGCGACGCCCGTCTCCTGCAGTCGAGTCAGTGTTTTGAAGGCGACGGCGAAGAGCGCGTCCCCCGCATTGATGGCCTGGGCTTCCCCCCAGAGGGTCCAGAGGGTCGAGCGTCCGCGTCGTGTGCTGTCGTGGTCCTCGATGTCGTCGTGAATGAGGGAGAAGTTGTGGAGGAGTTCGACGGCCGCAGCGGCGGGGAGCGCCTGCTGCCAGTCTCCTCCCTGCGCTTCACAGCTCAAGAGCAGGAAGATGGGGCGCAGCCGTTTGCCCCTCTCGCTCTCCTCGGGTCGGAAGGTGTCGTCCACCCAACCGAGGTGGTAGGCGAGCATACCGTAGAGCAGGCGGGGAGCGCCGGGCCGGTGGGCGACCGCCTCCCGCAGCTGCTCTTCGAGTGCCGGAAGGTATCTTGAAAAAGGATCCATAGTCTGCTCCTTGGGTTTGGAAGTGTTTCCCTCAGTAAGAAGTGCCGGAAGATGAACTGGCTACTCGTCCTGGTGCAGTAGAGGAGCCCCTTTAAGCGCCGTCACGTCCCGCGCTCCCGTCAGGTACATGGCGAGCCGAAACTGGCGGTGCAGGACCTCGATACGACGCTGCAGCGTGGCTTCCGATTCCGCTGCTGCCTGCAGGAGGGGGCGGGCCATCGAGCCGACATCGGCCCCGAGGGCGAGGGACTTGGCGATGTCGATGCCCGTGCGCAGCCCACCGCTGGCGATAAGCGGGACCTGCTCGTCCACCTGCCGCACCATCTGGAGCGACTCGACCGTGGGGATACCCCAATCGCGGAAGGCGGCTGCCACCTCCCGTTCCAGGATCGTTTGGCTCCGGTACATCTCCACCTGGCTCCAGGAGGTGCCGCCGGCGCCCGCCACGTCGAGGGCGGCGACACCGGCGTCGAGCAACAGGCGCGTCACACGCTGGGAGAGCCCCCACCCTACCTCCTTGACGATGACCGGAACCTCCAGGGCCCGGCAGACCTGCTCGATCTTGGGGAGGAGGTTGTCGTAGCGGGTATCACCCTCAGGCTGCAGAGCCTCCTGAAGGGGGTTGATGTGCAGGACCAGCCCGTCGGCCTCTACCATCTCCACGACCTGCCGACACTCCTCGACCCCGTAACCGTAGTTGAACTGCACGGCGCCCAGGTTCGCCAGCAGCAGGATGTCGGGCGCGTATCTGCGCACCTGGAAGCTCGTCTGCGCCTCCGGGTACTGGAGGGCAATGCGCATCGATCCCAACCCCATGCCGAGGCCGGCTGCCTGTGCCGCTTCGGCCCACATACGGTTGAAGCGGGCGGCATGCGCCGAGCCCCCGGTCATAGAGGCGATGATGAAGGGAAAGGAGAGGTGCTTGCCCAAGAAGGTCGTCTCGGTCTGCACCTCTTCCAGGGCGATCTCTGGGAGGGCCTGGTGCACGAAGCGGTAACGCTCCAGCCCCGTCGTCAGCCGTTCAAAGGCTACGTCCTCCTCGAGATTGATGCGTATGTGATCGTTCTTGCGCTGCGTGATCAAGGACATAGTCTCCGCTCAGCGGCTCTCCATCTGCGCAGGTCCGCCGGCTCGCGCCTGCAAGAGATCGGATGTGAAGGTGCCCCGCTACACGTGTACGCGCCCATGGTTCTCCTTTCCGTTGGGGTTATCTTACCTTGAGACAGAGTGAAGTCAATGGGAAGCAGAGCCGCAGGTACGCTCTGAGGCGACAAATCTTGACTTTTTCACCCCTGGCGGCTACAATAGACAGGTGAGCATCGAGGGTAACCGTGACCCAAACGCACGAGTACAAGGAGGCTAGGATGAGTAACGACGTTGAAGCACGCGTTAAGGCCATCATCGCTGACATTCTTTCCATTGATGAGGCCGAACTGACTGCGGATGCCAAGTTCCGAGAGGACCTCGGGGCTGACTCCCTCGACCTGGTGGAACTCATCATGGCACTGGAGGATGAGTTCGGCGGGCGGATCTCCGACGAGGACGCGCGTCAGATCACGACGGTGGGTGAGGCCGTCAACTACGTTGGAAATCAGATGCAGGAAAGTGCCTAAGCGTCTGTGACATCGATATCCTGAGGCCACCGACAGCGACGGTGGCCTTTTCTCATGCGTATCGGTCTGCTGTCCGACACCCACGTCCCCTACCGCGCCCCGGAAATTCCCGCCTCCGTCCTCCGCGCGCTCTCGGGCGTAGACCTTATCCTGCACGCAGGAGACGTGGATGAGCCGTGGGCTCTGGAGCCCTTGAAGGCAGTGGCTCCGGTCTACGCCGTACGGGGGAACTATCATCTCTTGGAGCGCTCTGACGCAGGTGCGTCCTTGCCTGAGTCGGTGGAGCTGGAGCGGGAGGGTTTTTGCATCGCGCTCGATCACGGGCATCGGATAGGAAGCATGTCCTTCTTCTGGAAGGCGGTGACGTTGCTCCGCAATCTCGTGGGGTACTGGGAGTTTGCCGCTTACGATGCGGCGATTGCTCGCTCCCTGCTGGCACGCTTTCCCCGGGCTCACGTGATCGTCTTTGGGCACACCCACCGCTTTTATCAGGCTTGGTGGGGCGAGACCCTGTTGATCAATCCCGGTGCGGCGCTGCCGACGGCCTACTTCAACGCTCCCTTTGTGCCCTCCATCGCTCACCTGGTGCTCGAGGTCGGGCAGCCTCCGGAGGTGCAACGGGTCTTGCTGCGGCCCTGATGGTGGATTGTTAACGCGTTGTTGGTCTGTTGTTAACCTGATTGAGATAGAGTGGGGAGAATGCGTAACGCTTACCTATTGTCCGGTCGGAATTCATACGTTAAAAAGTTAGAAAAACTTGACGTAAAATTATACCTATGCTATAATTCCCATATTGGGAGGACTGTGTGGAGTCCATTAACATGGTGAGAATTAATCTTCAGCCCCTTACGCACGCCAAAATTGGCAAGCGACATACTGTAGTATTGGATCTGGGTAGTCTAGAGATCGGCGAGCTGCGCCTCGCTTACCTGAAGGGTGAGCTGGAGTTCACCCGGGTGAGTGACGGTATCCTAATGGAAGGATCCTTGAAAACCGAGGTCGAGACCGAGTGTATCCGTTGTTTAGAGCCCTTTTTCGAGCCCATCCTCGTTGACGTTGAGGATACCATCGGTCTTCCCGGCACCGAAATCACACCCGAACGCCCTGTTCGTGTCGCTGATGACGGGTGGGTCGATCTAACCCCCTTGCTGCGCGAGTATGTCTGGCTGGGAATGCCCATCGGCCCTGTCTGTGCCCCAGCCTGTCAGGGTCTTTGTGCTCAATGTGGTGAGAACGTTGCGCGTGGTGAGTGTGTCTGTACGGACGAGGAGCCCATTGATCCCCGTTGGGAGGCTCTGCGATCTTTATTGGATGAGGAATCCTAGTTCATTGTGTGACGGGCCGGTGGAATCGTGGCTGCCTTCTACCGGTCTTTATTGATGTCAACCCTTGTGGGAAGTTAAGGAGGCCTATGGACGTCGTTGCAGAGCTGTTGGAAAAAGCGGAGGTCCAGGGGTTTATCACTGTTGACGATATATTGGAAGCCTTGGATGAAGAGGTACTGGAAGACGAAGAGATCATCGAGAGTATCCGGGAGGAACTGCGGCAGGCCGGTGTGGAGCTGGAGCTCGACGAGGGCGGGGATGGATTAGCGTTGGAAGACGATGCCGTAGACGAGGATGACGCCTGGGAGGACGACGCCTACGATCTCTCCAGTATCGGTGTCGACGATACGGTCGCCCTCTACCTGCGCGAGATGTCGCGCGTTCCCCTGCTTACCACCGAAGAAGAGGTGATGCTGGCTAAGCAGATTGAAGCCGGTCGCGAAGCCGAAGGATCTCTGAAGAGCAACGGTCACCAGCCAGAACAGCGAGCCCAGCTGCAGAGACTTATCCTCAAGGGCATCGATGCCCGCGATCACCTTATCCGTGCTAATACCCGCCTCGTGGTCAGCATCGCCAAGAAGTACATCGGACGCGGCGTGCCCTTTCTCGATCTGATCCAGGAGGGCAATCTGGGCCTGATGAAGGCCGTGGAGAAGTTCGAGTACCAGCGCGGCTACCGTTTCAGCACCTACGCTACCTGGTGGATTCGCCAGACGATCACCCGCGCCATCGCCGATCAGGGGCGCACCATCCGTGTCCCCGTCCACATGAGCGACCGCATCCGCCGGCTCTACCGCCGTGCCCAGGAGATCGAGCAGGAGCGCGGGGTGCGCCCGACGCCCGAGGAGTTGGCCAAGGAGTTCGACCTCGAGCCGCGCAAGGTGCAGTGGATGATGCGGGTCTCCTGGCAGCCTCTGAGCCTGGAGCGCCCTGTAGGGGAGGACGAGGACAGCGAGCTGAGCAACTTCATCGAGGACGAGCACACCCCCACGCCCCCCGATACGACCTTCCAGGACATGTTGCGGGACCGCCTCGAGGAAGCCATGTCCACCCTCAGCCCGCGCGAGGTGCGCATCCTGCGGATGCGCTTTGGTCTGCAGAACGGACGGAGTTACACGCTCGAAGAGGTGGGCAAGAAGTTCGGTCTCACCCGCGAGCGCATTCGCCAGATCGAGGGACAGGCGCTACGGCGCCTGCGCCATCCCAGCCGGAGCCGCAGCCTCCGGGACTATCTGTTCTAGAGATGAAAGCGACCTACTTTTTCGCCATGACCATGATGATGCGTAGCCTGCCGGCGCGCCGGGAGGGCGAGGCCTCCTGAGCGCATCGTCACGGCAACCACCCGCCAGCCTCGCTGGCGGGTTTTCTTTTTTACCGAACCCGATTTATACTCATGATGAAGGAGGAGATCGATGAACAAGAAGATTCTCGTTTCGATTGCCTGGCCTTATGCTAACGGTGATCTGCACGTCGGACACATGGCAGGCGCCATCCTGCCGGGCGATATCTTTGCCCGCTACCACCGGTTGGTCGGCAACGACGTGTTGATGGTCTCGGGCTCGGACTCCCACGGCACGCCCGTCACCGTCCACGCCGAGCAGGAAGGGGTGACGCCGCGGGAGATCTTCGAGCGCTACCACCGGCACGACCTTGAGGTTCAGGAGCAGATGGGCATCTCCTACGATCTCTACACCCACACCGACACCGCTAACCACCTCCAGGTCGCTCAGGATATCTTCCTGCGGCTGTTGGACAAAGGCTTCCTCTACCGCGAGACGCAGCGCCAGTACTACTCGGAGACCTTGAACCGCTTCCTGCCCGACCGCTACATCGAGGGGATCTGCCCCCACTGCGGCTACACCCAGGCGCGGGGCGACCAGTGCGACAACTGTGGTCGCCTGCTCGACGCCCTGGAGCTGGGCAGCCCCCGCTGCAAGATCGACGGTTCGATTCCCATCGTGCGCGAGACGGAGCACTTCTTCCTCGATCTGCCCAAGCTGGAGGAGGAGGTCTTGGCCTGGCTCAAGGACGACAAGGATCACTGGCGTTCCAACGTCCTGAACTTCTCCCGCAACTACGTTGAGGGTGGGCTGCAGGGCCGCCCCATCACCCGGGACATCGCCTGGGGGATTCCGGTGCCCCTGGAGGGTTACGAGGACAAGTGCCTCTACGTCTGGTTCGAGGCGGTGATCGGCTATCTCTCCGCCAGCGTGGAGTGGGCGAGGCTCCGCGACGAACCTCGGCGCTGGAAGGCCTGGTGGTACGATCCCGAAGCGTTGACCTACTACTTCATCGGTAAGGACAACATCCCCTTCCACACCATCATCTGGCCCGCCGAGCTGCTGGGGCTGGAGCGTCTCTACGAGGACGAGGCCACCCTCAATCTGCCCTACGATGTGCCCGCCAACGAGTTCATGAACGTGCAGGGGGCGCAGGCCTCGAAGAGTCGCAACTGGGCCGTCTGGATGCCGGATCTGCTCTCCCGCTACGACCCCGATGCCATCCGCTTCTATCTCGCGTCGGTGATGCCGGAGACGAGCGACACCAACTTCTCCTGGGAGGACTTCGTCCAGCGTAACAACTCGGAGCTGGTGGGGATCTGGGGCAATCTGGTGAACCGGGTGCTCTCCTTCACCGCCAAGCACTTCGGTGAGGTGCCGGGGGCGGGCGAGATGGCGGAGGTGGACCGTGAGCTGCTGGAGAAGGCCGAGGGTGCTTTCGAGCGGGTGGGCGAGAGTCTGGCCGCCGTGCGCTTCCGTGCCGCCCTGGGTGAGGCTCTGGATCTGGCCCGCGAGGCCAATCGCTATCTCGAGGTCAAGGCCCCCTGGAGCCAGCTGAAGGAGGATCGCGCCGCTGCTGCCACGACGCTCAACACCGTCCTGCAAGCGATCAACGCTCTCAAGGTCCTGCTGGCTCCCTTCCTGCCCTTCTCCGCCCAGCGCCTGCACGAGATGCTGGGCTACGAGACGTCGCTCTTCGGCCATCTGAAGATCGAGGAGGTGGGGGAGGAGAGCGACCGTCACGGCGTCCTGCGTTACTACGACGCCCCGGCTGCAGGCAGCTGGGCCTTCCAGACCCTGCCCGCCGGTCGACCGCTGGAAAAGCCACAGCCCCTCTTCGCGAAGCTGGATCCCGAGGTCGTGGAGGAAGAACTGGCTCGCATGGGTTAGAGCGCCTCGTCTTGTCAAGGCACGGAGAGGGGCTGCTATCTCCGTGCCTTTTTCACAGGTGGGGCTCAGAATTGTGTTATAATCTTCATAGATCCGTAAGTCTGTATAAAATCTACTGTGGACTTTCGACTCATCTTGGAGGAGTTCTGCATGAATTGGCGTAAGCTCAGTCGTTGGGAAAGGGTGACCTGCGTCGTTATCCTCCTGCTGGCGCTCTTCACCCGTTTCTATATGGTGGGTGCCCGGGTGATGAGCCATGACGAGAGCCTGCACACGAAGTATGCCTGGTACCTCTACTCGGGCAGCGGCTACACGCACAACCCGATGATGCACGGCCCACTTCTCTTTCACCTGGGTGCGCTCTCCTACTTCTTCTTCGGTGTGAACGACTTCGCGGCACGTTTTTTCCCTGCATTGGCAGGCATTGCCCTGGTGATGAGCCCTTGGCTCTTCCGTCGCCGTCTGGGGGCGGCAGGGGCTACTGCTACTTCGCTGATGCTCCTCATCTCCCCCTCCATCTCCTTCTACTCCCGCTACATCCGGCACGATGTCTACAACATGCTGGCGGCGGTGTTGCTGCTCTGGACGATGGTCCGGTACCTGGAGACGGGCCGCTATCGCTGGTTCTATCCGCTGGCGGCCTTCTTCGCGCTTCTCTACGCAACCAAGGAGACCTCCTACATCTACACCGCCATCTTCTTCGCGCTGCTCTTCCTCCCCTTCCTGATGAAGGTGCTGCTGGCTTCCTGGGTTCGCCCTGATCTCTACCGCCCCTTCTTGGCGGCCCTAGTGCTGGTCGTGCTCCTCGGCGGACTCTTTTTCGTGGCTTACCAGAGCGCCGAGGTAGAGGTCGAGCCCCTCGACGAGGAGGGAGAGGGGAACAGCCGTATTGCTGAGACCAAGATCCCTCTATGGGGGCGCCTGACTCTGTTTGCCGCCGTTCTCGTGGCTCTCGGCGCCGCGGCGCTTGCTTACCTGGGGGTCGGGGAGGCGGCGCTGCGAGAGATGCGCCTCTTCAACCTGCTGATGGTGCTGGGCACCTTGACCCTCCCCCTGGGCTCGGCAGCCGTCATCCGCCTGACGGACGTGAATATCGTCGCCCTGGGGAACGCCTTCCTCGCCGAGAGCATCTCCAGCATCCCCGTCGGCGATCTGATCATCTCCGTGGTCATCGTGGGGTTGATGCTGTTGGCTTCAATTCTCCTCGGCATCTGGTTGGACAAGAAGCGCTGGCCCATCATCGCAGCCATTCACTACGCCGTCTTCTTCGTCTTCTACACGACCATCTTCACCAACGCCCTGGGCTTCCTGAGCGGACCCATCGGGGCCCTCGCTTACTGGATGTCCCAGCAGGGAGTGAAGCGGGGGACGCAGCCCTGGTACTACTATCTCATCATCGCCCCCCTCTACGAGTATCTGCCCCTTCTTCTGAGCTGGGGGGCGGGGGTAGGAGCGCTGGCCTACTTCCTTAACACCCTCTCCCCGGAGCCGGAGACGATCGAGGCGGCGGAGGTCGAGAGTTTCGAAACCGAGCCGCAGGCGCTTGCCCCCGGATCCTCTGATCACGTGAATGGGAGCGCCGACGATGCCGGCGAGCTCCTTGAAGAGCCCGCTCTACAGAGTGCGGTGAACGAGGAGCCGTTCGAGGAGGCGGACCGGGTCTACGACCGCTTTCTCAACCGCACCTTCCCTCTCTTTCTCCTCGGTTGGGCACTGCTCGCCTGGATGGCCTACAGCTACGCCGGGGAGCGGATGCCCTGGCTGACCGTCCACATCGCCCTGCCCAACATCTTCCTGGCGGGCTGGGGGGTGAACAGGCTGGTGGCCGGGGTGGATTGGAAGCGCGTCCTGCGTCGTCACGGATGGTTGGTCTGGGTTGCGCTGCCTCTGGCCCTCGTCGCCCTCGTCGTCCTGACCATCTCCACCTTCCAATTGGGCGGTCTGCTGCGGAGCGGCATTCCCGAGGCCGGACCGACCCTTGCCCAGCTGCAGACGCTGGGACGTCTCTTCGGTGGGCTCCTCGCCTTCGTTCCCTTCTTCCTCCTCTCGCTCTGGGCGATCAGGCGGGTAGGGCTGCTGCAGGCGGTCCGGCTGGGGCTGCTTCTCGTGGTGGCTCTTGTGGCTCTCCTCACCGTGCGCACCATGGCGCGTCTCAACTTCATCAACTACGACCTGGCCGTGGAGCACATCGTCTACGCTCACGGTGCCCCTGATGTCAAGGTAGCCCTGGAGCAGGTGCAGGACGTCTCCTGGCGGGTGACGGGCGCGCCCTACGACGTGCAGGTGGCCTACGGTGATGATGGCTCCTGGCCCTTCGCCTGGTACATGGTGAACTATCCTAACTCCTACTTCTACGGCTCTACCCCCGAGCCGGAGAAGCTCCTCGAGTCACCGGTCATCATCGCCGGTAAGGGTCAGCAAAGTGAGGTGGAGTCCATCGTGGGCGATGAGTACGTTCACTTTGACTACAAATATCTCTGGTGGCCCATCGAGGACTACAAGAACCTGACCCGGGAGCGGCTGCAAGAGATCGTCTCCGAGCCTGCCATGTGGGAGGCGCTGTGGGCGATCTTCTGGAGCCGCGACTATCGGGACTACCCCTACGCCAAGGCGCTCTCCGTTCCTCTGGAGGAGCGGGTGCGAGTAGTGCTGGCCGATCCGGGTCTCCGGCAGGCGCTTGTTGCAGGGCAGTGGGGATACGACGTCAGCTACTTCGGGAATGTCTGGGACAAGGATGTGACGCTCAAGGAGTGGCCCTACCGGCGGGACTTCCGCCTCTACGTACGGCGGGACCTGGCCTCGGAGGTCTGGGGATACCGGTTGGGGGAGGGGGCCGTCGCTGTCCGGCCTGAGGCTACCGCTGCCGCCGACCCCTTCGGGGAGAGCGCTGCCGGGCTGCCCCTCGAGGTGACGATGGAGCTGCCCAACTCCGCGCCGCGGGGCCTGGCTGCCGCGCCTGACGGTACCCTCTACGTCGCCGATACGTCCAACAATCAGGTCTGGCACCTTAACCGCCAAGGGGTGGTCCTCGGATCCTGGGGCGAGATGGGTACGGAACCCGGTCAATTCCAGGAGCCCTGGGACGTGGCCCTCGACGCCGAGGGCAACGTCTACGTGGCCGACACCTGGAACCATCGCATTCAGAAGTTCGATTCCCAGGGGCAGTTTTTGCTCGCCTGGGGCACCTTCGGGCAGTTCAATGTGGGCGACGGCAACGGTCGTGGGGCCTTCTTCGGGCCGCGGGGCGTTGCCGTGGGGCCGGAGGGGGAGGTCTATGTAACGGACACCGGCAACAAGCGCGTTCAGGTCTTCGATACCCAAGGCAACTTCCTGCGGGAGTTCGGCGGGAGCGGCAAGGGGCCGGGCAAGCTGGACGAGCCCGTGGGCGTCGCCGTGAGCGCGGCAGGGGAGGTCTTCGTCGCCGACAGCTGGAACACCCGCGTCCAGGTCTTCTCGGCTGCGGGGGAGCCTCTGCGCCAGTGGGCCGTTCCCGTCTGGGACCTGATGAACGTGGAGGAGAAGCCCTACCTGGCTGTAGACGGTGAGGGCACCGCGTACGTGACCAACGCTGTCGACTATCGGGTTCTGGCCTTCGACAGCGCGGGCGCCTTCCTCTGGACGGCGGGAGGTCTGGGTCAGGCGGGGGGTAATCTGCTCTTCCCCGCGGGCGTGGCGGTAGGTTCGGAGGGTGTGCTCTTCGTTTCCGATGCCCACTCCGGTCGTGTGGTCGGCTTCACCCTGCCCTGAAAGCGGGTCTTCGAAAGCGCGTCCTTGGGTAGGACGCGCTTTTTGCTTTCCGGCTTAATACTGGCTGCCCTGAAAAAACTTCTTCCACCACGGAGAACACTGAGAAAATCAAGGAGATAGTGAAATATTTTTATAAAAACGCTCTGTTTCCTGATTTTATGAAGGTCAACTTTAAAAAATCTCCGTGCCCTCTGTGGTAAAAAGGCTTTTTCAGCAGAGTCATATATTCCTCACTGAATATTGAGTAATTGTGCGGCGGCGCCCCTGCCCTACCTGGCGCGGAGTGTCACCGTAACAGAGTTGTCCCCCAACCCACCGCTCCCACAGGAGGACATGCGTTGCGCGTCGAGTTGCGTTGACCTTTTCTACCCTTCGACTATACTCTGTTGAAAGTCGAAAGCAAGCCTCGCGCCCGAGTCTGGTACCAAGGCGTTGGTCACGGCGTTCCCGGCACCCTGATGAGCATATTATACACTATCCGCAGCATCACGGACTGGTGCGGGACTTTCGGGAGTGG
>DAOTVC010000169.1:0-38804 GCA_034437215.1 Anaerolineae bacterium | reverse complement strand
GGGCACCGATCTCTGGTTTACCTATGATGAGTACGCGGCTCTCTTCCTGCCGAAAGGGGAGTACACCGTCACCCTCATTCTGGAGGATCGGTGGGGGCAGGTGGACGAGATGAGCCAACCTCTCACCGTCCATCCCCACCTCGTCTATATTCCGCTGGTCCTGCGCTAGAGGGACTCAAGGGTTGATTCGAGAGAGGGGAGCAGAAGCTTCCCTCCCTGCCGCTGCTTGACCCGTACTATTTTTGTAATAAGCTGTAGGAGAAATGACTGTTGAATATCTTATACGAGGAGGCCAGATGACCACGATCAATGACATTGCCGGTATGGGGGGGGAGAAGGCGGACGCACTTCGCCGGATGGGGATCGATACCATGGAGGAGCTTCTCGAAGTGGGAGGCACGTCGCAGGGACGCCAGGAGATTGCCGAGAAGACGGGTCTCGACTCCGATGAGATTCTGGACTGGGTGAATCGTGCCGATCTCTCACGCATTCGAGGGGTGCGCACGGAGTATGCCGATCTTCTCGAGGCATCCGGTGTGGATACCGTGAAGGAGCTCGCCCGGCGAAATCCTCAGAACCTCTTCGAGACGTTGCAGGCGGTGAATGAGGAGCACGAACTTGTGCGCCGCATGCCCACACGAGAGCAGGTCAACGACTGGGTGGATCAGGCCAAGGCTCTGTCCCCCAAAGTAACCTACTGACAAGCGATGAGGCGCCGCTCCTTCAAGAGCGGCGCCGACTGTTATGGTGATCAAGGACGACTATTCTTTCCTCTCCAGCCGCGCACAGGAGCTTCTGCGCGGCGCCGAGACGTACGACGTCGAGTTCAAGGAGTCGTTGAGCGGTTTGCGCAGCGACGACCTGATTGCTTTTGCCAACTCCCCGCGCGGCGGCACCATCCTCGTGGGGGTGCGAGAGTACAAGACCGCGGAGGGGTTGCAGCGGGGAAAGGTCATCGGCTGCCCCGTGGGGGATGCGGAGAAGCTCTCCATCATCAACCGGGCCGAGAGCTGTATTCCCTCCGTCGAGTTGAGCATCTTTGTCGAGAACAGCGGAAAGCACTCTTTCTTCCGGGTTGAGATTCCCAGCGGGAGGGACAAACCCTACTGTACGGGGGGCGGTACCTACAAGATCCGGGGTAACGCCCGCGTCAATGCCCTGACACCGGCCCGGCTGCTGCATCTCTTCATGGAGAACGAGAGTCAGGAGTTCCTGACGCGCTTCCGCCGGGCTACAGCCGATCTCGAGCGGGACCTCGCCGAGACCGACGCGAAGGTGACCGGTGCTCTGCAGGGGCTCTTCGGCAATCTGCTCGAGCTGCAAAGGGTGCTGGAGAACGTCTTCGGCAGCGCTACCACCGCCCAGTCGCTTACCGACCACGCTACCACGTTGACAGCAGACACCCAGGCGATGGTGGTGGAGCTCAATCGCCGGGTGGCGCGTCTCGAGGAGCGTTTGGAGCAGCTCCTGGAGCGCTGCGAGGTGGAGATCGGTGGTGAGGAGAGGGGGCGAGAATGAAGCCTGACGTCCACTTCAAGAAGCTGGTGTCGCTGGCACATGGCGGGGCGGAGCTGGAGCTGCGCGTGGCGCAGGACCTCTTCAGCAGCCACCAGGTCGACGTGGGGACGCGGCGGCTTTTACGTTCTCTGCCTGACCCTCAAGAGCGGAGCTCCTCCAAGGTGCTCGATCTGGGGTGTGGGTACGGACCCCTGGGCCTGGCTCTGAAGGCGGAGGAGCCGGAGCGTCGCGTTCACCTGGTCGATCGGGATGCCCTGGCGCTCGAGTATGCGCGTCAGAACGCGCTCCTTAACGATTTGAGCGATCTCGAGGTCTACGGCAGCCTGGGTTACGACGGGGTACAAGCAGATGACTTCGATCTCATCATCTCCAACATCCCAGGGAAGGCGGGTGCGGCGGTTATCGAATCGCTGTTGCGCGATGCCGTCCACTACCTCCGGCCTGGCGGCTGGGTGGCTCTCGTCATCGTCGCTCCCCTGACGCCCCTCGTCGACCAGGTGCTTGTCCAGCCCGAGTTCGAGGTGCTCGTGCGTGAGGAGCGTTCGGGTCACGCCGTCTTTCACTATCGCTTCACGCAGGACGCATACCAGATTCCACGTCCCGAGGCTACGGCCTTCGAGCGGGGGTTCTACGACCGGGCGGAGATACGTGTAGAGTTTGAGGGGCTCCGCTTTGCGATGCGCACGGTGTGGGGGCTTCCCGAGTTCGATACTTTGAGCTATCGCACGGAGATGCTCCTGGAGGCGCTGCAGGCGGAAGAGAAGCGGGTGCAGCACGCGCTCCTCTTCAATCCGGGGCAGGGGCATCTCCCCATCGCTCTCTGGAAGCTCGCCCGGCCCGGTCACCTTGCCCTCGTAGATCGTGACCTCCTGGCGCTGCGGGCCAGCCGTCGTAATCTCCTCGAAAACGGCGTTCCCCTAGCGGCCCTGTCCCTCTTCCACCAACCGGCACTCGACGTGGGCGGCGGTCCCTACGATCTCATCGCGGGTGTCCTGCGCGAGGAGGAGGGGCGGGAGGCGTTGGCATTTCACCTAGAGGAGCTGGCTGCGCAGCTGGCAGAGGGGGGCAGGCTGCTCCTGACCGGAACCTCGACGCCCATCACCCGGTTGGAGAAGGAGGTGCGGGCCCGCAAACTCCTGCGGGTCCTCGACCGCAGCAAGCAGCGGGGGCGCAGTCTCCTCGTGCTGGAGCGTCGCTGAACGTGCTGGGCAGGAGACCTATCCCGGACCTTCGATGACCACCTATTTCGTCGGCACCTCCGGTTGGAGCTACCCTGCCTGGCGCGGGCTCTTCTACCCCCAGGATCTCGCCCGTAGCCGCTGGCTGGATTACTACGTCACGCAACTCCCGGTCGTGGAGGTCAACGCGACCTTCTACCGCAGCTTCGAACCCCGCACTTACGCGACCTGGCGGGAAAAGGCTCCCGAGGGCTTTCGCTACATCCTCAAGGTGCCGCGCTGGATCTCTCACGAGTCACTGTTGCAGGATGTGACCGCCGAGATTGCTGCATTCTGGGAGGACGCTACTCGCCTCGAGGAACGGTTGGGGCTCGTTCTGCTGCAGCTACCCCCCTCCATGCCCTACGACTTGGAGCGCCTGCGCCGCGCTCTACTCGCCTTTGGCGATCCCCGGCGCGTCGCCGTCGAGGTTCGCCACTCGCGCTGGCAGCGCCCCGAACTCTTGGAGCTGCTTGCGGGCCTCGGAAGCAGCTTCTGCAACACCGATGCTCCCGGCTCTCCGCTCACCCCCTACCTTACAGGGGCTTGCGGTTACCTGCGTCTTCACGGACGGCGGGAGGACGCTCGGTACACCTACGACTACTCCCAGGAGGAGCTGGAGGAGATCGCGGCTGCAGCGCAAGCGCTGGGAGAGGCGGGTGCAGAGACGGTCTACGTCCTCTTCAACAACACGCGCGCAGGTGACGCTCCCCTGAATGCGGTGACGCTCCGCAAGTTTCTGGAGCATGAGGGATAAAGAAGACCCCCGGAACGATATATCGTTCCGGGGGGGTGCACCAGCTGCTACGGGTCATATTGAGCGTCGTTGCATCTGTATTGGAGCCGCGTTGAGAATCCTTCTATGGGCAGAGAGGCTGGTTTTCAACGGCTATAGCGACGGTAGAGTTCTCCTACGCCAACCCCTGCCTTGAAATCGGTGACCAACGCCTTCATAGCTGCGGCGCAGCCGGATGCATCCACACACTTCTCCGTCATCTCCGCGATGGTACAGAGCTTGAAGAGGGTTCCATATCCAAGATCTGCTTCGTGGTAGGTGGTTACCATTTCCACGTCCATCCAGTCAAAGTAGTTAGCGATTAGCACGGCAACTGGATCGAAGTGCTTTAGGACGCTCTCCCGCTCACTATCTTCTTGTAGGTTTACGGGTGCCATGAGCATAGTTACCTCACACTCCTTCATTTACTATCTATGTGTCCCCCGTACATAATATCGTCGTCGCTGGTCAGTTGGTAACGTCAGGTTTGTAGGATTCCACTGGTAAATTGGTCACATAGTACCAAAGGGATGCTTGACCTGCGGAAGGGCCGTTCTATACTCAGGGCATTCGGCTCTCTATACCCTATAAAGGTGGCTCAACAGTGAACAAACTCTCGAGAAATGATCCCTGCTGGTGCGGCAGCGGTAAGAAGTACAAGCACTGCCATCTCAGGCAGGATCAGCAACGACAACGGGCACCCGTCGGCTGGAAACGTCGTTCCCCCAGGATTATCATCAAGACGGAAGAGCAGATTGAGGGCATTCGCAGAGCTTGTCGGCTCACAGTGGAGATTCTCGATGAACTGGAAAGGCGGATCGAAGCCGGCATTACGACAGAGCAGATCAACAGCTGGGTCCACGAGATGACCCTCGCTGGAGGAGGCGTGCCTGCGCCCCTGAACTACCGGGGCTATCCCAAAAGCGTCTGTACCTCCCTCAACGAGGTTATCTGTCACGGCATCCCCAGCCCGGAACGTGTCCTGCGGAGCGGTGATATTCTAAACGTGGATGTCACCTCCATCGTGGACGGCTACTATGGGGACTCCAGCCGCATGTTTCTGATCGGGGAGGTGTCGGATGAGGCTCGTCGCCTCGTCGAGGTGACCCGTGAATGTCTAGGCAGAGCCCTGGAGCAGGTCAAGCCGGGCAACACGCTGGGAGATGTCGGTCATGCCATTCAAGAGCACGCCGAGAGCCATGGTTACTCTGTCGTGCGGGCCTTTGTCGGTCACGGGACCGGTATCGACTTTCACGAGCCTCCCGACGTCCGCCACTACGGCAGACCGGGCACGGGCGTCGTCCTACAACCCAACATGGTCTTCACCATCGAGCCGATGATTAATATCGGCGCCCCTGACGTCAAGGTGCTTGACGACGGTTGGACGGCCATCACGGTGGATAATAGCCTCTCCGCTCAATGGGAGCATACCCTGCGGGTGACGGAGGAGGGGGTGGAAGTTCTGACGGCGTCGGCGCGGGCTCAGGAGTAGATTTGGATCGAGCACTCTATCCCAATCTGGAGCATGGTGCCTGCTCGGAGGCCGTCATCGAGCCGCGCAAGGTGATCGAGCCTTTCGCCGCTGCCCCGACCGGTGCGTCATCTGTTTCTTCCAGGACGGCATCACGCAACCGGCAGCGGAGGCCTGTTTGGAGCGCCAGCGCCTTCTATGATCGATCTTCGTAAGTTGCAGCAGGCGATCTACCGGAACAAGGTGGAGCGCGGCTTCAACGCCACCGACGTCGGTAAGGAGGTCGTCCTCATGGTGGAGGAGCTGGGAGAGCTGGCACGCGCTTACAAGAAGAGCGATAAGCGCCCGGCTCCCGGGATCAGTCACAAGGAGGAGATGGCGGACGCCATTGGAGACCTCATGATCTACTGCCTGGGGCTGTGCGAGATGTTGGAGGTCGACAGCGAGACGCTGCTGCAGCAGATCACGGCGCGGAATGAGACGCGGGAGCATACCGGACGGATGTGACAGAGATCTACGAGGGACAAGCGAGGGCAGGAAGGGAGAGTGTGCAGCCATGAGCACAGTTGTAGTTTCCGGACTCATCAATGTCGAGACGACCCTCAGGGTGGAGGGCTTTCCCATCCACTACTCCCCGGTGCGCTATCCTTTCGGAGGGGTGAACAGCACGGTTTCGGGTGTGGGATACAATATCACGAAGGCCCTGCGTACCCTCGGGGATGAGGTGCGTTGTGTCTCGATCATTGGCGAGGATTGGCTGGGACAACTGGTGTTGGACGTCTTGGAGATGGAGGGGCTCTCCTCGAAGTTCATACGGCGGCAGATGGACGAAACGGCCCAGTCGGTCATCCTCTACGACGGGGACGGGCGGCGGCAGATCAACGTGGACCTGAAGCAGGTCCAGGAGCAGGTCTATCCCCTCGAGCGTTTTGAAGCTGCCCTAGAGGGCGCTGACCTCGCCGTGCTCAGCAACATCAACTTCTCTCGCCCCTGGCTTGATCTGGTGAAGGCCCGGAGAATTCCTATCGCCACCGATGTGCATGCTATCTCCTCCCTTGACGATGACTACAATCGTGCTTTTATGGCTGCTGCAGATATACTCTTTATGTCCAATGACTTCCTTCCCGTCGCACCGGAGGAGTGGGCGCGTCAGGTCCTCGAGCGCTACAGTCCTCAGGTGGTCGTGATAGGCCTCGGAGCGGAGGGCGCCCTGCTGGCCGTACGAGGAGATGGAGAGGTAGAGCGCGTTCCACCCGTAAGGACGCGGGAGATCATCAACACGGTGGGAGCCGGGGATGCCCTCTTCTCGGCCTTTGTACACTTCTACATCCAGACCTTCAATCCCTACATCTCTCTACAGAAGGCAATGGTCTTTGCCTCTTACAAGATCGGAGAGCGGGGGGCTGCTGAGGGCTTCCTCACTGAGGATGAACTCGACGCCTGGTACGAGGAGCTGCGCTTCACCTAGACGCAGGAACCCTACGCCCTCTCACTTATGACAGGAGGTATGGCTATGAAGCCCCTGGTGAGTCCCGAGGAAGAGCTTGTGGAGCAGTATCGTCGGGCCGGTAACCTGGATAAGCGGGTCTCGTTACACGCCCGCTTCAGTCTCAACCCTTACCCGTGGCAGCGCTGGATCTTCGATCACTTGCGCCTGCCGGAGAGGGCCCGGATCCTCGAGCTGGGCGCCGGGACGGGCGCGTTGTGGCGGGAGAATCTGGAGCGGTTGCCGGAGACCTGGGAGGTGGTCCTCACGGACTTCTCGCCGGGAATGCTCAGGCAGGCGGCTCAGAACCTTGCAGAACGTCCCCAACCCTTCACCTTTCGCGTGGCGGATGCCCAGTCCCTGCCCTTCGAGACGAAGGGCTTCGATGCCGTGATTGCCAACCATATGCTCTACCACGTACCGGATCGTGAGCGCGCGTTCGCGGAGATACGACGCGTGTTGAAGATCGGGGGGCACTTCTACGCCTCAACGGTTGGGGAGGGGCACATGTATGAGCTGTGGGAGCTGGCCGAGGATCTGGCTCCCGGTGTTCATGCGCGTTCACGCGCGACGACCGCCAACTTCACGCTGGAGAACGGTCTCCCACAGCTCGAGCGCTGGTTCGCCGACGTGCGGCTCCATCGGTACGAAGATGCCCTGGTAGTGACGGAGGCAGAGCCGCTCATTGCCTACGTGCTCTCGTCGCAGAGTTTCTTGGACAGTGTTCTGGACCCGGACCGTCAGAGCGCTTTCCGTGCTCTCGTTGAGAGGCGTATCGCCGGCGAAGGCCGAGTTCGTATCACCAAGGTTTCGGGACTCTTCTCCGCTCGCCGTGCTTGACTCCGCTGCTGTCCACTCCTTTCCCCCTTCAGCCGGGAGAGGTTAGTCTCCATGCCTGCACCTTCCCCTTTGTGTAGCGCTGTCTGCCGCCCTTCGTGTCTTTCTGGTATAATAGTCTTCGTAATCGTCTCAGGAAGCACTGGCGTGGGTATCCCGTCGCGGAGGGCACTTTGGTGACCTCTGTCGGCGGCGAACGTGAGTGTTTCCTATTCCCCGTTGTGGGGTAAGGAGAAAGGAACTATATGGAAGAAGAAATTGAAGTCATAAATCGCCGTATCGCCATCCTCATCGACGGCGACAATGCCCAGCCTTCCCTTCTGGAGAAGATGCTCGCTGAAGCGGGCAAGTATGGCGTGGTCTCCATCCGGCGCATCTACGGGGATTGGACGACCCCGCAGATGAACAGCTGGAAGGATACGCTAAACACCTACGCCATCCAACCCATTCAGCAGTTTCGCTACACGGTCGGAAAGAATGCCACGGACAGCGCGATGATCATCGACGCCATGGACATTCTCTACACGGGCCGTGTCAACGGTTTCTGTCTGGTCTCCAGCGACAGCGACTACACGCGTCTGGCGACCCGCATCCGTGAGAAGGGCATCTTCGTGATGGGGATTGGCAAGAAGACAACACCCCGCGCGTTCGTTAACGCCTGTGACCTCTTCGTCTACACGGAGAACCTGATGCCCAAGCCCAAGCGGTCGCGCCAGCCTTCGCCGCAGAAGGCCGCGCAACCGCCTGAGCCGGATCCGCGCCCGCTCCTCCGCGAGGCCTTCGAGATGGCCGTGCAGGAGGACGGATGGGCATCTCTGGGACCGCTGGGACAGTATCTTCGGCAGCTGGACCCGAGCTTCGACTCGCGGACCTACGGCTACAAGCAGCTGTCGCAGCTGGTACGGGGCTATCAGGATCTCTTCAAAATCCGTACCGTACAGCGTCGCAGTGGGACGTCCGTCATTTACGTGAAGCTCAAGGAGTAAGAGAGACCGGGGCCCTCCCCTCGCAAAAGAGGGGAGGGCCCTCTCGCGTCTGAAGGGAGATCCAGATCGTGCAGTTCTACTATATCCGACACGCCCAGTCCCAAAACAACCGGCTCTTTGAGGAGAGTGGCTCCTATGAGGAGCGCAGCCCGGATCCGGAGCTGACGGAGCTTGGCTGGAAGCAGGCACAGCGGCTGGCCGAGTTTCTGCGCGGCGATGACCCGCGTGCCACCAGTGAGGGCTTCGATCCGCACAACGTGGAGGGGTTCGGCTTGACCCACCTCTACACCAGCCTGATGGTGCGCGCCGTGCAGACGGGTACTGTCGTCGCCGAGGCCCTCGAGCTGTCCTTGCAGGCCTGGCAGGGCCTCCACGAGAGTGGGGGGATCTACCGCCGGGAGCCGGAGACGGAGGAGCTGGTCGGGCTGCCCGGCGGGAACCGGACCTTCTTTGAGGAACACTTTCCCCACCTAGTTCTGCCCGAATCGCTGGGGGAGGAGGGGTGGTGGAATCGTCCCTTCGAGAAAGATGCGGAGCGGCGGGAGCGCGCACGACGCTTCCTGCAGGAGCTGGTGGAGCGACATGGCGAGAGTGAGGATCGCGTGGCGGTGATCAGCCACGGCGGTTTTTTCAACCATCTGCTAGGTGTGCTGCTCGATCTGCCTCTCCACAACGACTACTGGTTTCTGATGAACAACACCGCCATCGCCCGTCTTGACTTTCACGGCGAGCGGCGGGACTTCATCTACACCAACCGCGTGGACTTTCTGCCCCCTTCGCTGATCAGCTGAAGGGGGGAGGCTAGGCGCTCGCGGCTTCGCTTCCCAGTTGGAAGGCGGTGCGGTTGACCTGCTCGTAGGCCTCCGGCACGCGGCGCAGGATGGCCTTCTCCCAGACCTCGCGGTCGGTTTCGAGGTGGGAAGCCAGAGCCGCCAGCAGGACAGTGTTCACCGTGCGCGGATTGCCCGCCTTTTCAGCCAGGGGTAGAGCATCCACGGCGACGACCCGTCCCGCCCGCTTGTGTAGAGCGGTAAGGATCTCCCCTTCAGGAGGGTAGCTGGCATCCCCTACGCTCACCGACATGGGTGTGATCTGCTGACGGTTGACGATGACCGTGCCACCGGGCTTGAGCCAAGCGATCCAGCGGGCAGCCTCGAGGAGCTCAAAGGCCATGAGGACGTCGACGGTCCCCTTCTCACACGTGGGGGAGCCGACGGACGGTGCCCAACGAATGTGGCTCTCGACGACACCGCCCCGTTGGGCAAAACCATGCACCTCTGACTTCTTGGCATCCAGCCCGAGATCCAATCCCACCTGAGCGGCAATGTCCGAGGCGGTGAGCACGCCCTGTCCGCCTACCCCTACGAATAGAAAGTTCATCCGTTCGACCACGATTTTCTCCTCTGGCTAACTGTTAGGATTGTCTGTACCCCTCGCCGTGTATGGGTGGGAGGCCCAAAGAGAGCCTCCGTCGATTATAAGGGGAGATCATTTGTGCACAAGTGTATTTTCGGAAGAGGACCGCTTCAGTCGTGCCAGCGACGCTTGGTACTTCATCACGAAGTAGCCGATCACGGAGACGAGGATGGTCAGTCCGGTGAGCAGCCACGTGGACTGCGGCACCCGTTTCCAAGTGCGGATCTTCTTCAACCACTTGAGTTTGGGCAGAAAGCGCGCCCTGCCGCCTGCGAAACGTTCGTTATCCTCCAATTTATCAACCAGGAGATCCTTCAGCTCGCTGGAAGGCATGAAGGTCAAGAGGTCGGACAGCCCGCTGTGGGATTCCTCAGTCGTGGTGCACTTCTCCTCCATCGTCAGCCGGTAGGCCTGGGCGGTCTGCGCGACGACATTGGACCAGTCAAGATGCTTGACCCGTTGGCGGGCTTGGGCTGCCATCCACTGATACTCTTGGGGAGCGAGCGCTGCCAGTCTCTCGATGCAGTGAGCGAACGCCTCCGGCTTGGTGTCCCTGGGAAGGCGACAGCCGACCTGCTCGTCGACGAGTTCGTCGATGGTTTCGTTGGAGAGCCCTACGACGGGGGTGCCGGAGGCCAGCGCTTCGATAACGACGAGACTCTGGACCTCCATCTTGGAAGCGGAGACGAAGAGGTGGCTCTTCTCGAGGTGGGTCGGGATCTCTTCGTGGGGTATCTGCCCCACGAAGGTGGCATTGTGGAGCTTGTGGGTCTCGCAGAAGACCCGGAGCGCCTCCCCATACTCCGGATTCAAGGGCTTGCCCACGATCTCCAGGTGGTAATTGGACGGTAGATGGCTGAGCGCCTGCAGCAGGTAGATCTGATTCTTGCGTTCACTGATGTAGCCGATGAAGGTCAGCCGCTTCTCTGCGGTCGCGATCTCTGTTGTGCGGCAGGTGTGGTAGCGCTGCAGATCCCGCCCGTTGGGAATCACGAAGATCTTGCCCTCATAACCGAATTGTCGGATGGACTCCAGGGCGAAGGTGTTGAGCGCGATGAGCGCATCGCAGTTATGGTAGAAGTTGAGAAGCAGTTGGCGGGCGAAACTCTCGCTGAAGGGCATCTGTAGCAGTTTGAGGTCCAGCGCATCGGCCATTCCAAAATCGAGAGTCTTGGAGGGCAGCACATGGCTGGTGTGGAAGAAGGGCACGCGGTTCATCCGCGCCCAGATCTGCCCGATGAGGCCAATCAAGGCGGGGTCGTGGGCGTGAACTACGTCGGGGTTGAAGTTGTCGAGGAAGTCGAAGAGGGCGCTCACAGTCTTGGTGGAGAGCGCAGGCATGGCAAACTCCCCCTCACCGGCGCTGCGTATGCCAAAGTGCACGAGGTTGCTGTCGAGATAGAGACCGGTCTTCTCTGCCGGGCAGATCATCACCACTTCGTGCTGTTTGGCGAAGTGGTAGGCCAGCTCGTGTGCCACCCGTCCTCCTCCACCCCCTAACCCCGGTTTGAAGAGCGAGATGAAGGCAACTCTCATCGTGTCCCTAACTGCCTCTCGGGGCTCACCGCAGCGTCGCTTTTAGACTCTGGTTCCCGTGTGTTAAAACCAAAGCGCTCGAAGATCTCTCGGTAGCGTTGCACGAGCTGCTCGCGGCTCAACCCCATCTCCTCGAGCGAGTACTTATGACGGCTGCGGTGCCCTCGTGCGCGTGCGGTGGCCTGCTGGAGTCTCTGACGGTACTCAGGGGTGATTTCCAAGTCGAAGTGCTCGTAGATGCGCTCGATGACCCTCTCCACGTCCCTGACGAGCTCGTCGTAGGTGATGACGATGTAGCTCTTCGGCGGGGCCTCTGCTAGCCGTTCGAGGGGATAGTGATACCAGTGCTGGGCCATCTCCAGTACGTACTCGCGGCTGCCGTAGGGGCGCACGGGATTACCCAGCAGGCGCCATTGGTGGTCGTTCAGGCTGATGTAGGAGGGGATCATGTTGAGAGGATTGCGAGCCAGGTAGATGATCTTGATATCGGGGAAACGGCGGTAGAGGGTGTCGATCATGGGAGAGAAGGAGGGGTTCTTGGAGAGGTAGTGGCGTCCGTTGGCGTGGTGCGCGTGCAGATGGCGCTGCAGACAGCGGTGGTAGAAGCGCATGATCCGCTCCTTTTTCGCCTCGGTCATGTGCTGATCGAAGTAGGTGTAGGGTTTGGCCGCCGCGGTCATCCCCGCGAACATCCAGACCTTCAGATTGGACCAGATGTGCAGCAGAAGGTATTCGTCCTCCTCCGGCTCGCGGAGTGCGACTTCGTGCATCACGTTCTTCTCTTTCCAGCGTTTCTCCCACAGCGTCAGTCGGCGTTCGAAGGGACCCCCCAACTTACGATCCAGCCTGCCCAGCAGCCTTCCAAGCTGGCGTAGGGTGATGGACGGGGCGAGCAGCATCTCCCACATCTGCATGGAGAGGAAGTTGTGATGGTCCTGAGCGAGCACCCTCTGCAGAAAGGTGGTGCCGCTGCGCGGATTGCCCACGATGAAGACGGGCTGGTGAATGACCTGCTCCTTGTAGGCCGGAAAGAAGAGCTCATCGAGGAGGAGTCCCGCCCAGATCAAGAGTTCGTAGAGGGGGAAGACAATATAGAGCAGCAGGAGCAAACCTAGACGTTTGGGGGTGAGCCGGAAATCGGTCCCCTTGCTTTTGAAGAAGGAGATCCAGGTAAATTTGAAGAAGTCCTTGAAGTTGAATGCCAACACCGTTTCTACCCTCCCTCGAACATAGTCAGATAGTCGTTGAGTCGTCTGGGGCTGACTGTCGAGTCGTGACCCTTCTCAGCCGGGCGGTTCAGATTGCGCTGCTGGATTGCACTGCTTGAACGTGCACATCCATCTCGACTTCAGCCGCCATCCCCCGTTCATCTGTTACTTGCTTAGCGCGCTCTTCGCTGTCTTTGGGCCGTCGCGCCTGTCCTCTGCTTTTGTCGGCTGCACATCTCTAGCCGATGACGTATCCCGGCGCTGCCGCTCATGTCTCAGAGGGCGCAATGGCCTCCACGGGGCAGACCTGCAGGCAGACGGTGCAGCCGGTGCAGAGCAGACGCTCGATCTGAGATTTCGGCTTGCCCGTCTTCTCGTAGGTCTCCCCGCTCTTGAGGATGGCGGGGCATCCCACCCGGAAACAGGCACCGCAGGCGATGCACTTCTCCGCATCGACGCGCATCCGGGTCTGTTGCTCGAAGTAGGGGGTGAAGACGCAGGCCCCCCGCACGACCACGACCGCAGGTCCAGCGTCGTGCTTCATCGCAGCCCGCAGCGCTTCATTGACGCTCTCCACTTCCCAGGCATCCACCTCCTCGACGAAGGCCGCTCCTAGCGCGCGGCAGACCCCGGCGATGTCGATGTGGACCCCCTCGGCCCCCTGGAGCGTGATCCCCGTGCCGGGGTGCTGCTGCTGTCCGGTCATGGCCGTGATGCGGTTGTCGAGGACGGCGACGGCGATGTTGCTGCCGTTGTAGATGGCGGAGGCCAGGGGGGCCATGCCCGAGTGGAAGAAGGTGCTGTCCCCGATGGTCGCGACGGCGGACTCCTGTCCGCCTGCCTGCCGGAAACCGTGGGCCATGCCCACACTGGCCCCCATGGAGATGAGCATGTCCATCGACTCGAAGGGGGGCAGAACGCCCATGGAGTAGCAGCCGATGTCCCCGGCGATGACTGCCCGCGAGCGGTTTCGGCGCATGCTGTAGAAGAAGGCGCGGTGAGGGCAGCCGGGACAGAGAGCCGGGGGGCGTGGCGGCACGGTCAGCGTCTCCTCCGCGGGCTGCGGTGCTGCTCCCTGCGGTTCCGGCGTCGTCTCGCCCTCGATGAGCCCCCCTGCGAGAGCGCCGGCGCGCACCTTCGCCAGCGTGAGCTCCCCGTAGAGGGGGAAGAGATCCTTGCCGTGGGCGACCTCGATCCCCGCTGCCCGCAGCTGATCCTCGATAAAGGGGTCCAGCTCCTCCACGACAATGAGCTGCTCCACCTGCGCGGCAAAATCGCGAAGCTTCTCCATGGGTAGGGGATAGCTCATGCCCAACTTGAGGATGGAGTAGCCTGCGAAGATCTCGCGCACGTACTGGTAGGCGATGCCCGTCGTGATGATCCCCAGGGATTTGTCGCCCCACTCGATGCTGTTGATCTCAGCCGTCTCTGCCCAATCCGCCACGTCCCGCAGCCGCTCTTCGATCTCCGGATGGCGCTTACGAGCGATGGCCGGGATGATCACCCGCGTCACCTCCGCTTCCCGCTGGAACTTCTCCAACGGAGAGCGCTCTTGCCCTTCGTCGGGCGGTGGCACCGAGGGGAGATCCGTCTCCACGGCGGATTTGGAGTGGGAGAGGCGGGTCGTCGAGCGCAGCATGACCGGGGTCTGAAAGCGCTCGCTCACTTCGAGGGCCACCCCCACGAAGTGCCGGGCATCCTCACTGTCGGAAGGATCCAGGCAGGGAAACTTGCCGAAGCGGGCGTACTGCCGGTTGTCCTGCTCGTTCTGCGAGGAGAAGGCGCCGGGGTCGTCGGCGCTGATGAGCACCAGTCCCCCCTTGACCCCGGTGTAGGAGACGGACATGAGGCTGTCGGCAGCCACGTTGACGCCCACGTGCTTCATAGCCGCCAGCGTGCGCGCTCCACCGAAAGAGGCTCCGATGGCGTTATCGAGGGCGACCTTCTCGTTGCTGGCCCACTCGGCTTTGACCCCGGGATAGTGGGCGAAGTTTTCCAGGATCTCCGTTGAGGGGGTGCCGGGGTAGGCCGAGGCGTACTGGACGCCCGCCTCCCAGGCTCCGAGAGCGAGGGCCTCATTACCCGAAAGCAGTACTTTCATCAATAGCTCCTTTGTTCTCTATCCGACGCTGTGCTTTACATGGTACCCGTGAATGGCATGCTTGCAAGTGACAGGTTGCGCCTTCGTCTGCCGCGGATATAATCAGTTGTGCATGTCAATGAGGTCCCGTGGCAATACACCTAATCGGTTAACTACTTGAGGTCATGTCCCTACGCACGTTGTACCAGGCTCTGCTCGACAGCGAACCCGCGCGGCTGCGGGTCATTGCCGGGCAGTGGGAGATCTCCCTGACGGCAAGCCGTCGGACAGATCTCGCCGCGGAGCTCGCTGACGCTATGGCGCACGTCGAGCGGGTGACAGCAGCGTGGGACTCCCTGACGCCCCGCTCTCGCGCCGCCCTGGAGGATCTTCTGCGTCGGGAGGGAGCGTTGCCCTGGCCGGCCTTCACCCGGCGTTGGGGACCCCTGCGCACCGTGGGACCGGGACGCCTGGAGCGGGAGGAGCTGTGGCGGGATCCCATCTCTGCAACCGAGACTCTCTGGTACTGGGGCTTCCTCTACCGCACGTCGACCGTCAGCGCCACCGGGGCGACGTCGGAGATGGCCTTCGTGCCCGACGATCTGGCGCTCTACCTGCCGGCGCCGCCTCCGCTGGAGATCCCGCCCCCGGATCCGGCGTCCTCACCTCTGCGGATGCTCGGGGGGGATGATTCCTTGGCGGACGATCTGGTGAGCCTCTGGTCACTGCTGCAGAACGAGGCGGTGCGTCCGGACGAGGATGGCAGTTGGCCTCCGCGGCACAGGGAGCGGCTCCTCGCCCGTGTTCACCCTCCGGCGGGACCTCGTCTGGCCCTGCTGGAGACGCTGGCACGCGAGGTGGGCTGGATCAGAAGGGACGAGCGGGGACTGCTCCGACCGGTTCCCGATCCCATGTTGGAGTGGTTGCACGCCGACCGGTGGACCCAGTGGGAGAGGTTGGTTCATGCCTGGCAGGAGAGCGAGCGCTGGAACGACGTGGCCTGGGTACCGGGCCTGCAACCCGATACCACATTGGGCTGGCCCAACGACCCTCTTGCCACGCGGAGCAATGTCCTGGTCATGCTGCGCCGCTGTGTGACGGACGTCTGGTATACGATGGCGGATTTCGTGACCCACGCCCACCAGCACACGCCCGATTTTCTGCGTCTTGATGGCGACTACGAGGCCTGGAGCCCCCGCGACGCCGTGACAGGCGCGCCCCTGCGGGGTTTCGATGCGTGGGAGACGGTAGAGGGCGCGCTGCTGGCCTTTCTGATCACGGGCCCCCTTTACTGGCTGGGTCTGGTGGATCTGGGAAAGTCCACCCCTTGGCTGCCGCCCGATCGCTTTCGGGTGAGCGCCGCGGGTGCCGCCCTCCTGGGCGCCGCAGATCCTCCGACCTTTTTGGAGCCCGCGCCTATCGAGGTGCGGGTGAGCGGTCTGCTTCTGGTCCCGCCGGAGCGTCGTTATGAGCGTTTCCAGATGAGCCGGATTGCAACGCCTGTGGGCGAGGAGGGCCTGCACCTCTACCGGCTCACACCTCGCTCCTTGAAGCGGGCCCGGCGGCAGCGAATCCCCCTGGAGCGCATTGAGGGGTTCTTGGAGGAGGCGCTGGAGCAGCCTCTGCCTACGACCTTGCGCCAAGCCATCGAGGAGACCTATCGGGGTGGGGGGGAGGCGCGCATGATGCGGGGCTGGATTCTGCGAGTGCAGGATGCCGAGCTCCTCGACGCAGATGCCGTGCGCGACCTGATCCAGGAGCGTCTCGGTCCGCAGGTCGCCCTCGTGCGCGAGGCAGACCGGGAGCAGCTGCTGCGGATCCTGGCTTTGCAGGGCATCCTGCCCGAGGTGGAGGAGCTGACCTGAGATCCGTTCGTGCCTTTCAAGAGACCCTATCCCTAAGGTGACAGAAACTGAGGCTCTTATGACCGACGTACCTCTACATGAAAGAGTTGTACACGCATTTCGTGCCCGTTTTTTGCGCGAACCGGATGTCGTGGTGCGAGCACCGGGGCGGGTCAACCTGATCGGTGAGCACACCGACTACAACGCTGGCTTTGTTCTTCCCATCGCCGTGGATCGGGCAGCGTGGGTAGCGGCCGGAACCCATCAGGCACGCACGGCGGTTCTTCGGGCTCTGGACATGCGGAAGGACGAGGTCGTCTTTCCGGTGGATCAGGTTCCTGCCTCGGGAGGGGGGTGGTCCGACTATCCTCGTGGCCTGATCTGGAGCTTCCTGGAGGAGGAACTGAAGCCCTTTGGTCTGGACGCGGTGCTCTCTTCCGACGTGCCTGTGGGGGCGGGCATGTCCTCCTCGGCGGCCTTGGAGTTGGCCTTTGCCTACGTTTGGAGTGTGGTCAGCGGTTTCGGTCTCGATCCGGACGAGCTCGCCCTGTTGGCACAACGTGCCGAGAATGAGTACGTCGGGGTCCGCTGTGGGATCATGGATCAGATGATCAGCGCTTGCGGGAAGGCGGGCCACGCCATGCTCCTGGACACTCGGACTCTCAAACGTCACTACGTCCCCTTACCGGCAGAGATGGCGATCATCGTCGCCGACAGCAAGGTCCGGCGTTCTCTCGCCACCTCCGAGTACAACGTGCGCCGGGCCCAGTGCGAGCACGCCGTCCAGCTCCTGCGGCAGGTCTTGCCAGAGATCGAGGCGCTGCGGGATGTGAGCCTCGACCAGCTGCAGGAGCACCGGGATCTGTTGCCCGAGGTCGTCTATCGCCGGGCGCGCCACGTGATCACCGAAAACTATCGGGTACGGCGCACGGTTCTCGCCCTCCGTAAGGGTGATCTGGAGGAGGTGGGGCGGATTCTCCTGGAGGGGCATCGCAGCCTGCAGGAGGACTATGAGGTGAGCGCGCCGGAGCTCGACCTGCTCGTCGAGGCGGCGGTGGAGGTTCCGGGATGTCACGGTGCGCGCCTCACGGGAGCGGGCTTTGGTGGCTGTATCATCGCGCTCGTTGAGGAGGGAGCCGTGCCCGAGGTCCAGGCCCATCTGCTGGAGCGTTATGCGACAGAGTTCGATGCCGAGGCGGTGATCTACGATGTCCATTCGGCAGAAGGGGTGGAGAGGGTCGATAGATAAACCGCCCCATCCGTTACGTGCGGTGACATTTGTTGCGGTGAAGTTGGTGTATGGGCACTTGCACTCGAAGGGGGTGTTGTGCTACGTTCGTGGAGGATTGACAGGGCTCCAGAGATATGAGGCTGAAGCTACTTTTCTAGAGAAAGGAGCAGTGCTATGGATATAGGGATCGTCAAGGAGCGCCAGGCAGGCGAGGAGCGCGTAGGTCTGACGCCGGCGGGCGTGGGTCTGCTGTCGAAGGCCGGGCACAACTGTTTCGTCGAGCGCGGTGCCGGTGAGGGGGCAGGCTTCGACGACTATGATTACGAACGATTGGGGGCCACGGTGGTGGCCAGCGGCGAGGAGCTCTACGACCGCTCCGATCTGGTGCTCAAGGTGCTGCGCCCGACGCTGGAGGAGATGGGCTGGATGCGACAGGGCCAGATCGTGATGGGCTTCCTCGGTCTCATGGCGGCCCCTCAGGAGGAGGTTGCGGCCCTTCAGGAACGGAAGATCACGGCCATAGCCTACGAGCTCGTCTCCCCCGACGGTGAGAGCTTTCCCATCCTGCGGACGATGAGCGAGGTCACGGGGCGGATGGCGCCCTATATCGCCGGCACCCTGCTTATGCGCAACCAGGGCGGAAGGGGGGTCCTGCTCAACGGCGTGCCCGGAGTCTCTGCCGGTGAGGTGGTCATCCTCGGTGGTGGGGTCCTGGGTACCAACGCTGCCCGCGCCTTCCTCGGCCTGGGGGCCAAGGTCTTCGTCCTCAGCCCGACCCTCGAGCGGTTGCGCTATCTCGATACCCACTTCCGAGGGCAGATCACGACCATGATCTCCCACGATTTCAACATCGCCTATCTGACCCGCTTTGCCGACGTGGTCATCAGCGCCGTGCGGGTGCCGGGTGAGTGCCCGCCCATTCTCATCACCCGTCAGCTGCTGCGCACGATGCGGCGGGGCGCCGTCTTCATGGACTTCGCCATCGATCATGGGGGTTCTGCCGAGACCAGCCGCCCCACGACTCTCGAGGAGCCCACCTATCTGGAGGAGGAGATCGTCCACTACTGTGTGCCCAACGTGCCCGGTGCCGTTCCCCGCACCTCCACCCACGCCTTCAACAATGCGGTCTGGCCCTATGTCCAAATGCTCGTGGAGATCGGTCCGGCAACCGCCTTCGCTCAGGAGCCGGCGTTGAAGCGGGCCGTGGTCATGCGCAATGGGGACATCGTCGATGACCGCCTCGAGTGCGCGGTGCGGTCCTAGGGATAATGTCCTGGGAAGCAACCTATCGTGAGCGCCTGGTGACGGCCGAGGAGGCCGTCACCGCTACGGTTGGTTCGGGGAGCCGGGTCTTCATGACCGGAAATTGCAGCGTCCCGACGTCCCTCGTCGACGCCCTGATCGCTGCAGCGCCCGAGCTGTCCGCCGTGGAGCTGGTGCAGGTGCTGACCGTCGGACCGGCCCCCTGGGTGGCTCCGGAGATGGACGGTCATCTGCACACCAACTCCATGTTTCTGGGCAGCAATGTGCGTCAGGCGGTCTGGGAGGGGCGTGCCGATTTCACGCCCGTGCTTCTCTCCGAGTTCCCTCTACTCTTCAAGGAGGGGGTTCTGCCCATCGACGTGGCCTTTGCCCATCTCTCGCCGCCCGATGAAGAGGGCTACTGCTCCTTTGGCTTGGAGACGGGGTTGGCCAAGACGCCCGTGGAGTCGGCGACGACCATCGTCGCGCAGATCAACCGGCAGATGCCGCGCGTGCTGGGCGATACCTTCATCCACGTCAGCGATCTAGATTACGTGGTCGAGGTGGACGAGCCCCTGCAATCTTTCCGCATGGCCGCTGATCCCCACGATCCCGTGGTAGGGGCCATCGCCGGGCACATCGCCGGGCTGATTCCCGACGGGGCTACGCTGCAGTTGGGGATCGGCGCCGTCGCCGACACCGTCTTGGGCTACCTCCAGGACAAGCGGGACCTCGGCGTGCACACGGAGCTCTTCTCCGATGGGGTGATGCAGCTCGTGGAGCAGGGGGTCATCACGGGTGCTCGCAAGACGTTGCATCCGGGTAAGGTGACGGCGGGCTTCATCCTGGGGTCGGAGACCCTCTACCGCTGGGTGCACAACAATCCTCTCATCGAGCTGCAGCGCTCCGAGTACGTCAACGATCCCTGTATCATCGGTCAGAACTATTGCCAAGTCGCCATCAACGGCGCGATCGAGGTGGATCTGACGGGCCAGGTCTGCGCCGACAGCATCGGGCCGCGGCTCTTCAGTGGTGTGGGGGGACAGATGGACTTCATCTACGGTACCGCGCGTTCCGAGGGCGGACTGCCCATCATCGCCCTGCCCAGCATGGCCCGGGGCGGTGAGAAGAGCCGCATCGTCCCCACCCTGACGCCTGGGGCGGGCGTCGTGACGACGCGCAACCACATCCGCTGGGTGGTGACGGAGCATGGCGCCGTCAATCTGCGCGGCAAGAGCATCCGGCAGCGGGTGGAGGCGCTCATCGGGATTGCGGCTCCGAAGTTCCGAGCGGATCTTCGTCAGGCGGCGCGCGATCTGGGCTATCTCTAGAGATGGTTGTGGTGCGATAGATTTGGAGATATCGATGTTTCAGATGGAGAGCCTGGGGCGTTGGTTGATTATCCTGGGGGTGACCCTCGCGGTGGTGGGGGGCGTGATGTTGCTCTTGAGCAAGGTGCCCTTCCTTAACCGCTGGGGTCGTCTTCCGGGGGATATCCGTTACCGGAGCGCGGATGGGCGGGTGACCTGCCTCGTCCCCATCGTCTCCTCCATTCTGCTCAGTCTGCTGCTGACCATCATTCTCAATCTCATCATTCGCTTCTTGAACCGCTAGGAGAAATCTACGGTAGGCAGGGTCACGGTTGCACATTTCATAACTCCCCCTACAATTCACAAGGTTATAGATCGGTATCGGACACGGTAGCATCACTGAGACGCATCCAGGATTGGCGCTGAAAGGTTCGGCACATTCCTCTTGCCGGTTGCTCTTTTATACCGCTGTTAAGTATGGTGTTCGAATCTCGTTCGTAGAAGGAGGTACACTTTGTTCCACGCGCTGGTCGCAATCAAGCAGGTGCCGGACACGACCAACATCCGCATCGATCCTGAGACGGGAAATCTGGTGCGGGAGGGCGTGCCGGCGATTATGAATCCCTACGACGCGCACGCCCTCGCCGAAGCCGTCGAGTGGAAGAAGAAGTTGGGCGGGATGGTGACGGTCGTCTCCATGGGACCCCCAAACTTCACGGCCACAATTCGGGAGGCCATCGAGCTCGGTGCCGATCGGGGGGTACTCATCTCCGATCGCAAGTTTGCCGGGGCGGACACCCTGGCGACCTCCTACGTGCTTGCCGAGGCCATTCAGACCATCCACAAGGAACAGCCCATCGACCTGCTTTTCTTTGGCAAGCAGGCCATTGACGGGGATACGGCACAGGTAGGACCGGGAGTGGCGGTGCGCATGGATCTGCCTATCGTCACCTACGCGGTGAGGATCCGGGAGATCGACCTGGAGGGCCGGAGGGTGGTGGTGGAGCGCAAGACGGAGCGGTGGACAGAGGTCGTAGAGGCTTCTCTTCCGGCTCTCCTCACCTGCGAGAAGGAGATCGCTGAAATACCCTTCGCTCCTCTCCCCGATCTCATCCGTTCCCTGCGCTACGACCCTGAGATGTGGTCGATGGGCGCGGGACCCGTGGGCTTTGCAAAGGATGAGGTGGGCGTGCGCGGCTCACCTACGATCGTCTTCAAGATGGGCACGCCTCCCTTGCCTCAGCCGGGTGAGAAGTTCAATGCCCGAGAGATCGGTGTCACCAATGCCGTCCGGCAGGCCTTCCAGAAGGCTGATGAAGAGGGCATCCTGGAGGTTGTGCTGCAGGGAGAGGGAGGTGCGCAATGAGCGTGCGACGTTTCTGGGTCTTCATCGAACAGGAGACGGGGGAGGTACATCCGGTCTCCTGGGAGTTGCTGGGCGTGGCCCGCGATTTGGCCTCCCAGGTCCAGGAGGAGGCAGAAGCCGGCGGCGACGAGGTGGTCGTTGAGGGTATCCTTCTGGGGCACGAGGTCGAGCACATCGCCGAGGAGGCCCTCAAATACGGCGCCGACCGTGTCTACCTGTTGGACTCCCCGGTCCTTGAGCACTACCGCAACTGTCCTTACTACAAGAGCATCGCCGCTGTGGCAGAGAAGCACGAGCCGGAGGTCTTCCTCATCGGGGCGACGACCCTGGGGCGTGACCTCGCCGGGGCGGTAGCGACGGCGCTGGGCACCGGCTTGACCGCCGACTGCACGAAGCTGGAGATGGGCGAGGTCAAGGGCGCCCAGCAGCGCCTGCTCCTGGCGACCCGGCCTGCTTTCGGGGGCAACGTTCTGGCGACCATCGTCTGCCGCAAGCACCAACCGCAGATGTCCAGTGTGCGCCCCCGCGTCTTCCCCACACCCAACTACGAGCCTGAAGGGGAGGGGGAGATCGTCCGCGAGGAGGTCGCGATTACTGAGGCCGGAGCCATGGCCTGTATCCTCGAGTTCATGCGCACCAAGGGCGAGACCGTCGATATCGAGTACGCCGACGTGATCGTCGCCGGCGGGCGCGGGCTGGGTACCCCCGAGGGGCTCAAACTCCTCAAGGAGCTCGCCGACGTCCTGGGAGGTGTGGTGGGTGTCTCTCGCCCTCTCGTGGACGGCGGTTGGATCGATTACTCCCACCAGGTCGGGCAGTCCGGGCGGACCGTACGGCCCAAGCTCTACATCGCGGCCGGCATCTCCGGGGCGTTACAGCACAAGGTGGGCATGCAGAACTCGGACTTCATCATCGCTATCAACAACGACCCTAACGCACCCATCTTCGAGGTGGCGGACGTGGGTATTGTGGGAGATCTCTACGAGGTGATCCCGGCGATGATTGAAGAGATCCAGGCACGGAAGCAGAAGGAGGCGGTTGCATGAGCGAGCGCAACCACGATAGGATAGAATTTGATGCCGTCGTCGTCGGTGCCGGATTGGCCGGCTCCGCGGCGGCAATGGTGATGGCTCGCGAGGGGCTCAACGTGGCCCTCGTCGAGCGGGGACAGAAGCCCGGAGGCAAGAACTACTTTGGTGGCGCGATCTACACGCACGCCATTGCCGAGGTTCTGCCCGACTTCATGGAGCGGCGGCCCAAGTTTGAGCGCCCCGTGACCGAGGCCGGTTTCTGGTTCCTTTCCAAGGACGGTGGTCTGACGCGGGTGGTGACCGAGGGTGGGGCGCTCGACAGTGATCCGCCCGACGCCTACACCGCCCTGCGGGCCGACTTCGACCTCTGGTGGGCGGAGCAGGCGCAGCAAGCCGGTGCTTTCCTCATCCCCAAGACGACGGTCGTGGACTTCATCCGCGAAGCGGACGGGCAGGTCATCGGGGTGATGACCGATCGGCCCCAGGGGGAGATCTACGCTCCGGTCGTGATCATCGGTGAGGGGGTCAACAACCTGCTCACACAGAAGCTCGACCTCATCGGGTACGACATCGAGCCTGCCCGGGCCGCGTTGGCCTTCAAGCAGGTCATCGGTCTGGACCAGGATGTCATCAACAACCGCTTCGGTCTGCCCGACAAGAATCACGGCGTCGCCGTCTCGGTTCTGGGCGATGTCTCGATGGGCCTGCCCGGCATGGGCTTCGTCTACACCAACCAGAAGTCCATCTCCGTGGGGCTGGGTATGATGTTGGACGTGGCGGCGGAGTACCGGCTGCGCCCCTACGAGGTGCTGCAGCGTTATCTGGAGCATCCCGCCATCGCCCCTCTCGTCGAGGGGGGACAGCTTCTGGAGTACGGTGCTCACCTCATTCCGGAGGGAGGCTATCGTGACATGCCCCGGCTCTATACGGGCGGCGTGATGGTCACCGGTGACGCAGCCTCCATGGTCAACGCCCTGCACTGGGAGGGGACGAATATGGCCATCGTCTCCGGCAGAGCGGCAGCGGAGACGGCGATCGACGCCCACCACCGTGGGGACTTCTCTGCCGGATCGCTCTCCGGATACCGGGAGCGCTTGGAGAGCGGCTTTATCCTTCCGGACCTGAAGCAGTACCGCAACTTCTCCCGCTTCCTGGAGACTCATCCGGAGTTCATGGGCACCTATCCGGCGTTCTTGAACGAGGCGCTCGGTCGCTTCTTCAGCGCCTATGGGAAGCCCAAGCGTCGGTTGTTCAACGAGATTTTTGGGGCCCTGACCGAACGACGCTCCCTGGTCAAGGCCGCGGGTGACTTTATTGCAATGGGAAGGGCGGTGATGGGATGGTGATGAAGAAGGGTGATGCCTTTGAGGCCAAAGAGCTGCCGGAGGAGCTGGAGGAGAGCCTGCCCGACGTCTACGTGGATGACCTATTGGTCACCCTCAAGTACTTTATCGACGAGGAGCAGTCTCACCTCTGGATCGAGGACGACGACGTCTGTGACCGGTGCGAGTACAAGCCCTGTCTCTACTTCTGTCCGGTGAACGTCTACACCCTGGGCAACGACGGCAGGGTCCAGGTCGCCTACCAGGGATGTGTGGAGTGTGGCAGCTGTCGTGTGGGCTGTCCTTATCACAACATCGGTTGGAAGCTCCCGCGTGGGGGCTATGGGGTGGCCTACAAGTTCGGTTAGGTCAACAGCCTTGACGCAAAGACGGGGCAGCTCCTGGAGCTGCCCCGTCTTCTATCTGTGGAGTCGGTGCTGCCTACCAGGCAGCGTCAGGATCGGACCAGGGTTCCGTAGGTCGTCCGTAGTCGAGGATCTCTTCCTCTTCAAAGAAGAGAGGGATCTCCCGGTCGGCCGACTCCGGACTGTCGGAGCCGTGGATGAGATTGTGCCGGTTGGAGAGACCGAAATCGCCCCGTATGGTGCCGGGTGGGGCCTCTTTGGAATTGGTCGGCCCCATCATGGTGCGCATGATGGAGATAGCCTCCGGCCCGGTGACCACCATCGCGATGAGAGGGGCCGAGGTGATGAAGCGTACCAGGGGTTCGTAGAAGGGCTTGCCCTTGTGTTCCCCGTAGTGGCGCTCTGCGAGCTCGGGCGTCATCCACATCATCTTCAGGGCGGCGATGCGCAGCCCCCGGCGCTCGATGCGTTGGATGACGGTGCCGACGAGTCCGCGTTGCACGACATCGGGTTTGAGAAGAATTAGCGTCTGTTCCAAGATCATCTCCTTGTTGGCGGGTTCCTCTCTACAGAAGATCCATGGCTTGTTTGTAGGTGTCGAGCGCCTGATCCAGGAGCCCCTGCTTCATGTAGGCATCGCCCAGCGCGCGCAGGGGGCGCGGGTCGTTGGGTCGTTCAGCGGAGTATGCCTGGAGATCGTCGATGACCTGTTCCATGAACTCGTCGGCGCGAATCAGCCGGGTATATTGAGCGACAGCCGCATCGATCTCGCGGCTCTTCCAGAGGGCGCGGGCGAGGGTGAGGCGCGCCTTGTAGTCGGACTTGTTCTTTTTGACCTGGGCGCGCAGCTCCTCCAGATCGACCTCTGGAACCTCGGGTAACGCAGGGCCAGTCTCTTTTTCAGGAACGGGCTCCTCTTCCGCGGGGGCCGGCTCCTCTTCCGCTGCTTTAGATTCCATGAAAGCCGTGATATCCGAGACGGCCTCCAGCTCCTCCTCTTCCAGATCCGGCTCGGGTGCTGCTGCTGCCTTCTCGGCCTGGGGCTCGGAAGCGGGTGTGCGCTTCGAGCGCACGGGCTCTTCGGCAACCTCCTCCTCTTCCTCGCGTTCGATCTCTCTCTCCGTGAATCGTGTAAATCCAAAGGAGGTGATGATCTCCTCCTCGGGTTCGACCACTTCGGGCTCAGGCAGAGTCTCTGCTTCGGCGATGTCGGCATCGAAGCCCGACCATCCGAAGAAGGCCTTGTCCTCCCCTGCCGCTGCTTGTACGGCTGTGGTCGCCGCTTCCTCTTCCGTGAGCAGCTCACCTCCCACGACCTCGGGCTCTTCTTCGACCTCGGCGACGGGGAGCTCCTCGACGACCTCCTCGGGGGCCTCGGCGACGGGCGCCTCCTCGACAGGTTCTTCCTCGACGGGTTCGGGGAGCTCCTCGACGACCTCCGCGGGGGCCTCGGCGGCGGGGACCCGGGGCTTGCGGCCCATGATCTCGTCGACGCGGACCTTGGCTTCGGCCTCGACCTGGGCGCGGAGCTCGTCCTCCTTGCCGGCGGTGAGGCTCTCCAGCCAGGCGAGGGCGTCGTCGCCCGAGAGCATCTCGCCCTCGAAATCGGGCGCGGCGGGGGCCGCGGCGACGGGCGCCTCCTCGACAGGTTCTTCCTCGACGGGTTCGGGGAGCTCCTCGACGGGTTCGGGGAGCTCCTCGACGACCTCCTCGGGGGCCTCGACGGCGGGGACCCGGGGCTTACGGCCCATGATCTCGTCGACGCGGACCTTGGCCTCGGCCTCGGCCTGGGCGCGAAGTTCGTCCTCCTTGCCGGCGGTGAGGCTCTCCAGCCAGGCGAGGGCGTCGTCGCCCGAGAGCATCTCGCCCTCGAAGTCGGGCGCGGCGGGGGCCTCCTCCACGGGCTCCTCGGCGACGGGGACCTCCTCGACGACCTCCTCGGGGGCCTCGGCGGCGGGGACCCGGGGCTTGCGGCCCATGATCTCGTCGACGCGGGCCTTGGCTTCGGCCTCGGCCTGGGCGCGAAGTTCGTCCTCCTTGCCGGCGGTGAGGCTCTCCAGCCAGGCGAGAGCGTCGTCGCCCGAGAGCATCTCGCCCTCGAAATCGGGCGCGGCGGGGGCCTCCTCCACGGGCTCCTCGGCGACGGCTGCGGGCGTCTCCTGCTGGGCGAGCCAGTCGGGGATGCCTTCCTCCTCTTCGGCAGTGACGGGCTCCTCTTCCTCGGCGAGCCACTCGGGCAGCTCCTCCTCTTCCCGCAGCGCGGCGGGGGGTTCGAGCTCCTGGAGCCAATCGGGGATCCCCTCTTCTTCGGTAGTAATGGGCGTCTCCTGCTGGGCGAGCCAGTCGGGGAGCTCTTCTTCTTCCTCTTCGGCAGTGACGGGCTCCTCTTCCTCGGCGAGCCACTCGGGCAGCTCCTCCTCTTCCCGCAGCGCGGCAGGGGGTTCGAGCTCCTGCAGCCAATCGGGGATCCCCTCCTCCTCCTCCTCTTCAATGGTAGCGGAGGCCTCCATTTCCTGGAGCCAGGCGGGGATATCCTCTTCCTCCTCGGCTGCGGCAGCACCTGCCTCATCGAAGGAGGTCCAGCCGAACATCTCCTCTTCTTCTACCGCTGCCGGCTCAACCTCTTCCGTAACATCCTCAGCGAAGGAGGTCCAGCCGAACATGCTCTCGGCCTCCTGCGTGACCGTGCCTCTGTCCTCTGCTCCTTCTCCCCCCATCTCAGAGGGTTGTAGATCCTGGAGCCAGTCGGGCATCCCCTCGTCCTCGACTCCCACAGGGGGGCGATGCTCCTGAAGCCACTCGGGTGCCTCTGCCTCCTCTTCAAGCAGGGTCTCTTCAGGCAGGGTCTCTTCAGGCAGGGTCTCTTCAAGCAGGGTCTCTTCAGGCAGGGTCTCTTCCTCGGCTTCCATCTCCGGGGGACGGAGCTCCTGGAGCCACTCGGGCACCCCTTCCTCCTCCAGTTCCTCCTCGATCTCCTCGGTCGCTAATCGACCGGCTGGAGGCTGGGCGCCCTGGAGCCACTCGGGTAGTTCGCCTTCAACTAGCTCTCCCTCTGGGGCGGTCTCCTCGGCGAAGGCTGCTTCGATGTCAATCTCCGCCTCTTCCGGAGCCAGATCGCGGAACCAGTCGGGGACGGCCTCCTCTTCCAGACCCTCTGCTTCTACGTCCTCAAACCAGCTGGGCAGAGCTTCTGCTCCCTCCGCCTCTTCAACGCCGGTCTCCTTCAACCAGGAGCTGACCTCTTCGGTTTCGAGATCCTCCTCCTGGAACCAGGCGGGGACCTCCTCATCCTCATCCAGGGGGCCGAGATCCCGCAGCCAGTCGGGGATCTCGATCTGGGACTCGAGGCCCGCGGTGATGTCCACCAGACGCATCTCTGTCTCCGTCATATCGGGCAGGGCTTCGGAGACGCTGGTGGAGACGGACGCGGCTTCCAGATGCTTGAACCACTCCTCCTCGCGATCCACGGAGATGGCCTGAGGATCGTAGGATAGGCGCTCGATGTTTACGGCTTTGGGCTCCATCAGGGAGGCCGAACCGAAGAGCTGCGTCGCCAGGTCGTTCTGGGGATCGATCTCGCGGGCGCGCTGGAGGTAGCGCTCCCCCTCCTCCTGCCCGCTCTTCAGCCACAACGTTCCCAACAGCAGGTTGGCCTTGAGAGAGTAGGGGAAGTCGGTGAGGGTCTGTTGGCAGACATCGGCGGCCTGAACGATCTGATCGTCACGCCAGTAGGCTTCGGCGAGCGCGACCCGGAGGTCCACCCGCAGGGGCTCCTTTTCGAGCATGGCCTGGAACTCTTCCGCGGCCCGTCCGTAGAGGTCGCCGCGGAGATAGAGGCGCGCCAAACCGGCCCGTGTCAGGCTCAGGTGATCAGGCATGACTCCGCCCTGCTGGGCATAGAGACGGCGCAGTTCACCCGCCAGCTCCTCGTTGCCCGGGTCGAGCTCGAAGGCGCGTTCGAGATTCCACAACGCGGCCTTGGAATTTCCCAGGTGTTCGTGAGCCAGGCCCAGACCAATGCGAGCCAGCAGGTGCTCGGGCTGAGCATTCAGAACGCGACGGAACATATCGATAGCCAGGTTCGGCAGAGCGGCTTCGAGCATCATCTTGCCGAGCAGATAGTAGGCGTCGACGTACCGCGGGTACTGTTTGAGAATGTGGCGAAGATGGGCGAAGGCTTCCAGGTAACGGGCCTCCTCCACCATGTAATCGATCTGATCCTGGTATGCGCTTAGAGTGACCTCCGTCACGATTATGCCTCCTTCACGCGCACCTGACGGGGTGGAAGTGTGCGCTGATGGTCTACGCTTTTATTATGCTATGGTTCGAAACAAAAGTCAAAATAACGTTAACCCCCTCCGGGGTCAGGTTGAAGCAGGTTGGAAGATGAAGGCAAGTGAGGGGAGAAGGGTATTCCGTCTCCTTCTCCCCCTCCCAGAGATTACAGACCCAGCCGCCGAAGGCGTTCCTGTTCGGTGAGCGGATGCCCCGCCTCATCGACGGCGACGATGGCACCGTCGATGGGGCGGGTACGGATCTCTCCGCGGGCGAAGGGATTGCGCTTCAGCTGCGGAGTATCGAGCAGGCCTACCTCGACGGCTCGCGCCAGGACGCCCGGATCGCTGAGGGGGTCCTCTGCGTCCTCGCCCAGGCGCTCTAGGGCGTCGATAAGCACCCCGGCCTCGCCCACCAGTCGCGCCACACGCATCTGAATCTCGGGGTCCTGTCGCATGTCAGGTTGGCCCTTCAACGCCGTCTCGATCACCTGTTGGGTCATCTTGGCCGACTCGATGACCTCGGCTGCCGTCGCGGCGTGGTCGGCCTCCGTGTACCCCACGACATGGATGATCGCCGGGCGCAGCGCCATCTGCAGATAGACGGACTCCGCCAGGTGTGCCCGGGCGCGAGCCATGTCTACAGGATAGCTCAGGAGGCCCGTGCGCGTCTGGCGCCAGATGCGGAAGTCTTCATCGGCAAACGATTCAGCGACCTCAATCTGGGCCAGGGCCTTGGCGAGGTCCATTTTGTTGGAGAGGGTGGGAGGGCTTTCGAACATGTAGGTAGTGATGTAGTCCTGCACCCCGGCTCGTTTGGCATTGTAGGCGTAGAGGTAGGAGGAGACGACGGAGATGACGTCAGGCGCATCTCGCATCCCCCAGTGGTAGGGCTCGTTGCCCTCCACGGGGATATCCCGCTCACCGTGCCAGGCCATAAGCGCG
Source organism: Anaerolineae bacterium (assembly GCA_034437215.1). Taxonomy (GTDB): domain Bacteria; phylum Chloroflexota; class Anaerolineae; order B4-G1; family SLSP01; genus DAOTVC01. Next base: position 9,344 of record DAOTVC010000169.1, on the reverse strand, counting down.
ATGTGATCCCGGATGGAGTCTGCGAGACTCAGCGGTCCGCGCCCGTCCATGGCGTTGAACCAGAAGAGCGACGTGGCACACCAGGCGTTGTCGAGGGTGCGTACGAGGGTGTCGGCGTAACGCAGGAGGTCGGCGGTGCCGGAGTAGGAGCGGACGAGGGGATAGTTCCCCCGGCGACTGGCCTCGTAGAGGCGGCGCAGATCCTCCTCTGTGCGGAAGGGCACACCCCCGGCTCCCTTGCTGCGCGGGTTTTGCAGGTCGGGGCGGAAGAAGTGTTCTTGCGCGTCCTGGTCTGCCCCCAGAGAGAGGACGTCCAAGACCTCCGCTTCGGCGATGCGCGCAATCCCCTCCACCGTCGGTTCGATACTCTCTGCAGGGATACCGAAGTGGTGACGCAGCAGGGGATAAGGGGCCTTCCATTGAATGCGTGCGAGGGCGGACTGCGGCGGGATGCTCTTCTCGCCTGCAACGTCTCCTTCCCCTTTCAGGTAGCTGATGACGGCGGTGGTGGGTTCGGTGCCGTCGAAGACGGCTTCGAAGATTCCCATCTCCCGTGCAATTTGAGCCACGGGCGGGGTACCACCGAAGATAAAGCGGCGGTCAGCCATGCCCGCAGCCTTCATCACGCCCCAGAACTCCTGCAGAGCGTGGCGGGCGTTCTCCGGAGTCAGGCGGTAGCTCACGCCAATGACATCGGGCTGGAACTCCTGCGCCAGATCGGCCCAGCTCTCCGCATCGGTCGCCGGCCCGGTGAAGAGGGTCGTATGCCCCAGCTTCTCGGCGATGTTGAGGAAGTGATTCACCCCGGCGACATGTACACAGTCGCCCAGGGCACCCGCAAGTATACGCAGCATAGGCACCTCCAAGATCAGTCGGTTAGTCTAGTCGTCAGGTAGTCATCTTCGGTCTGGGTGATCTGCACAGGCACCGGTGTTTCCTGGCCGGTCTCTATGCCGAATTATACCAAGGTTGACGCCTAAACTCTACTTCTCCGCCGTCTTGGCGTAGTGGTGGAGCTCAGCGGTGGACATCCCCTCGATACCCAGGCGCTCGAGAGTGCGCCCCCGTTCCCAGTAGTCAACGCCGTGCACGATGTTGGCCAGGTGGATCATGGCCTGCATGGTGGGGGTCTCGGCTCCGTACTGCCGTCCCAATTCCACGATGGGTACGAGACTGCAGGGCACCTCCTCGAAGATGTAGCGGTGGCGCAGGCGGTTGGGCGCCTTGATACCCTGGTAGCCCGGGTTTGCCTGCATGGCCTCGAAGAGGTTGTCGCCCTCCGCGGCGTAGGCACGGTAGAGCCACTCCTGAGCCGTCTGCGCTCGGATGCCCAGGGCGCTCGCTACGTTGACGCGCTCTCGGTCCAGCGCTTCCAGAACCCGGGCGGTGGAGAGGGTCACGCCCTCCATGTAGAACTCGAAGTCGCCCATCGTCGACTCGATCCAGCCCGCATTCAGGAGGGTCAGAGCGGGGTGGAAGATGGCGCCCATGTTGTTCATGCTGGTGTGCAGGATATCCTGGGCGGGGATGAATTGGGGATAGACGCGCTGGAGCACGCTCAAAGCCTCAGGGGTGCGTGTCGCCGGCATGGAGGCTACGGGCACTGAGAACTTGGTGCGGAAGATGCGGGCTTCGGCGGGCCCGATGCTGCGCGAAGCGAAGATGAAGGTCTCGGCTTCGCAGATGATGGGCTTGCAGTTGCACTCACCCTCGATCAACCCCTGCCGGAATTCCAGGGCTCCACCGGTACGTCCGGGATTGAGGACCAGAACGTGGTCGTCTCGTAGATACGGGGAGGCACTGAGGGCGACGGAGCGGTGTCCTGAGGCGGGAATCACGACCATAATCAGCTGTGCTTCTTCCAGGGCCTCTTGGATATCCGAGGTGACTCTTTGCAGGGGGGCGAAGACCTCGCGTCCGTCCTCCGTAATCAGCTCGATGCCCCGTCGCATGGCGATAACTTCGACGTTCTGGTAAGTGCGATTGTAGAGGGTGACCTTGAAGCCGCGTGCTGCCATTTCGGCTGCCATAGCTTTTCCGCCATGACCGGCTCCGATAACGGTGATGTGGAGGCTGTCTGCATTCATAAATTCTCCTTTCGTGGTATCCACTAGCCAGGGGCGCTTTTTGGATGTCGGATTGTTGGGAGGCGCCCTAGGGGGCTACGTGAAGTATAACATCAAAGTGGGGAAAGCCAAGAAGTGCCGAGTTTGTAAGCGAGGCTCTCTGTCTCCAAGGTGAATCGCTTGTGTTGACGGCGGGTTGTCTATCTCCTACCCTATGATAGAATAACGCTGTTTTTGCCCCTTTCAGGGGGACACATGCCTAGGAGGGAAAGACATGGCCGATGAGAAGTTGCCCGAAGAGGCTGCTAATACTGAAGTTCAGGAAGCCGCCGACGCGGAAGCTGAGGGCTCGGTGCCGGTTGAAGCCGAGTCTGTTACCGAAGCTACCCTTGACCATGAGAAAGCGACGAATTCCGAGATGAGCACAGAAGCTGCCGAGGAAGTGCCCCCTGAGACCACAGGTGAGGTAACAGATGTCGAGGTCGCCGGTCCGGTCGCGAGCTCCGAGCTCGAGGAGCCCGCCGAGGCAGCAGAGAGCGAGGCTGCGGAGGCCGGGGTTGCCGGTCCGGTCGCGAGCTCCGAGCTCGAGGAGTCCGCCGAGGCGCACCCCGAATTGGAACTGGGACCCCAGCCCGAGGCGGAGATCGCTGCGGAGGCCTCGGGAGGTGCAGTAAGTCTGGAGAGTTTGGAGGAGGAGCGCGGACCGGGGCGCTTCGATAAGGTCGTACAGCAAGCCTCTGCGATCTTCCAGGGACGCCCCTGGCTGGCTGCAGTGATCATCGGAGCGCTGCTGTTCGCCTTCCTCTTCCTGCCCCCTGTCTCCCTGGCAGAGCGTCTGGGCGATAACGGCTACACGGCGCTCGATGGGGAGACCGCTTCACTCACCCATCCTGACGGTCTGACCCTCTTCGTGGATCCGGAGACCGAGGGCCGACTACGAGTCCGGTTGGGCTCGGTGCCGCAAGCGGACTTTCTGGCGGGTGAAGAGCTCGCTGAGGAGGTGAAACTGGCACAGGCGTCGGTCCCTGCCTACCTGGACCCTAAGAGCCCCTACTACACCATCGAGACCAAGGGGGATGCCGAGGGACCGGTGCGCCTGGAGGTGGTTATCCCGAATGGCGCTGAGCCCTGGGAGACCCTCGATCTCTATACCTGGGATGGCGAGAGCTGGTCCTGGCTGCCCAACACCCTCAACCGGGATGATCTCCTCATCGTCTCTGAACTGGAGACGATGCCTGCCTCACTGCTGGTCATGCAGAGCGAGGCCGTGGACCTGACGATCGTGACGGAGTCCAGCGACCTTCTCTCTCAGGAGGTCGAAACAGAGTTCACGAGCGTGGATCTGGTGGAGATGAAGATCGGGACGCTGGGGGCCATGACCGGTGACCCGGCGCGCCTGCCGCCCGGCAACGTCAGCGATCTGATTCTGGCGCCGACGGTGCGCAACTGGGCGCCGGGACGACAGCCGAACCGGGCGCTGGTCGCGGACATGCTGACGATAGAGGAGGATCGGGCGACGCACCTGGCAGCGCTCACCGATCTGGTGACGCAGAGAGAGTATGCGGGCCTGGTGCTGGACTACCGGGGCCTCACTGCCGGCGAGCGGGAGGCGTACGCGGCCTTCGTGACGGATCTCGCAGAGCAGCTGCATGCTGCCGAGGCGTGGTTGGCAGTGACCGTGGATGCTCCGGTGCGCCAGGACGACGGTCGTTGGGAGACCGGCGGCTACGACTGGAAGGCCCTCGGAGCGGCAGTGGATCAGGTGCGGGTTGTGATGCCTCTGACCCCCTTGACCTACGCTCCGGGTGGTGTCGTGGAGCAGATGTTGAGTTGGGCTACCTCCCAGGTGAACCGCTACAAGCTCTATCCCATCTTCTCCAGCATGTGCACCGACGGTGAGACGACGGTGACGCTGGAGGAGGTGTTGACTTCCTTGGGTGAGGTCCGGGCTATCGGGACGCAGCCGGAGACGGTGGAGCCCGGTACCCAACTGAGTTTCGAGCTCTCCGGCGGTGGACAGGTGCAGACGGATGCGCTGACGGGTGCTGCGCTGTTAAAGACCGCGGAGGGTGATTTCTGGCTGGGGACCCCTCAGTGGCTGCGCGCCCGGATGGATCTCATCTCCCGCTACCACCTGGGTGGCGTTCTGCTTTGTGATGTGCTCGCTGAGGGCAACTTCCCGGGTGTCGTGGACGTGGTCGGGGACTACGAGACGCAGGTTGCGACCATCGCCCACAACGCACCGGAGGTGGTCTGGGTAACCGAGGGGCCCGATGGGGCCTTGCAGGACGCTACGCTGGCTCTGCGTCAGGCACAGTTCACGTGGACGGCTCCCGAGATCTCCGGGACCTACCGGATCGCTGCTAATGTGGGCGGGCTGGATCGCGGCATGGTGGAGATTGAGGTCGTGGCTCCGGTGGCGGAGGCCGATGAGGACGAGGAGGAAGCCGCTCTCGCGGCGGCCGAGGGCGAGGACGAGGAAGAGGAGGAGGAAGAAGAAGAAGCGCTGGAGGGGGTGAACGCCCGCTATGTGACGGACGTGACCGTCCCCGACGGCACGCGCTTTGACAAGGGCGAGCAGTTCACGAAGACCTGGCGGGTGCGCAACGTGGGCAGCGAGGCGTGGCCCGAGGATACAGTGCTGGCCTTCGCGTCCGGTTCCCAGATGACGGATGCCGCCGAGGTGGAGGTCGGGGAGATCGAACCGGGTGACGAGGTGGACGTGAGCGTGGAGCTGACGGCACCGGAGGAGGACGGCTCCTACACCGGCGGCTGGACTCTCCGAGCGGGCAACGCCCGCATCCCCGGCGGTCAGCTCACCGTTGTGATTCGCGTGGGCGAGGAGACGCAGCCGGAGGCTGAAGATCCTGGAACGACAAGCCCTCCGCCCGTGACCACGACCCCCATCGGAGGCTCCTTCGAATTGGGCGGGCACATTCGGGATCACAGCATCCCCCACGGCGACCTGATGCACCATTCGGGCATGAACTGGGTCAAGGTCCAGGTGCGTTACCCTAACGATGCTCGGGGGGACATCGCCAGTGCCCACGCCAAAGGCTTCAAGATCCAGGTCAGTATTCTTGGGCCGTCGGGCATGGTCACGGAGGGCGGCTTCAACGAGCGGGTCGCCACCTGGGCGGCAGGGATTGCCGCTGCCGGTGCCGATGCCATCGAGGTCTGGAACGAGCCCAACATCCCCCGTGAGTGGCAGGAGGGCCACATCAATCCTGCCAGCTACACCGAACTGCTGTGCGCCTCTTACAGCGCTATCAAGGCCGCGAACCCCAACGCCGCGGTCATCAGTGCCGCTCCGGCGCCGACAGGCTACTTCGGAGGCTGTTACGGTCACGGCTGTGACGACCTGCCCTGGCTGCAGGGGATGTACAACGCCGGCGCAGCCAACTGTATGGACTACATCGGCGCGCACCACAACTCCGGTGCCACGGCGCCTTCGGCGACCAGCGGGCACCCTGCTGATCCGGGGAGCACGCACCACTCCTGGTTCTTCTTGCCGCAGACGCAGCTCTACTACAACGTCTTCGGTGGATCGCGCCAGCTCTTCTACACCGAGCTCGGCTACGTCTCACCCGAGGGCTTCGGCTGGATTCCGGGGACCTTCGCCTGGGGCGGCAACACTACCGTCGCCCAGCAGGCACAGTGGCTGGCAGAGGTGGTGCAGCTGAGCAGCCAGACGGGCATGGTGCGGGCTGTTATCGTCTGGAACGTTGATTTCGACTGTTACGGGGATTGTGGCGGTGTGCAGGACCCGCAGGCGGGTTACGCCATCATCCGACCCGACGGCAGTTGTCCGGCATGCGAGACCCTGCACGCGCTGCTGGGTGCTCGTTAGCTCCTAGTTGTTCAAATGGCCCGCTCGTGATCAATCACGGGCGGGCTTTTTCTTGTGGTGTCCCTCTCCCGTGATAGAATCTAGGCCATGTTTAGCTCTAAACGCAACCTACTGCTTGTCGTCTTGGGGGGCCTTCTCCTTGTGGGCCCCTTTGTCCTTCTGAGAAGTGAACGCGGTCGCGAGAGCCTCGCGTTGCAGGGTTCACCGGTGTCGGAGCGCGCGGTTGCGACGTCAGAGCCGTCCTCTAACCCCACGGCGAGTGCCGAATCGCTTGCGGAAGTCACGGACTCTGCGGGAGCCCAGCCTCCACTACTGCCCACCCCCTCTCCGGTGCCCCTGAAGAAGGGTATCTGGGCACAGTGGCGGGCGGACGTGACCGTGCCTGACGGGACCCGTTTCGGTCAGGGCGTCGTCTTTACGAAGACCTGGCGGCTGGCCAATGTCGGGAGCTCCCCGTGGCCTACGAGCACCGTCTTGGCTTTCGTGGGCGGCGAGCCCCTCTCTGCTCCTGCGGAGGTTGCGGTGGGGACCGTGGCGCCCGGGGAGGAGCTCGAGATAGGTGTGACCATGCAGACGCCCAAGAAGGAGGGGACGGCGGTGGGGGAGTGGGCGCTGAGGGCGGACGGGTATCTTATCCCCGGAGGCAGCGTCTGGGTCGTCGTCGACGTCGCCGGGCCCGCCATTCCCATTCGCGAGATACGCGGTTCCTTCGAGTTGGGGGGGCACGTCTTCCGAAACTTCGAGTACGTCGATCTCATGCGTCACGCCGGGATGGAATGGGTCAAGGTCCAGGCGCGCTATCCGCAGGACTACGATCTGAGCGAGCTCATCGCCGCTGCTCACGCCCACGACCTCAAGCTCCTCGTCAGCGCCGTTGGCCCGCCTGAGATGGTGGCGGAGCGCGGTTACGCTTCCAAGATCGCCACCTGGACGGCCGGAATGGCGGCGGCGGGCGTCGACGCCATCGAGGTCTGGAATGAGCCCAACCTGCCCCGGGAGTGGCAGTCGGGCTACATCGGCCCGCAGGCCTATACCTATCTGCTCTGCACTGCCTACAGCGCTATCAAGGGCGCCAATCCCCAGACCCTGGTCATCAGCGCGGCCCCGGCTCCAACAGGCTACTTCGAGGGGTGTACGGGCCACGGTTGTGACGACGAGCCTTGGATGTGGGGGTTGTACGATGCCCACGCCGCGCGCTGTTTCGACTATCTGGGCGCCCACCACAACTCCGGCGCCACGTCCCCCTCGGCAACCTGGGGACATCCGGCGGACCCCGGGGAGGGACATCACTCCTGGTACTTCTTGCCGCAGACGCAGCTCTACTACGACATCTTCAACGGCAAGCGGCAGCTCTTCTACACCGAGTTGGGGTATGTGACCTCGGAGGGCTACGGTTGGATCCCCGATAACTTCTCGTGGGGTGGCGGTACCAGCCTGGGGCTGCAGGCTCAGTGGCTGGCGGAGGCTGCGGAGCTGAGCCTTGAGACGGGCATGGTGCGGGCCATGATCATCTGGAACGTCGATGCCACCTGCTACGGTGAGTGCAGTGGGGGTGAGGACCCGCAGGCGGGTTACGCTATTGTTCGTCCGGGCAACGTCTGCCCCGCCTGTGACGCCCTCCATGAGGTTATGAGCTCTCGCTGAAGGGCGGTCTCTTCGGGACCCTGGGTGTTTATAACGATCCATATTGACTTTATTGCGAACCGGGGGTAAGCTGACACTACTATGTTCTATGACCAAGCAGAGATCTATGTACGAGCGGGACGGGGAGGGGACGGAATCGTCACCTTCCGGCGAGAGAAGTACATTCCCTTTGGCGGCCCCTCCGGTGGGGATGGCGGTCGGGGGGGGGACGTGGTGTTGGAGGTCAACCCGCACCTCAACACCCTCTACCACTTCGCTCGACAGCGGGAGTTCGTGGCCGAGGACGGAGAGCGCGGGGGTGCCAAGGACCAGCATGGGGCGGCAGGCGCCGACCTCATCGTGCCGGTACCGCCGGGCACCCTCGTCACCGATCAGGAGACGGGAGCGGTCATCGCCGACCTCACCGAAGAGGAGCAGCGGGTGGTCATCGCCAAGGGAGGGCGTGGGGGGCGGGGTAACGCACGTTTCGCGACGGCCACCAACCAGGCGCCGCGCGTCGCCGAAAAGGGTGACCCCGGGGAGGAGCGCTCGCTGAAGCTGGAACTCAAGCTGCTGGCGGATGTCGGTCTCGTCGGTATGCCCAACGCCGGAAAGTCGACCCTGCTCTCCGTGACCACGGCGGCGCGACCCAAGATTGCGCCCTATCCCTTCACCACCCTGCAGCCGAACCTGGGTGTCGTCGCCCTCAGCCCCAGTGACACCTTCGTCCTGGCGGATCTGCCGGGGCTCATCGAGGGGGCGAGTCAAGGGAAGGGCTTGGGCCACGAGTTCTTGCGTCACATCGAGCGCACCCGGGTGGTCCTCCACGTTCTGGATGGGACCGAGCCCGATCCCCTCGGCAACTTCGAGATCATCAATGCCGAGCTGGAGGAGTTCGGGCATGGGTTGATGGACAAACCCCAGATCGTCGCCATCAACAAGCTCGATATGCCGGAGGCCCGTGCCCGCTACCCGGAGCTGCAGGAGCTGCTGGAGACGCGGGGTTACGAGGTCCACGGTATCTCCGCCATCGCCAAGGAGGGCATGCGGGAGCTCATGGGACGCGCCTACCAGATCCTCGAGGAGACGCCCCTTCCCGAGGTGGCGGCTCCCCAGGCGCCGGCGGTCATCCGGCCCGATTTCAGCCGTGAGGAGGAGGGCTTCGTCATCGAGCGGGGAAGCGAGGGGACCTGGCGGGTGCGGGGTGGGAAGATCGAGCGTGCCGTACAGCGCACCAACCTCGGTCTCTACGAGGGGTTGATGCGCCTCCATCGCTATCTGGAGAGCAAGGGGGTCATCAAGGCGCTGCGAGACGCCGGTGTGCAGGAGGGGGATAGCGTGCGTATCGGCGACTACGAGATGGAGTGGTCTGAGGAGTTCTAACGTACATTGAACGAGGAGCGCCGCGGTCCCTCGACCGCGGCGCTCTTTGTCGTCAGGCGCTATGGGCGAAAGATCGCGCGCAGCCGACCGAAGCGGAGCTCAGCCCCATCTTCCACCCGGTGGGGCTGGTGGGGTGCGAGCTTCTCCTGGTTGACGAAGGTGAAGTTGGTGCTGTCGAGGTCCTCGATCTGCCACTCCCCATGCTGCAGCAGGAAACGTGCGTGCCGCCGGGAGACGCCCGCCTCGTCACCCCCGTGATCCGTCAGGTCGATCTCCGGGAAGACGTTGCTCACGGGATCCTCGCGCCCTACAACGACCTCCGTCTTGCCGGGGGGGAAGGGTAGCGTGGCCTGGGTGCCCTGAATGACCAGGCGTGGTGGGGAATCTGCAACCTCTGGAGCCGCCGGGGCAGGCGCCCCATA
>DAOTVC010000168.1:0-3061 GCA_034437215.1 Anaerolineae bacterium | reverse complement strand
CGCTCTCCTCCCCGACGGCGGTCTGACCGCGGAGGTGGCTGTTGGGGTGGATGACGCTGTCCCGACCGATGACCACGTCGGCGTCGATGTAGGTGCTCTGGGGGTCGACGAGGGTGACCCCTTCCACCATCCAGTGGCGGTTGATGCGGGCGCGGAGCGCGCTCACGGCGACGGCGAGGTCGGCGCGGGTGTTGATGCCCAGCCCCTCGCTGGGATCCTCCAGAGGGAGACCGGCGACCCGCCGCCCCTCCTCGGCCGCCATCCCCGTCAGGTCGGTGAGGTAGTACTCGCCCTTCTTGGGGCTGGGCTGCAGCCGGGTGAGGTGCTCCCAGAGGAAGCCGGCGTCGAAGAGGCCGATACCCGTGTTGAGCTCGCGGATGGCGGCGATCTCGGGCGTGGCTTCGGTCTCCTCCACGATGGCGACCACCCGGCCGTCGTCGTCCCGCACGATCCGTCCGAAGCCGCGGGGGTTCTCCCGCTCCACGGTGAGGAGGGCGATGGTCGCCTCCTCCTCGTCGTAGAGCGCCACCAGGTCGCGTAGCGTCTCCTCGCGCAGGAGGGGCATGTCGCCGTAGAGGACGAGGACGCGGTCGGCCCGGCCCTCGAGGAGCGGGCGCGTCTGCAGGACGGCGTGGCCCGTGCCCAGGCGCTCGCGCTGCAGCACCGGCCGGGCGCGGTCGCCGGCCCACGCGCCTATCTCGGCTTCGGTCTCCGGCCCGACGACCACCACGGGCGGGGTGGGGGCGAAGCGGTTGGCGAGCTCCAGGCTGTAAGCCAGCATCTGTTTACCGGCGAGCGGGTGGAGCACCTTGGGGACGCGCGACTTGAAGCGGGTGCTCTTGCCGGCGGCGAGGATCACAACAGTAAGGGACATAGGCACCTCATTCTATTGGGGTGTGTTTCAACCGAAGCTATCGCTGGCTGAAAGATAGAGTGTGAAACGTGAGGTCTCACGTTTCGGCTTAACCCAACTGAAACACACCATTCGATTTGATAGGTCAGACCATTGCAACTGTAAGAAGCCGTACTTTTACGACTGCTTTGTGAGTGTTCGGATTATAGCACAGGGTGCAGATCCTGATAACTCTCATACGCAATCGCAAAGAGACAGAGGCACCTTCTCACTGCGTAAGTCATTGCGAGGCAGGGTCTTTCGAGTATAATGCGAAGCATGGTGGGTGAACGACGCTGGATCCGATGGGCGGGGACGCTGCTCCTGGTGCTGGGCGGGGCTCTGGCACTCTGGGGAGCCCTGCAGGGTAGCGTGCCGCCCGCGATCTCCCCGGACCCTACGCGTACCCCGTCACCCACCCCCACACGAGAGCCTATCATTCCCCCGTTCACGGCGACTCCCGAGCTCCCTAGCGCTTCCTCGGAGAGGACCCCGACACCGGCGTTGGACAACTCCATCCCGGAGTCCCTGGGGGTTCCGACGTTGATCCCCTTGACCTACAGCTTTCCGCCGGAGGAGCGCTTCCGGCTGGGGATCTCGGTCCCCACGGATTTGCCGCTGGACTACGATCTGGCGGCGTTGGGCGTCGGCTGGGTCATGAATTGGCGGGTCTACGTCCTGCCGCCCGTGCCGCAGGGCGTGGAGTTCTTCCAGACGGTGCGGGTCCGTGAGGAGGGGTTGTTCCCCGACAGCGCCACGCTGACCGCGGCGGCGGCGGCGAATCCGGGTGCGCGCTGGCTCGTCGGCAACGAGCCCGACGTCCGTTGGCAGGACAACGTGCCGGCCGAACTCTACGCCCGGCGTTATCACGAGGCCTACGCGGCGATCAAGGCGGGCGATCCGGATGCCGTCGTGGCGCCGGGTGGTATTACCCAGCCCTCCCCGCTGCGCCTGCGCTATCTCGATCGGGTCTTGGAGACCTACGAGGCGGAGTTCGGCGCGCCCCTTCCGGCCCAGGCCTGGCAGATCCACAACTACATGCTGCGCGAGGAGCGCGACGTCTGGGGGGTGGACATCCCGCCGGGGATGCCCGACGAGCAGGGGATGCTCTTCGAAATCGAGGACTCCGCCGACGTGGAGCGCTTCAAGGAGCAGATCTATCTCTTCCGCGAGTGGATGGCCCGGAAGGGCTATCGGGCGCTGCCCCTCTGGGTGACCGAGTTCGGGGTGCTGATGCCGGAGGAGTACGGCTTTCCGCCCGAGCGGGTCGCTTCCTACCTGGAGGAGACCTGGCGCTTCTTCGCGACGGCGACCGATCCCGAGTTGGGGATGCCGGAGGACGGCGGGCGGCTCGTACAGCGCTGGTGCTGGTTCAGCATGGGCTACTCCGTCTATCCCCAGGGCGATCTCGTCGATCTGGAGACGGGCGAATGGACCTATCTGGGGCGCACGTGGTTGGCGATCGTGGAGGGGGCACGGCCGTGAAGGGGCGCTTCTCGGGACGCTGGGCGACTCTAGGGCGCTGGTTGATCGGGCTGGCGGTAGCCGCCGTCTCCGTCTGGTTGTTGGCGCGACAGATCGCCTGGCCGGCCGTGGTGGAGGCGCTGCGCGGCGTCGACTATCGTTGGGTGGGGCTGGGGGTGCTCGCCATCATCGGCACCTTCTTTACGCGGGCCTGGCGCTGGCGGGTGCTCCTGCACCAAGCGCAGCCGCGCTTCGTGGCCCTGCTGGCCGCGCTGCTGATCGGGCAGGTGGCCAACATGGTCCTCTCACGGAGCGGGGAGCTGCTCCGCGCCGTCTGGATCGCGCCCGAGGAGGAGAGCAGCACGACGGAGGCGCTCGGCAGCGTCGCCGTGGAGAAGCTCTGGGATCTGCTGGCGCTCTTCGTCGCCGCGGTCCTTCTGCTGCTCTGGATGCCCCTGCCGGAGTGGTTCGTCCAGTCGGTCTGGGGCACGGGCCTGCTCCTCGTGCTGGGGACGGTGCTGGTCGGCGTGGGGTTGCGCTGGCAGAGGATCTGGCTGGGCTGGCTGGAGCGCCTGCTGGCCTGGTTGCCCCCGCGCTGGGGGGAGGCGCTGGTGCCGCGCGTCAGGCGCATCCTCCTGGGGATGACCTCCGTCCAGGAGCCGGCGTTGTTCGCCCCGGTGGTCGGGTGGACGGTCTGCTACTGGG
>DAOTVC010000167.1:0-6098 GCA_034437215.1 Anaerolineae bacterium | reverse complement strand
CTGCGGATGGAGGCGCTCACCGCCGGCCTGCCCGAGGGCACCCCCGTCTACCTCGACGTCGTGCGCGAGAATCAGATGGTCGCCGCCCTCTCCGCCCCCGTGGAGACGGGGCGCGCCCTCTTCGCCCTCGACCTCGACGCGACCCTCGCCGGCTCCCTCGACCTCCGCGCCTACGCCTTCGTAGACGGCGCCTACGCCTTCGTAGACGGCGAGAGCGTGGGCGACCACCGCTGGGTCGTCGTCGATCCGGCCCGCGGGGTCGACGTGGAGATCCGGGCCGACCGGGAGCGCTACCCACCGGGTGAGACGGCCCGGCTGACCTTCACCACGACCCTCACGCCCACGGGCGAGCCCATCCCGGCGGCCCTGGGCATCAGCGTCGTCGACGCCTCCGTCTACGCCCTGGAGACCGCGCCCGCCGCCTTCGCCCGCCTCCGCCTGCTCCTCGACCAGGAGCTCCTGGCGCGGGAGGGCGCCCTCCCCCTCGAGCGGGCGCTGGTGGAAGAGGCGCGTGATCAGGCGGCGGAGGCGGCGTGGGCCGGCGCACCCGGGACCGATTTCACCCTCGAAGCGCGCGCCGCCCTGCAGCCCGCCGACGCTCCCCGCGCCCGGGGGGAGCTCCGCTACACCATGGTCCCCATCCTCCTCATCATCCCCCTCCTCCTCACCTTCATCGTCGCCCAGGGGCTGGCGGTGAACGGGGTCCTGCGCCGGTCACTGCGCCGTCTGGGCGTGGGACTGATCCTCCTCACCCTCATCATCCCCATCCTGGCCCTCGTCCTGGTCGGGGGCGCTGCCCTGCTCAACCTGACGGGCGCGCTCCTCGCCCTCACCCTCCTCGCCGTCGTCGGCCTGCTCCTCGTCGTCGCCGCCCACGGCTGGTACCGGCGCGACGCCCGCGTCCAGAGCGCCACGGGCCTCCTCACCGCCTACCTCGTCGTCGGCGGGCTCCTGGTCTGGCTCACCGCGCGGGGTGCGGCCCTCGCCCTCCCCTGGATCGTCCTCATCGCCGCCACCTACCTCCTCCTCGTGGCGGGGCTGGCCCTGCTGGGGCAGGGGCTCGTCCTGAGCCGCCACCGGCTCGCCGGCTGGCTCACCACGGCGCTGGCCCTGCTTCTCGTGCTCCTGGCCCTCCTGCTGCCCCTCGTCCCGGCGCTGCGCTCGCCCCTCACCCGCACTCTGGGCGACCCCACCCTCTACGCCGGGCCGGCGGGCTGGCTCACGGGCTGCGCTCCGGCCCCCACGATCGTGGTGGAGACGGTAGAGATCGAGACAGAAGGAGAAACCGTCATCGTCACCGTCGTCGCCTCGCCCACGCCGGAGCCCCCCGCCGAGGAGGAGGCAGAGGCGACGGAGGAGCCGATCGAGGTCACCGAGGAGCCCGGAGCAGACGACATCCCAACCGCTGCCCCGACGGCGACCCCCGCTGCGCCGCCGCCCGAGCCCTACCCCTTCCGCCTCGTCGTCCCCGAGACCCTCTACTGGAACCCCGAGGCGCTGACGGGCGAGGAGGGGATCTACCTGCTTCAGCTCGCCCTGCCCGAGACCTTCGGCGGCTGGCGGGTCACCGCCCTCGCCTCGACCCGGGACGGGGAGATCGGGAGCGCCGTCTACGATCTGCCCGTCTTCACCTTCGAGGAGGCCGAAGGGCCTTGACCTCGAAGAAAGGAGTGTCCGTGATGAAGTCCAGGGAGCTGACAGTGCGCCAGCGGGTGCGCCTGACGATCGTCTCGGGTCTCGCCTTCGTCGTGACGACGGCTTGCAGCCTGCTGCGCGCGGGCCGCACCTGGATCCAGCCCACCTGCTACGAGCCTCTCCCGGTCACCGAGGAGCCCACCGTCATCGTCGAGTGCTACGAGGCGGTGATCGAGGAGAGCCCGACCCCCTCCCCGATGTGCTACACGCTCACGGTCTCCCCGCTCGAATCGCCGCTGTCCACGCCTACGGCGACGCCCAAACCCGAATCGCGCGGGGAGCTGCGCGACCGCCTCCTGGCCCAGGGGCGCTTCCCCGCCGCCGTGTCATCAGAGCTGACCAAACAATGAGTGGGGTGTGTTTCAACTCAGTTCGAAGCTATCCGTGGCTGAAACGCAAAGCGTGAAGATCTCACGCTTTGCGTTTCACGTTTCACACCTCGATTTAACTCAAGTGAAAGAGATCCAAATGAGTTCGCCGGTAAAGGTATGCAACGCATCCCAAGAAGGGTGCGGATCAGAGGGGGCACTCCATAGCAGGCCCTGATCCCTGATCCCCTATCCCTTCTCACTTTCTTTCCAAGGAGACCCAATGACCGAAAACCCACCGACCCAAGATCGAGTTCACGACTACCTGCAGACAGCCGAGGCGCGGGCCGTCTACCGCATCCTGCCCCGCCATCTTTCCCAGACGCTCTACCTGCCTTATCGACCGGTGCTGGAGGCCCTCGTCGACGGGATGTTCGAGGGCGATACGGTGCTGCACTGGGAGCTGGAGTGCCCCATGTGCGGGGGGATCGGGGAGCTGCGCAGCGGCTGGCTCCGTCAAGCTTCCCACGACCAGGTCTGCCCCATGTGCGGCGGGGAGTTCATCATTCACCTCGATGGCGAGGCCCACGCCACCTTCTCCCCCCACCCCCGGCTGCGCCCCCTCCCTCCGGAGAAGCGCGACGCCGACTTCGAGACCTCCCTGCGCACCTCCTACCCACCGACGCTGGCCCACGAGCTGCTGACGATCCAGCCCTTCGCCGACTGGGCCCGGCACGAGACCCTGCCGCCCGAGGAGTACCTGGAGGTGCAGCGCATGGTGGTCTGGTTCTCCGACCTGACGGGCAGTACCGCCCTCTACGCCCGCAGCGGTGACCCGCGGGCCTTCCAGCTGGTGCGCGAGCACTACAACGTCATCTTCGAGGCCATCCAGGAGGCGGAGGGGGCCGTCGTCAAGACCATCGGGGACGGCGTGATGGCGGTCTTCGTCTCCGAGGAGCAGGCAGTGCGCGCCGGTATGGGGGCTCACGAGCGCCTGGAGACCTTCAACCGCCAGCACGGGCTCGGAAAGGGACAACGCCTCGTCCTCAAGGTCGGCGTCCACGCCGGCCCCATGATCGTCGTGACCCTCGACGAGCGCCTGGACTACTTCGGCACCTCGGTCAACGTCGCCTCGCGGGTCAGCCACCTCGCCCGGGGGGGCGACCTCGTCCTGACCCAGCCCATCTTCGCGGGCGAGGGGGTGCAGGATCTCATCGCCGGACACGCCGTGGAGAGCTTCAACGCGCCCCTCCGCGGGCTCGAGGAGAGTGTCGTGGGCTACCGGGTGCAGCTTCAGGAGCCCGCCGCCCCACCCACCGAGGCCCCGGCGGGCTGGCTCAAGTCCCTCTGGCGCCGCCTGGGTCCCCGGCGCTCCTAGGAGATACGATGGGACAGAGGAGGCACCTCACACCCCGGCAGCGAGCACGGCTGGGGTGTGAGCCGCTGCGCAACCGACGCGGAAATAACTATATGACTACTGTTCTTTCACACGTCAAGTGATGTTCTCGTTTGTAGGACCCCATCCCCTGCCCCTTCCCCCGCACCGCGTCTTGGCCTCTGGTGTCAGGTACAACGTGCGGGGGAAGGGGATTTTTTAAAAGGGGTTGCGCGGCGCTATGGCGCCGCGCAACCCCCACTAACATAGAACTCCCCCTCCCCACGGCGCGCAGCGCCGCAGGGGAGGGGGCAGGGGGAGGGGCCGCTGAAGTCAGCCTGGACCGCGACCTAAGCAACTGTCGCCGCTGCGCGTGCTGATGGGATGTGCCGCGGAGCCACAGAGTGATCTGCGGTTGGTATATGCATCCCATCATGTGTGAAGCAACACTATCAGACTACGAGACTAAACGACTAATCCCGAAGGAGTGTGACGTGTCCCTCAAGCGGAGGCTCGTCGGCTGGCGGGAGTCCCTGGAGCGGGAGCGCGCCCGGCTCACCGGGCGCTGGTCCTCCACGGCGGGCCCCCACTTCATCCTGGAGCTCACCCCGCACTGCAACCAGAGCTGCCGCTACTGCTACAACGCCTGGAAGCAGGGCTTCGCCCTGGAGAGCGAGCTGCTCGACGCCGCGGGCTGGTGCGCGCTCATCGAGAAGCTCCAGGAGGAGACCGGCTGCCGGCGGGTGACCTTCTCCGGCGGCGAGCCCCTGCTCCACCCCGGCTTCCGCGAGATCCTCGCCTTCTGCCACCGGCGGGGGATGGAGAGCGTCCTCATCACCAACGGGCAGCTGCTCACCGCCGAAACGCTCGCCTTCTGCAGGGAGCACGGCGTGGGGATGTTCGAGCTCACCCTGCTGGGGAGCGACGCCGCGACCCACGAGGCCCTCACCCGCCTTCCCGGCAGCTGGGAGGGAGCGCTGGAGGCGATGACGCGCCTCTACCGCGTTGGGGCGACCTGGTGCGGCGTCTTCGTCGCCACCCGGGAGAACGTGGCGCAGGTACGCGAGGCGCTGGAGCTGGTCATCGCCCTCGGAGCCCGGGCGGTGATGTTCAATCGGTTCAACCCCGGCGGCGAGGGGGCCAGGCACCTCGACCTGATGCCCACCGTCGAGCAGGTGCGCGAGGCGCTGGTCGTCGTCGACGAGCTGGCAGCGACCTACGACCTGCTGGCCTCCGCCTCCATCCCCATCATGCCCTGCCTGCTCGACACCTCCCTCTACCGCCGCGTCCACTTCGGCTTCTGCTCGGCGGGCCGGGAGAACGCCTACCCCACCCTGGGACCCGACGGGCGGGTGCGCCCCTGCAACCACAGCGCCACCCTCCTGGGCGACTTCCGCACCCAGACGATGGCGGAGATCCTGGCGAGCCCCGCCCTGCGCGCCTTTACCGCCGCCGTGCCCGAGATCTGCAAGCCCTGCCCGGACCTGGAGCGGTGCCGGGCGGGCTGCCGCGCCGCCGCCGAGGTCTGCTTCGGCTCTCCCGCGGAGCCGGAGCCCTGGCTCCGGGCCAACTGGCGCGCGCCGGAGGGGTCTTAAGAACGCGAATTCAATCAGTTGAGCACGAGCAAACTGAAAGCGCTTCTGAAAGACATCTACAATGCCCAAGTTATTTCGCTTTCAGTCCTTGACCAGAGGGCGGCGCTCCTACGGATACCCTCCAGGGACGGGTAACAACCCGCGTGAAACGTGATGACTACCTCACGTTTCACGTTTCACGTTTTACGTCTCATCCGCAACCTCGTAGCCCCGGTCGAAGGCCAGAGCAACCCCCTACCAAAACCTCTATTTTTGACGATTCCGTGAACCTTTCCCCGCCTCCCTGCATGTAACGAGTAGAGAAACCATCCATTCATGCAAGGAGGAGAATCATGTTCAAGTCCCTACGTTGGTTGTCGTTCGTGCTGTTGGTGCTGCTCGTGGCTGCCGGCTGTGGCGCGCCTACACCGGAGGTGATGACGGTGGTGGTGACGCAGGAGGGTGAGACGGTCGTGGTGACGGCGACGCCCGGCGCCCCTTTGGAGACCGAAGAGGCGACCGAAGAACCCATGGCGGCGGCAAGCCCCTCGCCACCCCCGCGCCCACCTACGCCGCCGCTCAGGGCAGCGGCAACGTCCTCCCCTCCACCTACCGGGTGAACCGCCTCATCGTCAAGGACGCCAACGTGAGCCTGATGGTGGAGGAGACCGACATCGCCCTCGACCGGCTCACCCAGGTCATCGCCGACAGCGGCGGCTACATCATCAGCTCCCGCATCTGGTACGAGGATTGGCTAGACGAGAGCTACAAGTACGCGGACGTCAACCTCGCCGTCCCCGTCGACCGCTTCGAGATGACCATGCGGCGGCTGCGCGACCTCTCCGTCAAGGTCCTCAACGAGACGGCGTCGGGTCAGGACGTCACCGACGAGTACGTGGACCTGGAGTCCCGCCTGCGCAACCTGGAGGCGACGCGGGATCGCATCCGCGAGTTCCTCGAACAGGCCGAGGATGTCGAGGAGGCCCTCAAGGTGAATGCCGAGCTCTCCACGGTCGACGGGCAGATCGAGCAGGTGCAGGGGCGGATGAACTACCTCTACGACCGCGCCTCCTACTCCACCATCACCGTGCACCTCAGCCCTCAGCTGCCCGACGTCCCGCCCACGCCCACCCCCACCCCCACACC
>DAOTVC010000166.1:0-11225 GCA_034437215.1 Anaerolineae bacterium | reverse complement strand
GCGGGGAAGACCACGACGCTCAAGATGCTCGCGGGCCTGCTCCACCCCACGGCGGGGCAGGCGCGGGTGATGGGCCACACCCCCTGGGAGCGCCGGCCCGCCTACCTCCAGCAGATCAGCATGGTCCTGGGGAACAAGAGCCAGATGCTCTGGGACATCCCGCCGCTCGACACCTTCCGCGTCCTGGGCGAGATCTACCGCATCCCCCCGGCCCAGTTCCGGCAGACGCTGGACGAGCTCGTCGCGCTCCTCGAGATGGAGGCGTTGCTGAACAAGCCCGTGCGCAACTTCTCCCTCGGCGAGCGGATGAAGTGCGAGCTGGTCGCGGGGCTCCTGCACCGGCCCGCCGTCCTCTTCCTGGACGAGCCGACGCTGGGCCTGGACGTCTCGATGCAGATCCGGCTGCGCCGCTTCCTGGCCGAGTACAATCGCCGGTACGAGGTCACCGTCATCCTCACCAGCCACTACATGGCGGACGTCTCCTCTCTCTGCTCGCGCGTGCTCCTCATCCACCACGGCGCGCTCCTCTACGACGGCGCGCTGCAGGGGCTGGCGCAGCGCCTGGCCCCCTTCAAGCTGGTGCGAATGTCGCTGGGGAACGGGCACGTCGCGGGCGACGGCCCTCTCGACCTGCCCGCGGGCGTCGACGTCGTGGAGCGGGAGCGGGGCCGGGTGACGCTGCGGGTGGGGCGCTCGGCAGCCCCCGCGGTGACGGCCCAGCTGCTGAACCGGCTGCCCATCGTCGACCTCGCCGTCGAGGACCCGCCTATCGAGGCGGTGATCGATCAGATCTACCAAAATGGCATGGACGCAGGGCACTCATCCTAGAACAGGAGAGACGAAATTACGGACTTGAAGTCATACCCTATGGGACGGTCAGACGCCACTCCGCTACGCTCCGTGGCTGACTACGAGCAGGAGGTCGGGGACGACTCTCTGATCCCTGATTACCGATCCCTAATCCCTTTCCAAGGAGTCGACATGTTCCTACGGGACACCACCGTAGGACGAAAACGGGGTTCGTAGTAGGCGATTTATCGCCGTGAACGTACGGCGCTGAAGCGCCTACTACAAACCTACTTATTTTCCAGGGAGGAAAGCATGAATCATCGTGGCGGTTGGGCACTCATCAAGAGCACGTGGTCGATGTGGATGCAGCACCGGGGCTTCTTCTTCGTGGTGGCCTTCGGCTGGATGATCCCGCCCCTCATCTACCTCTTCGTCTGGTCGACGGCAGCCCAGGGAACGACCATCGGCAATCTGACACGGGGGGAGTTCGTCGCCTACTACCTCGTGCTCATCCTCGTCAACCAGGTCACCTACGCCCAGACCAACTGGACGGTGGGAGATACGATCCGGGTGGGACAGATGAACGAGCTGCTGCTCCGCCCCCTCTCCCCCATCTACCACACGTTGGCGACGGAGGTGGCGGGCAAGGTCGTCTTCATGACCTTCGCGGTGCCGGTGACGGCGCTGCTGGCCCTCCTCCTCCGCCCGGAGCTCCACGTCACCCTGCGGGACGGGCTGGCCTTCGTCCCCGCGCTGGTCCTGGCCTGGGCCCTGCGCTTCTTCTGGGGCTACTGGATCGCGCTGCTGGCCTTCTGGGCGACCCGGGCCGACGCCCTGCTCCACCTCCAGGACTCGCTCATCTTCCTGCTGGCGGGTCAGGTGGCGCCGGTGACGCTGCTGCCCACCCTGCTGCAGGGAGCCGCCGTCGTCCTCCCCTTCCGCTATATGGTCGGCTTTCCGGTGGAGGTGCTCATGGGGCAGCTGGACCCGGGCGCCCTGCGGACGGGCTTCGTCCTCCAGGTCGGGTGGCTGGCCGTCGCCTGCGCCCTCTTCCTCGCGGTCTGGCGCCGGGGGGTGAAGCACTACTCGGCGGTCGGCGGGTAAGAGATCGCCACCGCGAACAGATACAAGGAGAAAGCAAATGTACTACTTGCGATTGACGCGCTCTTTCATCCGGGCGGCCTTCCAGAACGCCCTGGCCTACCGCGCCAACTTCTGGATCAGCCTGCTCCACTCGCTGCTGAACCTGGGCACGGGCATCCTGGGGCTGAGCGTCCTCTTCAGCCAGGTGGAGACGCTGCGCGGCTGGACCGCGCCGGCGGCGCTGGCCCTGCTGGGCGTCTACCTCACCCTCACCGCCCTCTACAAGCTGGTCATCGGCCCCAGCCTCGACGCCATCACCGGGTTGGAGGGCACCATCTCCACGGGCGCCTTCGACTTCACCCTCCTCCGTCCGGTGAACACGCAGTTCTTCGTCAGCGTGCAGCACTGGCGCCCGCTGGCGCTCCTCGATCTGCTCCTGGGGATGGGGGTGGTGGCGGTGGCAATCATTCGGCTGGGGCAAGCCCTCACCCTCCTGCGGCTGGTCGCCTTCCTCCTCGCCCTGGGGGCGGGGGTGACCATCCTCTACGCCCTCTGGCTGGCGGTGAACAGCCTCGTCTTCTGGGACCCCGGCTTCATGTTCACCTGGATCTTCAGCGGCTTCCTGCAGATGGCTCGCTACCCCGTCGGCCTCTACCCCGGCTGGCTGCGGCTGGTGCTCACCTGGGTGGTGCCCGTCGGGCTGATGACCACCCTGCCGGCGCAGGCGCTCACCGGCTCCCTCGACCTGCCCCTGCTGCTGGTCAGCCTGGCGCTGGCCCTGGGGCTCTTCGTCGGGGCCTCGGCTCTCTTCCGCCTGGGGCTGCGCCACTACGGCAGCGCCTCCAGCTGAAAAACGAACTGCGTATTGCGTACTGCGTATTGCATACTACGGAACACGCAATACGCAATACGCGATGGGCTTTACTGTGAGGAAAGACGGCTACCCCACCTCGGCGTCGCTAGTCGACCCGCTGCTCGCTCAACAGGAAGAGCTCGATCTTCGTCGCGACGACCTCCGCCACGGCGTCGAGGGCCCGATCCTTGGTCTCCTCGGAGAAGGCCTCGAACTGCGCGTTGGTCATCCGCTGCTCCCAATGCAGCGTCTCCAGCAGCGCCAGCTCCAGCTCCGTGGCGATGTTGACCTTGCTAATCCCGCCCTCGGGCAGGAGGATCGCCGCGCGCAGCAGCTCGGCGGGGACGCCCGAGCCGCCGTGGAGGACCAGCGGGATCGCCGTCCGGCTGCGGATGGCCCGCAGCCGCTCCAGATCGATGGTGGGCCGGCGCGCCTGGTAGACGCCGTGGAGGGTCCCCACGGAGACCGCCAGGGCGTCCACGCCCGTCTCCTCCACGAAGCGCGCCGCCTCTTCGGGGTCGGTGTAGAGCTCCTCGTCCTGCCCCGACTCCAAGCCGTCGGCGCTGGCGATGCGCCCCAGCTCCGCCTCCACGCTGACGCCGCGCTCGTGGGCGTAGGCCACCACCTCACGGGTGATGGCGATGTTCTCCTCCAGCGGGTGCATCGAAGCGTCGATCATCACCGAGGAGAAGCCGGCGTCGATGGCGCGGCGGATGAGTTTGGGGTCCTGCGTGTGGTCGAGGTGCAGGACGACGGGCACCGTCGGGCGCACGACCTCCATGGCGCCGCCGAAGGCGGACGCGAAGTCCTCGACGGTGATCTCGTACCAGCCCAGCTCGACCTGCGCCACCTGGACGATGACGGGGGAGCGCAGCCGGTCGGCCGTCCGCAGGATGGGCAGGATGACCCTCTCGTAGCGGGGGGAGAAGGCGCCCACGGCGTACCCCTCCCGCTGGGCGGGGGGCAGGACGTCGTTAAGCGTCCGGATGCGAGGCGGGGTCACGCGTGCTCCTTCCCATTCTCCTGCTCCCAGATCCGCAGCCCGAAGCGGCTCAGGTAGATGGGGATGCTCTGGTAGAGAGGGCTGGCCCCCTCGATGGCGCGGATCATCTCCCGCTTGGTGTAGGAGAGATCGGGACAGAGGAGGGTCACCGAACCGCCCTCCCCACCGGCCCCGTTCACCTTCCAACCGATGGCGCCGAACTCCCGGGCGATGGAGATGACCTGTTGAGCGTCCTGGCTGATGAGGTAGGGGTTGAGGGTGCCCTGGGCGGCGGTGTTATCGACCATCGCCTGCCCCAGCGCTTCGAAGTCGCCGGCGTAGATGGCGTCGCGAGAGCGGACGGCCGTCCGCCGCAGCGCCTCGAGCTTGGGGGAGCCGGGACCCTCGTTCTCCAGCTCGGCGATGACCTTCTCGTGCACCCGGGAGGAGTCGTGGGAGCGCCCCAGGTAGACGAGGGCCAGGCGCCGCTCCAGCTCCCACCAGATGCTGTTGGAGACGTGGATGGGCGAGACGGAGGTGTGGGGGTACTCCGTGATCTCGATAAAGTTGATGCCGCCGTAGGCCGAGCAGAGCTGATCCTGGACCCCCGACTGCTGCCCCAGCATCTCCACCTCGACGGCGTGGGCCGTGCTCGCCACCTCATGAAGGCTGAGGCGCCCCGGGGTCAGGCGATCGAGGGCGCCGATAAGGGCCACTGCCACCGCCGCCGACGTACCCGTCGAACAGCCGCTGGGGGCCTCGGAGTAGATGGTCGCCTGGATGGAGCAGGCCTCGGGCACGCCCATGCGCTCGATGGCCGCCTCCAGCAGGGGGTGGCGATCCCAGCCGGGCGTCTCGGGGTGCACGGCGTAGCGCTCGCCGTAGTTCTCCGCGTAGAGGATGATGCGCTCCTCACCGCGCTCGTAGGGGTAGACCTCGATCTGCACCTCGACGTAGGGGTAGACGCCGATGTTGAAGACCTTGCCGTATTCGGCAAACCAGGTATCCGTCCAGCCGCCGTTGTCACAGATACGAATGGGGGCCACGCTGTTGATGACCCGCTCGGGCCGTCGTCTCTTGTCGTTCATCTTCCGTCCTTGGGGATAAAATGGGCTGACCCAGAGGGTACCACAGCTCCTGAAAGCGTCAAAGTAGATAAGACTTGAGTGTGTTTCAATCCAGTTGTGAGCTATCCCTGGCTGAAACGTAAAGGGTGAAACGTGAGGGCCTCACGGTTTACGTTTCACCTTTCACGCCTCGATTTAACTCGGGCGGAAAATGAACCCTCCCGTGAAACACACCCACAAGTTTCAGGGGCTCCAATAGTCGTCGTAGTCGGTGCAGAGGAGGTAGAGCGGGGGCTCGTCCTCCTCGACGGCGGGGTAGCGCCCTAGAGGCTCGTGGAAGCGGTTGTCGGTGGCGTCGTCGTTGACCATCGAGACCTCCCCCACGAGGGTGCGCCCGCCCTCGGCCCAGAACTTGTGGTAGCTGCAGGTGGGGAGGGTGACGCTCTCACCGGGGGTGAGGGCGAGGGTGCCGCCGGCGGGCACCGTCCGCGCCACCCCGTCGACGCTCACGCGCACCTCCCCCTCGGCGAGCTCCTCCTCGGCAGTGGCGTTGTAGAACTGCATCATGAGGTTGCCACCGCCGCGGTTGATGATGTCCTCCACCTTGTCCCAGTGGAAGTGCAGGGGCGTCACCTGCCCCTCCTCGACGATCATGATCTTCTCGGCGTAGAGCTTACCGCTGCAGCTCTCCAGGTTCGCCGGATCTCCGTTGCGCAGGGTGAAGAGGAAGAGGCCGACGTTCAGAAAGTCCCCCTTGCCGAAGTCGGTGATGTCCCAGCCGAGGCGGCGCTCGACGATCTCGGCGACCTCGGGCCCCTTCTCCGCCCATTCCTCGGGGGTCCAGTAGGCGAAGGGGGGCAGGTGAAAGCGGTGCTCCCGCAGGAAGGCGTCCGCCCCGCGCATGATGGCGTTGATCTCGGAACGTTTCATGAGTCCTCCTAAAAAGGGACTGGGGGATCAGGGAACAGGGATTAGGGAATCAGATTCCTGAGCTCGGTCCCGTCTTCTAAAGTCTGAATTAGGCATAAGGTCGATAGTCGAAAGTCAAACGTCGAAAGTTTTGCTTTGCGTTCTTTGCGCCTCTGCGTGAGATGACTGCTGTTTCGACAGAGATAGAGATGGCCTCACCGGTTAGCGGCGGATGGGCTTCTGCCAGACGCTGATGAGGACGGCGAAGAGGATGATCAGCCCCCGGACCACCTCCTGGGCGAAGGGCGTGATCCCCAGCAGGATCATGCCGTTGTTGAGCAGGCCGATGAAGAGGACACCGAGCAGCGTGCCGATCATCGAGCCCTCACCGCCCGCCAGACTGGTCCCGCCGATGATGACGGCGGCGATGATGTCAAACTCCAACCCCTCGGCGATGTTGGAGGAGCCGGACATGATGCGGGAGGAGATGACGATCCCGCTGAAGGCCGCCAGCAGGCCGTTGATGGCGAAGATGGCGATGCGGGTGCGCCAGACGTCGATGCCCGAGAGGCGCGCTGCCTCCTCGTTACCCCCCACGCTGTAGACGGAGCGCCCGAAGACCGTGCGGGTGCTGAGGAAGTAGAAGATGGCGACGATGATGACCAGGAGCACCGCGGGCACGGGGATGACCTGAGCGATGTAGCCGCCCCCCCAGAAGCTGAAACTGTCGGGGAAGGGCGTGATAGGGTAGGCGTTGGTGATGAGGCGGGCAGCGCCGCGCAGGCTCAGGAAGAGGGCCAGGGTCACGACGAAAGCCGGCACATGCCACTTGACGCGGATGAAGCCCGCCAGGGCGTGGACGACGATCCCCTGCAGCAGCACGAAGATAACGGCGCCCAGCAGGGGCCACTCGTGGCGGATGGCCAGCACGCCCAGCAGGGAGGAAGCCCAGGCCAGCGCCGAGCCGACGCTGACGTCGATGTCGCCCGAGATGATGACAAAGGTCATGCCGCAGGCGATGATACCGTTGAAGGCGACGGCGCGCAGCACGTTGAGCAGGTTCCGTGAGGTGAGAAAGTTGGGCGCCAGAGATGCCAGGAGAATGAAGAGCAGGACCAATCCTACCAGCAGGCCCGAGCGCGAGATGGCGCTCCGGACGCGCCTGGAGACGTAGGTCCGCTCCCCGGACCGCTGTTCGTCCACCTCCCCGGCTCGATCCTTGGCGTCGGCGACCTTATGCATAGACCGTTTCCTCCATGACTAACGCGAGCAGTTCCTTGAGGGTCACCTCACCGGGCAGGACCTGGCCCGTGAGGTGTCCCTGGTTCATGATGAGAATGCGATCGGCGACCCCCAGCACCTCCTCGATCTCCGAGGAGACGAAGAGGACTGCCAGCCCCCGGCGGGCGAGATCGCGCACCAGCGCGAAGATCTGCTCCTTGGCTTGAATGTCGATGCCCCGGCTGGGCTCGTCGAGGAGCAGGATCTCGGGCCGAGTATTGAGCCAGTTCCCGACGACCACCTTCTGCTGGTTGCCCCCGCTCAAGGTGCGGGTCCTGACCCCCAGATTCGCCGTCTTGATCCCCAGGCTCTCCACCATCTCCCGGGCCAGCGCCTCCTCCTTCTCGGGCTGCAGCAGGCCGCCGCGACTGTAGCGGTCCAGGCTCGCCAGCGTCAGATTCTGCTTGACGGGGAAGGTCAGGACCAGCCCCTGCTGCTTGCGGTCCTCCGGCAGGAGTCCCATGCCGTGGCTCTTCATGGTGATGGGAGAGGGATGGGGGATGGGCTCGCCGTCGACGAAGATCTCGCCCCCGTCGAGGGGATCGAGGCCGAAGATGGAGCGCAGCAGCTCCGTGCGCCCCGAGCCCAGCAGGCCCGCGATGCCCAGCACCTCCCCGGCGCGAACGTCGAAGGAGATGTCGTGAAGCAGCCCTTCACGCCGGAGATGGCGCACGGCCAACTTGACCTCCCCCACTTCGGCAGCCGTCCCGCGTACCAGGTTACTCTCCCAATCGGAGCCGATCATCATCAGCGCGATCTGCTCCGGGGTGGCCTGCTCCACGGAGATGGTACCGATCTGCCGTCCGTCCCGCAGCACGGTGACGCTGTCGGCCACGTGAGGGATCTCCTGGAGCCGGTGAGTGACGTAGATGATGGCGCGTCCCTGCGCCGCCAGACGGCGCACCACCTTGTGCAGCGTCTCCACCTCGTCGGAGGCGAGGGCGCTGGTCGGCTCGTCCAGGATCAGCACGCGGGGATCGAAACTGAGCGCCTTGGCGATCTCCACCAGCTGCTGCTCGGCGACGCTGAGACGGGAGACCTGTTCGTTGAGGTCCAGCTCCACCTCCAGCTGCTCGAGGGAGCGGTGGGCGATGCGCTGGATGGCCTTGCGATCGATGACGTGGATGCCGACGCGGCGACGGCGGGGCCAACGGCCCAGAAGGATGTTCTCGGCGACGGTGAGGCCCGGCACCAGGCTCATCTCCTGGTAGACGGTGTAGATCCCCTGTTCGAAGGCGTCGCGGGGCGAGGTGATCCGCATCAGCTCGCCGTCGACGTAGATGTGTCCGAGGTCGGGATGCACGGCGCCGCTGAGAATCTTGACCAGCGTGGACTTGCCGGCCCCGTTCTTGCCCAACAGAGCACGGACCTCGCCCCGCTCGAGGGTAAAGTCCACCTGGTCGAGGGCCAGGACACCCGGATAGTGCTTGGTGATGTTCTCTAAGGCCAGAATCGGCATGGATAAGACACCTTTCGCGGCACCTGCAGGCGGGTCTAGACCCGCCTGCAGGCCCTGCGATGACGAACGTTGCGAACTACTGGAAGAGAGCCTTGCCCTCCGTCTCGATGAAGCGTTCGATGAGCGCATCGTTACCGCGCCCGAAGAAGATGGTGGGTGTATTCTGATTGTACTCCACCGTCTTCCCGTTCAAAACCTGAATGGTCGTCGCCAGCGAGTCGTAGCCCATCTGGTAGGGGGCCTGCCCGGTGACGCCCTGCAGGATATTATCATCCGATTGGAGCATTTGCGCCATCTGGTTGTTCATGTCGGTGCCGAAGACGAAGACCTCACCCGCCAGCCCCGAGGACTTGACGGCCAGGGCATGGCCCACCGTACCGCCCTCGTTGGCCGCCCAAAGCAGGTTGATGTTGGGGTTGGCCTGCAGCATGGCCTCGGAGACGGTCACCGCATCGTCGGCGATCCAGCCCGCCTGATCCGCCACCACCTCGACGCCGGGCAGATTGTTGATCTGCTCGAGGAAGCCTTCCTTCCGCGGCGGGCAGCCTTCGAACTGGTCGCAGTTGAGCATGCCGATGACGGCCTCGCCGCCCAGCTCGTTCTCGATGAAGGCCACGGCAGCCTCGCCCGTCTTGCGCCCCAGATCCTCGTTCTTGGTGACCAGGAAGGCGTCGGCGATCCCCTCCTCGCTGACGCAGGTGTTGAAGCAGACGATGGTGATCCCCGCCTCCTTGGCCTTCTTGAGAGCTGCCAGGGAGCCGTCGGCGGAGATGGGGGTGATGACGATGGCATCGACCCCGCGGGTGATGTAGTCGTCGATCATGCTGCTCTCTTTGGTCAGGTCGTTCTCGGTGTTCCCCAGGATGAGCTCGACGTTCCCCGCATCGTCGGCGTAGGCCTGCATACCGGCCTGCACCGTCTGCATGAAGGTGTCGCTCTGGAAGACCACCCCGGCGATGAGGAGCTCCCCACCGGTCTCGGCCTCAGACTCCGGCGCCTCCACCTCGTCCTCCGCGGAGGGTTCAAAGATGGTCTGGCCGCCCGTCTCGACGAAGCGCTCGATGAGGGCATCGTTACCGCGTCCGAAGAAGATGGTGGGTGTGTTCTGATCGTACGCCACCGATTCGCCCGCCAGGACGTCCAGCGTCGTCAGGAGAGCATCGTAGCCCATCTGGTAGGGGGCCTGCCCGGTGACGCCCTGCAGGATGTTGTCGTCCGATTGGAGCATCTGGGCCATCTGGTCGTTCATGTCGGTGCCGAAGACGAAGACCTCGCCCGCCAGCCCCGAGGACTTGACGGCCAGGGCATGTCCGACGGTGCCGCCCTCGTTGGCCGCCCAGAGGAGATTGATGTCGGGGTTGGCCTGCAGCATGGCCTCGGAAACGGTCACCGCATCATCGGCGATCCAGCCCGCCTGATCCGCCACCACCTCGACGCCGGGCATATCATTCACCATCTCGAGGAAGCCGGCCTTGCGGGGCGGGCAGCCCTCGAACTGATCGCAGTTGAGCATACCGATGACGGCCTCGCCGCCCAGTTCCTCTTCGATGAAGGCCACGGCGGCCTCACCCGTCTTGCGCCCGAGATCCTCGTTCTTGGTGACCAGGAAGGCATCGGCGATCCCCTCCTCGCTGACACAGGTGTTGAAGCAGACGATGGTGATCCCCGCCTCCTTGGCCTTCTTGAGAGCTGCCAGGGAGCCGTCGGCGGAGATGGGGGTGATGACGATGGCATCGACCCCGCGGGTGATGTAGTCGTCGATCATGGCGCTCTCCTTGGTCAGGTCGTTCTCGGTGTTCCCCAGGATAAGCTCCACGTCGTTGTTGTCCGCCGCCTCCTGCATGCCGGCCTGGACGGTCTGCATGAAGGTGTCGCTCTGGAAGACCACCCCGGCGATGAGAAGCTTATCGCCGTCCCCATCCTCGGTCTCCGGGGCCTCCGTCTCGGGGGGTGCGGCGGTCGGCTGCGCACAAGCCGTGATCACGAGCGACACCAACAGGAACAGCCCCAACAAATTTAGCAGACGCTTCGATTGCATAGTTTCCTCCTCTTACTCTGTCTGATGCTGAATCAATGTGAACTCCAATGTTACTCTCCGGCGACCTCCTCCCGGAGCGCCCGCGTGCGCAGCGGAGCCCCGGAGGGAGAGCGCCAAATTCACTGCCAGGTGATCTCTCCGACGACCCCCTCCCGGAGCGCCCGCGTGCGCAGCGGAGTCCCAGAGGGAGAGCGCCAAATTCACTGCCAGGTGATCTCTCCGGCGACCTCCTCCCGGAGCGCCCGCGTGCGCAGCGGAGCCCCAGAGGGAGAGCGCCCAATTCACTGCCAGGTGATCTCTCCGGCGGGGGAGACGCGGGCGACGCGCCCGCTCCCCGTGTAGGCCACGGCCCTGAGGGAGGTGCGGCGCTCTTCTCCCGGCTGCAGGAGGGCCGCCGAGCCGTTCTCGATGGCCCGGACGAGACCGGCGGAGGGGTAACTCGACCAGGGCTCGAGGGCCATCGTGTAGACCTGACCGTACCAGGGGTAGCCGGCGCTGAGATTGAACTGGCGCCAGATCCAGAGGTAGGGGAAGGCATCCAGCGACCAGGAGAGGGCGAAGCCCACCCCCTGCTCCTGGTTGGTGATGGCGTACCAGCCCTCGGGCAGGTCGAGGACGTAGCCGAGATCCTCGTGCCCCGTCCCTTGGGGGTCGGGACGGCTGAAGTCGATCAACCCCTCCCCGAAGGGGACCTGGGGCCAGGTATGGCGCCCGCTCTCGGCGATGCGGCTGCCGGCTCCACCGGCGAAGACCTCGAGGGTCAA
>DAOTVC010000165.1:0-2790 GCA_034437215.1 Anaerolineae bacterium | reverse complement strand
GCCGAGGTGCTGCGCGCCTGGCACGCCTTGCAGGAGGGCTGATCTCACCTGAGGTGGACGTAGCCGCTCTCCGCTACGACCCCCTGCCCCTCCTCCGTCAGCAGCCACTCCCGCAGCAGCAGGGCCGGGTCGTCGGGCGCTGTCTCCGCCCGCACGACGACGTAGACCTCCGTCGCCAGCGGTTAAAACCGCCGGCTACCGTATTGAAGTCGGCTGAAGCCGACTCGTACGCCCGACCGCCAGCCCGCTTCAGCGGGCTTGAGTACCCCTAGACCCCGAATTCATTCGGGGGCGACTGCGGCTCCCCCATGACCGCGCTTCGTGCCAGCGGTTAAAACCGCCGGCTACCGTATTGAAGTCGGCTGCAGCCGACTCGTACGCCCGACCGCCAGCCCGCTTCAGCGGGCTTGAGTACCCCTAGACCCCGAATTCATTCGGGGGCTGCGGCGCTCCCCCATGACCGCGCTTCGTGCCAGCGGTTAAAACCGCCGGCTACCGTATTGAAGTCGGCTGAAGCCGACTAGTACGCCCGACCGTCAGCCCGCTTCAGCGGGCTTGAGTACCCCTAGACCCCAAATTCATGCGGGGGCGACTGCTTTAGCCCTTTATGTCCGGATCAGTAAGTTGTCTTTGCGACCTCTGCGTCGTTTGCGGTTAGCCCCCACCTTCTTTCAGGGAAGTCTTAGTTTTCTATCCTGACAAGAAGAGTCTGCAGATCGGTCTCCTGGCCCTCTTCAACAGGAATGTATTCTGAACCCCCAAACTGCCCTGCCAATCGATTCCAGTTATCATCCACTTCTACCGCAAGTACGTAAAATCCGGGCGGGACATCGGAGAAGACAAATCTACCTTCTGCATCGGTCTGGGTGCGGCGCATAAACGGCTGTTCCGAACACGGCGTGGCACCCTCGTACGTGAAGATACCCTGGACACAGATTTCAACAGCGGCTCCTTCCAGGGGTTCTGCATCCCCAATCAGAATCCGTCCGCGCATTGAGCCCGGTTCTCTTTCCAGCGGTTCAGGTAGTTCTGGCCCCTCACCTATCACAGCAACGGCAGCTATGTCATTTCCAAGCAGGGGAGCATTGGCCATAGAATACGTATGCCACTTTGCACCGTCAAAGATATGGAGTCCCCACTCGCCTCCCACCCAAATCCGCCCCTGCGCATCGGTAGTGATGTTGTTGATTGAATTGCAGAGAGGGCCACCGGTGGTTCGGTTAATTTCCGACCACTCACCACTCTTTTCAAGTACGAGGAGTCCATTGTCCTTTGTGCCAACCCAGACACGATCCTCCAGATCTACGGTCAGATTTTGGGCATCCCATATACCAGGAATTTCATGAGGTATCCAGGTATCCCCTTCGTAGCTCAACACGCCTTCAGAATGGACGACCCAAGGACGATCCTGGCTATCAAGAGCAAGTTCTTGGAAAAAATAGACCTTGTCCAGTCCTTGCCCCTCTTGGAAGACCGTCCATGCATCACCGTTGAAGCTAGCGATGCTATTTCCAGTCAGCACCCACACTTGGCCATCAGAAGCTACCGCCACATCCGGCACCAGCGTGGTAGGAACATCGCCTGTGAAAAACAGGTGAATTGGATAGGTGGTCCAAGTCGCACCATCGAAGTAGCTCGCGCCTCCGAGATGAGCGAGCCATATTCCTCCCTCCATATCGCAAGCTAGGGAGCCACTCTTTTCCCCTGGGCCATCAAATTTGTCCCAGGTTTGGCCGTCGAATACGACGATGTTGCCGGCAGAGAATAAAAGGGGGTGCTCTTCGTTGCACGTGGCGACGCTCGAAATGTAGGTGTCAGAAATGTGCCCCCCTTCCCGTGTGTAGTTATGCCAGCCCGCCTCATCCAGACATGTAACTCCAAGTCCGTAGAGCACAGCACAAACCATACCCTCTGAGGGGGAGCTCTCTGCTGGATCATCTTTGGGCATAGCAGTTGCGGTAGGTGGTGGCGGATCAGTGGGTGCTACGGTCTCTGTAGGTTGAGGAGTCTCTGTTGATATACCTGTCTCAATCTTACCTTGTTTAGCATCCATCGGTACAGCCGTGGTCGAGCCTCGGTTAGTACAGGAAAGCTGCATCAACATGAGAACTACCGCGACGAATGTGAGTGTTACGTTTCTGTGGAAAACTCTTCTACCGTCCATCCCTTCATCCTCCTTTGCTGATTGACTGACAGTGTGTATATATTGACAGTGATGCCGCATTAAGGACTGGCTCTCCTGAAAGAACCAGAAACCTCACGCCAAGCCGCCAAGAACGCTAAGGAAATGCAAGTCTCGGTTAATCTTTCTGAGCAGAATTGCCTTTGCTATTCAAGAAAGTTATAAGCAACTTAAAAATCTTGCTCTTTGCGGGTAGAGAGCTTTTCTTCAGGAGAGCCAAGTCTCTTCGCTCCAAGATTGTAGGTCCAACCTTTTGAAACATAGCCTTATTAAACACCCTAAACTTATTCAATGCAAGCTGCGCTGGCCTCGTCTGTACGGCCGGTGTATAGAGTCCTGATGTAAAATTTTCTGATGTTCTCCCGTTCATAGCATGCTGCACCGTGGCGACAACCGCGTGCTTGCGAATCCCCCAAAAGCACGGATACTGAAGGGGTGGAGACCTCCAAATCCGGACTAGAGTTCCAGACGCTGGAGGGTACTGTCGAGCGGCTGACCTTCCAGAACGAGGAGAACGGCTACACCGTCGCCAAACTGGTGCCGGCGGGTAAGTCCTACGAGGTGACCGTCGTGGGTACGCTGACCGGCGTTCAGGTGGGCGAGTCGGT
>DAOTVC010000164.1:0-33093 GCA_034437215.1 Anaerolineae bacterium | reverse complement strand
CACCTCGTGGCACCCAACGGGGCCAGCTGGCTCCCGACTTCAAACTCTCTCTGTTGGGCCCGGAGCCCCTCTACTTGTCCCTCGATGAGCTCCGCGGGCAGCCCATCGTCTTGAGCTTCTGGGTCAGCTGGTGCGGTCACTGTCGAGCCCAGACGCCTTTCCTGCGGGAGGCCTACGCATCCTACGGCCCCGAGGGTGTGCACTTCGTCGGGGTCAACGTCCGCGAGGCGGAGGACGTCGTCCAGCAGTACGTCGCCCAGCAGGAGATCGACTACGACATCGTTCTCGACACCGAGGGTGCGGTGGCGCAGCTCTACGGGATCTCCGGTTTCCCGACCACCTACTTCATCGATGCCCAGGGCCAAGTCGTGGACCGCCACGTGGGTTCCCTGAATGCCCAGACTCTGGATCACTACCTGGAGTTGATGACCCAGTAGCTCGTCTGATTCTAAGTGACAGATGATATTCTTGAATAGTATAAAGCGCAAACTTAACGTTATGTAATTTAAAAGGGTGTGTTTCAATCCAGTTGTGAGCTATCCATGGCTGAAACGTAAAGCGTGAAACGTGAAGCCCTCACGTTTTACGTTTCACGTTTCACGCCTCGGTTTAACTCAAGTGAAACACACCCAATTTAAAAACCTTAGCGCCCTTTGCGGCTTGGCGTGAGGTCTGCTTTTTTCAGTGGACCCAACACTTGGATTTATCTCAAATTCGATGAACTCTACAAAGCTCTAGCGGAACGGGAGTAACTTATGGACACGGTGCGTTGTTTGTTGATCTTCTCTCTGTTGGTCTCCTTCTTCACCCCGGCGCTGCCTGCGGCAGCCGCCTTTGAGGCCCCGGTGCTCTCCGAGCCGGAGACGACCTTCCCTTCCGAACCCTCCTCCGCCTCGGCGGAGCTGCTTCCCGCCTGGATGGCGCGGCCGGCAGCGGAGCCTGCCTCGGCAGAGCTCCTGCCGGCCTGGTTCGCGAGCCACCCCCCTAAGATCTCGGACCCCGCTCCGGTTGGGGTGGGGCTCAACGCCGTCACCGCCGGTGCCTTACGAGTCTCCGGCCCGGCGTCGGCCAACGTCTGCGACACCGTCACCTACACCGTCGTCTTTACCAACAGCGCGACGCCCGCCACCAGCGTGATGGTCACCAGTACCATGCCCACTCCCTACAGCCCCAGCCCCCAGGACTGCGGGCCCTTCGATATGGAAGCCGGCGAAGTGCAGAGCTGCACCTTCACCTTCGCCGGCGGCTGCGCGGCGGTCTCCGGGCAGAACGTCGTCACGCTCACCCAGGACGGCGTCGCCGATCCCATCGTGCGCTACACCGACCTGGTGGTCAATCCGGGCGCCATCACCGTGCGCAAGGAACCCGCTGTCACGACGGCCTACATCGAGGACGTGGTGACCTGGACCGTCTACGTGGAGAACACCGGCTACGGTGACGTGATCAACGTGGACATCGACGACGTGCTGGGCAGCGGCTTCAGCCACGTGAGCGGTCTGACCAGCACCTTCGTGCCCGCCATGAGCGTGGGTGAGGTGCTGACCTTCCCCGTCTCCGCCCGGGTCGTGGGCTGCTCCGATCTGAACAACGTGGTCACCGCCACGTGGGGGTGTGGCGGGGGCAGCTGCCTTGATCCCCAGACGGCGACCGCCGCCGTCGACCTTCAGATGCGCAACCCCGACCTGGAGTACACGCTGCCCACCTTCGACGTTCCCTTCTGCGCGGGCCGGCAGTCCTTCACCGTCCCGGTGACCAACGTGGGCGACGGGACGGCCTACTCGACCACCCTGACGACGGATCTCAACACCTTCGACGTGACGACTGCGCCCGGCGTCACCTACTCGGGCGGCGTCTTCCACCTGCCGCCCATCCCGCCCGGCAGCAGCTACGACCTGATCTTCACCCTCACCCTCCCCTCCGACGTCTGCAGCACGCCCCAGGGCGGGAGCTTCAACTTCGACATCGTCTACTACGATCTCTGCAACAACCCCTACTACGAGCTCCCTCAGAATCGCCCCTGGCAGATGGTCGACGTGCCCGGCGACGTGGGGCTCACGAAGACCATGCCCGCGGAGGTCTACCGGGGCCAGACGGTCACCGCGACCATCGACGTCGACCTGACGGGCATCAGCGGCACGGTTCAGATCACCGACACCGTGCCCGACGGCTGGACGGTCGTCGACGCCGACGGCGGTAGCGTCTTCACCGTGAGCCCTACCACCTATATCACCTGGGCGGTGGGACTCTCCACCACCTTCTCGGTCGTGCTCCTCACGCCCGACGACAGCCCCACGGGCTGCACCGCCTGCGGCACGGAGATGACCAATCTCGTGGCGGCGTGGGGCGCGGACTGTCAGGACTGTGTGCGCACGGCGAGCGCCTCGGCGAGCACCTACATCCAGTGCGACGACGGGGTATCCTCTGCCAAGGCCGTCTCCGCCCCCCTGGTTCCCTGTTCCGACGAGACCTACACTTACACGAACACCTACACCTTCGGCAGCGCCTTCGTCGTCACCCCCACCTGGGGGGGTCTGGTCTTCACCGAGACCCTGCCCTACCAGACCTACGTCACCGGCACGGCTGCCGTGTGGGTCTCCGACGGGCTATCCTCCTGTGCGGCGACCTTCTCGGAGACCATCGTGGGTGGCGAGCTGGTCATCACCAACATCGCGCCCTCCTGCGCCGTCGATCTGCCCGGCGCCACTCTGGAGATCACCTACCAGACCCGGGTGGGCGAGCCGGAGGCCTGCACCGACGCCAGCTGGTACGACTGGTCCTACCTCGACCTGGGCGTCACCGGTAACGCGGCCTGCGCCTACGGCGGCGTGCTCCAGGAGGGCGTCTTCGTGGAGACCCGGGCTCCCGAGATGCGCCTGAGTCTCGAGGGCTTGCCCCCTTCCATCTCCGAGTGCGGCGAGTACACCGTGACCCTGACCGCGGAGCGCACCACGCCCGACGTTGCGGCCTACGACACCGTCGTCGACCTGGTCACCGATACCTACGCCGTGCTCACCGTGCTCGGCTTCGGGGGCGTGACCCCCGTCCTCACCGAGACCGATGCCGGTGGCTATCACTGGTACTACGGCGACGCCTTCACCTCGGCCCTCACTGCCACGGTGGACTTGCGAGTTAAGCTGCGCTGTACCAGTGCCGCCCCCTTCGAGGCCTCCCTTCACTACGACAACCGCTGCGCCGACGATGACGTCTACCGGGAGCGCTGTACCGACGGGGGCACGCTGGGCAACCCGCTGACCGCTCCCTGCGCGCCCATCCTCACCAAGTTCCCCGAGGTCATCTATGCGACGAACGATATCGTGCGCTGGAGCCTCACCGTCTACAATGCCGGTGCCGGACCGGCTTACGACGTGACCCTGACCGATACCCTGGGCAGCGGGCTGCGTTACGTGAGCTCCACCCTTGCTTCGACCCAGGGCTCCGTCGCCGGCGTGGTTCCTGTCACCTCTGCGCACCACGTGACCTGGACTCTGCCGGTAATTCAGCCCAAAGAACGCGTGACTCTGGGTTACTACGCCGAGATCATTAGTTGCGACGATCTGACCAACGTCTTTGGGGGTACACAGGGGTGTCTGGGAGAAGCCTGTCAGAAGGGTTGCGCCGCTGTATCTCACGTCGAACTCCCTCCCACGGTCCTGCTCAACACCAATCAGTTCATCAGCCCCATCGATACCTGCTACACCCGCACCGTCACCGCCACCGTGCGCAACGCCGGTCTGCTCAGCGTCTACTCGGCGACGGTCACCGAGACGCTGCCCGTGGGCCTGAACTACGTCCCGGGCACCACCGAGGTCAGCACCGATACCGTCAACTGGCAGCCCGGCCCCGACCCCACGATTGTGGGGCGCCAGATCAGCTGGGGACCGGGGAATGGTGCGCCCCTCGACGTCTGGATGGCGCGTATCCGCCCCAACGAGACGGTCTACGTCCGCTTCCAGACCACCGCCTCCTGCCCCTTCACGGGCGGGCAGGTCCGGGTGCAGACTGCCTACGTCGATCCCTGTGGCGTTCCCCACGTCACCCAGGCCTCCTCCTACCTGATGCAATCCCATATCCCCCAGCTCACCTTCGAGAAGGTGGGGCAGCACCTGACCCGTACCCATCCGACGCAGGATCTCGTCTACGCCGAACCGGGCGAGACGGTCGTCTGGACCATCACGGTGCAGAATGCAACCGGCGCTTCGCCCGCCACCAACGTCGTAGTGACCGATACGCTGCCCCCGAACGCCGGCTACCTCTCCGCGACGCCGGGGTACAGCCTGACCACCCCCGCGGTGGGCAGCTCGGGCCTCATCTCCTGGGATCTCGACATCGTCTACCCGGGGCAGACGGTGGTGCTCACCGTGACCAGCGTGATCAGCGACCCCGAGGGCTGTGAAGCCGTCGATACCAGCAACGAGGCGGTGCTCACCTGGGGCTGCGGCGACGGCTGCCGCTTCCACCTGGAGGACGACGCTTACCTCCGCACCCGCCCCCTCCTGGACTCGCCGGGCCTGGTCAGCGACCTCGGGGGGACGACGCTCAACCGCTGCGGCGGTGTGCTGACGGTGACCCTCGTCAACGACGGCCCGCCGGCTTACGACGTCGTCCTCACCGACACACTTCCGGCAGGCTTCGTCTACAGCGACACCCTCTCCGCCTCCACGCCGCCCGACATCATCGTGGACGGTGGGAGCTACGTGCGCTACGCCTGGGGTGTGCTGCCCAGCGGTGAGACGACCCTTGCCTTCCGCGTGCGCAACGCCAACGGGAGCGGCGATACCTGCACGCTGCCCACGGGCGACAACCTGATCGAGGTGCGTTACGACGACGATGCGGTCGACTGCCTCACCACCGGCCCCTACACCGTCACCGGCACCCAGGCGATCGCCGTCGTCGGCCCCACTCTGCAGATTACGAAGTCCCCTCCCGATCAGACGGTGGACGTCGGCGATCCTATAACCTGGACCCTCACCGTCGACAACGCCGGTTCCGGCACGGCCTACAACGTCGTGGTCACCGACGTCGTGGGGAGCAACTACGTCAACGTGGCGGCCGGAAACGGCTCCGACGGCGCCGTTCCCATCGTCGCGGGCAACGCCATCACCTGGCTCCCCGATCCCATCCCCGCGGGCGGGACCTGGTCGGCGCAGGTGACTGCGGTTCTGACCGACACCGGGACCAACGTCAACCGGGCCTGGGTGCGCGGCGGCTGCGACACCGGCTGTGTGACCTCCTCGGATCAGGATGACGCTCACACCACCCTCCTGCAGGAGTTCGGCAAGACGCCCGAACTGCAGACGGGGACCATCGGCAGCCTCGTGGTCTTCCACCTGGCGGCCTCCCTCTCCGACTGGGACGCCCTCTACGAGGATCTCACCCTGACCGATGCTCTACCCCCCGAGCTGGGCTACGTCTCCGCCGTGCTCACCTACACCTACGATAACGACGGTAGCCACGGCGGTCCGCTTGGCCCCGTCGTCGTGGGACCTGACAGCGCGCCGCCCCTGGCGGGCACGGGGAACGTCATCTGGTATCTCGGTGACCTCTCCGGCACCATCCAGATCAACGGCGTGATCACCGCCGTGATCCGCGACGTGCCCTCCGGCTACGACGGGGCGCGGCTGACCAACAACTTCCGCATGACCTACACTGACGACGGCGTCCCCTACGTCTACACCGACACCGCCGACGTGGACGTCCTCGAGCCGCTCCTGCATCTGGGCAAGAGCTACGTCACCCCCTCGGGCTGCGCTGCTACCCTCCTGGAGGACAATTTCAACACTCCCAATACCAGCATCTCTCCCTTTGGAAACTGGGCTCGCTTGAATAGTAATGCTGGCATTCAGGACGGGATGCTACATCTGTCGGGTAGCGGTGATGTCGAAAGTGGTGCTGTCCTCTCCGACTTCAGCATGAGCTGGATGGCCCGCAAAAACACGGGCAACATAGACAGTGCAGAAGTGTGGACGATCTTCCGCATCAATGGGGATTGGAATCAAAACAGCTACGTCTTTGAGTGGCGCAACTCGGAATATCGTTTGCGCCGTTATGTTGGCGGTGCCTTGAGTACGCTTGCGACCTTCAGCGATGTACCCGGACGCGAGGAGTGGGTCCACTTCGAGATCAGGGCCGAGGGAGATCGGATCCGCATCTACGCCGATGGGCAGCTGATTTTCGATCTGATAGACGCAGCCCACACCAGTGGCAGTACGCAAATTCGGACGACGAACACCAGCGATGTGGACCTCGACGACATCCTCGTCACCCGCCTGAACCAGACGGGCTGCACCGTCGGCGCCGGTGATCTGGTCACCTACACGCTGACGGTCTCCAACCAGGCACGGCTGCCCGGCTACGATCTGGTGATCACCGACGTGATCCCCGCCGGCACCTCGCTCTGGAGTTACACCTTCACCAGCAGCGATCCGACCGCTGCCGTGGGAGCGGAACCGGCGCCCATTCCCGGCGCGACGGGCGCCCTCGTCTGGCAGGTCAACCACCTCACGCCCACCCTGCCCTTCGACCCCCTCAACCACACCTATCTGAACCTCGAGGTGGTCCTGAAGGTGTCGGAGCAGATTACCGCCAACACCGTCCTCGCCAACCAGGCCTTCCTGGCCTACGACGGGCAACTGGGCACCGGCCCTCTGGGCATCGAGCGCGACTACAGCGGCGGTTCCCACTCCACCGCCATCCGCACCATCTCCGGCGGCATCGCCAAGACGACGCAGTTCAGCCCGCCGCCCACCGCCACCCTGGGCACCGTCGTCACCTACACCCTGATCGTGCCAACGACGCCCATCAGCGCCACGCTCTACGACGTGGTGGTGACCGATACCCTCGACAGTCGCCTCTACATTGAGGACGTGACCACCGGCGGCGGCACCGGCGCGGCTTCGGATTGGGACGCCCAGACCGTGACGGCGACCTTCGCCAGCATCCCCCACGCCACCCAGGCCTTCGTCACGGTCACCGCCATCATCTCCGACCCGCTGGGGGCCCTCGCCGGCGACCTCATCACCAACGTGGCGACGCTGACCCACGCCACCGACCCCCTCACCACCAGCAACGAGGTCAGCACCACCGTGGGTGAACCGGATCTCACCCTGGTCAAGGCCAGCGATCCCCCCACCAGCAGCACCGTCGGCGCGGGCGACCTCATCACCTACGCCGTCTCCATCACCAACGTCGGCGCTCCTGCCGGTCCCGCACCCGCCTACGACATCGTCTTCACCGACACCCTGCCCGGTTACGCCAACGACGCAGCCCCTACGCTGCTTGAGGTCTCCCTCGACGGTGCGCCTGTGGCGGGCAGCCTCTATACGACGAGCTACACCGGGGGCGTGCTCAGCCTCGTCTTCACCCCCACCTTCGCCTTCAGCGTGCCCGTGGGGAGCGTGCTCCTCATCCGGTACGCCGCCACCGTCGATGCCGACGTGGGCGCGGGCCTCGACCTGATCAACCTCGCGGAGGTCAGCTGGTCGAGCCTGCCCGGCGCTACCCCCGGCGACCGCAACT
Organism: Anaerolineae bacterium; assembly: GCA_034437215.1. Classification (GTDB taxonomy): domain Bacteria; phylum Chloroflexota; class Anaerolineae; order B4-G1; family SLSP01; genus DAOTVC01. The sequence goes on along the minus strand of DAOTVC010000164.1, from coordinate 25,578 downwards.
ACGGTCCCGTCCAGGACGGCACGAACCTCCACACCGAGCAGCCCTCCATCGTCAAAGCCGTCCTGCCCCCCACCGCCACCATCGGGAGCCTCATCACCTACACCATCCGCGTGCCCGAGCCGTCCATCGCCGCGACCCTCTACAACGTCACCGTGACGGATCAGCTCTCCCCCTGGTTGTGGCTGGATACGGTGGATGCGCCGGGGGGGGGCCTCACCTCGACCGCCGACGCCTTCACCGTCACCTATCCCACCATCCCCGCCGGAACACAGCGTCTTATCACCGTGACCGCCGTCGTGGTCTCCAGTGACTGGCAGCCCCCCTGGGAGCCCGTCGCCGGCGACCTCCTCACCAACGTGGTCACGCTGAGCCACGATACGGGCATCACCACGAGCACGGAGGTCACGGTGACCATCGTCGAGCCGGAGCTGGTCATCGTCAAGGCCAGCGAGCCGCCTCAGAGCAGCACCGTGGCCGCCGGTCAGGCCGTCACCTACACCGTCACCGTCACCAACACCGGCGACAGCGCCGCCTATCGCTACAGCGTTGAGGATCAGCTGCCTGTGGGGATGTGGCAGATCACGCCCACCATCCTTAGCATCACCATCGACGGTTCACCTGTTCCGCCGGGTGACTACGTGTCCGGCTACTTCGATTTCGCCGGCATCGTCTACGCCTACTTCGAAAACTGGGCTCCGCTGCCCGCCGGCTCGGTGCTCGAGATTGTCTACGTGGCCTACGTGGATCCGGACGTCACGGCGGGCGTCGACCTGACGAACACCGCCTCTGTCGACTGGATGAGCCTCTCGCCCGATCTGAGTCCCGAAGTGCGCCACTACCCACCCATCAGCACCACGAACACCGTCCACGCCGGTTATCCCCTGCTGGAGCTGACCAAGTCGGCGTCTCCCAGCCCGGTGGAGGCGGGCGAGCCGCTGACCTACACCCTCGACCTCGTCAACACCGGCGTCGTCTCCGCCACGGGCGTGGTCGTCACCGACGCGATTCCCGTGAACACCACCTTCGTCACCGCGACGCTGCCCCACGTGGGGCCGGTGCCCGATAACAGCGCCGGCAGCGTTATCTCCTGGACGGTGGGGACGCTCGACGTGGGTGAAAGCCGTACCTTCACCCTGGTCGTGCAGACCCAGGCCCCCCTGCTCGACGGCACGCTCATCACCAACACCGCCTGGGTCACCAGCTCCGAGGGCCTCACCGACACCGACACGGTCACCACACCCGTCCAGAGCAGCCACCTGTTGACCATCACCAAGAGCGGCACTCCCTCGCCCTTCGAGGCCGGGGCACTGCTGACCTACACCCTCGACTGGGCGGTGGGCGGCAACGAGCCGGCGCTGGGCGTGACCCTCTCCGACGCCGTGCCGGCGAACACGACCTACTGGACTTCCATCCCCGCCGCCACCACGGCCCCGCCGGTGGGCGGCACGGGCCTCGTGCGCTGGGACTTGGGCGACCGGAACCCGCCCGACGCGGGCAGCGTGACGCTGGTGGTCCTCGTGGACAGCCCGCTGCTCACCGGCACGCAGCTCTTCAACGCGGCCCTGATCACCGACACTCAGGGGCTCACCGACACCGATACGCTCACCACGCCGGTGGAGAGCTGGCACAGCCTGGCGCTCACCAAGACGGCGCAGCCGTCGCCGGTGGAGGCCGGGGCGCTGCTCACCTACACCCTCGACTGGGCGGTGGACGGCAACGAGCCGGCCCTGGGGGTGACCCTCTCGGACACCGTGCCGGCGAACACGACCTACTGGACTTCCATCCCCGCCGCCACCACGGCCCCGCCGGTGGGCGGCACGGGCCTCGTGCGCTGGGACCTGGGCGACCGGAACCCGCCCGAGGCGGGCAGCGTGACGCTGGTGGTCCTCGTGGACAGCCCGCTGATCACCGGTACGCAGATCTTCAACGCCGCTCTGATCACCGACACGCAGGGGCTCACCGACACCGGCACCCTCACCACGCCCGTCGGCAGCAGCCACGCTCTCAGCGTCACCAAATCCTTCACGCCGGGTGTCGCCGTGGCGGGCGAGGCCCTGACCTACACCATCGATTGGGCGGTCACGGGCAACGAGCCGGCCTTCGACGTCACCCTCTTCGACACCCTGCCCGCCAGCACGACCTTCCGGTCCTGCAGCGGTGCGCCCTGCGGTTCAGCCGCCGGTGTCGTCACCTGGACCCTGGGCACGCAGATACCGCCGGCCTCCGGCAGCGTGACCCTCGTCGTGGACGTCGACCCGGCCCTCCTCTGGGGCGTCGTCCTCTACAACCACGTCCTCATCAGCGACAGCACCAACCTCACCGACACCGACGAGACGGAGACGGACGTTGAGGCCTGGGCCGATCTCGCCATCCGGAAGATCGACCATCCCGATCCCGTGGTGCCCGGCACCACGTTAACCTACACCCTGCTCTACACCAACTACGGCCCCTCCGACGCTACCGAGGTGTGGGTCGAGGATCTGCTGCCGCCCGAGGTCGTCTTTGGCGGCGCCGTGCCGGCACCCGACTTCGGCCCGAATCCCTTGGAGTGGTACGTGCCGCACCTGCCTGCCGGCAGCAGCGACTCCATCGTGGTCACCGTTACGGTTCACTCCTGGGTGACCGAGACCTTCACCAACGCCGTCACTATCTCGCCCTTCACCGAAACCTTCACCGATCCCGACGACTCCGACAACAGCGACGACGAACCCACCAGCCCCCGCCTTCCCGGTCTGACCCTGGTCAAATCGGTGCTGCCCGGCGCCGCGGCGCCCAACATGCCCTTCACCTACGTCCTCACCCTCACCAACACCGGTCAGGTCACCCTCGACCCCGTCACCCTCACCGACACCCTCCCCAACCTCGACTTCCACTACGTCCCCGGCAGCGCCCTGCCCGGCGAGCCCGTGGTCAGCCCGCCCCTTCTCGTCTGGCCCGATCTGGGGGCCCTGGACCCCGGTGAGAGCCTCAGCGTCCGCTTCGCCGTCACCGTCACCCCCGGCATCACCCTCGGCACCTACTGGAACGCCGCCCTCGCGGAGGGGGACCACCCCGGCGGCACCATCACCGACACCGACGACGTCCCGGTCTCCATCCAAGACCCCGCCGTGGACATCTCCAAGCACCTGGTTGACTTCGACAACGACATCTGGGCGCCCAACTTCGTCACCTTCACCATCGTCCTCACCAACGTCGGCGTCAGCGACGTGGACGTCCTCCCGGTCTACGACCTTTACGATCCCTACTACCTCCAATTCGCCTCCGCCTTCCCTGCGACCCCCGACAGTGTGGACAACGTCAACGGCCAGGTCCTCTGGTTCGATCTCACGGCGCCCGCTCCCCACGGCTTCGGACGCAATCTGCTCCCCGGCGAGGTCTTCAGCATCACCACCGTCTTCACCGTCGTCAACGACATCGACACGGCGACCACCAACACCGCGGTCGTCAGCGACGCCACCGACATCTACGACAACCCCATCCCCGAGGACGACGACGACGAGACCATCGTGACCATCCCCACTGCCGTGACGCTGCGCTACTTCCGCACAGAGGGGCTAACCGACGGGATCCGGCTGGAGTGGGCGACCATCGCAGAGGTGGACAACCTGGGCTTCTGGGTGCTGCGGGCGACCGAGCCGGACTTCACACGGGCCAGTGAGGTCATCTTCGTGCCCAGCCTCTGCCGCGGCAATCTCTGCGACGCCGAGTACACCTACACCGACGAGGACCTCGCACGCGACGTCACCTACTGGTACTGGCTGCAGGACGTGGATGGGGCGGGCAACCGGACCCTCCACGGACCGGTCTCGGAGCGCATCCTGCCCTTCGAGGCGCGCTATCGTCTCTTCCTGCCGCTGCTACTCCGCTAACCCTACGCTATCGCCTGCTTCTTCCTCCCCATCCACGACAAAACACCGGTGGAGACCTGGGTCTCCACCGGTGTCTTTGCCCCCACATCGTAACTTGGTCTGCGACGTTAGGTACTCCGTGCGGGGAAAGTGAACTTTCTAAAGTGGGGTTGCGCGGCGCTACAGCGCCGCGCAACCCTATAAATAGGCCTGCCCCCTCCTCCGAAGGGGAGGGGGCAGGGGGCGGGGCGGTCGCTGAGATCGTCGCTCGCTACCACTCCACCTGCCGGAACTCGTCCTCCTCGACCTGGTAGACCCAGATCTGCGGGTCGGTGAGGTCGCCGCTGGGCCGGTACCTGAAGCTGTTCAGCAGCGTGTTCACCGGCTCCTGCCGGAGGGCGTCGGCGATCTTGCCGGCTTCCAAGGAGTTGGCGGCGCGCACGCCCTCGGCGAGGACCTGCATCGCCACGTAGCCGTTGACGGAGTAGGTATCGGGATTGCGGTACTCCACGGCCTGGTAGGCCTCGAACCAGCGCTCGTCCCCCACGGCCCGGGGGCTGGGTGCGAAGGCGCTGACGTACATCCCCTCGGCGGTCCCGTCGGACTCGTCGATGGTCGCTGCCAGGAAGGCGCCGTCGCTGGCGAGCATGGGAGCGGTGACGCCGGCGCGTACCAGCTCGGCCCGCAGGTAGGGGGTCTCGATCTCGTAGCCGGCGTAGAAGATGGCGTCCGGGTCGGCGGCCTGCACCTGAGCCACCTCATCGGCGTAGCGCCCCTGCCCCTCCAGCACCTCGATCTGGGTGACGGCCTCCACGCCGCGTGCTCGCAGCTCCTCGACGATCGAGTTGGCGAGCCCTCGACCGTAACCCGTGTCGTTGTGGAGCACGGCGACCCGCTCGGCCTCGAGGTACTCCACCAGGAAGCGAGCGTCCACCTCGGCCTGCACGTCATCGCTGGCGTTGACCCGGAAGAAGTTCCGGTAGCCGCGGTCGGTCAGGCTCTGCTCCGAGGCCGTGGGGGTGATGACGATGAGCGGCATTTCCTTGTAGAGCTCCATCGCCGCCAGGGTCTGGCCGCTGTTGAGATGGCCGATGACGGCGACGACCTCCTGGCCGGCGTTCAGGGCCGCCCGGATCTCCTCCACCTGGGCCACGGCGACGTCGCTGTCCGATTCGTCGTCCAGGGGCTGGACAACGACCCGGTGTCCCAGCAGCCCGCCGGTGCGGTTGATCTCCTCCGCTGCCAGGCGGACGCCGCCCAGGACCGTCTGCCCGCCGTTGGCCTGGAACCCGCTCAGGGGCACGGCCACGAAGACGTAGACGTCTCCCCTCGTCGGCTCCTCTACGTTCGAGCCGCCGTTGCAGCCCGCCAGCAGCCCTGCGATAAGCACCAACACTAACCAGAGTCGATATCTCTTCTTCATGCCACCATCCTCTTGAATCGTATGGGTCTATTTCAACCCAGTTGTAGCTATTCACAGCCGAAACGTGAGGTTCTCACGCTTCACGTTTCACGTTTCACGCCTTGCCGAAACTTGAGTAAAATACTCCCCCCATCTTGTGCATAGGTCTGGGGAAGACGTCTGTCGTTTAGCCCTTCTCCCCCAATGCCTCGGTGTAGAGGGCGTGAATCTGCCCCACCATACCGTCCAGTTGGTCGACGTACTCCTGAATCAGGACCTGCACGCGGGCCGGCTGCCCCTCGACGAGATGACCCTGCTCTACCAGGAGCCGGATCTCGCTGTAGACCCGGGCCATGGCTGCGAGGTGCCGCTCCAGCGTCGGCCGGCCCTGTTTCATCTGCGCTTCCAGCGATCCCAGGGTCTGCCAGGCCCGCCCCAGCTCCTCCATGGACGTGTCGAGCCGTTTGAGGATGTCGGGGTTGCGCTCGAACTTGCGCCGCGCCATCAACGACTCGATCTGACTGGGCAGCTCCTTGCGCCGCTCCTCCAGCCGGTAGTCCCGCCGGTAGGTGTCGCTGTAGCGGGCCAGTCGGAAGAGCTGGTCGATCCACCGTGCGAACTGCACGGCAATGCTCTCCAGCTGAGTCTCGACGGCGCCCCGGGCACGCAGTACGTCGGCCTCGATGCGCCGCTGGTAGGTGAAGGCCACCTCGATCCGCTCCCGCAACTCGGGATCCTCGATCAGCTCCGGGTCCCGCTCCTCGCGCAGCAGCTGCCAGAGGACCTTGGCGTTCGTCTCGGGATCGGTGAGGCTGGAGTAGACGACCGCCGTCAACGCCGCCACACCCGAGAGGGGCCAGGCCCAGATGGGCCACCAGGGAAAGGGGCTGGGCAGCAGTGCCGTCAGCAGCAGCGTCCCCGCCAGCACCGTCGCGCTCTCCCAACGGAAGATGGCGTACTGGACGTAGGCCGCGGAGGCCTTCTTGTGGATCTCTGCCCGTAAATTGGTCATGGGTGGCGCTCGTCTCTGTTCCTCAGAAGTAGGTCGAGATGATCTTGTAGAGCTCCTCGATGTCCGTCTCGTCGGCCCGGCGGAACTGCCCGCCGCCGATCTCCGCGATGTCCTCCAGCATGTAGGCGTCCACGTCCTTGCCGAAGCCGATGGTGAAGATCACAATCTGTGCGGCCTCGGTGTTCTGGAACTGCTCCTGCAGCTCCTGCAGGCTGTACTCGCTGGCGTTCTCCTGCCCGTCGGTCATCACCACGATGGCGTTGATGGCCTCCTGATCCTCGCGGTTCAAGAGGTAGGTGTAGGCCGTGCGCACCGCGTCGATGAGGGCGGTGTTGCCGCCCGCGTACATCGAGTCGATGACCTCGTTCAACTCCGCGCGGCTGCTCTCGTCCAACCGGCGCAGGGGCGACACCCGCTGCACGCCGCTGCTGAACTCGATCAACCCCACCTGATCCCGGTCCCCGCGCATCTGGCCGACGAAGGCCTTGAGGGCTTCCTGCGTGCTGGTGAGCTTGCTGCCCTCCATGCTGCCGCTGGTGTCGACCACCAGGTAGACGTTGGTGGGGCGCTTGGTGTACCACCAGACGTTCTGCACCACCTCCACCACCGCGGGCGAGGGCATCTGCAGCGTCGTCTGGGGCTGCCGCCAGTCGACGGCGGGGTTGTCGGCGAAGGGGCTGCCGGGTGCGCTGAGATCGATGCTCAGGTCGGCGGGACGGAAGCCCGCCGCCAGAAGCCGTGCCTGCGCCTCCGCGCCGGTGATGTAGTCGACGAAGGCCTGGTAGGTGCGGCGCTGGTTGTCCGCCAACGGCGTCTCTCCCGGCCCGCTCAGCTCCAGAAGTGCCAGCGGGTGATCGGCCCAGAGGGTGCCCTCCGCCGGGTAGATGGCGACCAGCTCCTCGACGGGGTCCGTCTGGTTCCAGCGGAGGACGAACTGCTCCTGCACCACGAAGGCGTCGAGGAAGTTGCGCCCCTCGGCCTGCAGGCGCTCGAAGATGACCTCCTCGCCCTCGCCGTAGAAGCGCACCGTCGACTCTACCTCGCGCACGTAGTCGATGGTGGCCTCGTCGGTGGCGGCCTCCTCGGTCAGGCCGCGGGTGAGTCCGGCGCCGGCGTAGAATTCCGCCAGCGTCGCCAGCAGGCCGCTGGCGTTGCTGGTGCTGGGATGGTTCCACTTGAAGTTGGGGTCGTTGGTGGCCTTGCGCTGGATCTGCTGCCAGCCCACGGGCTCCTGGGGCCAACTTAACTCCTGCGCTACGCTCTCCCACGCCGCGATCACCACCGGGCTGGTGGCGTAGCGGACGGGCGCGTTGATCCGCCGCGTCCCGATGGGGATGGTGGTGTCGACCGTCCCCTCCCCGAGGCTCTGCTGCAGGCTCCAGCGCTGCTCCAGCTGGTTCAGCCAGAGGCTGCTGTCCGGGTTCACCGCCTGGAAGGTGGGCTGCCCCAGACTCTGCTCCACCATCTTCTCGGGATCGAGGACGATCATCTGCACGTCCATGCTCTGCCCGTCGGCTGTGGTGAGATTCTGGGCGTTGAAGCCCTCGGCCAGCTGCCGGAAGGTCGACGCCATGGCAGGCGACACGGCGACGGTCAGGACCGCCGTGTCGGGGTCCGTGACCAGGCGGTCCACGTCGTCTCCACCGCCGCCGTTGAGATCGAGGAGCTGCCGGCTGGCCACGATCCCCAGAATCGCGCAGACGCAGAGGAGGACCAGTCCGACGGCACCGGCGATCAACCACGGACGCTGGGATCGCTGTTGGGCCGGGGGGCGGCGGCGCTGGGGCGGAAGGTTGAGGGGCGTGTTGTCGCTCATCTTATTCCGCCACGTTCAGTTCGAACCAGCGCAGCAGGGCCAGGAGGACGTCCCGGTCCGGGTTGCGCATGGCGTCGGCGCGGGGTACGACCGACTCCACACCGCGCGCCTGCCACTTGACGAAGAGGCTGTCGGGGTTGGCGTCGAGGGGCACGGTGGGGTTAGCCGGGCGCAGGCCGTAGGCCAGGGCCGCCTGCTGTTCGGCATCGTCCAGGAGATAGCGCTGGAAGTCCAGCGCGGCGTTCTTCTCCAGCGCGCTGGTCTCTGGCCCCACCCAGATGGAGAAGGGGAAGTCGAACCAGGTGACGTAGCGCGGGTAGTAGAGGTTCAGAGGGTCCTCCCAACGGGTGAGAATGCCCTGCATGTTCTGGAGCAGGTCGGCTTCCAACATCTGGCCCCCGTCGCCCACGCTGTAGCCGAAGAGGGCGAAGTCCTCGGCGACGTAGGCGCTGGCGCTGCTGAAGTCGGTCACCGAACCCATCAGCTCGCCCAGCCAGCTCTGGAACTGGGGATTGGTGATGTCGGCGACGTCGATGTTGGGCCGGTCGTAGTACTCACCGGCGGCGGCGATCATCGCGTGCAGGCCGGCGACGTTCTTGTTGGGGTTGGGGACGACGAGCTTGAAGTAGCCCCAGGCCGGATCACCACCCAGCTCGGGCCAGCCACCGCGGGCGACCGCCGCATCATGGATGGTCTCCCAGCTGATGGTACCGAACTCCTCCTGCAGCACCTCGGCGCGCGTCTCGTAGATGCCCCAGACGAAGAGGCTGGTGGCGATGGGGCGGGCGCGGTACTCACCGTCGGTGAGGAAGACGTCGCGCCCCAGGCGCTCCTTGTAGGAGGCGTTCGCCAGCTCGACCAGATAGCGGCTCTCGGGGATCCAGGCGGTGGGGAAGTCCTCCAGGGCGGCCTGCGCCTCGGGGTTCAGATCCTCCGGTCGCACGCCCGCCTCCAGCGCTCCGAACTCGTTCCGGTCCCAGCGGCCCAGCGCCGTCAGCCCGTCGACGGCGACGACCTCCACCTGCACGGGGATGCCCTCGAGGGTGGGGTTGGTGGCGTTGTAGGACGTGGCAGCACTCCGCACCCACGGCTCCACCGGCAGCGCCGTCAGGACCCGCACGTTGATGGCGTCCGGGCGGTCGATGGTGATGGCGACGGCGTCGCTGTCTCCCTCCCCGCCGCCTCCCCCTCCGCCATCACTGCGGTTCAATTCGCGGATGGCGAGGGAAGCCCCCACGATCACCAAAGCGACGATCAAAATCCCTACGAAAATCCAACGTGTTCGATTCATAGTCCTATCTCTTTAAGAATGAGAGTTCAACAACCCAGCCCTAACCCTGTCGCCGTCTCGACTAACTCTAGACGCGTATCTTACCTTCTTTCTTGCCGAAGTTAATTCTCGTCCCCACCGCGAGGGCGACACTGCGTCCCGGCTCGACGTCTTGGATCTCTCCCCCGCGGGTGGTGATGACCCACTTCTCCGCGCTCAGGTTTTTCAGCCCCCAGATGGATGGGTCCTGAGGATGCTGTACGACCTCGGCGATCGGCTGTGAGAAGTCATACATTTTACCATCATCCACGTGATGGGGGAAGAGTTGGGTGTCGTGGTTCAGCATCACCACCTCTCGGTCGATGCGGATGCGCGGCGGGAGGATGAGGTCGTTCCCGCAGGCCCAACAGGGCGTGAGCTGCCCCTCGGAGCGCAGCGCCTCCACGTCGTAGAAGTTCTCGGCCCCGCACTGTCCGCAGTAGAAGATGGCGTCCCGCAGCCGCACCATCGCCGACCGCCACTCGCTCTCCCGGACCCGGGCCAGCGGGTCGTGCAGCCCTACCGTGAAGGCCTTCGTGAAGAGGTCGCGCAGGAACTGGGGGTAGATGGGCCAGAAGGCGATGGCGTTGTCGTGGTAGCCGGGGACGGGGCGGTTGGAGTCGTCGTGGGGGTCGAAGATGAAGAGCGGATCGGTACCGTAGAGCCGGTTCATGGCGGGCAGGTCCAGGCACTTGATGTCCGTCTCACGCTTGCCCTCCAGCGGGTGGTGGACCATGAACATGTAGAAGAGGAGGACGGCGAGGGAGAAGAGATCCGTCTGTGTGCTGGGCTTGGCCTCGCCCCGGACCACCTCGGGGGCCATGAAGCGCGGTGTCCCCAGCACCCCGCCCTCCGCCTTGCCGTCGACGGTGACGTTATCGTTGTCACAGATCAACGTCTCGCCGCTGTCGGGATCGAAGAAGACGTTGCCGAAGGAGATGTCCCGGTAGCAGAGTCCCTGCGCGTGCAGCTGGAGGTAGCTGTCGGAGAGGATGAAGCCCGCTGTAGTCAGGGCCCGGAAGGTGGGCTCGATGCGCCGCTTCATCAGGTCCACGATGCCCTTGAAGCGGGGCTCGCGCAGGGGCATGATGTAACCGAAGCCCTCCACGTCCGGCTCCGCAGCCATCTCCAGAGGCCAGAGGAACCTGTCGTCGGGCGCCTTCATGTTCACCAGGGTCTCCAACGCCGCTCGCTGCTGGGGCGTCGCCTGTACGGGGAAGTACCACTTCAGCGCGACACCCTTGCCTCCCACGTCCGCTTTGTAGACCTCACCCTGCCCACCGCCGCCGAGGAACTTGTCCACCTTGCAGGGGGCCTTGGAGGTCTCCAATGTCACGACCTGTCCGGGTTTGAAGATTTCGCCCATACCTCACTCCTTATGTTGTTCTTTGTCGGTCGTGCCCTCTTGGCACGACCCCAGTTCGGAATCTATTGCGTACTGCGTACTCCGTAGAACGTCAAAAGCCCCATGTTAGTCCAAGCCACTGTGCTATCCCAGATCCCACAGCAGTATCCGGCCGTCCCCGCCCCCCGAAGCCAGCCACCGCCCGTCGGGGGCGAAGGCGAGGGAGAGGACGTGGTCCGTGTGCCCCACCAGCAGGTGGGAGAGGGTACCCTGCACCGCGTCCCACAGCTGGATGGTCTGATCCCAACCGGCGGCAGCCAGCAGCTTGCCGTCGGGGCTGAAGGCCACGGTGAAGAGCATGCTGCTGCTGCTGCTCTCCTCGGTCCCCCTGGTCAGCCGGCGGATCTCCCGTCCCTTGGCGACGTTCCACAGCCGGACGCTCTCGTCCCAGCCCGCCGAGGCCAATAGGTACCCCTCGGGGCTGAAGTCGACCGCCGTGACCTGGGCGGTGTGGCCCTCCAGCTGTCGGCGCTCCTTGCCGCTGATGGGATCCCACAGCCGCACTGTCCGGTCCCACCCGCCTGCCGAGGCCAAGAGCTGCCCGTTGGGGCTGAAGGCCAGGCCGAGGGCGCCGTCGGTGTGGCCTGCGAGCCGGCGTAACTCCCTGCCCTCTCGGGGATTCCATAGCTGCAGGTTCCCGTTCCGGGCCGCTGAAGCAAGCAGCTGCCCATCGGGGCTGAAGGCCACGCTCGTCACCTCGCCGGTGTGCCCTTTCAACCGTCGGGGGCGCCGGTGAGGCTTGTCGACCTTCCAGAGGTAGACGCCCGTGTCACCGCTGCCCAGCGCTACGGTCAGACCGTCGGGGCTCACGGCGACGCTGCTCAGGAAGCCCGTCTGCCCGCTCAACTCCTGTGCGTCCTGCCCGTCGGTGACCTTCCATATCCGTGCCGTCCCGTCGAGGCTCGTTGAGACGAGCTGCTCTCCACCGGGCAAGAAGGCGACGCCGGTCACGGCGGCGCTGTGCCCCGCGAGGGTGCGCGCCGGCTCCTTGCGGGGCGCAGCGAGGCCCGCTGCGCCCCCGGTCGGCTCCTGGATGAGGCCCAGGGCGATGGCCCAGGACTCCACGGCCCACCGGGCGGCGCTCTCCGTCAGGGCCAGGGCCGTGCGGAGCTCCGCGGTGGCCTGCGCCAACATCACCTCGGGCGGGACCTGCGGCTGGAGGTTCGTCAGATCCTCGACCACCCCCTCCCTGAGGGCGCTGACGAGGACGAAGACCTCCCGTTTGTAACCGGGCGCCAGATCCCGCAGTAGCGCTTCACACCGCCGGGGGTTCTGGTAGGCCCCGGCGCCGTAACGCTCCACGATCTCCTTCAGGATCTGACGGACGGCGTCGTTCACGGTCGTGTGCGCCGTCGTCTAGTTCGGCTCGAGAGTGGGCAGCAGCGGATTGTCCTCTCCCAGGTCGGAGAACTCGGCCGGCTCCGGTGGGGTGGAGGGCTCGATGTCGGGCACGGTATCTGCGGAGAGCTCCCCCTCGTCCGCCAGCTCGTCCTTCACCGCCGCGTCCAGCAGCGCCTCGATCATCGACCGCTCTTCCGACGTGGGCAGCAGGCCGAGCCGGCAGAGCAGGCCCAGGGTGATGTCGTCGCCGCTGCCCTCCTGGGAGGCCCTGTCGAGCCAGCCCTCCAGGTTCTCGGCAACGGTCGCCAGCCCCTCGGCGCGGATGATCTCCCAGATGTCCGTGGCGACCTGCAGGAAGGCCTCCTCGTCGACGAAGGAGTTGGCGTAGCCGTCGGTGGCGAGCAGGATCAGGGCGGGAGGAGCGCCGACCACCGTCTGAAAGCGGATGCGGAAGTCGCGCCAGGCGTCGGGGGTGCAGAGGGAGGTGGTCTGATTGGCGAGGAGCCGCGCGTCCTCGGGTATCGGCCGGCTGACCTCCTCCTCCTCGGAGACGGTGAGGATGTCGCCGTCGCCCAACTGGAGGTAGAGGATGAAGTCCTCGGCCACCAGGGTGACGAGCAGCGTCGCGCCGTAGGCCAGCAGTGGATTCTCCTCGACCTTCTGTCGGGCCGCCGGGCCGTCCTTCTGCTCCAGGGTCGTCAGCTCCTCCTCGGTGAAGGGCGTCTTCTGCAGGTGATCCTCGACCTTCGCCCTCCAGTGGCGGACGATCTCCTGGGGGAGGCGCTCCTCGGCGGTGCGCTTGATGGCCGACAGGTTGCGGGGGTCGGGCTGTCCGTCGAGGAGATCCTGGAGGACCCAGGCGGCTGCGCTGACGGCGTAGTTGGAGCCCACGTCACTGCGAAAGCTCTTGGCGCTCCCGTGCCCGTCGGAGACCGCCAGGATCAGCCGGGTGCCCTCTCCCGAGCGCGGCACCCAGGTGTAGGCATCCTGGTTGGGTTGACCGGCACGCACGTGGGCGGCACCGCGCACCGACTGCCCGAGAGCCTGCCACCGGGGCGCGCGCGGGGTCGGTGCTCCTGGGGCGGAACGATCTGGACGCTTCGATTGTGGCATGCTCCCTCCTACCAGACGTCGGCAGCCGTGGTGGGCTCGTCCTCGTCGGCAGCGTCAGGGATAGCGGGGATGGGGACGTTCGGCGTGGAGGGGGTCGCGGCGGTGGACTGGCTGGCGGGAGCCGAGGCCGACTTCAGGACCACTGTGGAGACCCAGCGGATGTAGCGGACCAGCTGCTCGGGATTGTTGGCCTCCAACGGCTTGATCTCGGGGTTGCCGATGAACTGCTGCAGGACGTCGTGGTCGGCGTCCCGTCCGATGGCGATGGCGATGCGCACCGCCTTCTTGCCCCACGGCTGCTCCATCAGCTCCTGCAGCCCCGACTTGTAGTCGTCGGTCGGTTGCCCGTCGGAGATTAATACCAGCACGGGGGGCAGCGCCCGGTCGGTCATCGGCGGGATCTTGAGCTGCTCGGCGACCATAAAGAAGGCCTTGCCCATGTCCGTCACGCCGTCGGCGCGGAGGTCCGTCCACTGGAAGTCGTCCACGGGCGTAGGCTGGGAGATGTGCCACTGCGCTCCATCGGAGAACTTGATGGCGCGCACCAGCACCTGTGCGTTGGGGTTCTCGTCGGCGACCTTCTGCATGTGGGGAATCGCCTCGCGAATGGCGGTATTCAACGCCTGAATCTTGCCTTCCTGAGACATGGAGCCGGAACAGTCGGCAATCCAGATAAAGTGCAGCGGTCGGCTTGCCAGTTCACCACCGGGTCGTTTCACCATCTTCGATCTCTCCTTTTTCGCTTAGACCTCTGATTACTACGCGGGACCGGCGCCGGGGTTGTACCGGAACCGGCAGGGACATGGGTTACGGTTCAAAGTATAGGTCATCTTGCTAGGGCGTCAATCTCTCTTTGTGGTAGGATAGTGCTCAGTGTGACGGTAAAAGTTTCAACTGATCTGAGAGCGATCGGATTAGTGTCTGTTTCCGTTGAGTTAAGCTGAGGCGTTTCGACCGGGGATAGCTCTCCAACCGGGTTGAAAGACACTATCGGACTGGACCTAACAGCTAGGACGACCCTAATCCCTTCTCTCTGCTCACTTCTCACTGGTTGCCATCGAAAGGAGGCTCATGAAATTAGACCTGACCACACCGGCGCTGCTCTTTCCGGCGCTCTCGCTCTTGCTGCTGGCGTACACCAATCGCTTTCTGACCCTTGCCGGGCTGATACGCGACCTGCACGACCGCTACCTGGCGCGACCGGAGCCCAAGATCCTCAGTCAGCTGAACAACCTTCAGCGGCGCATGGTGATCATTCGTAATATGCAGGCGCTGGGGATCGCCAGCCTCTTCTTCTGTGTCTTCTCCATGTTTCTGCTCTTTGCCGATCTACTGCTCGCGGGGGAGATCGTCTTCGGGACGGCCCTCCTGTTGATGATGGTCTCGCTGGCCCTCTCCTTCCGCGAGATTCAGATCTCCATCGACGCCCTCAACCTTCAGGTGAGCGACCTGCGGGACCACATCCAGCGCCGGGAGTAGGGACTCCTAGACGACCTCCGATTTCTTCGAGAAATCGGAGGTCGTTTATGCGGTTTCGGCATCGTGGCCCTTCATTCGATGTTTTTAACATCAGATGAAGTGTTAGGTTTGGGTGAAGTGGGGGGCGGCTTTGCCGCCCCCCACTTCACCCTTAAAAGCCCCTTGCCGGTGCGGCATGCCGCACCGGCAAGGGCAATACTAGCACTGTTCCCCACGGCGTTTGGGTGTACACTATTGGACAGGCACGAGACCCACCCACAACAAGAGGTGCACCGGACGGCTCTATGGAAAGAGAATCGCTTCTTACCCCACGCAACTGGTTCGCCCTGATCCTGTTGGCCATCACCGGGCAGATCGCCTGGGCCGTGGAGAACAGCTGGTTCAATACCTTCGTCTTCGACGAGCTGACCCCCGATCCGCGCCCCATCGCCTGGATGGTGGCCGCCAGTGCCATCACCGCGACCTTGACCACACTCCTGATGGGCACGTTGAGCGATCGCACGCGCTCCCGTTGGGGCCGGCGCAAGCCCTTCATACTCCTGGGCTACGTCCTCTGGGGAATCTCGACGGTACTCTTCCCCCTGGTGGCCTACATCCAGGTCACCCGCCTCGCGGTGACGATGGTCATCGTCGCCGACGCCGTCATGACCTTCTTCGGTTCGACGGCCAACGACGCAGCCTTCAACGCCTGGACCGTCGACGTTGCCACCTCCTTCCAGCGGGGGCGGGTGGAGGGCGTCCTCAACCTCTCCCTCTTCCTGGCCCAGCTCATCACGCTGACCGCCGCGGGGGCCTTGATCGAGAACTTCGGCTACTTCACCTTCTTCTACGCCCTGGGTGGGATCGTCATTCTCTCGGGCTTGGTGGGCGGCGGGTTGCTGCAGGAGACCCCCGCCCTCGAGGAGGAGGGCCCCCGCCGCAGCTTCCTCTCCGAGTTCGCCGCCCTCTTCCGCTGGCAGACGGTGAGCGAGAACCGCACCCTCTTCTTGCTGCTGCTCTTCATCATGATCAGCAGCATCGGCATGCAGGTCTCCTTCCCCTACATGATCGTCTACCTCGAGAACTACGTCGGCATCACCAAGACCGAATTCAGCGTCATTGGTGGGGCCGTCATGGTGGGCAGTGCTCTCGTGGCCCTGCCTTTCGGCCTTCTGGCGGACCGGTGGAACCGCCGCTGGATGATCCTCCTGGCGATTCTCGTCAGCGCCGGGGGCGGCTTTCTTCTCTCGCTGGTGCGCTCTATCCCCCTGCTCGCGCTCGCGGGCTTCCTCTGGCAGGCCTTCAGCATGGTCGCCACCATCGCCGCCGTCGCCTGGCTCAAGGATCTGCTGCCCGAAGCGAGCCGGGGTAAGTTCCTGGGCATCCACATGATCTTCTGGATTGCCATCCCCATGGTTCTGGGACCGTGGATCGGCTCCCGTCTTATCGGTACCTGGGGCATCCCGACGACGCTCAACGGTGAGGCGGGCTTCATCCCCGTCCCCATCATCTTCCAGGCAGGATCGGCGATCGCGCTCCTCTCCGTCTTGCCCCTGATCTTCGTGGAGGTGCACCCGCATGAAGGCTAGAGTGACCGGCGGCTTCTGGCGCGCCCGGCTCGACGTGAACGCTCAGACTGCCATCTTCCACCAGTGGGAGCAGCTGGAGCGCTCCGGCTGTATCGACAACTTCCGTATCGCCGCGGGGCAGAAGGAGGGCTTCCGCGAGGGCTACTTCTTCGCCGACTCCGACGCCTACAAGTGGCTGGACGCCGCCTCTCGCATCCTGGGTGAGGACCCCGACCCGCGTCTCGAGGCGCTCATCGACGACTTCGTCGCTCTCCTCGAGGCGGCGCAGGAGCCCGACGGCTACCTCTACACCTACAACCAGATTCACTTCCCCGACCGGCGCTGGGTCAACCTGCAGATCGAGCACGAATTCTACTGCCTCGGACACCTCATCGAGGCGGGGATCGCCCACCACGAGGCCACGGGTGGGACGCGGCTGCTCGACCTCGTGCGGCGCAGCACCGACCTCCTCGTGCGCGATCTCATGCACGCCGGCCCCGCCTTGACCGACGGTCATGAGGAGATCGAGATCGCTCTTCTGCGCCTCTACCGCCATACCGGAGAGGAAGCTTATCTCGAACTGGCGCGCCGCCTCCTCGAGCGCCGCGGGCGCATCCCGCTCTTCCCGGTGCACCTCTTCGGTCAGTACCGGAGTCACCTCCGTCGCGAGGCCCAGGTCGAGGCCGAGCGGGCCGCCTACGTCGCGGCCCATCCGGAACACGCCGGCTTCACGCTCCCGGCGGGCAACGTCATCAAGAAGCCGCCCCTGGCCGATCTGCGCCGGGTGGTCAGCCAGCTGAGCGGCAGGTACTTTCAGCAGCACCTCCCCATCCGCCGGCAGACCACGCCCGTGGGTCATAGCGTGCGCTTCGGCTACCTGGAGACCGCCGCTGCCATGTTGGCTCGCGAGACGGAGGACGCTTCCCTGCAGGCGCCCCTCGAGAGAGCGTGGGAGCAGATGACGGAGCGGCGCATGTACGTCACCGGCGGTCTGGGTTCGCTGCCCTTTATCGAGGGCTTCGGGCGGGACTACGAGCTCGATCCTGAACTCGCCTACGCCGAGACCTGTGCCGCTCTCGCCGGTCTCTTCTGGAACGACGAGATGGCGCGGCTCACCCACAACCCCCGCTATGCCGATCTCTTCGAGTGGCAGCTCTACAACGCCGCCGCCGTGGGCATGGGGATTGAAGGACGCTCCTACTTCTACCACAACCCCCTCACCTGCCGGGGCGACCACGCCCGTGCGGATTGGTACTTGATCCCCTGCTGCCCGTCCAACCTCTCCCGCACCTGGGCCACCCTCGGCAACTACGTTCTCGATGTGGACGGGAGGGACCTCTGGATCGACCAGTACATCTCGTCGGAGCACCCCTGGGAGGGAGGGCGGATCTCCATCGAGTCGACGCTCCCCTCCCAGGGGAGCGTGAGCCTCCTGCTCGATCTGCCCTCCGAGGCCCGGGCAATCCTGCACCTGCGCATCCCCTCCTGGGCCCCCTCCTACACGCTGAGCCTCAACGGCGCGAACGTGCAGCCCGACTCCACCACCAAGACCGGGTCCCTGCGCTCGACCGCCTGCGACTACAACCCCTCCGCCGCGCGCAGCGTCGCCCTCGACCGCGTCTGGCAGCCGGGCGACGCTCTCGCCTTGACCCTGCAGTTGCCTATCCGCCTCCTCCGCCAGGACCGGCGCCTGCCCCGCTGCGGCGGGATGGTCGCCGTCACCCGCGGCCCCCTCGTCTACTGTCTGGAGAGCATCGATAACCCCGACGTCGATATCTTCGACGTCACCCTGGATCCCGTCTCGCTGAAGGCTGTCTACGACGAGGATCTGCTCGGTGGCGTGGTCAGGATCACGGGGTTGACCCGCGAGGGCCGGCCTCTCTCCTTCATCCCCTACTTCCTCTGGGGGAATCGGGGCCCTTCGACGATGACGGTTTTTGTCGCCGATTGAGAGGTTGACCATGCTCGAGACGCCGTGGAGCCCCTCAGATCCCCCGCTGCCCGAGTACCCCCGACCGCAGCTGACGCGCGACGCGTGGCTCAATCTCAACGGCTGGTGGGACTACGCCATCGTGGCCCGGGAGCGGGCCTGGGTGGAGGTGTACGAGGGACAGATCCGCGTGCCCTATCCCGTCGAATCGACTCTGTCGGGCGTGCAGCGACCGCTGCTGCCCGAGGAGCGCCTCTGGTACCGGCGGGGCTTCGAGCTGCCCCCGGGCTGGCTGGAGGGGGGACAGCGGGTGCTGCTCCACTTCGGAGCCGTCGATTGGCAGGCGGAGGTCTTCGTCAACGGGCAGCGCGCCGGTGCTCACGAGGGGGGCTATCTGCCCTTCACCTTCGACGTCACCGAGCTTCTGCAGGCAGGTGAGAATGAACTGGTCGTCGCCGTCTACGATCCCACGGACGGGGGTCTGCAGGAGCGGGGCAAGCAGGTCTTGAAGCCGGGTTTTATCTGGTACACGGCTGTCTCCGGCATCTGGCAGACCGTCTGGCTCGAGGCGGTGCCCGAGACGAGCGTCGCGAGCTTGCGGATGACGCCCGACCTCGACACCGGGACGCTGACGCTGGAGGTCGTCCTGCGGGGCAGGGCCGCGGATACGCACCTGGAGGCGGTCGTTCTCGACGCCGGCGTCGAGGTGATCTCGGAGCAGGGGCCGGCGGCGCTGCCCCTGACGCTCACCCTGGCCCGGCCCCGCCCGTGGAGCCCCTCCGATCCCCATCTCTACAATCTGCGGGTGCGTCTCGTGCGGGACGGACAGCGACTCGACGAGGTGGGCAGCTACTTTGCCCTGCGCAAGTTCAGCCTGGAGAGGGACGCGCGGGGCTACCTCCGCTTCCACCTCAACGACCGTCCTCTCTTCCTCTACGGCCCCCTCGACCAGGGCTACTACCCCGACGGTCTCTACACGCCGCCCAGCGAGGAAGCGCTGCTCTTCGACATCGAGTACGCCAAAGGGATCGGCTGTAACGTGATCCGCAAGCACGTCAAGGTGGAGCCGGCCCGCTGGTACGCGGCCTGCGACCGGCTGGGGATAATCGTCTGGCAGGACATGCCCAACGGGGGCCAGCCCATCGGCATGATCACCAACCTGCTGGCGCTGCTCGCGGGTTTGAACTACCGCGACGACCGGCGCATGGGCCGTTTCGGACGGGGTGAGGAGGCCAACCGCGCCCGCTTTCACCGTGATCTCCGGGGGATGGTGGACCACCTCTACAACGTACCCTCCATCGCCATCTGGGGACCCTTCAACGAGGGGTGGGGTCAGTTTCGGGCGCAGGAGGTGGCGGCGCGGTTGAAGACCTACGACCCGACGCGGCTGGTGGATCACGCTTCGGGCTGGTTCGATCAGGGCGGGGGAGATCTCCAGAGCCGGCACATCTACCTGCGGAAGCTCTTCCGCCCCCGGCTGGACCGCGAGCGGGCGTGGGTTATCTCAGAGTTCGGAGGCTACGGTCTGCAGATGCCGGGGCACGTCTGGGATGAGGAGAAGCAATTCAGCCAGCGCAACTTTCGCGATGCCGCGGCCCTGTCTCAGGGCTATCTGGAACTCCTGGAGCGCCTTCGGGAGCTCATCGAGGGTGGGTTGGCGGCTGCCGTCTACACGCAGACCACTGACGTGGAGGTCGAGATCAACGGCTATCTCACCTACGATCGCAAGGTCGAGAAGATGGACCCCGAGCTGTTAAGGGGCGCGCACGAGGCTCTCTACCAAACCTTTGCGCGGGTGATGGGCTGAGAGACCGGGGGAGACAACAAAGGCGGGGAGCCGATCAGATCGACTCCCCGGATCGCGGTGCAGGCTGTATTGGAGGGTTTGTTGTTAAGCACCTACCTATTATTGTAGGTATCTGTGCGGGCGCTGTATAGAGGGCAACCTTGACTATTGGTGTCGGGATTTCTTGACACTTTGTGTCCCAACTTGCACCTTCGTCTCTCTGCGACTACACTAAAGGGTGTTGTCATCCAACTAAGGGGACGCCGGTGTTCGCACACACCCTTCAGTCACGCAAATGACTACTTGACGACCAGACTACGAGACTAAACGACTAATTCCGAAGGAGGGGGGAGATGTCCACACCTGAAATCCAAGCCTACCGCTTTGGTCACATCGAGATCGACGGCCAGCCCTATGACCAGGATGTGATCATCTTACCCGGACGGGTCATCGACGGCTGGTGGCGCCGGGAGGGCCACCGGCTGGATGCCGCGGACCTGGACGCGGTCTTCGAGGCGCAGCCCGAGGTGCTCGTCGTGGGGCAGGGAGCCCGGGGGCGGATGAGCGTTCCGCCGGAGACCCGGCGGGCTATCGAGGAGGCCGGGGTCGAGCTCCGCGTGGCGAAGACCGAACAGGCGGTCGAGACCTATAATCAACTGCGGGAAGAGCGCGCGACGGCAGCGGCCCTACACTTGACCTGTTGATCTATTTTTCAGAAAGGGGAATCATCCATGGCGAATGAGGACAGATCACACCTGCGACGGGAGATTCGGGAGCAGCCCGAGGTACTGCGTCGGATGTTGGAGAAGCAGCGGGAGAACGTCGAACGTGTAGCGGAGATCGTGCGGGAGCGCCAACCCGACTACGTCGTCATGGCGGCGCGCGGAAGCTCCGACAACGCGGCCCGCTATGGACAATATCTCTTCGGGGCCGCCAACGACCTGCCCATCGCCCTCGCTACCCCCTCCCTCTTCTCTCTCTACAATGAGTCGCCCCGCCTAAAGAACGCCCTGGTGCTCGGCGTCTCCCAATCGGGGGAGACCCCGGATATCGTGAGCGTGCTCGAGAGTGGGCGGAGGCAGGGAGCCCTCACGGTGGCCGTCACCAACTTCGCCGATTCGCCCCTCGGCAAAGCTGCCGAGCACGTCATCTGCCTCGACGCGGGAGAGGAGATCAGCATCGCCGCCACCAAGACCTACACGACGTCGCTCATGGCCCTGGCGATGCTCAGCGCGGCGCTGGCGCAGGATCGAGAGCGCTTCGAGGTCCTCGCCACCGTCCCTGACCTCGTTGCCGAGATCACCTCCTCGGCGCCGGAGATCATCGCGGCTGCGGAGCGCTACCGCTACATGGAGGCCTGTGTAGTCATCAGCCGGGGCTACAACTACGCCACCGCCTACGAGATCGCGCTGAAGCTCAAAGAGCTCACCTACGTCCTGGCCGAGCCCTACTCCTCGGCCGACTTCCAGCACGGCCCCGTCGCCATCGTGGAGCAGGGATTCCCGGTCTTTTCCGTGGTGCCCGAGGGCCAGATCGCAGCGGAGCTCATCGATCTCCTCAAGGAGTTGCAGGATCGCAAAGCCGAGCTGGTGGTCGTTTCCGCTCTGGAGGAGGCGTTGGCGCTGGCCCAGACGCCTCTGCCCCTGCCCAAGGACATCCCCGAGTGGGTCTCGCCCCTGGTCACCGTCGTGCCCGGGCAGATCTTCGCCCTGGGGTTGACCCTGGCCAAGGGCTACGACCCCGACCATCCCCGCGAACTCAAGAAGGTGACGCGCACCCACTGAGCGGTACCCGGCGGCAAACGAAGAGCGCGGTTGAGGTTTTCGAAGCTCAACCGCGCTTTAGGGTCTCTTCAAAGCCACCCTGCCCGACGGTCAGCCGATGTCGGCGGCGGGAAACCGCTCCCGGACCAGAGCCTTGATCGCCTCGGGGTTCTCCTGTTCGAGGGCCTCCTCGGCGAGGGCCTGCGTCTCCTCCAGGGAGAGGGTGCGGATGATCTGCTTGGCGAGGGGGATGGCGGGCGGGTTCATGCTGAACTCATCCAGCCCCAGCCCCAGCAGGATGGGGATGGCGAGGGGATCGCCTGCCAGCTCGCCGCACAGCCCCACCCACTTCCCCTTCGCGTGGGCCGCGTGGATGACGTTGCGCACCAGGCGCAGGACGGCGGGCTGGAAGCCCGAGGCCATGGGCGCCACGTCGGGATTGGTCCGGTCTGCAGCCAGGGTGTACTGGCTCAGGTCGTTGGTGCCGATGGAGAAGAAGTCCACCATCGCCGCCAGCTGGTCCGCCATCAGGGCGGCGGAGGGAATCTCGATCATGATGCCGATCTCGAGCCCCTCCGCTACAGCCCTTCCCTCCGCTTCGAGCTCGGCTCGGCATTCGTCCAACAGAGCACGGGCTCTGCGTATCTCTTCGGCCCTCGCCACCATGGGGAACATGATCTTGAGATCGTGCCCGACGCCGGCCCGCAGTGCAGCCCGCAGCTGGGGCTTGAGCAGTTCGGGGCGCTTCAACGCCAGGCGGATGGCCCGCACGCCCAGGAAGGGGTTCATCTCCGCGGGCATCTCCATGTAGGGGAGCTCCTTGTCGCCGCCGATATCCAACGTGCGCAGGATAACGGGCCGGTCGCCCATCGTCTCGAGAATCGCCCGATAGGCCTCGTACTGCTCCTCCTCGTCGGGGAGGTGATCCCGCTCCAGGTAAAGGAACTCCGTCCTCAGGAGCCCCACGCCCTCGGCACCGTTCTCGAGGGCGGCCTCGGCGCCGGTCACGTTCCCGATGTTCGCCACCACCTCGACGCGGTAGCCCTCTTCGGTGATCGCCGGTTCGCCGGCCTTCTCCCGGGCGCCCTCGAGGATATCGCTCATCGTCTGCTGCTGCCCTTCGTACTCCGCGACGGTCTCCTCGTCGGGCTCCACGATGAGCGTCCCCTCGACGCCGTCCAGCACGAGGCGGGTGCCCTCGGCGATGGCCAGGATCTCCAGCTCGGCGCCGACGATGGCCGGGATGCCCAATCCGCGGGCCAGGATGGCGGTGTGGGAGGTCGGCCCTCCCTCGGCGGTGCAGAAGCCCAGGACCAGCGACTTGTCCATGAGCGCGGTGTCGGAAGGAGCGAGGTCCCGGGCCAGGATGATGGAGGGCTCGGTCAGCCCCTCGCTGGGGGACTCCGCCTTGCCGAGGAGGATGCGCAGGACGCGGTTGGCGACGTCGCGTACGTCGGCGGCGCGCGCCTTCATGTACTCGCTGTCCAGCGCCTCCATCATGCGGGCGTAGGACTCCGAGGCATCCCGAATGGCCGCCTCGGCGTTGATCCGTTCCTCCTTGATCGTCTGGTGGATCTGCTCCAGCAGGTCGGGGTCCTCAAGCATCATCCGGTGGGCCTCGAAGAGGGCCGCCTCGTCGCTGCCCACCGACTCTTCGGTCTGGCTCTCGATCTCCCGCAGCTGCTCCTTGGCCTGCTCGGCAGCGCTCTCGAAGCGCTCCCACTCGGCCTGGGGATCATCGACCTTGCGGCGCTCAAAGTCCAGGTTGACCTGCCGGTAGAGAAAGGTCGGGCCGATGGCGATACCTCGGGAGGCAGCGATGCCCTCTAAGCGCTTCATCTGACTACTCCTTTTCTTCGAGCTCGAAGTTCTTTTCCACCAGCTCCGTCAGTGCCTCCAGGGCCTCTGCAGCATCTTCGCCCTCCGCTCGCACGACAATCTGATCGTCCTGTTCGACGCCCAGGGAAAGGACGCCGAGGATGCTCTTGGCGTTGGCCTCCTTTTCGCCGTGGCAGACGCGCACGTCGCACGCGAACTTCTTGGCGGTATTGACAAAGACGGCGGCGGGGCGGGCGTGAAGCCCTACATCAGCGCGGATGGTCAGAGTGGTCTCTGGCATTGTGTGGTTCTCCTCTGTTGAAAGATGTTGCTGTTACAGGAACGCGACTTACATAACTTGAACAAGAGTAAACTGAAAGCGCTACCGAAGGACATCCGCGATGCCCCGGTTGTCTAGCTTTCAGCCCTTACCTTACCTATATTTTACCTCAAATTTCTCTTTCTGCGAATCGACCAACGCTTTTCAGACTTTACCGGGCGACGTCTGAAGCAGGGAGGTGCCCTCCGGTTGATCGACGTTGCTGCTGATGAAGACGCGCGGGGTAAGCCCCTCCTCGAGGAGCTGCTCGACCGCGGTCGCGACGACGGCGTTGACGAGCGCCGCCCCTACGACGGTGGAGGTGGGGCCGATGCGCACGGGCAGTCCCTCCACCTCCAGGGCGGCGTCCCCCGGGACGCCCCCGTTGTCGAGGACGACGTCGGCGACCTCGAAGAGGCGCAGCCCGCTGCTGTGGCGGGAGCTCACCGAGCGGGAGTGGCGCAGCGATGTGAGGGCGAGGACGGGGATACTCTGCTCCCGGGCTCGCAGGGCCATCTCCACGGGCACGGCGTTCCGGCCCGAGTTGGAGATGACGAGGAGGGTATCACCTTTTTCTAACCCGTACTCCTCGAGGATCCGCGCGGCTTCCTCCGCCTGACGTTCCAGTTCCGTGGCCTCTGCGGGGTCCTCGTGGAGCATGAGACGCGGCACGAGGATGGCTTCGACGCGGGTCAACCCACCGGCACGGACGTAGGGCTCCTCCGCCAGCATGTGAGAGTGGCCCGTCCCGAAGGTGTAGAGGGTGCCCCCGCCGGCGATGGTGCCGGCGACGATCTGGCCCGCCCGCTCGATGGCCTCCGCCTGCGTCCGCTCGGCTTTCTCCAGGAGCCGGCGCACCACGTCGAAGTAGCGCCCCGCCAGATCAGGCACGGTGGACGATCTCCCCCTCCGCCAGGGTGAGAACGGCGTTGTACCCGTCATCCAGCAGGACGATGTCGGCATCGTATCCGGGGAGCAGGCGCCCCTTGCGCACCCCCAGCACGTCGGCGGGAACCCTGGTGGCGGGGACGAGGGCCTCTTCCAGGGGCAGACCCACCATCTTGACCAGGTTGCGCACCCCCGTGTCCAGCAGGGCGTGGGCTCCGGCGATGGTACCGTCCTCCAGGCGGCAGGCGCCGTCCTTGACGTAGATGCTCTTGTGTTCCCACTCGTACTCGCCCTCGGGCAGGCCCGCCAGCGGGGAGGAGTCGCTGACCAGCGCCACGCGATCGAGCCCCTTGATCCGCAGGAGGATGGCCATCACCGCCGGGTGGATGTGGACGCCGTCGGCGATCAGCTCCGCCACGATCTGCTGGAAGTACATCACGGCCCCCACCACGCCGGGACGGCGATGGTGAAAGGCGGGCATAGCGTTGAAGGTGTGGGTGGCGTGGTTGAGCCCCAGGTCGACGGCCTCGGCGATCTGCTCGAAGGTGGCGTCGGAGTGACCCACCACGGGGATGACGCCCGCCTTCTGGAGGCGCGGGATGGCTTCCAGCCCCTCGCCCTCCTCGGGGGCGAAGGTCAGCATGCGGATGTGCCCCCCGGCGAGCTCCTGCAGCTGCTGAAAGCGCTCCCAGTTGAAGGGCTCGAACCACTCCGCGGTCGCCATGCCCGGCTCCTCGGGGGAGAGAAAGGGCCCCTCGAGGTGGATACCCAGGCAGCGGGCGCCTGCGGGCGGCGACGCCAA
>DAOTVC010000163.1:0-6738 GCA_034437215.1 Anaerolineae bacterium | reverse complement strand
GCGGATCGTGGAGGCGGTGAGGACGGCTGCACGCGGGGAGGGGCTGTGGACGCCGGAGCAGCTGGCACGTGTCCGGCGGTGGCAGGAGGAGGTCGCTCAGGTCCGCGAGAGCCTCACGGAGCGGGAGCGGGAGGTGCTGGCGCTCGTCGCCGGGGGGCTGAGCAACAAGGAGATCGCTCAGCAGTTGACGGTCACCGTGCGGACGGTGGATTTCCACGTGAGCAACAGCCTGCGCAAGTTGAGCGTCGCTTCAAGGGTGGAGGCGGCGGTCTGGGTGAAGGAGTACCTGGAGAACTGAGCGCCTCGATCAGCGGGCGCTGCCCCAGACGATGGCCTCCTCGAGCGCGCCCAGCCGCAGCAGGCGCGAGTCGACGTCGGGGACCCCCAGCTGCCGTCCCACGAAGCCCCCGTGGTAGTCGGAGCCGCCGGTGATGAGGAGCCTGTGGCGGTCACACCAGCTCACACAGACTTCGGTCGTCGCCTCGTCGTGGTACTGGCTGTAGCACTCCAACCCGGCGATGCCGTACTCCAGCAGCGAGGCGAGGTTCTCCTCCGTCACGCCCCCGTACCGGTGGAAGCTGGCACCGGGATGGGCCAGGATGGGCACCCCGCCTGCTTCCCGGATGATCTCGACAGCCTGTGCCGGATGGATGAAGTCGGGCCAGGGGTGATCCAGCTGCGCCCGGAGCGTCTTGAAGAAGTCGTGAGGGCCGGTGCAGAGCCCCTTGTCGATGAGGTAGTTCAAGGATCTGAAGCCCCCGCGCCGCCGGTCGTAGTCGTAGGCCAGGTAGTCGTCGTAGTCGATGGGGTAACCCAGATCGATGAGCTGGCGGACGTCGGCGTCGTCGGTCTCCTCCATCTTCCGCGTGTTCTCCTCGAGCAGCGCCAGGAGCCCGGCGTGCGCAAGATCGATGCCATAGGCCAGGATGTGCAGCAGTTGGCCCTCGTCCGACGCCGAGACCTCGACGCCCCGCAGGAAGCCCAGGGTCGTCTCCTGCATCGCGCTCTCTGCGGGGATCACCCCCGCGACCGTATCGTGATCGGCGACGGCGAAGAGCCCGATGTTCTCCGCCAGCACCCCCGCCACGACCTCCTCCGGCGTCCAACGGCTGTCGGAGGCGGTGGTGTGAATGTGTAGATCGGTGCGCATGGCTGCTCCTTTTTAAAACCAGGGATGAGGGATCAGGGACAAGGGATCAGGGGCACGTAAGCGGACTCTCTGTCTGTCCTGACATCCCCGGCGTTGAACCTCTTTTGACATGAGGGGGATTGTACCCCACCGCGGCGGGCGGGCAAACGAAAGCGGGGGCGTGTTCGTGGCACGCCCCCGGTTGAAGAACCGCTCTTTGCCGGTTGTTGTCTCTAAGCGGGCTGGTGGAGGGTCCGGCGACCGGCGAAGCTCGGGCGCTCCCAGGGGAGCGGGCCGTCGACCTCCCAGATCGTCACCTCGGCGTCGATGGTGTCCTGGCCCCGCTGGCGGGCCACCGAGATCCGGTGATGTCCATCGCGAACGAAGTAGACGTCGCCCACGCGGATGAGCTGCACCGGGGGGAGCTCCCCCTGGGTCTGCCAGGCTGCTGCCACGCGGACCCACCGGTCCTCGTCGCGCGCCTGTCGCGGGTTGAACTCGGCGTCGAAGTCCCGGCAGCGGCTCTCGCTGCCGCGAATCTTCTTCAGGGGTACGCACTCCGTACCCACGTCGCAGCGCCCGCGGAGGGTGCAACTCTGCTCCACCTCTCGCAGGGAGAGGAGGGAGGTGGAGCGACCCGTGAGCTGGGCCAGTACCCGGCGCACCTGGCCCCGGAAGCGGGCCCGGCGGAACATAGACAAGGCCTGTTTTATAGCTCGTGCCCCGTCACCGTTCCGGTGACCGGTGCCCGGCAGATTGCAGATCTGATTCTGGTATAGGTTCTGCTCAAACATCTCGGGCTCCTTTCTCTCTTCTCTCTCCGTTTGCACCCTCATCATACGCAGGGGGCGTTGCACCCCCGTTGCGTTGTCCGTACCGAAGAGCGTTGCGAGAGCGTTTCCCGAGCGTTTCGCGGCAGTCGTGGTAAGATAGGGGCTGTAAAAGGGAGCGCGAGGTAGGAGACGCCGTGCCAGAATTGAGACTGCACTTCCTGGGAAGCCCCCAGGTCGAGTATGCGGGTAAGCCCGTGGAGATCCGCCGCCGGAAGGCGCTGGCGCTCCTGGCCTATCTGGCGGTGACCGGCCGTCCTCACACCCGGGAGGCGCTGGCGGCCCTCCTCTGGCCCGACTACGAGCAGAGCAGCGCGCTGGCCTATCTCCGCCGCGCTCTCTGGACCCTCAACCAGACGCCGGTAGGGCAGTGGATCGCGGCGGAGCGCGAGGTCCTGTCCTTCGAGCCCGATGCCGAGGTCTGGCTGGACGTGGAGGCCTTTGGTGAGCGGCTGGAGGGGTGTGAGGCGCAGGGTCACGGCCCCCGGCAGGTCTGCGCTATCTGCCAACCTCGTCTGGAGGAGGCCGTGGAGCTCTACCCGGACGACTTTCTGGCGGGCTTCGGGCTGGAGGACAGCGCCGCCTTCGATGAGTGGCAGTTCTTCCAGACGGAATCGCTGCGTCAGGCCCTCACCGGTGCGTTGGAGAGGTTAGTCCACTGCCACGCCGAGGCGGGCGACCTGGAGGAGGCGCTGCGCTACGCGCGCCGCTGGCTGCATCTCGACGACCTCAACGAGGCGGTGCACCGCACGCTCATGCGCCTCTACGCCCGGACCGGGCAGCGGACGTTGGCCCTCCGCCAGTACGAGGCCTGCGTGCGGAGCCTCAAGGAGGGGCTGAACCTGGCGCCGAGCGCCGAGACGGTCTCTCTCTACCGCTCTATCCGGTCCGGCGAGGGGGTCGTCTCCCAGCCCGACATGGCGGTGCCCCAGGCCAGCCCACCGCCTTCTGAGTCGCGTCCGGTGCCGCCTCCGCCCCCCGGGAGCGCCTCTCCCTCACCGCCGCGCCGGCGTCTTCCTCTGCCCTCGACCCCCTTCGTCGGACGCCAGGTGGAGTTGGAACGGGTGCAGGAGCGCCTTCTGGGCGGGGAGTGCCGGCTTCTCACCCTCCTGGGACCCGGGGGCATGGGCAAGACCCGCCTCGCCATCGAATCCGCCCGGGGGCTGCCTCCAGCGGCTTTCCCCGACGGGATCTTCTTCGTGCCCCTGGCGCCGCTGACCACGCCGGGCCTGCTGGTCCAGGCCATCGCCGATGCCCTCGACTTCCCCTTCTTTCAGCGGGAGTCGGAGTCCTCGCAGGAGCAGCTCCTGAACTTCCTGCGCGAGAAGCGCCTGCTCCTGGTGCTCGACAACTTCGAGCAGCTGCTTGCGGGCGCGGAGCTCCTTGCCAGTATCGTGGAGGGGGCTCCCGGCGTAACGCTGCTGGTCACCTCAAGGGAACGGTTGAATCTGCACGGGGAGTGGGTCTACGAGCTGGCGGGGATGCGCCTTCCGGAGTCGGTGAACGTGGAAGGATGGGCGGACTATGGCGCTCTCCAGCTCTTCGTGCAGAGCGCGCAGCGGGCCGCGGGACATTTCGAGCTCACCGACGAGAATCGCGCGGCGGTGGTGCGCATCTGCCGGTTGGTGGAGGGGGTGCCGCTGGGGATCGAGCTGGCGGCCTCCTGGGTTCGATTGCTGGCGCCGCAGGAGATCATTTCCGAGATCGAAACCAGCCTGGACTTCCTGACCACCTCCCTGCGGGATCTTCCCGAGCGCCACCAGAGCCTGCGGGCGGTCTTCGAGCACTCGTGGAATCTCTTGGAGGCGCGGGAACGGGCGCTCTTTGCACAGTTGGCTCTCTTCCGCGGGGGTTTCACGCGGGAGGCCGCCCAGGCGGTCACGGGGGCCTCACTTCTGCAGCTCTCGGGCCTGGTCGATAAATCGGTGCTGCGGCGGGAGCCCACCGGACGCTACGAGCTGCACGAGCTCCTACGCCAGTACGCCGCGGAGAAGTTGGAGCAGGATCCTGCCCTGGCGGCCCAGGTGCGGAAGGGGCATGCTGCTTACTATCTGGAGTGGCTGGCCCGCCTGGAGATCGATTTCAAGGGGGCCGGGCAGGTGGAGGCGGCGGAGCGGGTGGCGCTGGATCTGGAGAACGTGCGGGTGGCGTGGTACTGGGCGTCCATCCAGTGTATGCTTCCCGCTTTGCGGGGCGCGGCGGTGACCCTCTTCCTCTTCTGCGACATGCGCAGCCGCTTCCACGATGGGGAGGCACTCTTTAACAATGCGGTAGAGGGGATCTGCTCGCCGGAGCCTAAGGATGAGGACGGTCGGGCGCTGTTAGGCCTTCTGTTGGTCCTGCAGGGTTGGTTCGCCCGCCGTCTCTATAAAAGGGCCGAGGGGGAGCGTCTCACGTCCAGAGGCCTGGACCTGTTGGAATCTCTGGAGCCCCGCTGGGAGCTGGCCCTGGCCTACCAGCTGGGTGTCTTCGCTACGCCCATCTCTCCGGAGCTCGCGCTCGAACGCTTTCAAGAGGCGTTGGAGATCTACCAGGCGCACGGTGACCGGTGGGGTGAGGCGCTGATCCTCGAATCGATGGGGACGTTGATCTTCTACCGGGAACGGGACTACAAGACCGCCCGCACTTACCTGGAGGAGAGCCTCGAGATCCGGCGGAAGCTGGGCGATCGTTGGGGGATGGCGATGGTGCTCTTCACCCTGGGCATCCTGGCCCAGGATCGCGGCGGGCGCCGGGAGGCGGAGCGCTACTATCACGAGAGTTTCGATCTCCGCTGGCAGATCGGGGATCCCTGGGGGACCGCCATCTGCCTCGACTACCTCGGCTACGTCCTGCGCCGGATGGGGGAGTACGAGCGGGCGCGCGAGCTCCACGAGCGCAGCCTCATCATCTCTCGCCAGATCGGTGACTACATGGGCATCGGGGGCTCCCTCGATAACCTGGGGATGGTCGCTTACGACGAGGGGTACTACGAGGAGGCCCTTCGCTATTTCGAGGAGGGGCTCGCCGAGCGGCAGAAAGCCGAGGAGCGCTATAGTGACATCGCCTTCTCCTTGGAGCATCTGGGGGATGTCCATCTGGCTCTGGGAGATCTGGATCTCGCCGAGGAGTACTATGCGGAGAGCCTGGAGAAGTACGGTGCTTCGGGGTTCGACGTGCACTGGGGCTTCGTACGCGCCTATCACGGAGAGGGGCGGCTGGCCCGCCTGCGGGGTGACGACCAACGGGCCCGTGAGCGGTTTGCGCTGGCCCTGAAGCGAGGGTTGGACTCGTACGCCTACTCCCTGGTGCTGGAGGTCTTCGTCAGCGTGGCTGCCCTCCGGCTGGACGAGGGGCGTCCGCTGGAGGCTCTGGAGCTCCTGGGATCCATCGTGGACAACGAAGTGGCTTCCTATCAGACGGAGCAGGCGGCGCAAGAACTGCTGGCCCAGGCTTCGGCTCAGCTCGACGAGGAGAGCGCACGCGCCGCTCTCGAGCGTGGGCGGGAGGCCGAGCTGCCACTGCTCATCGAGCAGACGGTGGCGAAGTTGGAATCGTAGTGCAAGGTTCGTCCTTCTGAGAGACCCGGTGTTGAAGTCACACCGGGTCTTTTGCTGTATCAAACCTGTAGGTTTTCACAGTAGAGGGCCGTGCCTCTCTTTGGTAGAATGGGTAAGGTTCATCAACCAAGGAGGTTTGGAATGCGCAAGGCAGTTCTGATCGTGGCTCTGCTCTACGTCGTGAGCTTAGGGGCGTTAGCGGTGATCGTCCGGCGTGCGTCCCCCGGACCGGAGACGCAGGAGATCCTCGGCGTGGGCATCGGGCGTTATGGGGGAGAGGGCGGGATCGCCTATCTCTCCGGTCGGCGTCTGGCGTGCGAGCCTGCCGGCGCGGACTCGCCCTTTGCCGAGCGCTGCGAGGTCGAGGTAGCGGGCCGCCCACTAATCATCCTCGCACGGCGCAATCCTGAGGGCCATCGCCTCCAGCTGGGAGGGGCGTGCGAGGCTCGGTACGAGGGGCGGAGCTGGCCCTGCCAGATCCGCTCGCGCCACGTTCACGTCCACTGGTTCGCCTACCTGGACGAGCCTCTTGGGCTCGAGGAGGCGGAGCTGGCGGCCCTGCGGCGCCGGTACCCCTTCGAGAACATCACAGAGACCGCGATCTTTCCCGGCATGGTGGGGCTCGCCCTCCTGAGCCTCATCGTCACCGTCGCCGTGACCTGGGTGCTTCTCTTCCCGCAGATGCAATCCAGGGCCGTCCGTCTGGCGGCTGCAGCGGTGACGGGTATGGTCGCGCTCTTCGGCACCCTCGCGCTGGCCTTCTACGTCACCCACGGACTGTGGGACTAGTGTTTCTTCACATACCAAGTGATACGGCCATCTACATGCCCCCATCCCCTGCCCCTTCCCCCGCAGCGCAACTTGGGTTTCAAGTGTTACGTATTCTGTGCGGGGGAAGGGGAATTCTACTAATGAGGGATTGCGCGGCGCGGTAGCGCCGCGCAATCCCTCATTGAACAAAACTCCCCCTCCCCACGGCGCGTAGCGCCGAAGGGGAGGGGGTTGGGGGGAGGGGCGACCGCGATCAGGCGGGCGCGGGAGTCTCGCTGAAGGTCTCGGTACCGCAGTTCGCACAGCGGACGACGCCTTTGCCTGCCAGCGTCAGCTCGCCCCCACACTGGGGACAGCGCCCGCCCGGGTGCAGCTTGGCCGCCTCCGCCGAGTAGACGAGGCCCGCCTGCCAATTGAGGTAGCCTGCAAAGCGCCGCTGCTGCACGAGGTCGTAGAGCCACTCCCGCAG
>DAOTVC010000162.1:0-4165 GCA_034437215.1 Anaerolineae bacterium | reverse complement strand
AAAACGGGGTTCGTAGTAGGCGATTTATCGCCGTGAACGTACGGCGCTGAAGCGCCTACTACAAACCTACTTATTTTCCAGGGAGGACGACGTGAAGAGACCCTGTATTGTGGTGCACGGGGGCGCGTGGTACGTACCCGACCGTCTACGCGCTGACTACCGCGAAGGCTGCCGTGGGGCTGCTCTGCGCGGCTGGGAGATCCTGCGTGCGGGGGGCACGGCCCTCGACGCCGTCGAGACCGCGGTGCGCCTCCTGGAGGACGATCCCACCTACGACGCCGGCACGGGCAGCTACTTCAACCTCGCCGGTGAGATCGAGCTCGACGCGATCATCATGGACGGGCGGACGTTGAACTTCGGAGCCGTCGCGGCGGTGCGGCAGGTGCAGCACCCCGTCTCCCTGGCGCGCAAGGTGCTGGAGCTGGAGGCGCACAACTTCATCGTGGGGCGGGGAGCCGAGGCGCTGGCGCAGGAGCTGGGGATTCCCCGCTGCCACCCCGACGACCTGCAGGGCAAGTACGAGGATCCCGACGACGAGGAGACCTGGGCGCCCCCCGGGCTCGAGATCCCCGCGGTGCCCGGTCTGGGCATCCCCTCCGACACCGTAGGGGCGGTGGCTCTGGATCTCGCGGGTGACCTGGCCGTCGCCACCTCGACGGGGGGCACTCCCAACAAACGTCCGGGGCGGGTGGGGGACTCGCCCCTCGTCGGCTCGGGGGCCTACGCCGACAACAGCTGTGGGGCGGCAGGGGCGACGGGTTGGGGTGAGAAGCTCATGCGCATCGTCACCGGCAAGACGGCCTGCGACTACCTAGCCCGGGGCTTCGAGGCCCAAGCAGCCGCCGAGGCGGTCATCCGGCTGCTGGAGGAGCGGGTGGCGGGATACGGCGGCGTCATCCTTATCGACCGGGAGGGGAATGTCGGGCTGGCTCACAATACCCCGAACCTCTCCTACGCCTATGTCCTCCCTGACGGCGAGGTCGTCGCCGGAACCGAGCGCTGATGAGCGGCCCCCTGCAGGATCGCGACCTGCGCTCTCCCCATCCCTTTGACCGCTGGCACATCTACCAGGGGCGGTCCAACGACTGCGGTCCTGCCTGCATCGCCATCGTCGCCAACACGCTGCGCGGGGCGTCCGTCACGGGGGTCGACGTGCTCTCTCAGGCGTTGGTGGAGGCGCGCCCCCTGCCGGGACGGGTGCGGAGGTGGGCCACCTTTCCGTGGGGAATGGCGCGCGCCTTCCGCGATCTGGGCTTTCACGCGCGCTGGCGGGTGGGGGTCAGCGCGGGGCGGTTGCGGAAGAACCTACTTGCCGGTCGCGCTACCGTTCTGCTCGTGGGGCGCCCTTTGCGGGTGGTGCAGGGGCGCTGGCGCGGGTGGGCGCACTACAAGGTGCTCTACAGCTGGGCGCCTCACGGGGAGTGGGGCTTTGTCGATCCGGCGGTCGCCTCACCGCCGGTAATCCACCAACCGGCGCGCGCTCTGCGTACCGACTGGAACTGGTTGGGACGCCAGAGCGTTGAGGTCTGGGCGTGAGCGTAGGCGGAGTCCGCCTAGGGCTCACGCTACCCTCTACTGCATTCCCCGTACCTGGCGGTCCAGTTGCACCAGCCGGGACGCCATGACGTACTCGGGAACCTGATAGTTTTCGCTCAGCTCCTGAAGCGTGACGAAAGGCCAGCGTGTGGCACGAATGATCCACTTCTCCGGAATAAGCAACGCGCCGGCAAAGTAGCGCGAGGCATCGGCGTGATCGGGGAAGCTCTCGCCCCCCGTCTCGTACTTCTTGCGGCAGATCTCCCGATAGAGCAAGCGGGCCATAGCCATGCGGTACTCGTAGCGGTGCTCGCTGACCCCGAAGACCATGGAGAGATCCGAGATATCGACGGCCTGTAGCAGGTCCTCGGGAGGTTGTTGCAGGATGGTCTCGATGGGTACCGGTGGGTGTTTGAAGTGGTAGTGCTTGAGGATGGTTCTGACGAGCTTGTCCAGGACCTTGCGTTCTTGTTTCGGTAGTGTGGATGACACGAATTACTCCTCCGTTACGTCGTGAAATTCCTGAAAAGGAATAGCGGTCAGCGTCTGCGTCGATCCCATGCCCAGGGCATGGAGCAGCAGGGCCACGCGGGCTGCGGCTGTGGCGTCAGGCGCTTCGAAGATGTGTAAGAAGTCAAACTCCCCCAGTAGGACGTAACTGGCAACACGCTGGATATCAGGGTGCTCCGACTTGAGGCGCTGCATCAGCACCTTGTCGAGATCTGAAAGCGACCTCACTTCTCCCGGATGGTGCAAGGACAACTTCGAGAGCATCACAAAGGTAGCCATCTCGCTATCCCTCCTTCTGTGCACGATCCCATCTTAACGGCGTTCGAACTGGGCCGCAAGCTGTTCCACCGAGATCTCCAAGATCGTCGGGCGACCATGGGGACAGGTGCGCGGGTTGCGGGTCTTCTCCAACGCCTTGATGAGCCCCTCCATCTCCTGGTGATTGAGAATCTGCCCGGCCTTGACGGCGGCCCGCTTGCAGATCTTGCGGATGGTCAACTCCTCCAGGCCCTCGCGAATGGGCGAGCCGTCGATCTCGGCGGCCGCGATGTCGGCGAGCAGATCGGCGGGCTCCAACGGTCCCAGGGGAGCAGGCAGTGTGCGTACCAGGAAGGTGTTGGGGCCGAAGGGCTCCACCTCCAATCCCAGCTCCGCCAGTTTTGGCAGCCGCTCCTCCAGCTGCGCTGCCTCGGCAGGGGGGAGGGCGACGGCCTGCGGCTCCAGGAGGGGCTGCGCAGGGATCCGGCCCGTCGCCCACTCCCCCAGGAGCTCTTCGTAGAGCACGCGCTCGTGGGCGGCGTGTTGGTCGATCAGGTAGAGGCCCTGGGGGCCCTCGGCGATGATAAAGGTGCTGGCGACCTGGCCTACGACGCGTAGAGGGGGGAGGTGCCGACCGTTATCGCGCCCCGCAGCTGCCGTCGCCGGCGCCGTACCCGGTCCGCCCTCTGCCTCCGGTGACGCGGGCGCCTCGGGCAGCGGGAACTGGCGGGCGGGTTGCAGGCTTGCCAGGCGCGAGCGGGTGGACGGTCTGGCGGCTCCGGCTGTGGGCGCCGGCTCCCAGCTCGTCGTCGTGGGGGCTTCGTTCACGACGGTAGCCCGCACCGCTCGTTGGACGGCGCGAAAGATGGCGTCGCCGTCGCGAAAGCGGACCTCCGTCTTGGCGGGGTGGACGTTGACGTCGACCTCCTCGGAGGGCATCTCCACCATCACGAAGGCGACGGGGTAGCGCTTCGTGGGCAGCAGCGTGTGGTAGGCTTGAATGATAGCGTAACTGATGCGCAGATCCTCCACCCAGCGCCCGTTGATCATCAGGGTGATGTAGCCGCGGTTCGCCCGGTGTACGCTGGTCGGTCCGACGTATCCGCGCACGCGCACGCTCTGCCCTGCCGTCAGTTCGGGCGAGATGGGCAGGAGACTGCTGCCCAGGTCGACCCCGTAGACCTCGATGAGCCCTTCTTGAGGATCCTCGTTGCCCGGAGTGCGCAGGCTCTCGCGCCCTTCGTGTTGCACTTGAAAGGCCACGTTGGGATAGGCGATAGCGTAGCGGGTGATGAAGGCATCGATGTGGCGCCGCTCCGTGCGCTCGGTGTGCAGGAACTTGCGGCGCGCCGGCACGTTGTAGAAGAGATCCTCCACGAGGAGCTCCGTCCCTCGCGGATAGCCGGTGGAGGCGCGGCTGACCACCTCGCCAGCGGCAATATGGAGACGCGTTCCTACAGCCTCGTCAGCACACCGCGTGGTACAGGTGGTGCGGCTTACCGCGGCGATGCTGGCCAGGGCTTCGCCGCGAAAGCCGAGGGTGGCGATATGGTTGAGATCGTCCGCCGAGGTCAACTTGCTCGTGGCGTGCCGCCGGAAGGCCAGCTCTACCTCACTCGCAGGTATCCCCACGCCGTTGTCACGTACCCGGATGAGAGCCTTGCCCCCATCCCGGGTCTCCACCTCGATGCGCTCGGCGCCCGCGTCGAGGCTGTTCTCGACGAGCTCCTTCACCACCGAGGAGGGGCGTTCGACAACTTCCCCCGCGGCGATACGTGAGGCAACTTCCTCTGATAGTAATCGGATGGTCATGGGGTCTCCTACCAAAAGTTTACTCGAAGGCCCTAAAATAGCAAGGCAG
>DAOTVC010000161.1:0-18732 GCA_034437215.1 Anaerolineae bacterium | reverse complement strand
AAGCCGGCGGCTGCGACGCGCGTCGCTTTGCCGCATATCTGGAGTTTCTCAACTATCGCAACTGGCTGGTCAGCGACGGCGAGCAGGAGGTGCCGTGGCTGCCCTATCCGCCCAACTTCAACACCCGCGACATGAGCATTGCCTGGCGTTAGGAGGGATAGTGACAAGGTTTTCTCGCTGATTGGTTAAGTTCTCTGCTGAGTGGGTGGCTCTCGTCGCAAGTGAAGACAGTCATATTAATAATTGATATGAATTGCCGGTAAACAGGGTGTTTTTGTATGTCAGGTCTGCTCCAGATTGTCTCGTGCAAAGCAACGGCTAACCAAGCAAATGCTGGCGACTTTTGAAGCTTGGTTTGTTGGCGCGGGACTTGGTGGCTCGTGGAGCGGCTGGTCAGCGCCAGATTTGCGGGTGTTAGGCCGAACAGAGGACAGAGTGACAGATATCTCGTTGCGAGATGCAACTGACCAGGACTTCGATTTCCTGTACGAGTTGCATCGGAGAACTCTCAAGGACTACATTGATCAGACTTGGGGCTGGGACGAGGATTGGCAGGAATCCCACTTCGGGAACAATTTTGAACTCAAAGGCAGGTCCATCATCCGGCACGGCGGAAATGACATCGGATGCCTCACTGTTCTAGATGAGGGCGATCATCTCTTCCTCTCGTATATCGCGTTGGAGCCGGACTTTCAAGGTAAGGGCGTAGGTACCAGGCTAATCAAAGATGTGCTGGAACAGGGCCGCAGGGTGAAGAAACCAGTCACCCTTAAGGTCCTGAAGACCAACCCGGCCAGGAGGCTGTATGTTCGGCTCGGGTTTAGGATCACACAGGAGTCCGATACCCACTACTTCATGACGGCGGAGCCGAGTCGTGGTTCGGCCTAGCACATCGCTGGAGCGGACCGGGGACGGTGTAGATCGGCGGTGCGCCGGTTACGAGGGAATCTTCTCAAGTAGTTTGTTTCCGTGTCACCTGCGCGCAGATGATGCAAGTGCGTTAAGCGATACGATGTAAGACTTTCTCAATTCGATGGCGGGCAGGTGAACAGTATGACGTGTCCGATATGTTCTTGGTCCTCTGGTAATCGGGAGTACTTGCTGTTGTTTGAGAAAAGATTTTGGCGTGTTGTTTTAGCGCTGTGCGCCTCAAGCCCCTCCAGAAGTTCGTTACGCTCCCCAAGCACCTGCTGTCGGGAAGTTGTTTTCTTACAGACGCTTAGGCGGCAGAATGAGGTTCATGAGCTTTGATGGGACTCGTTCAAAGGGTCTGTCATGGACAGCGAAGAGCAGGGCGCACACGGCGTTTGTGTACTCGGGTCGACCTCGAAGTACGGGGAAAGAAGACCCCCCTCTTTAAAGGCGGCTTGAGCCGCCGCAAGGTGCTCGCCAAGGAGGGGGCATAGGGATTTACAAGAACTTCCCCGAGTGAGTTTGAAATTTTGATACCCCGCAACCGCCTGAGCA
The DNA here is from genome assembly GCA_034437215.1 of Anaerolineae bacterium. GTDB lineage: Bacteria > Chloroflexota > Anaerolineae > B4-G1 > SLSP01 > DAOTVC01. Next base: position 17,265 of record DAOTVC010000161.1, on the reverse strand, counting down.
CTCATCTAAATGATGGGAAACTGTTAGTCAGCTTTCAGGTATAGTTACGTTGATCGTGATATACTTAAATCATCAGAAAAAATCTAACGCATCAGGAGTAACCATGCCCTATAAGACCGACCCCATCCATCAATCCTTTTCTCTCTATGAGATTATCGCGAACAGCGCAACCCATGCTATCGGTTTAGGGTTGAGTATCGCGGGTCTCATTGTATTGATCGCGCGGGCAGGTCCAACGGGTGATCCCTGGTATTTGGGTGGGGTCATCGTTTTCGGCATCTCGCTGATTTTGCTCTATGCAGCCTCGATGGTCTACCATAGTACACCCCGGTTAAACAGCAATGCGCTGCTGCAGCGTCTGGATCACGCCGCGATTTTCATCTTGATCGCGGGGACCTATACGCCTTTCCTGCTTACCAAGTTACGTGGCACGTTTGGTTGGATCACCATGGGGCTGGTTTGGGGAGTGGCTTTGATAACGCTGGTGGCTAAATTGGTCTTAACTGAAAAGTTCGTTAAGCCGCCGGTATGGTTGTATGTGGTCATGGGATGGTTTGCAGTGCTGGTCTTTAACCAGGCTATGCGTAATATTGGCGTGCGCAGTCTGATCTTCTTGTTGGTTGGGGGAGCGTTTTATACGACCGGCATTATTTTCTATAAATGGCGAAGTTTACCCTTTGGCCATGCAATCTGGCACCTCTTAGTGATCGGGGGTAGCATATTTCACTTCTTCTCGGTTATGCAGTTAGTTTGAACAACCTTATGAGCGGCGGTGCCTGGCGTCTCACGCCTCGCGCCGCCTTTCGAGTGGCCGGGCCGGAGGAGATGATCACCTGGAAAGCAAGGAGGGAGGACCTGCGGAACGTCACCAGGGTCAGTGATCGTGTGACAGAAAGGATACGCCGGATTGCGCGGATCTGGGGAGCGGTGCTTATGGTGGTCACCCTACTCGCACTTCTAGGCTACACCTGGAATTGGGTGACAACCGGGCGAGCAGACCCGCATGCGGTAGAGGATGATCCCCCATTGAAAACCTGCCTCCGCTATTCGCTCTTCTGAGTGTCCTGGGATTGGGCGTTGCCTGGCGTTGGGAGGGGTGGGGAGGCGCGATCAATGATGACCCCTTCTCCTTCCGGGGCTGGCCCCGGTTGCTGAGGTATGCAGGCTTGATAGAGGGTCTTCTCTGCCCGGTCGCGCAGTTGGTAGAGTAGCGTCCGTGAGATGTTGTATTGCTCAACCAACTCCGTGGCCCGACCCCATTCACGTTCGGGAATCGGGCGGAGCATTTTCAAACCTAAGGCGATGCGAGTTGACAAATCTAGCTCAGGTATGTAAAAATGTGTCATAGGGACCTCTTTTTGGACTATAGATGACTGCCCTGAAAAAACTCCTTCCAACACGGAGAACACCGAGAAAACCAAGGAGATAGTGAAATATCTTTATAAAAAGCGCTCTTTGGCCTGATTTTATGAAGTCCAACTTAAAAAATCTCCGTGCCCTCTGTGGTAAAAAGCCTTTCTTCAGTAGAGTCATGGATGACTCTACTGAAAAAACTAGAAATCTCATGCAAAGCTGCCAAGAACGCTAAGGAAACTTAGGCGGTAGATCATTTTTTTCACCCAAATAGCCTGTATCGTTCCAGAAAATTAATCAGCGATTTGAAAAATCTTGGCGACCTTTGCGACTTGGCGGGAGGCGAACTTTTTTAAGTGGAGCCATAACTTGAGCCAAAGCAAACTGAAAGCGTTCTTGCAAGACACCTACACTGCCCAGGTTGTTTCGCTTTCAGGCCTGAGTGCCTGTAAGAAACAGCGCTCTTCTGCCGCGAGATTTGGCAGCAAGTCAACAAGAACCGGTCGGTAGCCATGACTTACCCCTCAGCGGGGCATCAGGTGGTCACATATCCGTTCTTGCAACTCTGAAGCCCAGGCGGAATATCTTGTCGTGGCGAGAGCGGTAGAACCTGTTGCCCACACGGCAGTCATTTGCGCCAAAAATCCAGCTTCCGCCCCGCATGACACGCACGTGGCCCGTTGCAGCCCCGATGGGATTGCTTTGGGATTCGGTCGTGTACTCCCCATACCAGTCGTGGCACCACTCCCAGACGTTACCGCTCATATCGTACAGTCCCAGCTCGTTCGGCTGCTTCTGTCCCACGGGATGGGTTGATATCCCCTGGATAGCAGTACCCCCGTGGCGGGAATAGTCGATGCCCAACGCGCTGCCGGTGAACTCGTACTCCCCGGAGTTGCCAAAGTACCAGGCTACCTCGTCAATATCGTCACTGCCCGCGAAGCGGAATCTTGGAGCGGGTGCTTGATGTCCGCCTGCAGCAGCATACTCCCACTCGGCCTCTGTGGGCAAGCGGTACCCCGCCACCGTGGTGATGTCAGTTGTCACGTTGCCGTTGCGATCCAGCAGTTCCCCCGCCTCGTTATATGCAGGTTGCAGCCCCTCCCGGGCGCTCAACCAGTTGCAATAGGCGATGGCGTCCCACCAGCTCACATAGATGACGGGCCGAGCACCTCTTTCCCAACCATGATCGTAAGCATAGGGCCGTTCCGTTGATTCACAAAAAGCATCGTACTCCTCGAAAGTGGTCTCGTGGATGCCCATCCAGAAGGCATAGGTCAAGGTGACGGTGTGTACAGGCCGGGTGCCGTCCCAGAGGTCACCCACTTCATCCCCCATCTGAAAGGTGCCGGCCTTTACCAGCGCCATCTCTGGAGCAGTGTGTCTCTCCGTACTGCCGGTAGCTATCAACACTGAAAGTAGAACCAGGGTCGCGAGAAGCATTAGCCCGATGCTCTTCTGGTTTTGTGCCAGCTTTTCCATGAAAGTCTCCTCGGAAACAGTCAAGTAGTCGTGCGGCCGCGCAGTCACCTCTCGCCCGTTATCACGAGCGTGCGAGGGATTGCGAAGCAGTCTCCGTAATGCGCAGACGCCATCGTCGTACGAACCAGCCTCTCCCCCGTTGCTCCCGAGGGACCGCGCATTTTCGTCATGGGTGTGGTAAGTTCAGAGCCGCTCATCTGAGCGGCTCTGGTCTTGCAAACGGTCGGACAGGGTTACAGAAGCTCTGAAAAAGGATGCGTCACAGAGAAGGATCAGCCGGCTGATTCTTCTGCTACTTTCTGGCGGTGTTGCAGCAATCGTTTCCAGGCATGCATTGCCAGGGTCACGCCGATGACGCCATAGGCCACGAAAACCCGGAAGTATTCGCCAATCTGAGCGTCGCCAAAGAGTTGCCGCCCGGCAGCCGGCGAGACGATGAAGAGGGTGTGGAAGAGGAAGACGCCCAACAGTGCCTGACCGATGGTGGCTTTGGTCACGGTGGCTCCGCCGATCAAGATGGCGGCGGTTGCGTACAGTCCCACTTGCTCGTAGCTGCCGTAGGTGCTGAAGGCGCCCATGTTCTGCAGGAAGATGATGTGTCCCCACGCGGCGAAGACGGTGGAGAAGATGATTGCTATGATGCGCACGCGATCCACAGGGATCCCCGATACCGCCGCGACGTGGCGATCCTGCCCCACCGAGCGCAGATCCTGCCCCAGTTTGGTCTTGGAGAGGTAGTAGAGGAACCAACAGAGGGCGCCGATGACCAGCCACGTCCCCATGGGAATCTGAACGTTCTGCAGCAGGGACCCACTGGTCAGCATCCACACGGCCCAGCCGATGGCCAGCAGCGGCAGGATGCTTCTCGTAGCCAGGTGGAGCTTACGTCGGCTGCCGGCATCCGCCTTGAAAAAGTGGTACCCTTGCAGTCCCAGGCCGATCACGCCGGCGAGGATCAAGACTAGCGGTAAGTTAAGCCGGAAAAGACCGTCCAGGCCGTACTTCAGACCGGCGGAGAGATCCACCGTCGTGCGAATTCCGACTCCGGAGCTGAGCACTAACACCTCGTTGTCCATAGGGATGAGGCCGCCTACCAGTTGCAAGAAGATAAACTGATACCAGCCGGCGGCGAAGAAGCCCAGGATCAACCCGGTGATCATCTCCTGCCCCTTGGTTCGGTTGAAGAGTTTGCCGGTCAAGGTGCCGAGCCCTATAGCCAGGGGTGTGGTCAGCACCGCACAGAGGAGAATGCCGGGAAAGCCCGTCACACCCCAGTGGGAGACGAAGATGATGACGGCCTGGGCCGCCATCGCGCCCAAGACGATGGAGAAGTTCAATCCCATTCCGGCGATGACGGGGATGACCAGGGCCAGCACCAGGAACGCATTGCGTGATACCCGAGAGATGATGTCCGTGAGATAGAGGAGCGCATTCATCCCGGAGAGCTGCAGTCCTGCCACACTGAGGACCACGAACATGATCGTGACCATGTTTTGGGTCCCGAACTTGACCAGCCTTCGTTTGAGATCGAGCTGCGGAACGCGTCCGGATTCGAGCAGCGTATCCTTGGTGCTCATATGCGCTCTCCTTCAGTCTGCGTTAGCGCGTAGAGGATGATACCATTCTGGATAATGATGCGTGAGATCTCCGCCATGCTGGTCATGTCCGTGGGGAAGACGTTGGTGACTGTGTTGGCGACAGGCATCGCTACCACCAGAATGGCCTGGAAGAGGAAGGTGCCGATGAGAACGTGCGCGATGGTTGCTTTATGGATAGACGCGCCGCCGATAAGAATAGCGGCGACCGCCACGAAGGGCATGAACATCGGCCCCTCGTAGAGTTGCAAAAAGCCGAAACCCTGCGCGTAGACCAGAATGCCTACGGCGCCCAACATTGTGGATACGATAGTGCCCAGAATTCGATTCCTGTCCACGTTGATGCCCGCGGCCTCCGCAAAGCGTGGGTTGCTGCCCGCTGTGTACATGCTGATGCCGGCCTTGGAGCGCATAAAGAGCCACATCAACAGGCAACAGGTCAGGAAAAAGAGCAGCAGGCCGGTGGGAATGGTGACGCCGCCGATCTTGAAGGCTAGCGTGTCGTTCAGAATTTGGGTAACTTGCCGGTTCGCCAGAGAAACCGTAACGCGCAGCCCCCGTCCGATGGGCCAGGCCATCTCCGGGCTGTTGAAGGGCAGGATCAGCCAGCCTATTTTCATCAGGGAGACGGCGGAGAAGCCCACGAAGGTGGCCAACATCATCTCCGAGCCCTTGACCCGATTCAATAGCCAGCCGTAGGCAGCGCCCACCGCCACCGCCAGGGGCAGCGAAAAGGCGATGGCCGCGAAGAAATTGACGAAACCGTCCAACCTCAACTGGATGGCCAACAGCCCCCCCACCAACCCACAGAGGATGCCCAGGGAGACGCCGAAATTGGGACCGATGCCGCTTACGATGGCCGGCAGCATCGCCAGAACCAGCACGCCGAACATGCCGATACGCACCAGGCTGGATGACATCAGTTCGGCGAAGTCCAACCCCAGGACCAGGGCCAGCACACAGAGCAGCAGAAAGAAGCCCAGAATAATCAAGCGTGGCAGCCCAAAGTCCTGTATGATACTCTTGATCTGTTTACCCATCTTCTACACTCCTTGCTCCACCCGACTTTTCTGACCGGCCATGAGCAGACCGAACTCCACGTCCGAGTCATCTGGCCTCAAGACGCCGGCGAGCTTTCCAGCGGTGATGATGGCGATGCGGTCACATACCATGCGCAGCTCGCCCAATTCACTGGACGTCATCACGATCGTCACTCCATGCTCTTGATTCAGTCGAATCAACGTCTCCAGCACCAGGCGTTTGGCGCCCACGTCGATGCCCCGCGTGGGCTCGGAGACGAAGAGCACCTTCGGCTCCAGGGTCAGCGCCCGCGCAATACAGACCTTCTGTTGATTTCCACCACTGAGCCGTTTGACCTCCTGGCCCGGACCGGTACAGCGAATGTCGAGGGCTGCGATCATCTTGAGGGTGTGCTGGCGCATCTCGCGGTTGTTGACTTGCGTGAGAAAGCCGAACCTGTGCATAAAACGATCCTGGTTTTGCATCGCGGTGATGACGATGTTCATCTCGACGGACGAGTCCAGCAACAGGCCTACACCTCGACGGTCCTCGGAGACGAAGGCGAGGCCGTGGGCGATGGAGGTGGAGGTGTCATTGAGGCGCAGGGGCCCGCCGTTCATGCGGACGGTGCCCCGGGCCGGGTACAGACCCATGATGCCATTGGCAACGCCGATTTTGCCCTGGCCCGCCAGCCCCCCAAGGCCCAGAATCTCACCGCGATACACCTCGAGATCCAGGCCCTTGACCTCCGCGCCCGGCATCTCCACCACCAGGTCCTCGATGCTCAGGATGACGGTATCGCTCGGAGGTGGTTCCGTCCGGTGGGCAAGTTTATCAATTCTGCGCCCGATCATCAACTCGGCCAATTCGTAGACGTTCGTCTCCTCCTTGGGCTTGGTCGCCACCAGCTGTCCATCCCGCAAGACGGTGATGTTGTCGGCGACCTCCATCACCTCGTCCAGTCGGTGAGTGATGAACAAGATGGCTATGCCTCGGGCGGCGATGCGCTCCATGGCGGCGAGTAAGTGTGCGGCCTCACTCTCCGCCAGCACGGCCGTGGGTTCGTCGAAGACAATGAGCTCGATGTTGGCCTTGTCGATCTCGCGGGCGATCTCGGTAAACTGTTTGTAACCGACGGGCAAACCTGCTACTTGAGCGTACTCCTCAATGCCGATGTCCAGACTGTCCAAGGCTCGCCGGGCGTCGGCACGCATGGTCTCGACATCCAAGGACTTCAATCGCTCGCCGAAGATGCGGCTGATGGGATTGTCCTTGAGAACCTCGCGGTTGAGCTTGATATTTTCCGTGACCGTGTACTCAGGCAGTAGCATAAACTCCTGGTGAACCATCCCGATCCCCAGCTCCATAGCAACAAAGGGCGAGACAATATCGGTCTGCTCTCCCTTGTAGAGAATCTCACCCCCGAAGCCGCCCGTTGTGTGGATGACGGGCATCCCAAACAGGATGTTCATCAGGGTCGACTTGCCGGCGCCGTTTTCACCCACAATGGCGTGGATCTCGCCCGCGTGGAGCGTGAGATTGATGTCCTTTAAGACCTGGGTGCCATAATAGCTTTTGCTGATGTTACGCATCTGTAGTAGAGCTTGGTCTGCCATGCATCCCCCTTAACACAAGCCGGGTATACCTAAGGAGGCGTGAGGCTGCCGGGACACAGCAGCCTCACGCCTTGTACTACACGTCAGATCTAATCTCCAGCAGGGCTACTCAAAGATGATGTGGTCGGAGAGATAGAGGAAGTAGTTGTCGGTGCCTTCGTAGGGCGTCAGCTGAACGCGACCGCCGGCAATCTCCTCCATGATGGCGGTGAGCGCCGCCTGATCCGTCCGCTCCGTGATCTCCCCGTTGATCCAATCGATGGCGTACTCCACACCCGCCTCGATGAACATCATGTTGACGGGGACGGGCCAGGTCGCGACGCGCCCGGCGGCCCCGGATTCACACACCTTGTCGTTGATCTCTTCGAGGATCCAGTCCACGTCGCCCTTCTTGTCCTCGGGCACCTCGATGCCCAGGGCCGCCGGCATGGCGTGGTAGGGGGAGGGGCAGCACTGCACGGGGAAGATGCCGCCGTACTCCACAGCCTGGCGGATGAGGGGCTCCATCATGGCGCAGTTGGTGCCGAAGACGGCAGTGTTGGGACCGTACTGCTCGATCTTGCGCGGCACGTCCTCCATGATGAACTGCTGCGTGCCGGGGGTGCCGGCGTCGCCGGTGGGATCGGGAGCGTCCTCATCCACAAAGAGGATGCCCAGTTCTTCAGCGCGCGCCTTCATGAGCTCACGGCGCTGCGCCAGGAACTCGATCGACATATGGCGCGGGAAGGAGTAGTGCACCAGCACCTCGGCGCCCATGTTGTGGGCGTGCTCGGCGATCTGCGCGCCGCGTCCCAGGTCGTCGGTGTTGAGGATAATGTCGCCCTTCTGGGTGATGACGTCCGGGTCCTCCTGCGGGGCGCCTAACACGAAGAGCATATCGGGACGAATCTCTCGCACCTTGTCCACCGCCGCCACGGTGCCGGGCACGGCCTGGACCATGACGATAGCCTTGACGTCGGGGTCGGAGGCCATCTCCAGCATGTTGGTGATGGTGGTCTCCTGCTCCTGCATGAAGCGGTCAGGGTAGGTGGAGATCAGAATCCGGTCTTCGCCGTAACGCTGCTGCATCTGCTCAGCCATACGGAACTCTTCTTCGTTCTGGGTCACGGTGCCTGTCATGATGCCGATCTTCCAGTCGTCATCCGAAGCAGGTTCTTGCACCTGCGGCTGACAAGCGGCGAGCCCCAGAATAGTGATCACAGCCAGTAAGACAAACAGAGTCTTCTTAGACACGACTTCCTCCTAAGGGTAATAAGATAGAACTTCAGGGCCAAGGTTTCTTCCAACTTGGGAGTGGGAATAGAACCTCCTTTCTCTGATTTCTCCCGGTGCAGACCTATCCTTCGGAAAGGATTTTCATCCGAACAGGGAAACCGGGAGATTGGCCTGCGATACTTTTCTTGGGTCTGTACCGCAGGTAACTCGTAGGCAGGGCTCCTACCTCGATCTAGAACCCATTCTAGCGCCTTTTTGGTAACTGTCAAATCTGCGCCGGGGATACCGAAAGGGGCTTCCGCAGGGGGCACGGTCCTTCCGAGATGGAGAGTGCCCTGTGCGCCTGGCTTGGGGGGCTCTGCAGTCCTTTTCTTCCCTATTGAACCACTACATTTAGCGCCTTGTGCTATCGTTAATTCAACATATAGTGGAGCGTCGTGCTAAAAACCCGATTCTTCAGTAAGGTCATCTTGGGTTCCTTCCCCCTTCGCTTGGGCCATCTCCCGCTCCAGGTAGGCGACCAGTTTTTCCAGCGAGGCAAAATGCACCCGCTCACCGCTGCCCGGCTGCTCCAACGAGGCGCGCCAGAGTTGCGTCTCACCGTCGGCGGTCTGCCAGAGGCGTAGCAGATAAGAGAGATAGCGTCCCGTAGACCACGCCGTCATAGACCGCGACATCCCGCGCGGCGTTGGGGTTGGTGTAGGGATACCAGCCGGGCGCAACAAATGACATGGGCGGCGGAGGCAGCGGCGCGAAGAATTCCACAGAGGCCAGTACCGCTTCTACGAGCGGGATGCAGAGCCTCGCCATCCTCACAGAACAATGTGGGATTGGTGGCGTGTGCGCTCGGTGATTACGCGGCTGCCGAGGAGTCCTTGCGCGAATCCCTGGCGCTCTGCCGCGAGCTCGGTCACACAGTTGGCGCGGCCAACGCGCTCACAAGTCGGGTGCACGTAGCGTGGGGTGCGGGCGATGGGGCGCAGGCTATCGTGTACCAGCGGGAGGCGCTGACGCTCAACAAACTGGGCCAGCTTACCTTTTTACCTTGGAAACCGGCGATGCGGTGACGGCCCGGCGACTGTTGTCGGATGCGGTCGCCCGGTACCGCCAGATCGGGATCAAGTCGGGCCTCACCAACGCCTTGAGCAATCTGGGATGGGCGTGTGCGCACCTGGGCGCCTTGCCCGCCGCCGCGCGGTATCTGCACGAAGCGCTCTCCCTGGCGCTGGAACTCGGTGAGCTACCCTTTGGCCTGGAGGTGCTCACGCGTGCGGCGGCGCTGCTGGCGCAACAGGATCACGGCGGGCGCACCCCGTACGCCATCGATCCGGCGGGGATTTTGGCCTTTGTAGTGCGTCATCCGGCCTTGCTGGACGAGACCCGCCGCGCAGCGACGGCGCTCCAGGCCCGGTTAGGCTCAGGAACTTCTGCGCGTCTCCCGTCCGACTTTCCCGCTGCTGCACGCGTGGTCTTGCAGACGTTGGAAGCTTTCGGTTAGGTGTTGACTCCAGCCAGGCGACGTGAACCGGGCGGATTACCGGTTCTCCAACGGCGATATCCGACTCAACTGAGGGCAGGCCCGCTGCCGGAGCGATTGCCTCCTGGGCGCCCCCTGGTACAATCGAGAAGATGAGCCGGAATCGAGTTGCAGAGATGGGACAGAGAGCCATGAGAGCGATCCTTCGTACGTTGACGCTGTTTTCCCTCCTCCTGGGGATGCTGGGGCTGCTCGCGCCCGCACCCGCGCGCGCTGCCGAGCCTCCCATCATCACCCAGGTGAACGCCCAGGTGACGGTGCGCAGCGACGGCACGCTGGACGTGCGCTACCGCCTCACCTTCCAGGAGACCGACGTGCGCCGGGGGATCACGACGATGGGCCCCTTCGACGCCGGGCACGAGATCCTCGACGCCCAGATCGAGCAGGGGGACGACGTCCTGCCCGTAACGCTGAACGACAAGGGCGGGGGCTTCTACGGCGTCGACTTCGGCTTCTCCACCCGGCCCGGCGAGACCTACACCGTCCAGGTGGAGTACCGGGCGCCCGCCCGCCTCGACCCCACCACCTACGAGGGGGAGGACTACCGGGTGCTCGCCTGGTCTCCCATCGAGTGGGCTCTGGAGATCGGGGAGCAGATCGTCACCTTCATCCTGCCCATCGAGCTCCCGGCCGGGATCACCGAGCCCGAGCAGGTGACCGGCGAGCTCGTCGACGAGGTGGGGCTGGTCGCCAACGACGCGGTCGTCGACCGCTTCGGGCGCTGGGTCTACTACCCGACGCCCGACGAAGCCGGCGGCCAGGTCTGGCTCTCCGTTTACGTCTCCAGCGAGGATCTGCCGCCCCAGGCGGAGTTCCAGCCGCAGCTCTTCATCCCCGAGCGCTACTTCACCCTCCCGGCCCCGGTGCCCACGCCGACGCCCGGCTCCGTCTGGGAGGAGGTGGAGGTGACGCCCACCGCGCCCTCCCTGGGCGCCGCCGGGGAGACGACCTCGACTCTGTCCTGGCTCTGCTGCGGCGGCATCGGCCTCTTCTTCGCGGCGCTGCTGGGCGCTCTGGCCTTCCGCTGGACCCGGCCCCGCAAGCCGCCCGCCGGATACGAGGAGCCTGCCATCGAGATCGAGACACTGGAGCAGCCGGGGCTCGTGCCCGACCTCGACGCCATCGAGGCGGCGATGTATATCGGCGATACGACGAAGGTGCTCACCCTGCTCATCATGAGCCTGGAGCAGCGCGGGGTGCTCACCATCCTCAATCGGAAGCCGCTGCAGCTCGAGGTCACCGACCCCGACCAGGAGCTGGCCGACTACGAGCAGGCCCTCGTGGAGGGGATCGCGCCTGATGGGACGCTGCCCCAGTCGACCGTCGACGAGGTCATGCAGCTCCTCTCGGCGCGGCTGCAGCAGAAGCTCTGGAACGCCGACGCCGAGGCGACGCGGGAGACCTACCGGCGGCGGGCCGACGAGGCCTGGCGCGAGTTCGAGACGCGGCCCTACGCACCCGCGCCCACCTCCTCCGTCTGGCCCTGGCTGCTCCTCTCCCGCAACTACCGCCCCTCGGCCTTCGAGCGCTCCGCAGAGGACTTCGGCAGCACGCTGACCTCCGCCGCCTCCGGCGGGCGGGTCAAGGGGATGCCCGGGAAGGGCCTCTCCGGTGAGGAGGGCGGCGGTGGGCTGCGCGACTCCTCCCTGGTGCGGACCGCCGGCACGATGGCGGGTCTGATGGAGGGGGTGGCGGCGGACCTCACCCGCAAGGCGGAGGGGCTCGCCGCGACGACGGCGCAGGCCATCGAGGAGGCGGTGAGCGGGGGGCGGGAGCCCCGGCCCCAGGGCTACGACGCCTGCCACTCGGCCTGCCACAGCGCTTGTCACAGCGCCTGCGTCCACGACGCCTGCCACAGCGCCTGCGTTCACTCGGCCTGTCACAGCGCCTGCCACTCGGCCTGCGTCCACTCGGCCTGTCACAGTGCCTGTCACTCGGCCTGCGTGAGCCGCTTCTAGACGAGGTTGCTCTAGAGATGGCCCTGGCGCCCGACTTCAGACACTTCGTCGCGACCTTCGTGGCGAACACCCGCGACCGCATCTTCGTGCGGCCCGAGGACGGCGTCCTCATCCTGCGCCCCAACCGCGTGCAGTACGTCAACGCCACGGCTGCCGAGATGCTCGCCGCCCTCTACCGCCCCGGTGAGGAGGCCGACGTCGAGGGGGTCGTGGCGGAGCTCGCCCGGCGCTACGAGCAGCCCGAGGAGAAGATCGCCGCCGACCTGGAGAAGCTCCTGCGCACCTTGGAGACACTCCTGAGCGACCGGCCCGGCTACGCGCCCGCCACGCGGCTCATGGAGTTCGGCACCCACCGGCGCAAGTACCCCGTGATCTCGGAGATCGCCCTGACCTACCGCTGCCAGAACCGCTGCTTCTTCTGCTACGCCAGCGCGCCCGAGCGGGGGCGCCGGGTCCCGGAGATGAGCACCGGGGAGGTGCAGCGCGTCATCGACAAGATCTTCGACGAGGCCCGCGTCCCCATGCTCTCCTTCACGGGGGGCGAGCCGACCCTGCGCCGCGACCTGCCCGAGCTGGTGGCCCACGCCCGGGCGCGGGGCCTGCGCACCAATCTGATCACCAACGGCATTCGCTGCGCCGACCCCGACTACGTGGCGTCCCTCGTCGAGGCGGGGCTGCACTCGGCGCAGGTGAGCCTGGAGGCCGGGGACGCCGCCACCCACGACGACGTGGTCGGCGTCCCCGGCGCCTACGAGAGGACGCTGCGCGGGGTGGAGAACCTGACCGCCGCGGGCATCCACACCCACACCAACACCACCATCAACCGGCGGAATCTCGCGGCCCTCCCCCGGCTCATCGAGCTCCTGGCGGAGATGGGGCAGAGCTACCTCTCGATGAACATGCTCATCCGCACGGGGGATTCCGTGGGGGTGCCCGATATCCGCTACACGGAGATCGGGGAGATCGTCCTCGATCTGAAGCGCCGCGCCGAGGCCCACGGGATGCGCTTTGTCTGGTACTCGCCGGTGCCCTACTGCCTCTTCAACCCCGCGGCTCACGGGCTGGGGGCGAAGTCCTGCGCCGCCGCCGACGGGCTGCTCTCCCTCGCGCCCGACGGGGAGGTGCTGCCCTGCTCCAGCTTCGAGCAGGGCATCGGCAACCTCCTGCGCGAGGATTTCGAGACCATCTGGAACCGGCGGGCGGCGCGCTACTGGCGGAACAAGGACTTCCTGCCACCGGGCTGCCGGGCGTGCGAGCACGCCGACCTCTGCTGCGGGGCCTGCCCCCTCTACTGGGACGAGCAGGGCAGCTTCGAGGAGCTGGAGGCGGCCGACGTGAGCAGCACGCGCTGGGAGCGCTTCGTCTGGCGGGTCAGGCGGCGATGGGTAGGACGGCTGCAGGGTGTAGGAGTGGAGGTCAAATGAGCGAACGGGTGGATCTGCGAGGGCTGAGCGTCCTCCTGCAGCGGTACATGGCGGAGATTCGGAAGACGGCCAAGTCGGTCGCCGACGTCCAGAACCTCTTCACCGAGGCCTACGGCGAGCGGGAGCGGCGCTACCAGGAGACCATCGGGGCGCTGGTCGACGCTATCGTGGCGGCGGGAGCGGGGGTGGGGGACGAACTCCACGCGCCCATCCGCGCCCGTCTCGTCGAGGAGCGGGAGCTCCTGGCGGCGCGCCGGCGGGAGCTGCGGGAGGCGCTCCTGCCGCGGGCTCAGGAGGACGCCGACGGCTTCCTGGCCCTGAGCCAGGAGGCTCGCGCCGCGCACCAGGCGACCAACCGCCGGCTGCGCGAGCAGGAGGTCGAGCTGCAGGCCGAGATCGAGAGGCTGGAGGCAGAGCTCGAGGCGCTGAACGCGGCGATCAAGGAGCAGGGGCGCTTTCTGGGCGTCCTCCTGCACTTCGGGTCGCTCCTGAAGCTCTCGAAGCGGCGCCGCGAGGTGCTGCAGGCGCTGACGGAGACCCAGGCGCAGCTGCGCGACACGCGCCAACGCTGGCAGCAGGCGCGCACGACCTTCGAGGAGGAGCAGGCGCAGCTGCGCGAGGAGCTGCAGGCGGCGCTGCTCCAGCGCTCGCAGCTGCAGACGGAGCTCGACTACCTCGACGACGACGAGCAGCGGGCCCTTCTGGCCCACCAGCGGGCCGTCCGCCACGTGCTGGACGCCCTGCGCGAGCCCGTCGAGCTGGCCGATCCGGCGCTGGAGGAGCGGGTCAACGCGCTGGCGGTGCTCAACGCCGAGCGGGAGCGCTATCTTGCGGGGCTGCAGAAGGCCGCCCACGTGCTGGGCCTTCTCTCGGGCATCGCCAAGGGGGTGCGCGCCTTCCAGGAGAGCGTGCAGAAGCTCATCCAGCAACAGCAGCAGTACAGCCAACACCTGCGCCCTCTGCAGGTGACCGTGCCCGATGCCGTCCAGGACTTCTTCGCCCACTTCCGGCGCCTCGACGAGCGGATTTCGAAGGCCGCGCGCTTCCGGGAAGAGCCCGAGGCCTTCACCGCCCACGCCCGGGCCTTCATCGAGAGCGCCGGCGACCGGCAGATTCAGCAGGTCTTCGAGACGTTGGGCGGCGCCCTCAACCAGGCCGCCGAGACCCAGTGGAGGTGATCGTGAAACAGGTAGGGATCTTCTTCGTGCTCGTCGTTGCCGGCATCATGCTCGCTCTGGGGCTCCTCTTCCTCTGTGCCTCCGCCGAGGATCCGGGCCGGCTGCCTTTGAGCGTCATCCTGCTGGTGGGGGGTGGGGCGGCGGCCTTCTGGGCGGGGCGGACGCTGCGCCGCAGCTACAGCCTGGCGCCCGAACGGCTCGCCGAGCGCATCACGGCCCTGGCCCACGCCCAGGGCGCCGAGGTGACGCTGCCCCAGGTGGTGGCGGATCTGAAGGCTCCGCGGGACGCAGCCGTCGCGGCCCTGAACCTCCTTGCGGAGCGGGGGGCCACCTACCGGGAGTTCCGCGGAGAGCGGGAGATCTACGTCTTCCCCGACCTCCTGCCCTCCAAGGTCGTGCGCCGCTGCCCCTACTGCGGCAGCCAGTTCAGCGTCAAGACCCCCATCTACAAGTGCCCCCACTGCGGCGGCGCCATCGAGATCCAGAAGCAGTGAGGGATCGTCAGACGACCTCGCTGACGTCCCAGTAGACGAGGGCCGAGCGGACGCCGCGGGGCCAGACGTACTCGCCCTGCACCTTGGTCAGCTGCTCCTCGAGCAGGGCGCGCAGGTAGGCGTCGTGCTCGTCGTTGCCCGTCAGCCCCAGGCGGCGCTTCACCTCCCCCAGGGCGACGTCGAGGCTCTCGCTCTTCCACGGGTCCCAGAGGCCGCTGTCCTCCATGAGCACGTTGGCGAAGATGCCCAGCTGGAGCAGGGCGTTGTAGGCCACCTGGAAGTTGGGGCTGTCGTGGGGGTGGCCCCAGAGATGGCGGGCTGCCTTCGCCATCACCCCCTCCGGGGCGGGGGCGCGCAGGAGCAGGTAGCAGCGGCGCAGGGTCGCCGCCTCCAGCTTGCGGACGAAGAGCTCGAAGTCGGGGATACCGTACATGGCGTGGGAGCAGAGGCTGTAGTCGTGGGGCGGCACGTCGACGTGGGGCCAGGCGCCCTCCACCACCTCCACGTTGGTGAGCCCCGCCTCCGCCACGTTCTCCCTCAGCACCTTCAGCATGGCGGGTGAGGGGTCGACGGCGGTCACCTGCCGCGCCCGTTGCGCCAGGAAGATCGTCCAAGCGCCCGTCCCCGCACCGAGGTCCAGGAAGGTCGCCTCGGGCTCGATGGCCAGCTGGGCCGCGATGAAGGTGCGGCTCGAGTCGGGCTCCTGCCAGCGGCGCTTGACGTTGGCATCGAAGGTGCGGGCGCGCTCCTCCCAGACATCCTGCTTCTCCTCGCCGCTCTCCTGCCGGCGGCCCCCGTCGTGGGCCTCGACGAGCTCTCTCCAGAGTTGTATCCAATTGGGCAGCTCTTCCACGTGTCTCTCCTTTGTGATTAAAGACGGGATTAGGGAGCCGGGAGTAGGGATTAGGGGGATTGAGAATGGCAGTTACTCCCTCTGCCCCCTGATCCCCTATCCCTGATCCCCTATCCCTAATCCCCAATCCCTGATTTCTCGGTCTCACACACAACGTCAATATCGTGCTGTCGTGGGCGAAGGCTCCTACTACGCCACCTAGTATACCACGACGAGGGGGCGGGCCCGGCGGTCCTCGAGGACCTCGATGGCGACGTCGTAGGTCGCGGTAAGGTGGCCCTCCGTCAGGATCTCGGCGGTGGAGCCGTGTTGCAGTACCCGTCCCCCCCGCATCAGAACGACGTGATCGGCGGTGGCCGCGGCGGCGTTGGGATCGTGGGTGGTGAAGAGCACCGTCTGCCCCCGTCCACCCAGCCGCCGGATGATGCCCATGATGCGCCGGGCGTTCCCGACGTCCAGATGGGAGGTGGGCTCGTCGAGGAGCAGGATGCGGGGCTCCTGGGTGAGGGCCCGGGCCAGCGTCGCCAGCTGCTGCTCGCCGCCGCTCAGGGCCAGGACGGAGCGCTCCCAGAGGGGCGCGATTCCTACCGTCTCCAGGGCCTCGAAGGCGATCTTCCGGTCGTGGGCGCTGGGGCGCTGCAGCAGGGTCAGGTAGGGCGCGCGCCCCAGAAGGACGTACTCGAGGACGTTGAGGTTGAAACTCAACGGCTCGTTCTGGGGCACCAGCCCCAGGAGGCGGCTGAGGTCGCGGTGATCATAGGCGGCGTGGGGCCGGCCCGCCAGGCGGATCTCGCCCTCGCCGGGCGCGAGCAGCCCGAGGACGAGGTGCATGAGCGTCGTCTTGCCGGAGCCGTTGGGCCCCAGGATCGCCGTCACCGCCCCCGAGGGGATCTCCAGGCTGATCCCGTGGAGTACGGTCTGCTCGGGTGTGTAGCCGAAGGAGAGTCTCTCGGTCGAGATGGCTGCCGTCATCGCTCCACCTCCAGTTCGTTGCGCAGAAGCAGGCCGAAGAAGACGAGCGCCCCGCTGAGCGAGGTGAGGATGCCCAGGGGGATCTCGCCGGTGAGCACCGTCCGCGCCAGGTCGTCACAGAAGAGGACGAAGAGACCGCCGATGAGCATGGCGCCGGGCAGGGAGCGCTGGGCGTCGGCTCCCACGCTGCGGCGGGCGATGTGGGGCACGATAAGGCCCACCCAGCCGATCTGCCCCGCCTTGGAGACGACGGCGGCCGTCGCCGCCACGGCCGCCACGAGCATCACCAGGCGCTCCCGGCCGGGCACGGCGCCCAGGGAGAAGGCCGTCTCGTCGCGCATGGAGAGGAGGTTGAGCCGCCAGCGCATGAGGTAGAGGACGATGAGGCTGGGGACGACGACGGGCAGGATGTGGAGCACGTCCTGCCAGGTGATGGCCCAGAGCCCGCCCAGCAGCCAGAAGGTGATGTCGGGCAGCTGCTTGAGGGGGTCGGCGAGGTACTTGACCACGCCGGTGCCCGAGGCGTAGAAGGCCGAGACCCCGATGCCCGCCATGACCAGCCGCAGGA
>DAOTVC010000160.1:0-20218 GCA_034437215.1 Anaerolineae bacterium | reverse complement strand
AGGGGCCAGTAGCAGCTCTCCACGGCCTTCTCGCAGATCTCGATGGTCGTGTCGGTGCCGTGGCGCCAGCCGCGGTTGCAGGACGAGACGACGTTGATGAAGGTGGGGCCCTGGGTGCTGACGGCCTTGCGCACCTTCGTCATCAGGTCCCGCCAGTTGTGGGGCGAGGCCTGGGCCGCGTAGGGCACGCCGTGGGCCGCCACGATGGAGGTCAGGTCCTTGCGGAACTGGGTCTTGCCGGGGATCACCTCACCGGCGGGCGAGGTCGTCGTCCAGGCGCCGTAGGGGGTGGCGCTGGAGCGCTGGATCCCCGTGTTCATGTAGGCGCCGTTGTCGTAGCAGACGTAGAGCAGATCGTGTCCCCGCTCGAGGGCGCCGGAGAGGGACTGGAGGCCGATGTCGTAGGTGCCGCCGTCGCCGCCGAAGGCGACGAACTTGACGTCCTGCTCCTCGAGCTTGCCCTGGCGCACCAGGGAGCGGTACATGCTCTCGGCGCCGCTGAGGGTCGCCGCCGCGTTCTCGAAGGCGTTGTGAATCCAGGGGACCTTCCACGCCGTGTAGGGGTAGATGGTCGTCGCGACCTCCAGGCAGCCCGTGGCGTTAGCGACCACGACGGGCTCCTCGATGGCGTGGAGCACCTGGCGGGCGATGATGGAGGCGCCGCAGCCCGCGCAGAGACGGTGTCCCGGCGAGAGGCGCTCCTCCTGTTTCGATAGTTCTTTCAAGTTCAGTCGTTGAGCCATTGTTCCTCCTCACTCATCAGGATTGCATCTCTCACGCCGGGACCGCTGCCTCTTCCGGGCTCTCCTCGCGGACGCCCAGATAGGTGACCCGCCGGTCGATCTCGCCCGTCTCGGCGATCTCCAGGAGGTCGCGGTAGACCTGCTCGATCTGCTCGGGGGGCGTGTCCCGCCCGCCCAGGCCGAAGATGTAGTCGACGATGGGCACGTTCACGCCGTTCAGCGCGAGGGCCGCGACCACCTCGGTGAAGAGGGGGCCACCCAGCGCGCCGAAGGAGTCGGAGCGGTCCATGACGGCGACGGCC
Organism: Anaerolineae bacterium; assembly: GCA_034437215.1. GTDB lineage: Bacteria > Chloroflexota > Anaerolineae > B4-G1 > SLSP01 > DAOTVC01. Next base: position 19,173 of record DAOTVC010000160.1, on the reverse strand, counting down.
TGCAGCCCGTCGAGGGCCGCGGCGATCTCTTTCGCGGGGAAGGGGCGGAAGACGCGGGGCTTGAGCAGCCCGACCTTGAGCCCCTCCTCGCGCAGCCGGTCGACGACCACGCGGGCGGTGCCGGCGGTCGAGGAGAGGACGACGATGGCGACCTCGGCGTCGTCGAGCCGGTAGGTCTCGAAGAAGCCGTAGGAGCGCCCGAAGCGCTCGCCGAACTCCTTGCCCACCTGGGCGATGACCTCGCGGGCGTTGCGCATGCCCTCCACCTGCTGGCGCTTGTGCTCGAAGTAGAAGTCGTAGAAGTCGAGGGGGCCGTAGGTCACGGGCTTCTCGATGTCCAACAGGGGGTTGTGGGCCGTGTACTCGCCGACGAAGTCCTTGACCTCCTCGTCTTTGAGGATCTCCACCCGCTGCAGCTCCGAGCTGGTGATAAAGCCGTCGAGCATCACCATCACCGGCAGGCGTACGTCCATGTGCTCGGCGATGCGCAGCGCCTGGAGGGCGTTGTCGTAGGCCTCCTGGGCGTTCTCCGAGTAGATCTGGATCCAGCTGGAGTCGCGGGCGCCCATGGAGTCGGAGTGGTCGCAGTGGATGTTGATGGGGCCGGAGAGGGCCCGGTTGACCACGGGCATGACGATGGGCAGGCGCGACGAGGCGGCGATGTAGACGATCTCCCACATCAGGGCCAGGCCGTTGGCCGACGTAGCGGTCATCACCCGGCCGCCCGCGGCGGCGGCGCCCACGCAGGCGCTCATGGCGCTGTGCTCGCTCTCGACCGTGATGAACTCTGTGTGTACCTTGCCGTCGGCGACGAATTCGGAGAAGGTCTGCACGATGGACGTCTGCGGCGTGATGGGGTAGGCCGCGACGACGTCGGGATCGATCTGACGCATCGCCTCCGCGACGGCAGCATTTCCGGTTAGTGCTTCAAGTTTGGTCATTGATAATTCCTCCCTAGCGTTGGGGCACTCACTTCTCGGAGACCATCTCGATGGCGCGGCCCTCGGGTTCGCCCTTGCGCTCCGCCTTCTTGTTGACGGGGCAGACGACGGCGCAGATGCCGCAGCCCTTGCAGTGGTCCAGGTCGATGCCGATCATCTTCTCATCCTCGACCATGATGGAAGCGTCGGGGCAGTAGATCCAGCAGGTCATGCAGTCGATGCAGTTGTCGGCGTGGTAGATGGGGCGCTGGGCGCGCCAATCCCCCGTCTTGTACTGCTCCGCGCTGCCCGCCTCGTCGATCACCCCGCCGATGGGGATCTCTCTCCAGGTTGCGTTCGGTTTGATCACAGTTTTCCTCCGTAAAGTAGTCAGGTAGTCGTCAGTCAGATAGTCCGGCTGTTGTTCAGCCTTCGCGCGTCTCTTCCCACGCGCGATCCAGGGCGGCGAGGTTGCCCTCCACGACGTCCGGGCCGAACTTGGCGCCCAGCTCCTTCTGGATCTCCTTGCGCAGGATCTCCCGGTCCACCAGGTCGGTGGCCCTACCCAGGGCCGCCAGCATGGGGACGTTGGTGATCTCGCGTCCCAGGGTCTCCAGGGTGATGTTGCTCGCGTCGACGACGAAGAGCCGCTGCCCGTCCAGTTTCAGCATCTCCCGCAGCTCGGCGGGATCGGCGTTGGTGTTGACCAGCAGGGTGCCGTCGGCCTTGAGCCCCTCGGTGACGGGGACGGTCTTCAGCAGGGTGGGGTCGAGGACGAGGACGATGTCGGGCTCCTGCACCTGCGAGTGGACGTGGATGGGGGTGGGGCTCAGGCGGGTGAAGGCCTTGACCGGCGCGCCCATCCGCTCGGGACCGTAGTCGGGGAAGGCCTGGAAGTACCAGCCCTCCTTGAGCTTGGCCTTGGCCAGCATCTTGGCCGCGGTGACCACGCCCTGGCCGCCGCGCCCGTGCCAACGTAGTTCGATTAAATCCTTCAACGTAGCTGCTCCTTTCCGTCGGGTTGAATTGGGATGATTCTGTCACCTACCAACCTATAATCATAAAACCATTATAAAGGAAGATGGCGAATCTGAAAAATGGAGGGGACTAGAGCGTATCGCGTATCGCGTACTGCGTAACGAGTGTGACCTTGTTGCCGGCAGTAGACTTGTGAACTGAAGTGGGGATCGGAAGGGGTTTCAGGGCAGGGGTTCCAGTGTTAGGAGATCCCTGAAAACGGAGAAATCGTCGCAATTGTAGGTTGCCAATCGTGTCACCCCATACGTTAGCATCGTAGCCACGATATTGGCATCGTGTATACCTTACCTCGTACCGGGTAACGCTCTAAAAGCTCGCGTAGCTTAGCTGCGACTCAATACTGGCCACTCTCCCGGCTCTTCAGGGGCAGTTTCAGGTTCCTTGATACAGCACAATGACTTCCACTTCTCCAGGACGTAAAGGAATCGGTTCTAACAAGATTAAGCGGCGCTGTTCATCAATACGCGCCTTTATTTTGAACGCTTCCATGGGATTCCTCCTCACTTCTATCCGGACCGCTGTTCTCATTGTAGCACAAGTTTGCAAAAGCTACTTTGCCAGGTCCTCCGGTCACTCCCGAGAGCCCAGCTCTTCCTCCTCCGTGATCTCCACGACGAAGCCCTCGCCCTCCTGCCACGCCCAGAAGACGTAGCGGCCCGAGCCCGATTGGACCGACGTTAGTGTGCCCTCGCAGCAGTGGGCGACGGCGATGCCCTCGCAGGTGGGGCCCAGCTGCTGCCCATCGTAGACGATGAAGCGCCGCAGCCCCCTCTGTCCCACGAAGATGAGCTTGCCCCCCAGCTCGTAGGGGCGGAAAGCGGCGTCCAGCCCGTAGATCTCTCGCACGTCCTCTCCATCGACCAGCAGCGTCTGCGTCTCCATGTTCGAGAACTCCCACACGACGTGGCCCGCCAGGTGCTGCAGAGAGACGTTGGGATAGGAGGCGCCGCTGGTCCCGTCGAGGGTCGCCAGGGTGATGCCGTTCCGGCGCAGCGCGTAGGCCTCCCTGGGCCAATCGTCCTCGACCAGCACCGCCTCGTAGCGGTCGCCGCCCACCGTGAGCCGCAGGTCGGTCTGGTCGAAGCGCTCCCCCTGGTTGGCGAGCTCCTCCCTGCGATATTGGGGCAGGGAGCCGAAGCAGCGCTCGCCCTGCTCCTGCTTGAACTCCCCCTCGCCCAGCGCGCATTCCCTTCAGACCAGGCCCGCGGCGGGGTAGGGGATGACCTGGGGTGTAGAGACCTCAGAGGGTGCAAGTAGGGTGAGGCGGATGGCGGAGAGGGTGTGGGGCGTTGCTGCCGTCCGCTCCACGCCCGCGACCTCCACGGTCGCGCCGGGGCGCAGTTCCTCGAACGCCTCCACGCCCTCCAGCAGGGTCTCGCGCATCCAGGGTACGGACCACGCCACCCCACCCTCGTCGACCACCGTCAGGAGTTGGGCATCTGGATTGTTATCCACCACCGTCCCCTGCACCGTCACCACCTCACGACTGCGGGGCGCGACGTTCCACGGCCCCGCCTTGGGCAGCCGGTCGATCTCGCGCCCGCTCCTGTCGACGAAGCGGATCTCCACCTCGGGCCCCAGCTGCTCCTCGCTCTCCGGCCCGGATACCGGGACGTGGATGATCTGGTAGCCGCGCTCCACGGGCTCCACGGTGATCGTGTAGACCTTCCCCCGGTGCTCCACCCCCACGACGTTGTGAAGGAGGAGCCAGAGCTCCAGCGTCTCCTGCGGGGGGCGCCGGCTGGAGGGCGTGCCGCAGGTGTACTCCGCCTCCGAGGTCCACAGCCCGCTCGTGGGCCAGGCGTCGAACATCTCGCTGCCACCGCCATGGTAGCGGTAGAAGTCCTGGTAGAAGATCCAGCGCAGGATCTCCCTCTCGTGGCCCTCGTAGCGCGGAATCGACCACACCTCCTCCGCCTGCTCGGTCTCCGAGGGGCGGACCCAGCTCTGCGACGCTTCGCAGAGGGTGTAGGGGAGAGAGACCGCCGGCTCCGGTAGAGCGTACAGCCCCACCCGCTCACCGTCGTACCGGGGGCCGGCGAAACCGCCCACGACGGGCCACGTCCCCTGCCTGGGGATCTGGGGCAGGACGTACCACCCGCTGTCGGAGGGAGCGAAGCGCCAGCGCCAGCCCTGCCCCTGCGTCGGCTCCTCGTCGGGGAGCTCCAGGATCAGGGTGACGCCGTCGTCGACTTCGACCCGCACCACGTCGTAGCCCACCGCCTCCAGACCGCCCTGCAGCGCCTCTGGATCGGAGGTCAGCTCGGGATGAGCGTCGAGGTAGGCGATGATGCCCGCCGCCGGATAGAGGAGCCCGGCGTCGACGGGAAGGGTAAGAGCGCCTCCACGCTCGTGGTAGAGGTGAGCGTGGAGGTTCACCGCCTGCATGGCGGCTATGGCGCGCGCTGCGGCGTCCTCACCCTCGTAGCCGGCGAGGAAGGCGGCAGCGAGGTCGCCCAGGGGGTCACCGGCGTAGGTCTCCGCCAGCGCCTCCATCTCGGCGACCGCCTCCTGGGAGCGACCGGGGTCGAGCAGCGCCAGCAGCTGGGCCCGGCGAAGGCGGGCGACCCCCACCCAGTCCGCATCGACTATTCCCGGCTCCCAGCCCTCGGCGCTCGCCAGCGCCAGGACGCCGGCGAAGTGCTCCTGCGCCGCCGGGTACTCCCCGGCGCGGAAGGCCTCCTCCCCCTCGTTCACCAGCGCCTTCAACCGCCCGGTGGTCGGCATCTCCGTCTCCGGCTCCCATCCGTTTTGCTCCAGGTCGACACTCTCCTCCGCCTGCACGTAGCGACCGGCGCCCTCGTCCCAGCGCCAGACCTGGCGCCCCAGCGGGTGCTCGGTCAGCTTGTGGTCGAAGGCCCCGTAGAGGTGGGGGTAGGTGAGAACGATCTCCGCGCCGCCCGTCGCAGGATCGGGGGCCAGGGACCAGGTCGCGGGCCCCGCCCAGGTACGCAGCTCGGCGTGGAAGATGAGCTCGGGCGCGCCGGTTTCCCAACGGTAGACGTAGAGGAGTGTGGTCCATCCGCTGCCCCCCTGGACGTAGTAGCTGAGGAGCGTCTCGGGAGCTCCCTCACCCGTCAGATCCTCCGGGCGCAGCTCTTCCACCCACGAGGGCAAGGGCTCACCAAAGTCGGCGGGGAGCACGTGACCGCGCACGCCTCCCGTCTCCTCGGTGATGAAGGCCACCACCGGGAGCCCCAGAAGCTCGGTGGTGATGACGATGTCCTCCCGCCCGTCCCCGTCGAGGTCCGGCTCCTGCACCTCCACCTCGATCTGCTCCAGCTTGGGCAGGGTGCGCAGGAGGGCGGCGAGCTCCCCGGGGTCGTTGCCCGCGGCGAGCCAGGCTTCCACCTCCTCGATCAGGGCGGCGGTGACCCCGGTGGGGTCCGCGGGAGGTTCGTAGGCGGCGAGGGCGCGCCAGGTCTCGGGGAAGGGGCCGGGAGGCGCCTCTTCGGCGAGCAGCTGCTCGCGCGCTCGCGCCTCCACGGCGGCAGCCAGCCGGTCGCTGCGCGCGTTGTAGCAGGTCGGATCTTCATGGCACATCGCCGTCTGCGCCTCGGGAGGGAAGATAGCCTGTAGATCCTCGGCGTAGAGGGCGCCGTCCCGCGGTGCGCGGTGGGCGACCACCTCGTAACCGGGGCTCACGGCGCGCAGCTCCAGGGCCACGGGCAGGCTGGTGGCGCTCCCCATGGTAAGCGCCTCCTGCGCGAGGTAGTACTCGGCGCAGTAGGCCCAGACGTAGGCGTGGAGGTTGGACCCCCGGCCCGGCGCGACGTGCAGCGGCTCGTAGGTACAGAAGACCTGTCCCCCGAAACCGCTGATCCCCAGGGCCTCCGTCAGATAGGCCTCGAGCGTGTTCCGGACCAGCGGCTCCTCCAGCAGCGCCGGGGAGGGGTCGGTGACGGCCGGGCGCTCCTCCTCGGGCGTGGGGGGGATGCTGCCCGGCAGCAGGAGCCGGGCCCCGAGGGCCAGGGCGAGCATCAGCAGCAGCGCCGCAGCGCTGCCCAGCAGGGGAGAGAGGCGTGAACGTAACATATGGCGTCTCCTTTCTCGATCAATGCGGGCTTCGAGGGCGGCGCGTCGAGGGCCGTCGAGCCGATTCGTGGGGCCGTCGCGCAGGAGCTGATCCTGCCGGGCGTAGGTGCGGGCCCGGGCGGCGCACGCCGGGCAGGTCGCGAGGTGGGCCGCCACCCGCGCCTGCTCCCCGGCGGTGCGGTCCCCGGCGCGCAGAGCCAGCAGCCCCTGAAGGTCCTTGCAGCGGCTCATCCTTCCTCCTCCCCTTCGTAAAAGGCGCGGAACATCTCCCGCGCCCGGCAGAGGCGCATCTTCACCGCGCTCTCCGAGAGCTCCAGCGTCTTGGCGATCTCCGCCACCGACCACTCCCGGTAGGTGTAGAGCACCAGCGGGATGCGGTAGCGGGGCGGCAGGACGCGCAGGGCGCGGCGCACCGCCACCCGCTCCACGACCGCCTCCTCCGGCCCCTCCTCCCGCCCGTCGCTCTCCCAGAGGGGCAGCCAGACGAAGAGGCGCCGCCGCCGGTAGTCGTCCGTCGCCAGGTGGGAGGCCACCCGGTAGAGCCAGGCGCGGGGATTCTCCCAGCGCTCCTCCCGCTGCAGCGCCCGGTAGGCCCGCACGAAGGTCTCCTGGGCCAGATCCTGCGCCCGCTCCCCATCCCCCGTCAGCCGGGTGAGATAGGAGCAGATGGGACGCTCGTACTCGGCAAAGAGCGCCGTGAAGAGCTCGTCAGCGTCGATGGTGCAACTCCTTTTCCTCCCTGTTCACAGAGTACGACGTACGAAGGCTGGCCCGGGTCACAAAATCCCCTGCATCGTAACCGGAAATGGACCGGAGGCAAGGGCGGAAGAGGTGGTTGACTTACCGGAGAATCTTTTTATGCTACGGAAGCAGGCGGGGATCGGGGATTGGGGATCAGGGATTGGGGATTGGGGATTGGGGATCAGGCACCAGACAGCGCTTTCGACTTCCATTGCGGGACGGTCCAAGCCGCTTTAGCGGGCGCCGCTACGTAGTGTAGGATGCGAGGTTCGTAGTCAGCGACGGAGCGCAGCAGCCTGCCCCGAGTCCGTCGAGGGGGAGTCGCGTCGAACGGCACTCCGGCTAACGCCTACGTGCCTTACTACCAGCACACTTGTACGCGCTGGGGAGCCTGCTTGAGCAGGCTTGGTATGGCAGCCCTGGAATTCATTCCGGGGCGGGCGTATCCCAGGGCGGGTGCTCAGGATGACGTTGACGGCGTGAAAATCGGGCGTCCGCGGAGACCGGCGATGAATCGCCGGTCTAGAAGCAGCGCCCCCTGAAGGGGGCTACCCGTGCGGGACGGTCCAAGCCGCTTTAGCGGGCGCCGCCCCGTAGCGTAGGATGCGCGGTTCGTAGTCAGCGACGGAGCGCAGCGGAGTCGCGTCGAACGGCACTCCGGCTAACGCCTACGTGCCTTACTACCAACACACTTGTGCGCGCTGGGGAGTTGACGGGACGCTGTGGTGTAGCCGGGCTGTATCCTCGGTGGCATCGTCACTCTACCTGTGTTGACTTCTCCCTCTCCTATGTTACCTTATCAGAGGGGAGACGCTAACCTCCGACCACGATTTTCACCTCGTGGCTTACAATCTAGCTGTCACACGGCCACCATGGCACAGGAGAACGCTTTCGCAACGCGAAGGGTTTTGGGATTTAACTGGAGATTTGATGAATAGACTCGAACTGCTCTGTACGCTGCTCGTTTTGGCGCTGGGGGGCTGCGCGCTCCTCGCGGTCTTCAGCCGGAATCTGATCCGCGCGGCGGTCGCCCTGGGGGGCAGCAGTGTCGTGCTGGCGGTCCTCTTCTTCCTCCTGGGCGCTCCCTACGCCGGGGGTTTCGAATTGAGCGTCGGCGCCGGCCTGCTCAGCGTCCTCTTTATCATCACCATCAGCCTGATTGAGTCGAGCAGAACTTCCCCCTCGCCCTACGCTGAGGACGGCAACCCTGGTCAATAAGGTTGATATATGGTATAGTTATCGTTTGATGTTCGGATCCGTGAATCCCGTTTCTGATACGCATTACGAAGTACGCAATACGGAGTATACAACCTATGCATCGTGAACGTTGGATGGGCCTGCTCGTGCTGGCCATCCTGCTGCTGATGGGCTTCTTCTGGGGACGGCAGCAGATGCAGCGGGCGCCCGCCGAGGCGCCGGACGGCTTCCGCGGCTGGTTCTGGCAGCAGCGCGGCCTGGACCTGCTGGCCCAGGTCGCCCTGATCTTTGCCGGCGCCACGGGCGTCGCAGCCATCCTTCCGGGCCAACGGGAGGAGGAGAGCGATCTGTGCACGTGGTTCTGACGCCCCGGCTCACGACCCTGCTCAGCGCCGCCGGCCCCGCCCTCTTCGCGCTGGGACTGCTCTGCCTGCTGCTCCGGCGCAACGTGATCCGGCAGGTGATCGGCCTGAAGCTGATGCTCCAGGGCGTGACGCTGAGCCTGGTCCTGGTCGGACACTTGCAGGGCGACCTCCACTTCGCGCAGACGATGGTGCTCTCGGCCCTGATCGTGGAGGCGGTAGTGATCGCCGTGGCGCTGGCCTTGATCGTCAACGTCTTCCGCCACTACCCCAGCGGGGATGTGGACGACCTGCGGCGGCTGTGGGGGTGAGCGCGTGATACCGGTTATGCTGCTCATCGGCGTCCTGGGGATGCCTATCGCTATGAGTATCTGGCTGATCCTCATGGAGGACGGTCCGCCGGGAGGCGTCCGGCGGGCCGTGGGCCTGACGGCGGGAAGCGTCGCACTGTGCGCGCTGGGACTGCTTCCCTTCGCCGGACAAACGACCCCCTTCTCTGTGACCTGGTTGCCGACCGCTGGTGCCCTGCGGCTGAGCCTGGGAGCCACGAGTCTCTACAGCGTCGCAGCGACCGCCCTCGCGGCCGCTGCTCTTTTTCTGCTGCCCACTGCCGGCCCGGGGGTGCGCGGGCGCACCGGCGCCGTGGTGCTCCTGGCCCTCATGGCAGGAAACCTGGCCTTTCTGGCGGACCACTTCCTGCTGCGCTACGCGGCCCTGGAGGTTGCCGGTCTCTGCATCGCCGGTGCCCCGCTGCTGGCGGGAACCGGGCGCGACCGGGTCGGGCAGGCGACCCACGTCTACGTCCTGCTGCGCTTCGGGGACGCCGGAATGCTCATCGCGGTTCTGCTGCTGGGCAGGGCCGGCACGCTGGAGATCGCCCCGGCCCTGGCGAACTTCGCCGCTCTGGAGGGCGCCGCCGGCACCTGGGTGGTCGGCGGCTTCTTTCTGGCCGTGGCCGTCAAACTCGGGCTCTGGCCCTTCCACACCTGGATGCGGCCCGGGGCGCTGTCCTCCCGGGCCGTCCACGCCTGGCTCTACGCCACACTGATGCCTAACCTGGGCCTCTACCTCCTCTACCGCGTCGCGCCTCTCCCGGCGGCGAACCCGCTTCTCCGGACTGCCCTGCTCGGTGCGGGCCTGGCCTCCGGCGCGATCACGGCGTGGGCACTCTGGCGCTACCCCGACCCGGCGCTGCGTGCTGTCCGGCTCACCGCCCTCCTGCACAGCCTGGTCTGGTCTCTCGCCCTTCTGCTCGAGGCGCGGATCGCGTGGTGGGGGCTGCTGGCGCTGAGCGCGATTCGGCTGCCCCTCTACCTGCGCTCCGGGCGCACGGAGGCGGTGACCGAGCGCGCGCCCGCCCGGGAGCCGGCGTGGGACGGCAGCCTGCGCCGGTTGGCGCGCTGGATCTACGCGGGTGTGGAGACCGGGGGGCTGGAACGGCTCGTGGGAGGGATGAGCACCGGTCTGGGTGGGTTGGCGCGCTGGCTCTATACGCACGTCGAACGTGGTACGCTCGGTGAGGGCCTGGAGAGTCTCACGCAGCGGACGGTCGCCGTCACCGAGGAGACCTACGGCGCGGTGGAAGGGGGACTGGAGGGGCTCTTCCACACCGTGGCACGCGGTGTGCTGGCCGGGAGCGCTCGTCTGCGCCGCTGGCACTCCGGACGGCTGCGGGCTAATCTCTGGTGGCTGATCGCCTGCCTGGTTCTGGCCCTCTTTTGGGTGCTGTACTAGGCTGGTGAGAAGGGAAAAGAGAGTCGTGAGAAGTGAACGGGGAGAATAGACTATGGAACCCTTCTTGCTGATAGCCATTGTGGGCCTGCCCATCGCGACGGCGCTGCTGCTGGTGCTTTTGCGGGAACGGGGGGCGCGTGCCGCCGGCTGGATCGCGGGCGGCAGCGCAGCTCTGACGCTGGCCGCCGTCTTCGCCCTGCTCCCGGCGCTCTACGGCGGGCAGGAACCGGTGATCGCCCGCTCCTGGATTCCGGCGGCGGGCATCCAGCTCCGCCTGCGGGTCGACTGGCTGACGCTCCCCTTCCTGGTTACCGAGGCGGCGGTCACCCTGGTAGCCATCGTCTACGGCTGGGGCTACCACCACGTCGACGCACGCAGCGGCTACTTCTACGGCCTGCTTCTACTCTTCGGCGTGGGCATGTCGGGCACTACCCTGGCCGACGACCTCTTCCTCTTCTACGTCTTCTGGGAGCTGATGCTCATCGCTTCGTGCCTGCTCATCCTCGTCTGGGGTGACGGCGAACGCCGGGATGCCATCGCCCTCAAGTACTTCATCTTTACCCACCTGGGCTCGCTCATGGTGCTGGTGGGGTTGCTCGTCCTCTACGATGTCACGGGCAGCGACAGCCTAACCGCGCTCCGGACAGAGGAGTGGGTGCTCGATCCGGGGCTGGCGACGACGGTGCTGACCCTCTTCTTCGTGGGCTTCTGCGTCAAGATGGCCATCTTCCCCCTCCACATCTGGCTCCCCGACGCGCACACCGTGGCGCCCATGCCCGTCACGATCATGCTGGCAGCAGCCATGCTCAGTATGGGCACCTACGGCATCCTCCGTTTCCCCTTCAGCTTCTTCTCGCGAGCGCAGCTCTTGCCCTTCTCCGTCCCCTTGATGGTCGCCGGGCTGTTCTCCGAGATCTACGGCGCGCTGATGGCGCTGGCCGAGAGGGACGTCAAACGCATCATCGCCTACTCCAGCGTCAGCCAGATGGGCTACATCCTCTTCGGCCTGGGGACGCTGACCCGCGCGGGGGTCGAGGGCGCCACGCTTCAGGTAGTCTACCACGCCATCGTCAAGGCGCTGCTCTTTATGGTAACGGGGCTGGTGATTCGCGCCACGGAGCGCCGCCGCCTCGACGCCCTGGGCGGGCTGGGAAGCGCCCTGCCGGCGGTCACCGCCTGTGCGGCGATCGGCGCGTTGGGCATCGCCGGCATGCCGCCGCTGGGTATCTTCAACAGCGAGTGGATGATCTTCTCCGGCGGCTTCGAGACGGCGCACCTGGGGCTTTCGGTGCTCACCGTCTTCGGCTCGCTGCTGACCGTGGTCTATGCCCTGCGCTTCGTCGGGCGTATCTTTCTGGGTGAGCGTCCCGCAGGGCTGACCGTAGGGCGCCTTCCGCCCGCGATGCTCCTCTCCACGTTGGCCCTCACCGTGCTGCTGGTGGTCGAGGGGCTCTTCCCGGGCCCCCTCTTCGACTGGGTCGCGCGGGAGCTCCCGCTGCTGTTGGGAGGAAATTGGCCATGACGGGCGATCTCTGGGTGGCTCTGCCGCTCCTCTGGGTGGCGCTCTGGGCCTTCGTCCTGGGTCTGCTGGGGCGGGTGGCCCGTGCCGGCAACGCGCTGCTGGCGCTGCTGACGGCGCTGGCCTGTGGCGGTGGGCTGCTCCTCCTGGTGCCCGCCTTCGCTCTGACCCGCGCCGCGCTCCTGGCGGGGGGGCCGCTCCCCACGTGGGGCAGCACAGGTCTCGGCGGCGTCCGCTTGCAGGCGACGCCCGGCGGGGTGGTGCTCGCTGCCCTTACCCTGGGGCTGGCGCTCTGCATCGCCCTCTACTCCGGTCGCTACATGGCGCGGGATAGCCGGTACGTCACCTACTACCCGCTGCTCCTCCTGATGGTGCTGGGCCTCCTGGGGATGCTGTGGACCACCGACCTCTTCAACCTCTACCTCTTCTGCGAACTGATGAGTGTGACGACCTACGTGCTCGTCGCCTTCCGCCGCCACACCGACACCGCCATCGAGGCGGGCTTCAAGTACCTCATTCTGGGCAGCGCCGCCACCCTGACGATGCTGCTGGGCGTCGCCGCCGTCTACCGGGAGACGGGGCAGGTGGCGCTCTCCCTCGCGGCGGCGCAGGGCGCGTGGGGGCGCGCGGGAATCGCCTGCCTGGTCGTGGGCCTGAGCCTCAAGAGCGGGATCGTTCCCCTGCACACCTGGCTGCCCGATGCTTACGGGCGGGCGCCCAGCAGTGTCAGCGCGCTCCTGGCAGGCGTCGTCTCCAAGAGCACGCTGGTCGTGCTGTTGCGGGTCGCCCTGGGGCTGGGCTTCCCCGCCCGTGATCTGGGCCTGCTCTTCATGGGGCTCTCCGTGCTCAATATGACGCTGGGGAACGGGCTGGCGCTCGTGCAGCGCCACACCAAGCGGCTGCTGGCCTACTCCTCCATCGCCCAGACGGGCTACGTGATGTTCGCCCTGGGGGTGGGGCTGCGCTACGACCTGCCGGCGGCGGTGAGCGCGGGCTTCTTTTTGCTGCTCGTGCACGCGGTTCTCAAGGGGCTGGCCTTCCTGAGCAAGGGGATCTGTCACTTCTACTTCGATACGACGTTGGTAGCGCAGCTGCGCGGCACGGCGGCACAGCTGCCCCTGGCGGCCCTGACCTTCGGCGTGGCGCTGGCAGGCTTGGCCGGGCTCCCACCGCTGGCGGGCTTCGCGGCCAAGTGGTTCATCCTGGCGGAGAGCCTGCCCGCGCGCGACGGCCTGGTCTACGCGGGCGTGGCCCTCTTTCTGGCCAACAGCCTGCTGGCGCTGGGCTACTATCTGCCCCTCGTCGTGCAGCTCTTCGCACCGCTGCCGGGTCCGGCCCCGCGGGTGCGCGTCTCGCCCTGGATGGGGATCCCGCTGCTGGCCCTGGGCGGGCTGGCCCTCGCCATCGGGCTCCAGCCGGGTCCGTGGCTGGAGTGGGCGGGGTGGCTGGGTGCTGGGTACTAGATGCTGGAAACTGGAAGCTGGAAGCTGGGTGCTGGGAACTGGAAGCTGGATGCTGGAAGCTGGGTGCTGGAGGTGAGAGGTGCGTGAGTTGTTGCTGAGTCCCCCGGTGGCCCTGGGTCTCTTCTTCCTGCTGGCCTATGGCCTCTACCGGTTGGGTGGGGCCATCGCGGCGCCGGGCGAGCACCACGATGATAAGCACCTGGCCTACACGGGCGGCGAGGAGGTGCCGCCGCCGGCGAGCCGTCTCACCTACCACGCCTTCTTCCGGCTGGCGCTGCTCTTCGGCATTCTGCACGTCGCGGCCTTGGTGGTCTCGACGCTGCCCGCCAGCGGGCCTTCGTACCTGGTCGCGTTCGCTTACCTGGTCGGCATCGGGATCAGCGTGGTGGTGTTGACCAGGGACAGGCGGGACGTGTGAACGTGCGAACAGCCTGCCCCGAGTCTGTCGAGGGGTGTGAAAGCGTGAAGGAGATGGACACTATGGCAGAGAATCCGAGCATGATAACGCGGTGGGTACGGCGGGCGGTCGCCTGGGCGCGGCGCACCTCGCCGTGGGTGTTGCACTTCAACAGCGGCGGCTGCAACGGCTGCGACATCGAGATCCTCGATCTGCTGACGCCTCGCTACGATGTGGAACGGGTGGGGATTCTGGCTGAAGCGTCGCCGCGGCACGCCGATATCCTGCTCTGCACCGGTCCCGTCACCCGCCAGTCAGAGGAGCGGCTGCGGCGCATTCACGCGCAGATGCCGGCGCCCAAGTACGTGGTCGCGGTGGGGAGCTGCAGCTGCTCGGGGGGCATCTTCCAGGGCGGCTACAATATCCTCGGCGGTGTGGATCAGGTGCTCCCGGTGGATCTCTACATCCCCGGCTGTCCCTGCCGCCCCGAGGCTATCATCGACGGGTTGGTTCAACTGCTGGGGGAGATCAAGGAGTAGGGAGTAGGGAGTAGGGAGTAGGGGGAACTCTATGATGCTCTCGTCCTTCTCACCTCTCACCTCTCACTCCATACCGGAGGTCTATCATGAACGAAAGAAGTGATTCCAGAATGTCCCTTAACGCAGACGCCCTCCACGCAGCGCTCGTCGAGGCGTGTCCGGACTGCAGCTGTGAGGTCGGGCGCCTGCCCGTCGACGAGCTCGTCGTCACGCTGCCGACCCCCTGTCTGCACCGCGTCGTGGATCTTCTGCGCGAGGCCTTCGAGGTCGACCACCTCTCCACCATCACGGGACAGGACACCGGCACGGCGCTGGAGCTCCTCTACCACTTCTGGCACGGGCGGGGGATCACCCTGCGGGTGGCGCTCCCCTACGACGCGCCGTGCCTGCCCTCGCTGACCGACGATATTCCCGGCGCCGCCTTCTACGAGCGGGAGATCGCGGAGATGTTGGGAGTCACCTTCGAGGGCCACCCGAACCCGGTACCGCTGCTCCTGCCCGATACCTGGGACGCGGGCCACCCCTTGCGAGAAAGTAAGGAGTAAGGAGTAAGGAGTAAGGAGTAAGGAGTAGGGAGTAGGAAGAAAGCCCACCACACTGCTTACTTCTTACTACCGGTAATTGACTCCGCTGAAAAAGATCCTTGGCTTTACTGAAGAAAGGCTAGCTAACCGCAGAGAGCGCAAAGAACGCAAAGTCGAGATAAGGATTATTAATTCATCGAGGTGTAAACCTTATAAATATTAAGTTGTCTTTGCGACCTCAGCGTCCTTTGCGGTTAGTCCCTACCTTCTTTTAGAGAAGTCATCCTTTACCATAGAGATCACGGAGATTTTTTGATGTTAAATTTCACAGAATAGAACTTTCGGTTTAACTTTCGTAAATATCTCCGTGATTTTCTCAGTGTTCTCTGTGTCCTCCGTGGTGAGATATAGTTCTTTCAGGAGGGCCATAATTGAGGAGGTACCATGACCAAAGTGACCATTCCCATCGGGCCGCAGCACCCGCTGCTCAAGGAGCCGCTCTCCTTTCTGCTGACGGTGGAAGGGGAGCAGGTGCGGGAGAGTACCCTGCGTCTGGGGTACGTCCACCGGGGTATCGAACGGCTCTGCCAGGAGCGCACCTACGTCCAGGCCGTCCACCTCATCGAGCGCATCTGCGGTATCTGCTCTCACGTCCACACCACCACCTACTGCCAGGGCGTGGAGGCGCTCCTGGGACTGGAGGTGCCCCTGCGCGGGCTCTACATCCGGGCGCTCCTCTGTGAGCTGGAGCGCATCCACAGCCACCTGCTCTGGATGGGTGTGCTGGGCAAGAACATCGGGTTGGACACGGTCTTCATGTACGCCTGGCGCGATCGGGAGATCGTGCTGGACATCATGGAGATGCTCTCCGGCGGGCGGGTCTCCCACGCGGTCAACGTTATCGGCGGGGTGCGCGTCGATCTGGACGAGGAACAGTGTCGCACCATCCAGGAGGACCTCGCGCAGCTGGTGGAGCAGGTGGAGCGGGCGCTGGGGCTCATCGAGCACGAGCCGACGGTCAAGGCGCGCACCCAGGGGGTAGGCCACCTCACCCTCGAGCAGATCCGCCGGCACTGCGTCGTCGGGCCGGTGGCGCGCGCCTCCGGCGTCGACGTGGACCTGCGCCGCGACGCGCCCGTCCCGCCCTACGACCGGCTCGACTTCGAGGTCATCACCCATCCAGCGGGGGACGTCTGGGCGCGCACGCTGGTGCGCGTCCGCGAGACGCTGGTGAGCCTGAAGATCTGCCACCAGATCCTGGACGCGCTGCCCGAGGGGCCCATCTCCGTGCGGGCCAAGCGCCGGGTCCCCGCCGGCGAGGTGGTCAGCCGCTCCGAGGCGCCCCGGGGCGAGGTCATCTACTACATCCGCAGCGACGGCAGCGACAAACCGGCCCGGCTCAAGATTCGCACCCCCACGCTGACCACCCTGCCGACCCTGCCGGTCCAGCTGCACGGCGTGCACATGGCCGACGTGCCGGTGGTGCTCTCCGGCGTCGACCTCTGCATCGCCTGCGCGGATCGGTGATGAGTATGGAGTAGGGAGCAAAGATCAGAAGTTCCCTTACTCCCTACTCCTTACTCCATGGATTGAAAGGAGTCACGGATTCAAAGAGATGAACGCCATACTGACCGCACTCTTCACCCTGCTCGTCTTCCCCGGCTTCGCCTTTCTGCTGGTCTGCGGCTGGCTCTTCGACTGGCTGGACCGGCGGATTCTGGCGCGGCTGCAGGGGCGCGTGGGACCGCCCTGGTACCAGCCGGTGGCGGACTTCATCAAGCTGCTGGCGAAGGAGGACGTGTTGCCCACTGGGACCAACGAGCGGGTGGCGGCCCTCCTGCCCATGCTCTCCCTCGCCGCCGTGCTGACGGCCGTGCTCTACGTGCCCATCGGCGAGTACAGCGTCGCCGCCTTCGAGGGGGATCTCGTCGTCGTGCTCTTCCTGCTCAGCATCCCGGCGCTGGCCTACTTCCTGGCGGGCTGGGTCTCCGTGGGCGTCTACAGCATCCTCGGCGGGAATCGCTCGCTGCTGCAGTACTTCTCCTACGAGGTCCCCTTCCTGATGGCGCTGAGCGGCCCCGCCATCCTGGCGGGCTCCTGGTCCATCCGCGGGATCGCGCTCCATCAGGCTGCCACGGGCTGGAACGCGGCGATACAGCCGCTGGGCTTCCTGCTGGCCCTGGTGGGGCTGATCGGCAAGCTGAAACGCGACCCGCTCGACATCCCCAAGGCCAAGTCGGAGGTGGTGGCGGGCTCGCTGACGGAGTTCAGCGGGCGCAAGTTGGCCCTCTGGCACCTGACCATGGACATGCAGACGGTGGTGGGCATCCTACTCCTCGTCAACACCTTCCTGGGCAGCCCCGGGTTCTGGGGCGCCTTCCCGACCGCGCCGATCTTCGCCCTCAAGGCCCTGGCCATCCTGGTGCTTCTCTCCACGATCAGCGCCCTCTACGCCCGGCTGCGCATCGACCAGCTGGCGACGCTGGGGTGGCGGGTGCTGGCGCCGCTGGCGCTGCTGCAACTGCTGGTCACCATCTGGATCATCGGATAGGGAGGTTATCGTGAGACGCTGGCGAAATTGGTTGTACCTACTTCCGGAGCTCCGGCGGACCCTGGTCCTGCGCCCCAGCACCGTGGCCTATCCGCAAGGGCCGCTGGAGCTCCCCGAGGGCTACCGGGGGCGCGTGGTGATCGACCCCGACGCCTGCCGGGGCTGCGGTCTCTGCGTCCGCGACTGTCCCGCCCTCGCCCTGGAGCTGGAACGCGAGGACCGGGAGCACTTCCGGCTCGTCTACCATCCCGAGCGCTGCGCTTACTGCGGTCAGTGCGAGCTGAGTTGCCACCAGGGGGCGCTCCAGTTGACCAACGCCTTCGTTCCGGCGACCTTCGACCGGAAGACGCTGACGATCACGCTCGTGGAGCGCTGACGCTCATCGCCCGCCGGCGCTTCCTCCGCGATAGGTGCGCTACCCCGCGCACCTTTCCCGCTTCCGACACCCGTTACGTCGCGTTCATCTCTCAACGCAACAGCGCCGGCACTTTTCTCGAGTTGCGGTCCTTCGCCAGCGACACGCCGGACCTGACGAAGATGAGCAGCACCATGCCCCTACTGATTGCGGGCCCCGGCGACTACTTCTCGGCGGAGAACCTCGACTTATCGGGGCAGACCGAGCCGAGCCTGGACGTGGAGATCTTCGGCTACCTCGCCAGCGAACCCACGATCTGCCTCCCGCTGGTGTCGCGCAACTGAGTCTCGAGAGGTAGGAGCGACGACGCCCTACAGCCGTGGGGCACCGCGCCCCGCCACGACCGCCACGCCGCCCTCGCCGGGCGGCCCTGCGCCCCTGACTGTCTCCTCATACCCCGCTCCCCATGCTCTGAGTTTTCACCAGCACTCGCTTCCGTAGCATGGTCACTACAAGCCCCTGATCCCTGATCCCCAATCCCCAATCCCTTTTCCCCTCCCCTCCCCTCCTCTCATACCGTCCTTTGACCATTCCCCGTCTTATCCTATACTGTAGCGACGTCGTGCTGCTGCAATCGTTTCGCGAGCGACTGCTGGTCCGTGTTGAACCTCTAGATTTGCGAGTCTTTATGGCTGGAGCGTGAAGGATGAGCCCTGTACGTGAAAGTCCTACCACTGTCTTTAAACGTTGCCTCGCTCTGCTGCGCCGCCTGCAGCGCGGACCGGCGACCAAGGAAGAGTTGCTGGAATTCGTGCTCGCGGGCGTCGATGCCGAAGCCTACGGCAACGCTACGGGGGCGGCGCTCGATAAACGCTTCGAAGCCGACAAGCGAAAACTCCGTGAGATCTATGGGCTGGAGATCCGTTATCGACGCTCCGATCGGACCTACGTCATTGTGGACGCGTGGGAGCCCCTGCTTGACCTTCCCGATGAGGCCTTGAGCGCCATGGCCTTTCTCCAGGAGACCTTCGAGCCGGGCACCCCCAACGCCGGAGCCGTCCAGGATTTTCTGAGCCTGTTGGTCAGCTACCTCTCGCCCGAACGACGCGGCGACCTGGAGCGCCAGCGGACGGCGCTCCAGGTCGAGTGGGGTCAGCAGGATGACGATACGCTCGCTCCAGACGTGGAGCGCGGACTTCGTAAAGCCCTCACGCAACGCCGCCTGATCGCTTTCGACTACTACTCGCCCGCCCAGCAGGACGGCCTGCCACGCCATCACGTCGTGGAGCCGTGGGAGCGTTACTTCGACTCCTCGCGGGGCCACTACTACCTCTACGGTTACTGCCGTCGGACGGAGGGTCCGCGCGGCCCTTACGAGCCGCGCCGTTACATTCGCTACCGGCTGGGCAGAATCGACAACTTGCGGGTTCTGCCCGACAAACTTCCTCCGCAGCGTCCCCGTGTCCGTAAGCAGCCGTTGGTTTACCGGCTGGCACCCGAAGTCGCCCGCCGTGGTGACGTGACGCGTCTGCCGGGTATCACGGTACTGCGCCGGGAGCCACAGGAGGACGGCAGTATCATCGTCCACGCAGAGACGGACGACCTCTGGTGGGCGGTGCGGCGGCTGCTGCACTACGGCGCCGCCTGTGAGGTCCTGGGAGAAAGAGAGGCGCTCTATACCATGCGCCGAGTGGTGAAGAAGATGGCGAAAGTCTACGGATTGGGTCCGGATTCAGAGTAAACTCCCGCGTCTGCTGGGGTGAGGATGTGGTAGGATGGGAGCATGAGGCAAGGGGCA
>DAOTVC010000159.1:0-12371 GCA_034437215.1 Anaerolineae bacterium | reverse complement strand
CCATCCGCGCTCCGCGCGTCCGGCGCTCCGGGGGCTCACTTACCGACGGTCATTATACCAACCGGGGCCCGTTTGTCAAGGCCCTTCGGGCTCCTGCCCGCCGCTCCGTCGCCTGCTGGGTAACTTGGAAAGTGCCCGGCCTGGGAAGCGTCTCTGACCTCTCCCTCACGCCGCGCGGTATTCTACCGCACCCCCTCTGGTTTGTCAAGGGTCTCACAGGATGACTTCTCGGATCTCGATACTGGCTTCCCTGTAGCGCTTCGGCTCCTCGAAGCTGCGTAAGAAACCGAGGAGATCGAACTTGGGACCCAAGACAAGAGAAGCCTCAAAGTGCTCATCGTCCTCCACGTAGCGTCCCTCGAAGAGGACCTTCTTCTTGAGCGCCTTCTGCGGCAGATCGAAGACGTAGCCCTCCCCTACCCCCCGGATGTTGGCGGGCACGTAGAGCTCGCGCAGGTAGTCCCGCAGCCGCTGCCCGGCAGCGGGGAAGTGACGCACAGGGAGGGTAAGAGAGAGCCGCAAGCGGCTGAAACTTCCCGGGGTGAAGTCCTCGATGAGATCCACTACCCCCGCCTCGCTCTCCCCCTCGGCCGCCGCAAGCTGCCAGATGAGCGCGTCCCTCTCCCACGCCTGGAGGGCAAAGATCGTCTCTCCATAGAAGTTGGCAAAGCGCCCGGCGTTCTCCCGCACCGTCAGCAGGCTCTCCTGAGCCGCCAGAAGGTTCTCGAGAAGCTCCGGATAGGTACGCAGGAGATAGTGCAGCGCCCAACTGTTGAACCACGCCGGTTCTACACCCGTGACGACGGGGGGCAGCCGGAGGCGCGCGTAGACGGGCTGCAGCCGCCACTTGGTCTTCATCAGCGCCGGGAGGCGCTTCCAGTAGTCCCGGCTCTCCGCCTGCACCATCTTGTGCTGCAGGATGGCCTGGCGCTGTTCGGGGAGGGCGCACGCGCCGCAGGTCATACAGCGCCCGGGCAGACCCTCCACCCCCAGGCAGTAGCCCTCGTCCACGCCGGACCGCGCCTCTTCGTAACGACAGTAGAAGAAGTCGTCCCCGATGCCGTTAGCGACGAAGTCCAGGGGGAAAGCGTACTCCGGCCCCTTCTCCCCGAGGAAATCCTCGTTCCAGAACCCTGCCGCCTCCAGCCAGGTGCGCAGGCCCTCCCAGTACCCGGACGTGAGGCCTCCGTCGTAGCAGTGCCCCTCCCCGGCAAGCGTCAGGAGGGGCTCGTGGAGCCAGGAGCCGCCCATCGCCAGGACCTGGGAAGCGGCGTACTCCTCCCATGAGGTCGCTACGCGAAACTCGAAGCCGTTGGTCTCACAGGCCGATTTGATGGGCCCGACGATCTGACGCCACGCCTCTTCATCAAGGAAGAGATGATCGTAGCGGAGGGGCGTGAAGGGCATACGCACGAGCAGCCCCATGCTAAAGATGATCCGGATCCCCGGATTGGTCCGGTAGCGCAGAGCCTTGAGGTCGAGCAGGAAGCTGCGGAACTCCTCGATGTCCGCCTCCGTCTCGTGGCCCGTGAGGATGTAGAAGAGCTTGACCTCGCGGATCTTCTCCCGCATTAACGTCGCCAGCACCCCCTCGATGGCCTCGCTCTTCAGGCTCTTGCGCAGGAAGGCCCGCATCCTCCGGCTGATGCCCTCGATCCCCAAGGTGAAGCTGCGCTTATCCGCCATCACCTCCGCCTGGATGAGGCCCGGCGTCGTATAGAGGAAGTCCACCCGCTGGCTCTTGATCCCCACCCGTGAGAAGAGCCGGTTGAGGTCGAGGAGCAGCAGGAGGATATCACTGTGGGTGTTGAAGTTGAAGCTGTAGAGCTCCAGCGTCTCGGCCCCCTGCTCCGCTTTGATCCGCCGTGCGGCCTCGAGGATGGCCTCCCGGGGCACCTCGCGGTAGGGCTTGCGGTCGTACCCCTCGAAGCAGAAGGAGCAGAAGGCGGGACAGCCGTAGGTGATCTGCAGGCGTGCCGTCCCCGCCTCGGCGCTGTTCAGGCGCGGGTACTCCACGACCAGCTCCTTCTCTCCTGGAGCCGGGTGGATGGACTTCTTGACCCGCTGGCACAGATCTCCCCCCGCGACCCAGAGTCCCTTCACCAACTGAGCGGCGTGCCGCAGGCGCTCGGACTTGGGCTCACCTGCTCGCTCCCGCAGGAGCGCGACCAGCCGCTCGACCTCCCCCTCCCCCTCTCCGAAGAAGAGGGCATCGGGGACGGCGTCCCCCTCCGGCGTGAGGAGCGCCTGCGCCGCCAGGGCGTTCGAGCCGCCCAGCACAAAGATGGGCCACCGCTCGTCGCGCAGGCTTGCCAGGACGGGGATGTCCGAGTTCAGGAGGAGGTAAGGCAGGTTGATGAGCTCCAGGGTATAGGCGTTGGAGACGAGCACCAGGTCGAAGTTGTCGGCCGAGCGAAAGGATTGGGTGCCGAAGAGAAGGGGCACACCCGCAACCCGAAAGCGCTCCCGGTCGTACGCCGGTGGGAAGAAAGCCAGGTCGATGTAGGCGTCAGGCGCCGCGTTCCGGGCAGCCTGATAGAGGAAGAGGTGGGGCGTGGAGCGGTCGACGTCGCGAAAGGGCGAGAGGCGCGTTATCAATACGCGAAACGCAGCCGCCTCGAAGGGCGGATTCTCGAAGGTGGGATTGGAGTGTGGCAGGTAGACGGCGGCCTGCTGGTGCAGGGCCCAGGTCTCAGAAAAGTAGTTGCTATAGTTCATACCTTGATTGTAAGGGAAAATGGGAGGGATGCGAATGAGAGAGTCTAGGGCTATCGCACTTGGCTTTTTACCCAAGCGCCCCGGGGACGGGGCTGCGAGCGTTAAAAGCGATAGCCCTGTGAGAGAGTCCAATGTTCAGCTCGAAATAACCGGACTATAATACGGACACGGTGACCCTCAACGGATAGGAGGTAGGATCCATGGCGAAGTCCTTCTGGCAGTTGGTAGTGACATGGCTAGGTTCTCGAATTCGTTACCCCGACATGGAGAACCGGGTGATGGCCCTCTCCGAGCCGAACGTCCGCGTGGGGCTGACCGATCACCCTCTCGATCGCAACGGAGCGCCCATCTTCAACATCTTCAGTTACTTTCCCCGCCTGCGCGCACGCAAACCCTATGGCATCCTCTCCGTGGAGCTGAGAGACGCGCAAGACAACCGGGTGACCTTCGAGGCCCAGGCCTACAACCTCTTCAAGGGCGTCGATGCCAACGAATATCACGTAGAATATACCCGGGAGGGCGATCCCCTCCGGCTGACCTTACAGCTTGATTTTCTGACACCGCACGTCTACCGCGTGCGGCTGGGTCAAGACGAGAGGCTGCCCGAACACGTCACGCCCATGCTCTATCAGGATATCGGGGAGAAGGACTTTGCGATCAGCCTGGATGAAGATGAGAATGTCGTCCGAATCACGACGGGAGCAGTTCAAGTCCTCGTTTACCGGGACCCCTTTCGCATCGAAGTCCGCGACGGCGAAGGAAAGCCGGTTGCGGTATCGGGCAGCCGAACCCACAACGAGTTCCCCGTGGCCTTCGACGCCTTCCCTACGGGCCTGATCGAAAACCGGCGTCCACGCCGCACCTATGCAGTCGAGAACTTCAACCTCCATCCGGGCGAGCGGATCTATGGTCTGGGGGAAGTCTTCTCGTCCCTCAACCATGTCGGCAAGACGATCAGCCTCTGGCACATCGAGGGGCTGGGGAACACGACAGGTCGCCGCTACAAGAACGTACCCTTCTTCCTCAGCTCGCAGGGATACGGTGTCTTCGTCAACTCCCACCATCCGATGACCTTCTGGATCGGCTCTCGAGAGGTGACGAAGGTGCAAGTGGCCGTCGAGGAGCCCTTCCTCGACTACTACTTCTTCTACGGCCCGACACCTGGAGCCATCATCGAACGCTACACGGCACTGACCGGGCGGGCGGCGGTGCCGCCGCGATGGTCCTTCGGAGTATGGATGTCGCGCCTGAGTTACCGTTCGCAGGAGGAGGTGCTGGAGTTGGCGCACCGGCTTCGCGAGGAAGACTATCCATGCGACGTGATCAACATCGACGTAGGATGGTTTGAGGATGAGTGGGCCTGCGACTGGCGCTTCGACCCGGAGCGCTTTCCCGACCCGGCCGCAATGTTCGAGCGGGCGGCGGAGCTGGGCTTCAAGATCTGCCTCTGGCAGCTGCCCTACGTGATGGACGGCCTGGAGATTGCCAAGGAGGCCCGGCAACAGGGAGCGCTGGCCAAGAACCGAGGTCCGTTCTTCTTCGGTGTGACGGGGTCGGCCCATGCCATCGATTTCACGAAGCAGGCAGGCGTGAAGTGGTACCAGGAGCAGCTGCGCCACCTCTTTGAGCTGGGCGCACGGGTGATCAAGGTCGACTTCGGCGAGGGCATCGAACCCCACCAGCAGTTTGGTGGCGGGGAGCTGGATGGCCGGGCGATGCACAACCTCTACCCGCTGCTCTACAACCAGGCCGCCTTCGAAGCGACCGCGGATTTCTGGGGCGAGGGGGAGAGTCTGATATGGGCACGCAGCGCCTACGCCGGCTCTCAGCGCTACCCCGTTCACTGGTCGGGCGACAACTCGGCGAACTTCCACAACCTGCTGCCGACGCTGCGCGCCGGGATGAATCTGGGGCTCTGCGGCTTCACCTTCTGGAGTCAGGATACGGGCGGCTTCGTCGGTATACCTGACGACAAGCTGATGGTGCGCTGGTCTGCTCTCACCACCTTTCAGTCGCACTTCCGCTTCCACGGCACGCCGCCCAAATTCCGGGAGCCTTGGCAGTTCGGCAAGGAAGCCCAAGTATTGATCCGCGGCTGGATTCAACTGCGGTACCGCTTTATCCCCTACATCTTCTCAGAGTCCATCAAAGCGACCCACGTGGGCCTACCGCTGCTGCGCCCGCTCTTCCTAGAGTTCCCCGATGATCCCGTGTCCTGGACAGTTGAGGATCAGTTCATGTGCGGCGAACGGCTGCTGGTCGCCCCACTGCTCACGCGCGAGGACAGCCGCTCCGTCTATCTACCGCTCGGGGAGTGGATCCACTTCTTTACCCGCGAGCGCTTCCGGGGCCCGGGGTGGTTTGAGACAGGCGACGTACCCCTCGACCAGAGCCCGCTCTACGTACGAGCGGGCACGCTGCTCCCGCTGGGCGACGTGGTGCCCTTCATTAGTAAAGCGCGCCCCCAGCCATTAACCCTCGTGCCCTTTCCGGACGTTCACGAAAGTGCGACCTATAGGCTGCACGACGAGGAGGGCTGGGTAGAGTACCAGGTTGAGAGCGGGACGGAGGTGGCGGCACAGGCTAAACCAGAGAATCGCAACTTACCCCCTACCCACCTCGGGAGAGATTGATAAGGCGAGAGTAGATGGTGGATGGTGAGGGTGTATAATACGCCAGACATGACAAACCTTCACCACGGAGAGTAATATGACACGCGGAGACATTATCGGACTTGTCCTTTCCTACATCTACGCTTTCGGTCTGCTCTTTGTCATGGAGGCCATCGGAGAACGGCTGAGGTGGCGCCAGGAGGTGACGCGAAAGATCATCCACATCGGCGCCGGCATGTGGATCTGGGGCATTCTGGCCCTCTTCGATCATTGGTACCTGGGCATCATCCCCTTCGGCACCTTCATCCTCCTCAACTACATCTTCTACCGCCGGCAGTCCTTCGACGCCATGGACGGCGAGCAGTCCACCCCGGGCACGGTCTACTTTGCCATCTCCATCACCATCCTCTTTGCCCTCCTCTGGCGGACGGAGGGCGCCACCGATCGCGTGGCCATCGCCGCCGCTGCCGTCATGGCGATGACCTGGGGGGACGCCTTGGCAAGCCTCGTGGGCTTGCGCTGGGGAGAGCACCCCTACACCACCTTCGGGCACACGCGCAGCTGGGAGGGGACGGTCGCCATGGCGCTCAGCAGCTTCGTCGTTATCTTCCTGACGATGTGGCTCGTCCCCGGCTCGGCGTTGAGCCCCCGTGGGGTGCCTACCGATGTGGTCACGGCCGCCCTCCTGGCCCTAGTCGGCGCTGCGGTCGCCACCGTGGCCGAGGCTCTCTCCCCGGCGGGCACCGACAACCTCACCGTGCCCCTGCTGACGGGAGCGGCCCTCTACCTGATGAGGGTACTCCTTGGCTGACGGCGTGCTGCAGCCCCTTCAACTTCTCGGCGGTCTTTTTCTCAGCGCTCTCATCGGTTACGTCGGCTACCGCAGGGAAGCACTGACGCCGAGCGGGATGGCGGGCGCCGTCCTCGTAGGCACCCTCATCTTCGGCTTCGGGGGTTGGGAGTGGGGCATGCTGCTCATCAGCTTCTTCCTGCTCTCCAGCGCCCTTTCCTTCTACAAGCGGCAGACGAAGGAGGCCCTGGCGGAGAAGTTCGCCAAGGGCTCCCGGCGCGACCTCGGACAGGCCCTGGCCAACGGCGGAATGGGCGCCCTTCTAGCGCTCGCCTACGCCTTCACCGGCGAGACACTCCTCTTCCCGGCCTTCGTGGGAGCCATGGCGACGGTCAACGCCGACACCTGGGCCACGGAGATCGGCGTGCTCAGCCGGCGGGCGCCCCGTCTGATCACGACGGGGACCCAGGTGGAGCCGGGAACCTCGGGCGGGATCACGCTGCTCGGCACGCTGGCGACGCTGGCAGGCGGTCTGAGCATGGGGCTGGCCGCCGTCCTCTTTTTGCTCCTGGACGACATCGGGGGCGGCGCGGGCTTCGAGCTGCTCGAGACCCGCGTTCCGGCAGGAGTGCTGGGTCTATTGCTCGTCTCGGGTGCGGGCGGGTTGGCGGGCGCCTTCTTCGACAGTCTTCTGGGCGCCACGGTGCAGGCTATTTACTACTCCCCCACCCGCCACAAGGAGACGGAACGCCGCGTCGACCCCGGCGGCACCCCCAACAGCCACGTGCGCGGCTGGCCCTGGCTCGACAACGACTGGGTGAACTTTATCAGCTCCGGTGTGGGGGCCCTGGCGGCAGCCTTTTTCTGGGCGCTGCTCCGCTGATCCCTATTCCCGCATCACCAGAGGTAGATAGCAGCGCCAGAGCTCCGGCACGATCCGGGCGACGATGGCGAGCCGTTGGGGCGAGCCGGTGAGGTCGGTTGCCGTCGCGGTGACGGTGAGCGCCGCCGTGTAGGTCCCCAGCGAGAGGGGGCGTGTGTCGACGGCAAACCAGAGCCGCTCACCCTGCACCCCCTCGGTCACGAGCAGGGTGGGCGTGAGGGAGCCCGCGTCCGCAACCCCTGCCGCCCACGTGAGGAAACCGTAACCGCTGTTCCCCACGAGCAGGGAGCGGGTGAAGATCGCTCGCTCGTCCACGTCGACGAGCAGGGTAGCGGTCGTCGGGTGGACAGCCAGGATTGCGGGCAGGCGCGGGGCCGTGCAGCCGGCGGGATTGTCAGCGGTCAACAAAACCCCCTCCCCGTCGGCAAAACCCGCGGCGAGCGCTTCGAGAGGGCGCCCCGCGGGATCGAGGTGGACGGCGTAGGGGCGAGCCGGATCGATGGCAGGCAGCGCTTGGCGATCGAGCAGCACACAGGAGGTACGGTCCCAGAGCAGGAGCTGCGTCCCACCCTCGTCCCAGGCCCGCGTCGGATGCACGCCGACCCGCGCCTGCTCCCCTTCCATCCGAAGTCCCAGGGTCCCTTCTGCCGTGGCGGCAGCGATCCCGCCGGTGGCGTAGACAGGATACCAGTACTCCGTCCAACTTACCGCCGCCCCGGCGTCAAGATGGGCCGAGTGCCAGAAGGTGGGCGCGACCCCACCGTGCAGCTCGACGTAGCTCGAGCCGTCGTCCGTCCACTCGCCGGAATCGATAGGGTGCTCCCACCCCATCCCGAAGCCCTTGGATCCCCGGGCCACACTGCGGGGAAAGACGCGGGTCACGCCCTCAGCGGCATCGTGGTTGTAGAGACCGACGAAGTCCGCTGCAGCCTGCGGATACTCGAAGAAGCCGAACCACTCGTCCCAGCTACCCAGGCGCGACCAATTCACGCCGTTGTAGTGGGGCCAAGGAATTACCGCATCATGGGGTCCGTGAGGTGGATAGGGCCACACGCCCGGCAGGCGTTCGTCGCCCGTGGAGTGGACGGAGACCCGGTCGGCGTTGAAGACGAACTCGTAACCCGCCGACGTGCGGTTCGTGGGGCCCGGTGCGAGCATGGCGTTCAACCAGAACTTGTAGTCGAGGGCCGCCGCGGTGGGGTTTTCGATCCGGGGGCGCACCACAAGATACCCGCGCTCGGAAGGCAGGAAGATGTCGATACGTGCCCGGAGGCGATCGTCCGCCAGCGTATCGCGCACGGTGACCGTCACCCCTTCGGAATCGGCGACGGCGGTCCACTGCCAGGGGATACCCCACTCATAGCCGTGCTCCTCGACGGGCAACCCCCACTCGATCCCCCCGGCGGCGAGCCACCAACCCTGCTCGACGGGCCCCCAGTGGTTGGGCTTGAGGACGGGGTTGCGATAGAGTTCGTTGTTCCCCGTGCCCTTGTAGATCAGCTCGTAGATCCGCCCCCCTACCTGGGGCAGGACGGAAACCTTGAGGTAGTCGTTCTCCAACACGAGCAGGGTGTAGGACTGGCCCGTGGGCCGGGGGTTTGACGCCTCGTACTCGCCCCACCGCAGGTCGTGGTAGGTGATGTTGTAGTAAGCGTTGTGCTCGGCGTCCAGGTAGTGGGCGTAAGGGTAGGTGGGAATGGTGATTTGGATGGCGCGGAGCGTGGTCGCGCCCCCTTGTTGTGAGACGATAGTCGAGGAGGAGGCGAGGAGAGACTCGGGAAAGTAGAGAAGAGCGGCAAAGAGGCCCAGCAGCACCAACGCCAGCGAGAAGCTACCCGCGACGCGCAGCAGCGGCTTCATGAGCACCTCCCTGAAGAAAGGGACCAGGGATTGGGGGATCAGGGATAAGGAACCCGCTATCGATCCTCCCCCTCTATTCAACCCTACGATTTAGCTCTCCTGCCGATCCGGACACATCTTCCTAAACGCGGAGCAATCTCCCGTCATGCCGAGGCGTAGCCGGGGCATCTGGTTTCTGGACCGCATGCAGTTTGCGTGCAACGACCTCCCCATCTCCCGGGGCCTAGGGTAGTCTTTCGTGTCCGGATCGGCAAGCATAAAACGCAGAAGAAAATACTTCTCACGTTTTACTTTTCACGAGCGCTGAACTTCACTCTTTTCAGAACAGCCAGCCTTGACTTCCCTGAAAGAAGGCAGGGACTAACCACAAAGGACGCAGAGGTCGCACAGATAACTTAATATTTCTAAGGTTGACACCTCGATGAATTAATAATCCTTATCTCAACTTTGCGTTCTTTGCGCTCTCTGCGGTTAGCTAGTCTTTCTTCAGAACAGCCAGTCTTACTTATTGTGCTGCTTTGCAGACCCTATGGTAGCTCGGGGAAGTCGGCCAGCGGCGCGTAGGCCATCCCCACGAGCCCTGGTCCGGTGTGGGCCCCGAGGACGGGCGCGATGGAGGAGATCGGCAGCCAGGTGCACTCGTACGCCTCATCGACGAGCGCCCGTAGCTCCTCTGCGTCCTCGGGGGCGTTAGCGTGCATCACCTGAACGCGTATGGGCACGCCCCGTCCCACGTCCTCGGCCATCACGTCGATCAGCTTGCGCATGGCCCGGCTGAAGGTGCGGGCCCGATCCCGTTGGAAGTACTTGCCGTCCACCTTGCTCACGCCGATGATGGGCTTGATGTTGAGGACGGAGGCCAACAGCCCCTTGATGTGGCTGATTCGCCCGCCGTGAATGAGCCACTTCAGCTCGGGCAGGGTGAAGATGGTCTCGGTCACCTCGCGAACCTGCTCCAGCGTCGCCAGGATGCGGTCGAGGGGCCACTCCGCTTTCGCCATGCGGGCCGCCGCCTCCACCTGCCAACCCTCCGCGCCGGAAAGTGTCATGGTGTCCCAGACGGTAATCCGCGCCTCGGGAACAAGTTTGGCCCCCTCAAGAGCGGAATTATAGGTCCCGCTCAGACCCGACGAGATGTGAACCGAGAGAATGTCAGGGTCACTCTGCACCAGCTCGCGGTAGATCTCGGCAAACTCACCCGGAGAGGGCAGCGAGGTCGTCGGCAGCCCCTCTGCCGTCAGCAGAATATCGTAGAACTCCTCCCGCCTGATATCCACATCGCTCACGTAAGTCTTACCGTCCAGCGTTATGCTCAGCGGGACCAGGTGCAGATCCAACCCCTCCAACTGCTCAGCGGACATGTCCATACCGCGGTCACTTACGACTTCCATCCTTCTCCTCCTTTACGCCTTGACGATCTTTCACGGTTAAGGTCTGTCACGCAATGACCGCTCACGGCTCCCGCCAGCTCAACTGTAGATCGCAAGATCCGAGTTGTGGTAGTTGCTGTCAACTTCCAATCAGGTTATTGGGTGACGAGCCCCCTTAAGTCTACTCATTATACCATGGTAAGGAGCAGCGCGAACGCTCACGGAGGAGATTTGGCTGAAGTCGAGAGCCTCTATCCCCTTGCATTCGTAACGACATCGAATCCGTGTTATACTGCGCGTGGAGGAAGCGCCATGCCCAAAAAACTGACCCGTCGCCAGATGTTGAAGCTCATCGCCGCGAGTGTCACCACCGCCACCCTCGCGCCGGTGCTGCACGCCCGCGCCCGCTACCCCGGCGTGCCCCCCTACCCCCACGAGAGGCTGGATAACGACGCCGGGGCCCTGATGGGGCGGGCCATCCACACCGTCACCTTCTACGAGGAGCCCTCCACCTCGTCCACGCGTCTCGACACCCGCTACCGGGATCAATCTTTCCACATCCTGAAGGAGGTGCGGGCCCCCTTCTCCCACCACAACGACCTCTGGTACAAGACCTCCCTGGGCTATGTCCACTCGGCGTGGGTGCTCCCGGTGCGCGTCTACCTGCCCCAGCCCTTCATCGAGGACGTGGGGACGTGGGGCTTCTGGGGCCAGGTCTCGCAGATCTACACCGAGGCCTACAACCAACCCAGCCTCGACGCCGGTCGGCCCTACCGCTTCTACGGGGGGACCGTCTACCGCGTCGTGGACTCCTTCGAGGACGAGGCGGGGACCGGCTGGTACAAGATCGCCGACGACTACCCGCCGAAAACGGAGCGCTACCAGTGGGTGCTGGCGAAGAACATCCGCCGCATCCCGCGGGCGGAGATGGCGCCCATCCACCCCTACGCGGGGAAGAAGCGCGTCGATGTCGATCTGACCGCGCAGCGGCTCACCTGCTTTGAGGGCGACCAGATCGTCTTCAGCACCCTGGTGGCTTCCGGTGCGGGGGGCGAGTCGGCGACCCCGCAGGGGGAGATGTGCGTGCTGCTCAAGCAACCCTCCCGCCACATGGGGAACGTCCCCTACCCCGGTATGGCGGAGGAGGACCAGCCCGATCCCAACGACATCTTCGATCTGCCCGGCGTGCCCTGGAACATCTTCTTCGACCTCGCGGGGACCGCCATCCATGGCGCCTACTGGCACAACGACTTCGGCATCCGCCGCAGCCACGGCTGCCTCAACGTCCCCATCGAGGCGGCCCGCTGGATCTACCGCTGGGTCAACCCCATCGGCGGCTTCGAGGACGACTTCATCCAGAGCACCTGCCGTGTCGGCACGCCCATCGTCGTCCACTGAGCAATAGCGCGCCGTGACCGTCAGGGAGATCGAGGCCAAGGTCCTGCTGGCCCACGTGAAGCAGCCCGACCGCTGGTTCGGCCTCAAGTACAACATGAACCTCTACAGGGGATGTAGTCACAGATGCATATATTGTGACAGTAGAAGCGAGTGCTACGGCATCGACCACTTCGACAGCGAGGTTCTGGTCAAGGCCAACGCCCCGGAGTTACTACGCGAAGAGCTCGCCCGCAAGCGGGCCAAGGGCGTCATCGGTCTGGGCTCGATGAACGATCCCTTCATGCCGCTGGAGAGGGAGATCAACCTCACGGGGCGGGCGCTGGCGATCATCGCCGAGTTTGGCTTCCCCGTCCACGTCATCACCAAGAGCGACCTCGTGCTCAAGGACCTGGAGACGTTGCGGACCATTAGCAGGGTCTACGCCACGGTCAGCTTCACCATTACCACGGCCGACGACGCGCTGGCTGCCCAGGTCGAGCCGCTGGCGCCCCGCCCCGCGGCCCGCTTCGCCGCCATGCGCGCCCTCGCCGAGGCGGGCATCCAGACCGGGGTGACGCTGATGCCCGTCCTGCCCTTCATCGAGGACAACGAGGAGAACCTGGCCGCCATCGTGGAGGGGGCGGCGGCGAGCGGCGCGACCTACATCCTACCCTGGATGGGGATGAGCCTGCGGGACCGGCAGCGGGCCTACTACTACCGGCAGCTGGACCGGCGCTTCCCGGGCCTGCGGGCGCGGTACG
>DAOTVC010000158.1:0-12049 GCA_034437215.1 Anaerolineae bacterium | reverse complement strand
CCGGTGGACTTTCCCTCCAATCCGCATTTCTCAGGTTTGATCGGTGCAGCGCACTCAGATGAAGTTCGCTTGTGGAGAGAGGGAGAGCCTGCAACGCCGGGGATAGAGAGTATGGCGGAAACCGGGAAGAAGAGCCCGTTGGACAGGGAGATAGAGGCACTGATAGAGGAAGGGGAGGCCTGTGAAGTCATATCGGGCGAGGGGATTGCGCGCTCTCCAGGGACAGTGACCGTGGAGTTTACCGTCAGCCGGGATTGCCCCATGGTAACGGTGGTCACCATGATCGCGCCGAGCCCGGATTGGTTTGTAGGCGTGACGGGACTGAGATTGTATGGGGAAGCGGGGTGGATAGAGGAGTGGGAGACCGAACTCTATCCATACGATGCCGGTACAGACGCAGGAGAGAGCTATACATCGAGGAATGAACCTGTAGAAGAGAGGGAGGGGATACACACAATAGAGTCGGGTCCTCTACGGGTGGAAGGGCAGATTCCCTCACTTGGAGTTTTCAGGTTTACTCGCTTGAATGAATGAGATCGCCCCAGCAGAGCCATTGTAGGTCCCAGGAGGGAAAGAGTATGTTGAGATTGGGCTCAGTCTACCTGATCGTCAAAGATATGGAGAGGTCCCTGGAGTTCTATGAAGCACTTCTCGATATGGAGGTTACCTCACAGAACTTCAATCGCTGGGCACAGTTCGATTTTGGGAACGCCTCTATAGCACTCTACAATCCACTCTTTGACGAGGACAGGGTAAGTCGGGGTGATGACCTGGAGAGCGCCTATAACAGCGAGTACCTGGAGTACAGAGCAGACCATCCCGTCACGTATGGCAACAATGTCGTGTTGAATTTCTGGGTGCCCGATCTCAATGAGGAGTATGAGAGGGTAAAGGCCCTGGGAATCGGCGAGGTATCGGAAATCCTGTTCATCAATGTCGCATCGCCTTACTATTTCTTTATGCTCGAAGATCCGGACGGCAATCAACTGGAGATCACCGGCACGTGGAATCCAAGTGGGGCGTAGGAAGCTCGTAGCAGTTCAATCGAGCCCAGAATGAAATGGGTGTGTTTCAATTGAGTTAAACCGAGGCGTGAAACGTGAAACGTAAAGCGTGAGATCTTCACGTTTCACGCTTTACGTTTCAGTGCTGGTCAGACTTCAACTGGGTTGAAACACACCCGAATGAAATATGGGCGTGGTGATCTATCCGGTGCTGGGGCTTGTGCCTGTAATCCTGTTTGTAAGCTGGCTCTATCTGTCTGTGAAGGAGAGAAGAGGGAGTTCGGGAATAGGCACCGGCATGAGGATGGGCGTTTAAGAGCAAGGAGATATCTCGAAGGCTGTCGGGGTGCTCGTTGTTGTTAGGGCCGTCTAACCAATTGCTGAAGCCCGACGCGGCTGGCGTCGCTCGTAGGCGAGGGCTTCGCGCGCATTGCAGGTGGTAGGTCGTGAAGGTGAGCGCCCCTTCGACAGTAGGTAGATTGACCGCGTACTGTAGATCTGATATACTGAAAATCGGTCAACAGTACCGCTAGGAGGTGGGACATGGGTAGTGTGGATTTGCAAATGGCTCAGCGAGGGGTGATCACGATCCCGAAGGCCCTGCGGGAGTCGTACGGATTGCAACCCGGTGACACCTTCACCTTGATTGACCTGGGGGGCGTGTTTGTCTTAAGTCCGCGGCGCTCCGAGATCGATGTCATAGCCGACAAGATAGCAGAGCAGTGGGCAGAGGATGGTGAGACGTTGGAGACGATGCTCCAAGCGCTGCGTGAGGAGCGAGATCGTCGTGACGGATAAGGTATTCTTGGATACGAGGGTGCTCTTTTCGGCGGTGCACTCGGAAACGGGTGGCGCACGTCTGATCCTGCAGTTAGGAGAGGCGCGCGCCATTCAGCTATGGGTGGGACCGCAGGTCCTGCAGGAGGCTAACGGTGTGCTGGAGCGCAAGTCGCCCGCAAGTAAAGCCTACTTTGCCCTGTTGCTTGATCGCTCGCGAGTTCGGATGGGCCCGGAGGCTGGGGAAGCGGCTTTGGAGACCGCACTCGAGGTGATCGCATACCACCCCGACGCGCAAGTCGTCGCCGAGGCTTTGGAGGTAGGGGCGGACTATCTGGTCTCCTTTGACCGCGAACATCTGCTTGGAAACCCTCAAGCAGGGCGTTTACCCTTTCCACTGGGAACTGCAGGGGATTTTTTGGCATGGTATCGAGCAAAATTGTCTGGCGCCGACAACCCGTTACTGCGCTAGCGGCTGGCTGACCAAGGCGTGCACTCGATGCGGCTGGCGCTATTCGTAGACCGGGTTTTCATGTGCATTATAAGTCGTGGGCGTGAAGGCGGTCCGGTCGCTCCCGACGCGTGGGCTATGCCTGGGCCGTAGACGATAGTGGAAAGAAACAACCTGCTCATGGACAAGGGAGGTTAGCTAGGTGGCCCTCCTGAATAGTGGTCAAACCAACCGTCTCTTAGGCTACCCCGTCGATGCCCGGTTACTGATTATCAACGCCGATGATTTCGGGATGTGCCATGCCGTGAACGCAGCCATCTTCCGCGCGCTCCAGAACGGTGTGCTTTGCTCCGCCACCTTGATGGTGCCCTGTCCTTGGGCCTTGCACGCCCTGCATTTCCTCGTCAACCATCCCGACATTCCCTTCGGCGTTCACCTTACCGCTATCTCCGAGTGGGCTGATTACCGCTGGCGGTCGCTCACTCCTAGAGATCAGGTGCCATCGCTGCTTGATCAAGCCGGCTACTTCTACCGCTTCGAAGACATGCCCGCGTTTCTCGCTGAGGTCAGGTTAGAGCAACTGGAACTGGAATGGAGGGCCCAGATCGAAGCCGTGCTATCGGTTGGGCTGACGCCTACTCACCTGGATTGGCATGCGTTACGTATCGACGACAGAGCAGATATTGCCGATCTGCTGGTGAGGCTGGCAAAAGGGTATGGGCTGGCGCTGCGGGTGAGAGGGCGATCCTGGACCGAAAGCGTACAGAGCCAGGGTCTACCCTGCAACGATTACGATTTTTTAGACAGTTACCTGCTCGATCCCGCCGCTCGGTCAGCACGTTATGCACAGCTGCTCCACGAGTTACCCAGGGGTCTGAGCGAGTGGGCGGTCCATCCGGGCCTCCATACCTCCGAGTTACGGGCCATAGAAGGCGATAGCAAGCACATCCGTCATCTGGATTACGAGTTTTTGACGTCGCAGGCGGCGCAGGACATAGTGCAGGAAGAAGGGATCGTTCTGCTGGATTATCGATCGTTACAGGCGGTTTGGAACGCAGTCTGATTGACTTGTAGGGTGCAAAGCCGCCGGACACGCGCATGCCGTTACTGATCCGGACACAAAAGGCTAAAGTTGATGAGCCATGCTCGGCATCGCCTGTGGCTCAAGCCACAGGCTAATATAGAGAAAGTTTGCTCAGGCAAGCACACTGCCGGAAACACATCCCTAGTCGGCTTCAGCCGACTTCAATACGGTAGCCGGCGATTTTAACCGCCGGCGGAGAGGGCGTAGCCTGGTTCGGTTTCGCAGTACTCGTCCGGATCAGTAGCCAGCTTTAAATTTCCAAATAACCTTCATCATTCTCTATCCAGTGAGGCAATAATGACCATAAAGAGAAGCAAGGCGGAGATTCTGCTCGAGCTGCTTGACAGAGTTCCACAAGCAGATGTCTTGGAGTATCTCCTGGAGACCGAGAACCTTCTGCGGCTCTATCTGCTATACGGCGGGGATCCGGATGAAATGAGAGATCAGCTTGCGGAAGGCAAACTGCCGGGAGAGTTCCTGCTTGAAGTCCTCGATAAAGAATCAGACGTCCGAACTCTACTATTGCAAATTAACCCTGATACACGACAACATTGGTGGACCATGGATAATCCAGATGAAGCCGGCTAACAAGGTGGGAATCAGGCGGCGGAAGCAGAGGTAAAATCAGATGCCGGCTCAATCCGCTGCAGCTTGACTCCGCCCCGCTGGGCGGCCATTTTGCTTGGAGTTAACGCAAGTACCTATCAGAAGATGAGCGATGGAGTGAGGTATGTTCTACGAACCCTTATATGAACGGTTGCCGGAAGTGGCTGAGGAGGAGACCCGTACTCTGATTATCAGGAATGATCCCGTGCTGCCTGATGGAGATTACGGTCTTGTAGAAGCGTATTGCAATGATCCAGGTTGTGATTGTCGGCGAGTCCTTCTCAATGTCTATAACTGGCAAAGTCGCGAGACGGTTGCCGTCATCGCCTACGGGTGGGAAAGCAGGGCGTACTATGTTGAATGGTTTGGGGACGATAATCCTCAGATAATCTCGGAAATCAAAGGGCCGGCGCTCAATTCAGCAAGTCATCAGTCGGCTCTTGCTCCTGCGTTTTTGCGGTTGGTGACAACAGTATTGAAGGACCAGAAGTACGTGGCAAGACTCCAGAGGCATTATCGGATGTTCAAGGATAGCATCAATAGCGAAGGGACAGCAACAAGTCACACGATCCAAGCGAAGGTGGGAAGGAATGAGCCTTGCCCGTGTGGCAGTGGCAAGAAGTACAAACGGTGCTGTGGGAGCAGGAAATTGTAGTAATTGGTAGGTGTCAAAGTCGTTGACACCTACCAAAAACGGCCCCCAAAGAGCTCCCGCTGACAGCGAACGAAAAAGAGGGCACGGACGCATCCGTGCCCTCTCTGCGTGCGTGACGGGTGCTTCAGGGTAGCGGGTTGAGGGCGAAGTAGAGGGTGAAGATCGTGATGGAGACCAGGGTGTGGAGGGTGAGGACGTTGTTGATGTACTCTTTCTCGGCTTCGAGATCGTCGTCGATGTAGAGGGGGATGATGAAGGGTGGGGGGAGGATGAGGAGGGTGAAGAAGGCGGTGGTGAAGTAGGGGGAGAGTTCGAGGAGGTCACGGAGGACGAGGGCGTTGAGGAGCAGGGCCAGGGGGATGAGGAGGACGAGGCGGAGGACGGGCACGGGCCACGCCTCGCGCAGCCCGGAGCGGTTGAGCCGGATGCCGTAGCCGATGATGATCAGGATGAGGGGAATGGTCAGGTTGCCCAGGAAGTCGAGGGTGGCGATGACCGCGGCGGTGAGGAAGAAGTCGTGGAGGAGGTCGCGGGCGCCGAGGGCGTTGAAGAGGATGCCCCCCAGGATGGCGAGGATGACGGGGGAGCGGAAGAAGCGTCCCACCAGCACCTTCACGTCACGAATACCCTCCCGCTCGCGGAGCAGGAAGGCCAACAACACGAACCAGATGAAGAGCTCGTGGCCCAGATCGATCACGGCGATGTAACCGATCTGCTCCACGCCGTAGGCGGCGCCGAAGAGGCTGATGCCCAGCATGCCGTACTCGAAGCCGGTCATGAGGAAGGGGAAGTAGGGGTGCTGCGGCGCCACCCGGGGCTTGATCAGAAAGCCGAGCCCCAGCAGGAGGAGGCAGATGGCGAAGGGGATCGCCGAGACGGCGAGGGTGGTGGCCTGGAGCTCGATGTCGAGGAAGGAGGTGAAAAGGACCGCCGGCAGCGCCAGGTTGACGACCAGCTTCTGCAGGGCCCCCACGGCGTCCTCTGCGAGGAAGGCGCTGCGGCGGATCCAGTAGCCCAGCAGGAGCAGGAGCAGCACCGGCAGGATGCGGCTGGCGATCCCCGTGATGGCGCTCATAGGGCGTGGAAGGTGGGCTTGAGGGCCGGGTAGAGGTCACGGTAGAGGGGGTAGAGCTCGTCGTAGCGGGCCACGACCTCGGGCCGGGGCTCGGTGCGCTCCACCACCCGGATGGTGGCCTCACAGGCCGCGGACACGCTCTCCCAGGCGCCCGCGCCCACGCCCGCCAGGAGGGCCGCGCCGTAGGCGGCGCCCTCCGTCGTGTTCACCGTCACCAACGTCGTGTCGAGCACGTCGGCGAGGATCTGGCGCCAGAGGGCGCTCTGCGCCCCGCCGCCGGAGACCCGCACCTGGCGAATCTCCAGCCCCGTGCTCTGCATCAGCTCGAAGCTGTCCCGCAGGCCGAAGGCGACCCCTTCGAGGACCGCGCGGGTCATGTGGGCCCGGGTGTGGCGCACGGTCAGGCCGACGAAGGCTCCCCGCGCTAAGGGGTCGGGGTGGGGGGTGCGTTCGCCCGTGAGGTAGGGGAGGAAGAGGAGGCCCTCTGCGCCCGGGGGAAGGTCCGCAGCGGGAGCGAGGAGGTCGTCGTAGTCCAGGTCGGGGGCGAGGGTGTCCCGGTACCAGCGCAGGGAGCCCGCCGCCGAGAGCATCACGCCCATCAGGTGCCAGACGCCCGGCACGGCGTGGCAGAAGGCGTGGAGACGCCCCTCGGGTTCGATGAAGGGTTCGGGGGTGGCGGCGAAGACCACGCCCGAGGTGCCCAGCACGAGGGAGACGATGCCCGGCTCCACGGCGCCCACGCCGACGGCGCCCGCCGCCTGATCGCCCCCCCCGCCGACCACCGGGGTGCCGGCTCGCAGCCCCGTCGCCTCGCCTGCCTCGGGGCTCACCTCGCTCGTCACCGCCGGCCCCTCGTAGGTGGGCGGGAGCCACGCTTCGGGGATCTCCAGCGCCTCCACCACCTCGGTCGACCAGTCGCGCGCCTCGAGGTCGAAGAGCTGGGTCCCCGCCCCGCCGGCCTTGTCCATAGCGTACTCGCCCGTGAGGCGGAAGCGGACGTAGTCCTTGGGCAGGAGGATGTGGGCGGCGCGCGCGTAGACCTCCGGCTCGTGCTCCTGCACCCAGAGCACCTTCGGCGCGGTGAAGCCCGTGAGGGCGTCGTTGCCCGTCACCTGGATGAGGTGCTTCTTGCCCAGCCGCGTGCGCATCTCGTCGCACTGCTCGCCGGTGCGCTGGTCGTTCCAGAGAATGGCCGGACGCAGGACCGCGCCCTCCTCGTCCAGGAGCACCAGCCCGTGCATCTGGCCCGTCAGCCCCACCGCCCCCACGGCCTCGCCCTCAACGCCGGCCTCCGCCAGCACCGTGCGGATGCTCTCCACGATGCCGTCCCACCAATCGTGGGGATCCTGTTCGGACCAGAGGGGCTGCGGGGTGGAGAGGGAGACGGGGTTCGTCGCCGAGGCCACCACGTCGCCCGCTCCGTCGCTGAGCAGGGCCTTGGCCCCCGTCGTCGAAATGTCTAGGCCTAGAAAAAACACTCTCTCTTGCATGGTCCTCCCTACCGCAGTTGCGGGTTGCGAGTTGAAAGTCAAGTGCCGTACAGCACAACTCTCAACTCGCAACCTTCAACTTTGAACTGTCAACTCGTAACTAGCGTACCCCCAACAGCAGCTCGTTCGTCAGCTGGTCGAGCTTCTCGTAGCCCAGACCGCGCCCGCCGATTGCCTGGCGGTCGAAGTCGTGCTCCTTGAGCGCGGTGGCCTTCTCGGGCGTGTACTCGCCCTGGAAGGGCTGGACCTCCTCGAAGTCACGATTGATCTCGGCGAGCAGCGCCTGGATCTCCTCGTCGCTGTTGAACTGCTCCGCCTTCTCCTTGAGGATGAGGTAGGTGCGCATGCAGCCGCGGGCGAAGTCCTTCACGCCCTCGTAGGTCTCGGTGCGGTAGGCGTGCGCGTCGAAGTGGAGGCTGCCGTCGTAGGCCACGTCCTCGAGGAACTTGACGAGGAAGAAGCTCTGCTTGAGATTCTGGGCCCCGAAGCGCCAGTCCTGGTCGAAGCGCACGTAGTTCTGATCGTTGAGATCGATGTGGAAGAGCTTACCGGCCTCCCAGGCCTGTGCCACGGCGTGGAGGAAGTTGAGGCCCGCCATGTGCTCGTGGGCCATCTCCGGATTGACCCCCACCATCTCGGGGTGCTCGAGGGTCTCGATAAAGCCCAGCATGGCGCCGGTGGTGGGGAGGTAGATGTCGCCCCGCGGCTCGTTGGGCTTGGCCTCCAGGGCGAACTTGAGATCGTAGCCCTGATCGCGGACGTACTCGGTGAGGAAGTTCAGGGCGTCGCGGAAGCGCTTCAGCCCCTCGACGGGGTCCTTGGTGGCGTCGGACTCCACGCCCTCCCGACCGCCCCAGAAGACGTAGACCTGTGCCCCGAAGGAGACGCCCAGGTCGATGGCCCGCATCGTCTTCTGCAGGGCGTAGGCCCGCACCCGCGGGTCGTTGGCGGTGAAAGCGCCGTCCTTGAAGACGGGATCGTAGAAGAGATTGGTCGTCGCCATGGGGACCTTGAGCCCCGTCTCCTCCAGCGCCTTGCGGAAGGCCTTGAGGATGGCGTCGCGCTCGGCGGGGGTGGCGTCGATGGGGACGAGGTCGTTGTCGTGGAAGTTGACGCCGTAGGCGCCCACCTCCCCGAGAAGATAGACGATGTCCGCCGGGGAGAGCTGGGGGCGGACCTCGGTGCCGAAGGGGTCGCCCCCGGGGTTGCCCACCGTCCACAGGCCAAAGGTGAACTTCTGTTCGGACTTAGGTTCGTAACGCTCGCTCATGGTAACCTCCTAAATAGTGGAAACAATATGGTGATCAAGCGATATTGCGTATCTCGTATTGCGTATCCCGGATGAGTAAGATACGCAGTACGCAGTACGCAATACGGAAGTGACCTACTTCTTGTTGAAATAGACGTCGGCAGAGACGGCGAGGACCAGCACCACGCCCTTGACCAGATACTGCCAGGCGGCCTGCACGTTCATCATCTGCAGCCCGTTGGTGAGGCTGGCCATGATCAGGGAGCCGATGACCATGCCGAAGATAGTCCCCTCACCCCCGAGGGTGGAGGTGCCGCCCAGGATACAGCTGGCGATGGCATCCAACTCGTAGCCCTGACCGGCGGCGATGGTGCCGTAGCCCACATAGGAGGCGAGGGCGATCCCGCCCACGCCGCTCAGGAAGCCCATCAGCGCGAAGACGCCGAAGACGTTCTTGCGGATGTTGATGCCCGAGAGGCGCGCCGCCTCCCGGTTGCCGCCGATGGCGTAGGCGTAGCGACCGAAGCGCGTGTTGGTGGAGACGTAGGACATGGCGCCCACGACGATGGCTAACAGGAGCACCGGCACCTGGATGCCGTTGTAGAGATTGACGATGTAGACGTAGACGACGACGATGGTCACGAGGAGAATGGTCTTGGCGAGATCGAGGTAGAAGGGGGGGACCTTGAAGCCATACTCGCGCTTCTTGCGCCGGCTGTTGACCATGGCGTAGAAGAGCGCTGCGGCGGCGAGGACGGCGAAGATCCAGCCGGCCCAATTCGGCAGGTAGCCCTGGGCGATCTGCGAGAAGATGGGCTGGTTGGCGGGGATGGTGCGTCCCTGGGTGACGAGCAGGATGGCACCATCGAGGATCCACATGCCCCCCAGGGTTACGATGAAGGAGGGGACCTTCAGGTAGGAGATGACGTACCCCTGCAGTACGCCGAAGAGGGTGCCCACGATCAGGCCGACGACGAGGGAGAGCGCGGTGGCGAGGAGGGGTTGACCGGGTATCAGGCCGTACCAGATTCTGGCCTGGAAGTAGGCCACCACCACGGAGACGAAGCCCGCCAGCTTTCCCACCGAGAGATCGATGTTGCCCGTCACAATGACCAGGACCATGCCTGCTGCCAGGAAGGAGGTCACCGTCATCTGACGGAATAAGTTCGAGAAGTTCTGCGCCGAGAGGTAACGCCCGTCGGTGGCCAGGTAGAAGAGGCCCCAAAGGACAATGAGGGCCAGGATGATGGAGTAGGTCTGCATGTTCACGCTGAACCCTTCGACGAAGGCTTCCAAGGCCTCACCGAGCGCGGACTTTTTGGGGCTCTGGGTTTCCTTTGAGATGGTTGTCATGAAAGCACCTCTTTGCTTCGACTTAAACTGTAACGGCTTCCTGGGAGATGCCGGTCGCCAATGCCATGACCTTCTCCTGGGTGGCCTCTTCGATATCTAGAATACCTGCCGAGCGGCGCTCGTGCATGACCAACACCCGGTCGCTCATGCCCAACACCTCTTCTAACTCGCTGGAGATCATGATGATGGCGATGCCCCTCCCGGCGAGATCGTTCATCAACTTGTAGATCTCGTACTTGGCGCCCACGTCGATGCCGCGCGTGGGGTCGTCCATGATCAGGATCTTGGGATCGGACATCAGCCACTTGGAGATGACGACCTTCTGCTGGTTGCCGCCCGAGAGGGATTCGCAGGCCACGTTGAGAGTGGGCGCCTTGATGGACAAACTCTCGGCGTAGCGCAGGCAGGCCTGCAGCTCGGCAAAGTCGTCGATCCGCAACCAGGTGGCGAACTTGTCCAGATTGGCCAGGGAGATGTTCTTCAGCACCGATTGCATGAGGACCAACCCGTGCCGCTTGCGGTCCTCCGGCACCAGGCTGAGGCCCTGCTCGACGGCGTCCCGGGAGTTGTGCACCTTGATCTCCCGCCCCTCCAACCGGATCTCGCCCTGGGTGACCTTGCCGTACTCCCCGAAGAGAGTCATGACGAGTTCGGTGCGTCCCGAGCCCATCAGACCCGCAAGGCCCAGGATCTCCCCTGCTCGCAGATTCAAGGAGACGCCGCGCAGGACCTCGCTTCCTGCTTCGTTGGGATCGGTAGCGTGGAGGTTCTTCACCTCGAAGATGACCTCACCGGGCCGGCGATTCCCCTTGGGGAAGCGCTCCTTCATCTTCCGTCCGACCATGTGGCGGACGAGCTGTTCGTGGTTCAGATCCTCCGTGGGCTGCGAGGTCACGACCTGTCCATCGCGCAGGACGGTGATGGTGTCGGCGATCCGGAAGAACTCCTCGAGCTTGTGGCTGATGTAG
Organism: Anaerolineae bacterium; assembly: GCA_034437215.1. Taxonomy (GTDB): domain Bacteria; phylum Chloroflexota; class Anaerolineae; order B4-G1; family SLSP01; genus DAOTVC01. Next base: position 1,337 of record DAOTVC010000158.1, on the reverse strand, counting down.
ATGCAGGTCACGCCGTGCGCTTTGAGGACGTGCAGGATCTCCATGAGCTTGGTGATCTCGGCCTCCGTCAGCGCGCTCGTCGGCTCGTCGAGGATCAGTACCTTGGCCTCTTCCGAGAGGGCCTTGGCGATCTCCGTCATCTGCATCTTGCTGAACCCCAGGTTCTTCACGACGGCCTGGGGGCGGATGTCGAGGTTGTACTTCTCCAGGAGGGCCTGGGTGTCGGCGTAGAGCCTGTCCCAGTTGATTCCCACGCCGTCCACGGGCTCCCGGCCCAGGAAGATGTTCTCGCCCACCGTCATGCTGGGGACCAGCGCCAGCTCCTGGTAGACGATGGCGATGCCCTCTTCACTGGCCTGCTGGATGGACTGGTTCTCCAGCCGGAGCTCCTCGCCGTCGTAGAGAATGGTGCCCTCATAGGAGCCGTGGGGATAGACCCCGGCCAGGATCTTCATCAGGGTGGACTTCCCGGCACCGTTCTCTCCACAGAGGCCGTGGATCTCACCGCGCCGGATCCGAAAGGACACATCATCTAACGCGGTGACGCCCGGGAACCTCTTGGTGACGTTCCTGAAGTCGAGAATGATGTCATCGTTCATGTACTGTACTCCCTCCCGGTCTTGGGGCGGGTTCTCCTGCCCGCGGTGTTCTGCCGGCAGGAGAACCCGACTCCCTCAGTCAGTTACTGTACCTGCTCTAGGGCTCCGGAGGACGCTCGCTCTCGGGGATGTCCCGGTAGACGTCCTCGTAGGTCTGGAAACCGCTCTCCACCACCAGCTCGTGGACGTTCTCCTCGTTGACCTGGTAGACGGGCAGGAAGTTGCAGGGCACCTCGCCCGCCAGGCTCTCGTCGTTGGTCAGTTCGGCCAACGTGTACATCTCCAGATCCGCCGCCCCGCCCCGCAGTAGGCTGTCGATGAGGTCGACGGCGAGGGGGGAGAGGTCGCGGATGTCCTTGAGGATGGAGACGGTGAGCTCGCCCTTGACGATGCTGTTGCAGCCGTCGGCGGTGGCGTCCTGCCCGGAGATGGGGACGACGCCCGCGAGCTTCTGCCCGCTCAGGGCCTGCAGGGCGCCGAGGGCGGTCCCGTCGTTGGAGGCGACGACGCCGTCGATGTCGTTGTTCTGGGCGGTGAGGATGTTCTCCATGATCTTGAGGGCGTTGGCGGGATCCCAGTTGTCGACCCACTGGTCGGCGACGATCTCGACGGTGCCCGCGTCGACGTAGGGCTGGACGATCTCCATCTGGCCCTGGCGGAAGAGGATGGCGTTGTTGTCGGTGGGGCTGCCGCCCAGCATGACGATACGGGCGGGGCCGTTGGCGTCCACGTCCCAGT
>DAOTVC010000157.1:0-25832 GCA_034437215.1 Anaerolineae bacterium | reverse complement strand
AGCCCGCTACCGGCGTGACCTGCGCGAGCGCAACCTCGCCCCCTTCATAGAGATCGCCTACTGGTGGGAGTACCAGATCGAGGAGGACGAGACCGCGACCACCGAACGGACCGTCTTCCTCTACGAGGACAACCGTTTCAAGTGGGAGACACTGGAAGAGGAAGAGATTACCGTTCAGTGGGTGGGAGGCACGGTGGAGGAGATGACGGTCGCCGCGGACATCGCCCGCCGCTCCCTGGAGGAGATCACCGACATCCTCGAGGCTCCCCCCGTGGGGCCGGTACGCATCTACGTCTACCCCTCTCCATCGGATCTGCAGCTGGCGCTGCGCCTGACGGGCACGGACTGGGTGGGGGGGGAGGCGCATCCCGATGTGGGGGTTGTCCTGATCACCGCACCCCCTCCGGAACAACTCCAATCGATGCTGGAACGCTCGTTGCCCCACGAGCTCACGCACCTCGTCCTCTACGAACAGCTGGGAGCACAGCGCTACGCCTTCGTGCCCGCGTGGCTCGTCGAGGGGCTCGCCTCCTCCTTCGAGCAGCGGCCCGAACCCGCTTACACCATCGCCCTCCAAAAGGCCGTGGAGAGCAACGACCTGATCCCTCTGCAGGACCTCTGCCAGCCCTTCTACGCGCTCCCCCCCGACCAGGTTATCCTGGCCTACGCCGAGAGCCAGAGTCTCGTTACCTACCTACACAAAGCCTACGGCTGGTCGGCGGTGCGGGGGCTCCTCGACGGCTACAGCGATGGCCTGGACTGCGTAGCCGGACCGAAGCGCGTTCTGGGCATCGACGCCGCTGCCCTGGAACGCTCGTGGCGCGGCTGGTTGGCAGAGGGTACCCTGCCCGAAAGCGACGCCCAGCAGACCCTGACCCTGGGCCGCATCGTGGTGCGGGACGTCGCCCCCTGGCTCTTCCTGCTCCTCTTCGTCTCGCTGCCCGTCCTCTTCTTTACCGTCGCCGGCAAACAGAAATCAGTAACAGCTGAAGTTACCCCCACGGAGTAGAGATGCAGAACAATTGCTTTCCCATCCTGATCCTCAACGCCCGCCCGGGAGCGGGCAAGAGCGAGATCATCGACTACCTGCAACGCCTGCCGCCGGAAAGGCGTCGTAGCCGCTATCACGTCGGAGAGCTGGACATCATCGACGACTTTCCCATGTTGTGGACCTGGTTCGAGGAGGACACTCTTCTGGAGAGGATGGGCCATCCCCGGCTGCATACCGATGTCCAGGGCTACTTCAAGGCCCCCTACCTCTGGCACCTCCTCATCGAGCGCATCAGCCTCGAGTACGCGAAGCGCCTGCGAGACACGTCCGACTACCACGACCGCTACACCACCCTGATCGAGTTCTCGCGGGGTACAGAACACGGCGGCTACGCAGCGGCCTACCAGCACCTCTCGGACCTCATCCTGAGCCGCGCAGCCACCCTCTACGTCAAGGTCTCCTACGAGGAGTCACTGCGCAAGAACCGCGCCCGCTTCAACCCCGATCGTCCGGACAGCATCCTGGAACACGGTCTGAGCGACGAGAAGTTGGAGCGCCTCTACCGGGGGGATGACTGGGCGCGCTTCAGTGCCGGGGACCCTGCCTATCTGAGCGTCAAAGGAGAGACCGTGCCCTACGTGGTCTTCGAAAACGAGGACGACGTCACCACCGCGCGTGGCCCGGCACTGGGAGAGCGTTTGGAGGAGAACCTCGCCCTCCTGTGGAGACGGTATCCGGCGCTGCCCGCATAGTCGGCGCAGGCGCGAACGATCTCAGCGCAAAGAGACGGGGTGCTACTGCGGTAGCACCCCGTTTTCCTTACGCCCCTAGGCAGACATCAGCCTACCGCTTCCTCCTCGGTGCGCAGGGGCAGCGCCACGTAGAAGGTTGTGCCCTGATCCAGCTCGCTCTCCACCCAGACGTGACCGCTGTGGCGCTCCACGATGGATTTGACGAGAGCCAGACCGAGCCCCGTGCCCGACACCCCCCCCGTCTCTCGCCTTTTGATACGATAGAACTTTTCGAAGAGGCGCACTCGATCCTCGGGGGCGATGCCGATACCCGTGTCCTGGACGTGGACGATCACGTGCTGCTCGGGATGGTTGACCTCCAACCCCACGCTCACCTGCCCCCCCGCAGGCGTGTACTTGATGGCATTGTCGACGAGATTGCTGAAGGCCTGACGCAACAGAGTGCGGTCGCCGGTGACGACGGGGGCCCCGTCGGCGGGCTCCAGACGCAGCGTGATGTCCTTCGTCGTCGCGCGCGCGCGCATGTTGTCCACCGCTTCGACCAGCAGGACGCCGATGGAGGTGGGCTCCCGCTTGACACCCACACCGGCCTCAATTCTCCGCAAGTTCAGCAGGTCCCCGATAAGCGCGCTCATCTGCTCGATGCCCTCCAGAATCCGCTCAAGATACTCCTGCTGCTTATCGTTGAGCTCGCCGACCATCATCAGCATGGAGGCGTAGCCGCGGATGAAGGTCAACGGCGCCCGCAGATCGTGGGAGACGGTCGCCACGAAGTCGGACTTCATCTCGTCGAGCTCCTTGAAGTGGGTGACGTCCCGCATAACGACGACCCGGCCCCCGCCTTCCTGCCCCTGGACGGGCGTGATGGGCGCGATGCTGGCGTAGAAGGTGCGCCCATCCGCCAGGGGCACCTCGATGGTGGGCAAAGATCCCTGTTGATCCCCCTCCTCGAAGCGCAGGAGGGCCTCCTCGAGGGGCACGGGCAGATCCAGGCTGCGGATCGACTTCCCGTAGACGGCCTCGGTAAGGTCGAGTACCCGCCGGGCAGCCGGGTTGATGAGCAGGAGGCGCTGATCCTGGTCGGTGACGAAGATCGCGTCGGTGGTGCTGGCGAGGATAGCGGCGAGGCGCTGACGCCCGCCCTCCGCCGCCTGGAAGAGCCGGGCGTTCTCCACGAGGACGGCGGCCTGGCTCGCCAGCGTGCTGAGGAAGTTGATCTTCGCCTCGTCGAAGGCGTCGCGCTCCATGGCCCCCACCCAGAGGACCGCCACCGTACGGTTGTGGGTGCGCACGGGGAAGGCCGCAAAGCTCTGCAGAGGTCCCACGAGGATGGGCGTCGCCTGATCGCGGTGCAGATCGGGATTGACGACCGCGTCCCGCCGGCGGTAGAGGGCGGCAGCGAAGACCCGATCCAACCCGGGGAAGGAGGCGTGGGCCATCCCCACCGAGAAGACCTGCTGCGGCCGGTTGGTCCCACTGCGCAGAAGCACGAAGCGCGCAGTAGCCGCCCCGGTCTCTGCGAGCGCTCCTTCGAGGATGAGGGGCACCCCCTCGTCCAGCTGGAGCGTCGCCGAGACGGACTGGGCGACGTTCAACAGGAGGGAGAGGTCGGTGAGACGCGCCTGCAACCGGAGGCGCATCTGTTCGAAGGCCGCACCCAACTGCCCCACCTCGTCGGCGCCGGAGATATGGACGGGGACGTTGAGATCGCCGCGAGCGATGTGACGGGCGGCCTGGGCCAGGGTCTGCAGAGGGCGAGTCACGCGCGCAGCCAGGAAGGGGATCAGGAAGAGGAGGATGAGGCTGGTGGAGAGCTGCACGACCAGCATGGGGTTGGAGATCGCCGTCGCCGTCTCCAGCACGACGGAGAAGGGGAGCTGCATGACCAACGTCGCGGGCGCCCCATCCACCATGCGGATGTGGGTCAGCAGGCGATCACCCTCCGGTCCCACGTCCTCGTAGGCCACGCCCACCTCGACAGCGTGCACCTCGAGGGGCTCGACGTTCGGCGTCCAGGGACGCAGGATATAGGACTCGGCCGGATGGGCAATGATCAGCCCCCGGTCGTCAAGGATGAAGCCCGTCCCCACCCCCCGGGTCAGCTGCAGGGCGTCCAGCGCCCGCCGCAAGACGGGATTGATATCCAGTTCGACGCGGCCCAGCAGCACCCCCTCGACCTCCGTTTCGACCGCATTGAAGACCGGTTGGATGAAGGTCAGACGCCGTTCACCGGAGGGCAGCACGACCAGGTGAGTCTGCTGAGCGATGCCGAAGTCGAGCGCCTGCTCGACCATCAGCGCCTCTTCCTCGGTGAAGCTCCGATCCACCTGGGGTATATCCGCGGGCACGACGGTGACGAGATCCCCCATCGCATCGGTGAGCAGAAACTCCTGGAAGAAGGGGACGACCTGCCGGCTGACCTCGAGGGTCTCCTCGCTCAACGCCGGATCGAGGAGCGCGGGGTCGGCGACGAAGGTGACGAGGAGGTTGGCGCCCGTGTAGTAGAAGTTCTGCACGCTCTCGCTGGCGTTGGCGGCACTGCGTCTCATCTCCTGCACCGCCTGATCACGGGCCAGACCCACTCCCCGGCTGGTGACGGCGAGCACCGAGATGAGGAGACCGAGCAGCAGCGGCGGAATGATCATGAGCATGAAGCGCGCCCGCAGGTAACGCTGGGTCACGAAGGCCAGATCGGCCCGCTGGGGAGGGCGGAGCGCCGGTCTGAACAGGAAGAGGAGTCCGAAGAGGCCCCCTTGGAAGAGAGTGCTGACCCACCAGACCACCCAGGCGCTGCGCAGGGGAACGCGGGCGTGATCCAGGGCCACGACCAACCCCTGCGGCATGGATTCGGAGAGGCGGTTAAGACTGAGAATCAGGAGGGCCGAGAAGACCGCGACCTGGAGCGCCCCCAGGGGGTGGCGCAACAGATCGAAGAGCAGCCCCCGGTAGGGTTGGTGCATCAGATAGGTGACGGTAGCGGCCCAGGCTACAAAAGCAAAGGCATCGTTCAAAGGCTGTCCATAGAAGCCCACCCGGAGGATGCCCGCGACGAGCCCCAACACGATGCCGGGACCGGTCCCCAGCCAGATGGCGGCAGACGTGACGATCGTCAGAGAGAGCAGGGAGAGCGCCGGCAAGGAGGGGAGAAAGTTGGGAGAGGCAGCCAGGGAGAGGCCCAGGGGCGACCGCGAGAGCACCAAAGCACCGCGGAAGAGGAAAAGCACAAGCAAGGCAGCGAGGAAGGGCCCCCACTGGGGCCAGCGCATGCGGGCAAAGTCGCGACGTCGCACGTACACCAGCGCGATAGAGCCCACCAGATAGAGGCTGAGCAGCAGAAAGCCCGAGAGGGTGGACGGATATATCAACGAGAATTCGTCTGAAGGCAGCCACAGATGAAGCGCTAAGCCCATACACCGCCCCTCAAGAAGAAGTCATCAACTTACACTACCCTCCATGATACTCCTATCACCACAATTCCGCAAGTTAGAAGTTATTCAACCAAAGATTCCAATTAGTGAGACGTTCCAGGCGAGCGGCTAACCGGAGAGGATGGGCTCGCAGCAGGAGAGTGCATGACGAGAGAGCCCGCCACAAGGGCGGGCTCTCTACAAGGAGCCTCTCAGGCAAAGGGAGGAGAGGACTCACTGCTCAGTCATCCCACTCCTCATCATCGTAGTCTTCGTAATCCTCGTCGACGCTCCAGTCTTCGTCGTCATCGTCGTAGTAGGCCCAATCGAGTTCGATGGGGTTGACATCGATGACCTCGAGGGACTCATCACAGTACCGGCACGCGACCTTCTGACCGATCCGGGGCTGGCCCGTGAGCTTGATCGTCTCACCACAGGATGGACAAACTGCCAAAGACATACTAGCCTCCTAGAATAGTTCACTTGTGGAGTACAGTCGAGGGATCTCTCCCCTTGTGGCGTGAAATCGCAAATAGTGGCGAGAGATTCCTCGGCTTCGTGCTCTGCGCCAGGTCCCGCGCTGCGCTGGGGACAGGCGCAGGGCACTTCGCTCGGAATAACGGTATTCAAGTGATAAGTAGCTAGCCCACATTATAAGGACCCGCTGTTAAAGAGCTGTAGCAAGGGCGTAACAGGCGAGTAGCAAAGTCCAGCAGTTTGTATGATTTTTTGCACCTCGACGGGCGCGCAGGCCCGTCGTAGAGGGCAAGCGGGCGTCGGGCTACTCGAGGGATTCGAAGGGCGCTCTGGAGTTCGCGGTCTGTAGGGCTCCAGCGCACCCCGGTACCGCGCCGAGCAGAAGAGTACTCCCCAGCGGGTCTCTAGACCTGCGGGTCGAAGGTATAGCCCACACCCGGAACGGTGAGCACGTACAGAGGCTGAGAGGATTGGGGCTCCACCTTGGCCCGCAGACGGCTTACGAGCCCGCGGACGAGATCCCGCTCCCCCTCCCCGGCGTAACCCCAGACGTGCTCGACGAGCACCTCGGCGGGGAGCACCTGCCCCCGGTGCATCATCAGGGTGTAGAGCAGACGGAACTCGAGCTGGGTCAGCCGCTTGGGATTCTGATGGCCCACCTGTACCGTGCGCGTCGCCGGATCGAGGGTCAGCTCGGCGACGCTCAGTGTGGGCAGCGTGAAGAAGGGGAGATCGGCACTCCGCCGCAGGAGCGCCCGTACCTGGGCGATAAGCAGGCGGGCGCTGAAGGGGCGCAGAATCACGAGATCCGCCCCCGAGTCGAGCAGGACGACGTGCATCGACTCCTCCACCCGATCCACGATGACCAGGAGGGGCGCCTGGGTCCAGGAGCGGATGCGGCGCACCGTGGCCAAGGGCGGGGTATCGGCGGTGACCAGGACGAAGAGGTCCGGCGGCGGATCCGGGCGCTCCTCAAAGGCGCGTTCGACGTTCGTAGTGCGGTTGACGGTCAGCCCGGCCCGCTGGAGCACCAGAGAGAGCACGGCGCTCTCATCGGGGTCCTGGGACATCAACAAGGCTTGCATCTCTAGCCTCCCGGTTGCGCTTCCATGGTGAAGCCGTCAGAATGACGCTATTATACTCCAAGTCGGTGGGAGAGAAGCACTCACTCGTGGAGAACGGCGTAGGCAGGGCCGACCTCCAGCCAAGCCTGACCGATCTCCGGCGCAGCCCCACGCGTCCACTGCGCGATGAGCAGCTCGTTCCGGCCCCTGCGCAACCCACCCTCGGGCAGCCAGAAGCGCTGTTGAGGCCCCCGGGTCTCCCAGTAGATGCCCAGCAGCTGCCCATTGAGGTAGATGAGCGCCTTGACGGGGATCTGTTCGAGAAAGAAGAAGAGGGAGACCTCCAGATCGGCCGGGGGTGACCAGTCGAAGGTCGTACGGTGCCAGGTCAGGTGGGGCTCTCCCTCCTCGGGAACCAGCGTCCAATCTGCGTAACCGGGAAAGCCTTGGACGGTGTACTCGCCTGTCAGACCGGCGCGCACGCGCCAGGCGATAGGCGCATCGCTGTCCAGAACGGCGTACAGCAGACCGTGCCCCTGAGCGGCCGTTCGCGGGTGCGACGACCGCCCCAGGGACTCCGTCAGCACCGCCAGCAGATTCTCCTCGCGCAGGAGGCGTGCGGGCAGCGGGAGGGTCTGGGGGATGGGATCACCCTCCAGGTCGTCGGGGGGGGCGTCGAGGGAGGCCAGGTGCACGCCGTTGAAGAAGAGATCGCAGGCGTGGCGAAAGGTGAGGGTGACAGCGGAGGCCGGACCGCTGAACCGGCCCCGGTACCAGGCGAAGCCCCGGTAGATGCCGTGGGCCTCCATCTGGAGCGGCCCGGCTCCCGGCACGATCTGCCAGTCACCGTCGTCCAGGTCGGGGTCCGCCTCGACGAGGGCCGGGCGGGAGATCCACGGCTCCAGATCCGGGGACGGAACCCGCACGGGAGGCGCCCAGCTGATGGGGGCCAGCCAGGTCTGCGGATCGCTACCCCGCCAGGGACCCCACCGGTAGCCGAAGCCCCGGGATGCCACCAGCGCGGTATAGCCGCCGTCGGCGCGGGGCACGGTGAGGTCGGGCCCGATGACGAGCCCTCGCGCGGGCTCCTCGGGGTCGGGCAGCCAGGCAGGGGGGGGCAGGGGGGTAGAATGGGGCTCGTCGTCGAGGGGCCAGACCCTCGCAGCGAACTCGGGGGCCAGCGCGAGAAGCTGGAGGGGCCCCTCCGGCCCGTTGAGCAGCAGGGAGGCGATGCGGGCCGGATCGAAGTTGACGGCGAGACCGGCATCGCGGGACTGGACGTGGACGGGTCCCCGTACGTGCCGGGGCCGGAAGTTCCGCGAGAGCAGCAGCTCGCCCCCCACCTCGTTGATGAGGACGAGCAGACGCCGCCGGGCCACGCTGGTCTGCAGGAGGGGCTCCAGCGTGGTGTAGTGGAGCAGCCCACCTGCCAGAGGCCACCGGAGGGGCAGGATGCGCACCGCCCCTGCCGGCACGGGCAGCGGCGGCGTGGTCAGGCGCCCCTCCGCCGCGGGAAGGGAGAGGTCGGTTTCGCCTCCGGCGAAGGGCGCCGCGCGCAGAAAGACGACGGTCGTCTGTCCGTCGGACCAGGCGGCGTCGAGAAGAGCGGGGTCGGAGGCCTCAGGCGCGGTGGTGGGGCGAGCCGCAACGAGCACCGGCGCCAGCGTCTCGAGGGTGAGGGCCAAGGAGCGGGTCCTGCGATAGGTGGCGCCCGGTGCACCGCCCTCTCGCAGGGGGGCACCGATGCCGTAGAAGGTGGCCGCTTCCGGGGCACGCCAGAACCCCCAGGTGAACCCGCTGCCGAAGGGGGAGAGGACGAAGGCGCGTGCTCCCTGCCCGAACCACGAGCCCACGAGGGGACGGGGGTGCTCGGGCTCAAGCCGGCGGCGCAGCTGGGCGCGCGCCTCGCCCCCCCAGGTAGGTAACGGGCCGGAGTCCGCCTCCACGAGAGCTGCGGAGGTCAGGCGGGGTGAGGGGACCGCGTCCCAGGGGACGTGGGCGAGGGGGAGGACGGGCACCTGCGGCAGAAAGTGGTGAACGAGCTCGGTGAGCCCCTCGAGGAGGTCGGGCGGGGCACCGGGCGGGGAGCGCAGCGCGAGCGCCGCCAGATTGGCACGCTCCTGCACCAGCGGGAGGAGGTGGCCCCACCACTCCCGCAGCGGGCGCCAGAGGCGCCCCGCGGGTCCGAAGTTGAGGGGGAGCAGCCAGGGCGGCAGACCGCCCGCATCGAGATCCAGTCCGTGCCAGGGGCCCGGGTCGAGGAGGAGCCAGAGGCCGGCAGCCTCGAGGGCGTCGAGAAGCTGGGGGAGGTTGCGGGGACCGGTGAAGTCGTAGAAGCCGGATGCCGGGCTGTGATAGGCCCAGGGGGTGGGCAGCAGAACGGCGTTGTAGCCGGACATCCGCAAGCGCTCCAGGTGAGGACGCCAGAGGACGGGGTAGGGCAGGCGGAAGTAGTGGAAGGTCCCCGCCTGGATGAAAGGGGGGATGCCCCTTGACCCTGCCTCTACAGCAACCATGCTCCTCTCCTCTCCGTCAGCCGCGCAAGGGACCTGGATCCAATCCGCCGGCAGCTGCGCCACCCAACGCCACCGCGACCTGGGCCGCCACGCGGGCGTTGTTGATCAGCAGGCTCTCGTTGGCCTGGCGGGTCCGCTCCCCGCTCAGCTCCACCATGCGCTCCAAGAGGTAGGGGGTGACGTCGCGCCCGGTGACGCCCGCACGCTCGGCACCCGCCAGGGCCTCCTCCAGGAGAGGCTCGACCTCCGCAGCCGGCACCTCGTCCTTCTCGGGGACGGGGACGGTGAGCAGGAGCCCCTGCTGGAGTCCCAGAGCGCGCTGCGACCGGTAGGTGGCGGCGACCTCAGCCGCTTCTGCCACCTGCAGATCGACGGGCAGGCCCGAAGTGCGGCTGTAGAAGGCCGGAAAGTCGCCGGTCTGCCAGCCGAGCACGGGCACCCCCCAGGTCTCGAGAAACTCGAGGGTGCGGGGGAGATCGAGGATGGCCTTGGCCCCCGCGCAGACGACGACCACCGGGATGGAGGCCAGCGCGGGCAGGTCGGCGGAGACGTCCTCGGGATGACCCCGGTGCACCCCACCGATGCCCCCCGTGGCAAAGACGGAGATACCCGCCCGGTGAGCCAGCAGCATCGTCGTCGAGACGGTGGTGCCGCCGTGCACGCCGCGCACCCCTGCCAGGGACAGGTCACGGATGCTGACCTTGACGGCCTGGTCGTCGGCAGCCAGGGCGTCCACCTGGGCGGCGCTCAACCCCACGGTAGGCACGCCGCGCCAGACGGCGACGGGTGCAGGGACGGCGCCGGCGGCGCGGATGGCCTCCATCATGCTGCGGGTCACCTCGACGCTGGCGGGATAGGCAAATCCGTGGGTGACGAGGGCGGTCTCCAGGGCGACGAGGGGCTGTCCTTCGTCGAGGGCGTTGCGAATGGCAGCGGTGACCTTGATCGGTTCCACGAGCTCCTCCCAGGGGTTAGACACGAGCACCCAAAAGTCGGGCGGCGAGGGCCGCATAGGCGCCCGCCGCGGTGTAGACCTGTTCCAGCTCCACGTACTCATCGCAGGTGTGGGCGAGGTCAGGATTCCCCGGGCCAAAACCGACGGTGGGAATCTGGCGGACGCCCGCCGTGTAGGCCCCCTCGGTGGCGAAGAGCCACTTTCCCAGAGCGGGGCGCAGCCCGACATCGTGAGCGGCCCGCAGGGCGGCCTCGACGAGGGGATGGTGGGCGTTGAAGGCCCAGGGGGGCGAGACGCGATGCAGACGGTAGGTTCTGCCCGTGTAGGTCCGGATCTCCTCCTCGATGATGGAGACCTGGGCGTCCAACCCCTCCCGGGCGATGATCCGCTGCACCTCGGCGAGGGCCTGGACCTCCGTCTCTCCCAGGGTCAAGCGCCGGTCGATGACGATCTCGCAGCGCTCGGGGACGGCATTGCGGCTGACGGCATGCGAGCGGATAGCGGTGACCGCCAGGACGCCGGGCCCCAGGAAGGGGTCCACGGCGAGCTGTTCGGAAAGGAGCTCCAAGCCGAAGATGGCGCGCGACATGGCGTAGATGGCGTTCTGCCCCAGCTCGGGCGTCGCCGAGTGAGCCGAGCGCCCCGAGACGGTGAGCTGCATCTCCATGTGTCCCCGTTGGGCACGGATCACCTGGAGGTTCGAGGGCTCCGCGACGACCACCCAGTCGGCCCGCACGCCATCCTCCTCGAAGAGGATGCGGGTACAGGTCCCCTCCGCAGGCTCCTCAAGGCCCACAGCGGCAACGCAGACGCGTCCCGGCAGGGAGAGGCCCAGGTTGAGGAGGTGAGCCACACCGTACAGGGTGGCGGCCAGCCCCCCTTTCATGTCGCAGCTACCCAGCCCGTAGAGGCGTCCCTGGCGCAGCTCCGCCGCCCAGGGATCGACGCTCCAGCTCTCCGGATCTGCGACTTCGACGGTATCCATGTGACTGTCGAAGAGAAGGGCAGGTCCCTCCTCCGCTCCCACGCTTCCGAGTACGTTTCCGGCAGGATCCACCTGCACGTCGGAGAAGCCCAGCCGCTCCATCTCCTCGGCGATCAAAGCAGCAACGGCACCCTCGTCTCCGGGCAGGCTGGGTGTACGCACCAACCGGCGGGCGAAGTCGAGGAGTGCAGTGCGTTCCTGCGAAGTCAGTTGCCAACGATTCATCATTGCACCGTCCAGGTTAAGTTCTCATCATCAGAGTCGTCGCTCAATAGGCACCATCGCCCACAAAGACCTTGGGGACGGTGCGCAAGAGAATGGTCAAATCCAACCAGAGGGACCAGTGTTCCACGTAGTAGATGTCGAGCAACACGCCCTCGTCAAAGGTCAATTCGCTGCGCCCGCTCACCTGCCAGAGGCCGGTCAAACCGGGGCGCACGGAGAGGCGCTGCCGGTGCCAGGGCTGGTACTGCTCCACCTCACAGGGGATGGCGGGACGCGGACCGACGAGGCTCATATCTCCCCGCAGGACGTTGAAGAGCTGGGGAAGTTCGTCGAGGCTCGTGGAGCGCAAGAAGGTACCCACCTTGGTCCGGCGCGGATCGCTGCGAATCTTGAAGAGGGGGCCGTCCGCCTCGTTCCGCTCCTTGAGGTACTCCTGCTCCTCCTCGGCCCCCCTGTACATGGAGCGGAACTTGTAGATCTCGAAGGGCCTGCCGTTCTCCCCGGTGCGCACCTGGCTGAAGATCACCGGACCGGGGGAGTCGATCTTGATGGCGAGGGCGACGAGGGCGAAGAGGGGCGCGCCCAGCGTGAGCCCCAGGAGGGCGCCCACGACGTCCATGCCCCGCTTGATGAGGACGGCAGCCTTGGTGAAGGCAATCTCCTGCACGCTGATCAGCGGGACGCCCCCCAGGTCCCCGATGGTGACCTTCCGGAGGCTCAGCTGGAAGAGGTCCGGCACGATGCGCGCGGTGACGCTGCGCCGCTCGCACTCCCGCAGGAGGCTGAGGATGCGCCGGTGAGAGGTCCAGGGCAGGGTGATGATGACCTCGTCGACACGTTCCTCATCGATAACCTTCACCAGACCGCTGGTGGAGCCGAGACCGCGGAAGCGCCCGATCTCCCCCTCGCCCTTATCAGGATTATCGTCAACGTAGCCGACGATCTCGTAGCCGAGGTTCGGGCGGGCGACGAGGGTGCGCATCACGCGCCGGCCCACCTCCCCGGCGCCCACGATGACCACCCGCTTGATTCCCCGCCCCCGACTGCGCAGCCAACGATGCAGCAGGAGCACGAAGGCGCGATCCAGGGAGAGGAAGATAAGCATCCCCACGCCCGCCTCGAGCAGCAGGAGGCGCGAGTAGACCAGGGGGCGCCAGACGAAGGCGAGGGCCAAGACGATGAGCAGGGTTTTGGCGACGGCGTCAATGATGCGGTAGACGTGATCGAACCACGTGCGCCCGCGCCAATCGGCGTAGGCGCCATCGAAGAAGAGGCTCAGGGGGATCAGAACGGAGAAGAGGGTGATGAAGGGAAGGTAGGCCGAGAGCGGGTGATCGTAGACGATATCCTGAAACCACTGTAACCGGTAGCGCAGCTGGTAGGCCAGGACCATGGCCAGATTGATCATGGCGATGTCCAGCAGCGGCACCCAGAAGGGTGCTGCATCACTATTACGGCTACCATTTCCATTCATACAGTGGGCACTTCTCCTTGAATAACCTGCTGGTAGAGGGCCGCGGTGCGCCGGGCCGTCTCCTCCCAGGTAAAGCACGCCGCGTGCTGCAGACCCTGCACGCGGCTCCTCTCACGCAGTGCTTCATCGTTCAGGAGGCGGTGTAACCCCGCGGTCACGGCCCCCACGTCTTCGGGCGGCACGGCAAGCGCTGCCGCCCCTCCCGCCTCGGGGAGGGAGGTGGTGTTCCCCGTCAGCGTGGGGGTTCCACACGCCAGAGCCTCCAGCACCGGCAGCCCAAATCCCTCATAACGAGAGATATAGGCGAAGACGCAGGCTGCATTATACCAGAGTGCCTGCGTCTCCAAGGGAACGTATCCCGGGAAGTGCACCCGCGCCCCAATATCCAGCGCCTCGACCTCGGCAAAGATCTCCTCATAGAGCCAGCCCTTGCCGCCCGCGAGCACCAGATGCAGGTCGGGGTCCGGAAGGCGCGCGAAGGCGCGGAGCAGCGTCAAGAGATTCTTCCGGGGCTCCAGGGTGCCGAGATAGAGGATGAAGCGTCGAGGCAAGCCTTCAGCCTGGCGGAAACGCTCGACCTCCACCGGGGGGAGGGGTCGGAAGCGGGACGAGACGCCGTGGTAGATAACGTGGACGCGCTCGGGGGGCACGCCCAAGAGGGTCGTCACCTCACGAGCCGTGAAGTGCGAGACGGCAATGACCGCCGCTGCGCGCCGGCAGGAGGGTGCCGTGAAGTGGCGCAAGTAGAAGCGGTTGCCGCGGCGGAAGTATCCGGGGAAGCGATAGAAGCTGAGATCGTGGACGGTGACCACCTGGGGGCGCGGGGAGAGCAGGGGACCGACAAAGGCCGGGGCGTGCAGAAGAGCGACCCCCAGCCGGCGCAGAAGGGCAGGCAGGAGGGCCTGCTCCCAAATGATCCGGACGGGTGGTCGTTCCGTGGGCAGGCGAGTCGTATGGAGGGACAAGCGCACCTCCTCTCCCAGGCGCCCGGGACCGACAAGGACAGCGTAACGTAGCCCCTCGTTCGGGGAGAGAGCTCGCAAAAGGTTGACGATATAGGCGCTGATGCCGGCTCTGCGATAGGAGCTCGCGCCGGAGGCCAGCTGCGCGTTGAGAGCCACGAGGGGCACTTCGGATTCCATAGCCACTTCCATTATAGTCCCCATCCAGCTGTCAGACAAGTTGTGGGATCAGGCTACCGCATTTGACCTCTGGTCGCAGAAAACCGGCCTAAAGGGCGGGGATAGAAGGGGATTCTCGTGGCGGGTCGCAGCCCCGCCACGAGAATCCCTCTAAAAAATGCCGCTTCAGCGGCGCACCAGGTAACGCGCTGGAGAAGGTGTGCTAAGCGCGATAGCCCTGAGTTGTGGGAGCCCAGAGGACCGCGAGCACCGGGAAGGCTTGTCAGAGAGCCCATCCGCGTTACAATGGAGGGCGTCAGTGAGTTTTCTAGAACAAGGAGGGTTACCGTGAACGAGGAGACGCGACCGAAGAAGGCATTGCACGTCACCCTGTACGGGAACGTGCAGGGGGTCGGCTTTCGATACTTCACAAAGCAGAACGCTAACCGTCTGGGGATCGTCGGCTGGGTAAAGAACCAGATGGACGGGACGGTGGAGATCTGGGCCGAGGGCGGGGAGTACAAGTTGCAGAAGTTCTTGGGCACCGTGCGCGAGGGGCCCAGCCACGCGCACGTGCGCAACGCAGACGTGGAGTGGAAGGAGCCCCGGGGGGAATTCAGCTCCTTCCGTGTCCGCTATTAGAGCAGTTTAGCAAGAGGGATAGGGGAGCGACTCTCCTATCCCTCGTCATGCAGAGGAACGATGCACAGAAAGACAGAGACTATCGCCTGGATCGTGCTCCTGCTCTCCTTTGTGGCCTGTACCACGTTGGCCGTGGGAGTGCCGCTCTCCGGGCGCGCCTATCTCTTACAATCCACCCGCCCGCTCAACGTCATCCTGCAGAAGACCGGCAATGGTATCGTCACCTATCAATCCAAGGGTCGGGGTCCGGTCGAGGTCGTCGAGGAGAGCGTGGAGGTGCCCCCGCGCAGCCAGATCACCCTGAACTCACCCAACGCCGAGGGGCTGCTGCTCTTCTACCTACCCGAGATCCCGGACACACCGGTGAGCACCCTGCAGCTCCACGGTGAGAGTGACGTGGAGCTGATCTCGGCGCGCACGCCACGTTTCAATCTCAGCCAACTCCCCCACCAGATTCACCTCCGGATCAACACCGGCCGCCGGTTACAGGTTGCCGTGGGAGGAGATGGTCGAGCAGCGACGCTGCACATCCAGACACCGCAGACACCGGCCGGCGACTTCATCGAGCTGGAGGAAGGTGCCTACATCCTCGCCGTGGACGCCAACCGCACGGAGATCGTCGTGAGCCGGGGCCAGGCGTTGATTCCCGATCGCAGCGGCGGCCCCCTCGTCGCCGTCACCGACTCCCAATTCACAGAGCTGACGATGGCGGGCCGGGGACCCATTCACTCCGGCCCCAGCCGGGACATCCTGCGCAACAGTGACTTCGGACAACCTCTGGGCTCCTACTGGAAGAACTTCACGCAGAGGAAGCAGATCCCCGAGGAGAGCGATGGCACGGTACGCCTGGTCTCGGACGAGCGCGCCTCCTACGTCGTTCTGGAACGGGAAGGTCGCGGGCACATCGAGGTGGGTATCAGCCAGGAGATCAACCAGGACATTCGGGAGATCAAATCCTTGCAGGTCAACGCTCTCATTCGGGTGGACTACCAGAACATCCCCTACTGCGGCATCGCGGGCACCGAATGCCCGCTCATGATCCGCCTCTACTACCTCGATGGGCAAGAGGGGCGCCACGAGTGGGTCCAGGGCTTCTACTTCTACACGGTGCCCGGCGATGTCTACTCCGACACCTGCCCCGCCTCGGAGTGTGAGGGGGGTGTGGAACACATTCAGATACTGCAAGGTACGCCCTACCGGTATACCTCTCCGGATCTGCTCCCCATCCTCAAGGAGCGAGGGACGGAGCCGACCACGCTCCTGAGCATCGACATCTACGCCTCGGGGCACTCCTTTGCCTCCATCATCGACGAAGTCACGGTGCTCATCGAGGAGTAGGCGCGGAAGTAACCGGACCGGGATGAGAAGTACACTCCCATCCCCCAAGGCAGAGATAGGTGAAGGATGAATCCTCAGACTACCAGTAAGTCGTCTACCTACCCCCTGGGCAAGTTACCCCAGGAGGATCTCGTCGAGCTGCTACGCCACCAGACCCTGGACGATCCGCGGGTCATCCTGGGACCGGGATTGGGCCGGGACGCTGCGGTGATCACCTTCGGAGACCGCTATCTGGTGGCGAAGAGCGACCCCATTACCTTTGCCACCGCCGAGATCGGCTGGTACGCCGTCCACGTCAATGCCAACGACGTGGCCTGCCTGGGCGCCCAGCCCCGCTGGTTTCTCGCCACGCTGCTCATGCCCGAGGGACAGACGGACCGGCCCCTGGTCGAGGAGATCTTCGATCAGATTCACAGGGGGTGCCGGGAGGTGGAGGCCATCCTGGTGGGGGGACACACGGAGATCACCTACGGTCTGGAGCGCCCCATTGTGGTAGGGGCCATGTTCGGCGAGGTGCTGCCGGAGCAGCTGGTACGCTCCGACGGCGCGCGTCCCGGCGACAAGCTGATCCTGACCAAGGGGATCGCCGTGGAGGGGACGGCGCTCATCGCCCGGGAGCGTCTCGAGAGGCTGCAGGAGTGTGTGGGCGAGGCGACCCTGGCCCGGGCTGCCGACTTCCTCCACGATCCAGGCATCAGCGTGGTACGGGATGCTGCCATCGTCACGGCAGCGGGGGAGGTGCACGCCATGCACGATCCTACCGAAGGAGGCGTCGCCACCGGGCTCTGGGAGATGGCCGGCGCAGCCGGGGTGGGCGCCGTCGTCGACGAAGCAGCGCTGCCTCTCTTCCCCGAGACGGAGGCCTTCGCCGCGGCCCTGGATCTCGATCCCCTGGGCCTTATCGCCTCCGGTGCCCTCCTGGCAGCCGTCAACCCTCAGGATGCTTCAACCATCATTGCCGCCCTGGAGAGGGCGGGGATTGCCGGCACCATCATCGGAGAGGTGCGCGCGGAACCGGGGATAGAGTTACACGGCGCAAACGGTCCCCGCCCGCTGCCCACCTTCCACCGTGACGAGATCGCCCGTCTCTTCGAGAGCTGACGTGCAAGGACAATCCCCGCAGATCCCACCCGACAGGGAGGGGGGGCGCAGCTCTTTCCTCCACCGTCTCTTCATCTTCACAGGCTGGCTGTCGCGCATCGGTCCCTGGAAGCTGCTGCCCACCTGGCTGGCCCTCGCCCTCATCAGCGGATGGGCCTGGCCAGGTCACAGGGTGCTCGTCACGCTGTGGGCGCTGCTCTTTATCCTGGGTGACGGACTCACACTGGCACTGCTCCCCTTGGCACGGCGCTCCTGGGGACCGGTCACCCCCTCACTGCTCGCCCTGGCGCTGCTGCGCACGATCCTCTCCTGGCTGCTGGCCTGGTTGGCCCCGGACCTACTACTTCTCTACGCCCTGGTCAACACCGCCCTCACCGCCACCGTCTTCTACGCCACCTGGATGGAGCCCGTGCGCCTGCAGGTCACAGAGAAGGAGTGCGAACTGCCCCATGGGCCTGTAGAGCACCCCCTGCGGCTGCTGCACATCTCGGACCTGCACTTCGAGGGGCTGTCTCCCCGGGAGCAGGCTCTCCTGGAGAAGGCGGAGTCCTTGAAGCCCGACCTGATTCTCCTCACCGGCGATTACCTGAACCTCTCCTCCGTGCACGACCCCCAGGCCCAGGAGGGGGCGCGCTCGCTCCTGTCACGACTGCAGGCCCCGCTCGGCGTCTACGCCATCACCGGGAGCCCGGCGGTGGACGTGGTGGGTATCGTCCCGGAGGTCTTCGAAGGGCTGGAGATCCGTTGGTTGAACGACGAAGCAACCCCTATCCCCTGGGGAGAGGGACAGCTCTGGCTCCTCGGCGTGCGCTGTACCACCGACCTGGAGCGCGACGGCGCGGCCCTGAAGCGCCTGAAAGAGCGCATCACCCCAGGAGAGCCCACCCTGCTCCTCTACCACTCCCCGGATCTCATGCCGGAGGCCGCTGCGGCGGGCATCGATCTCTACCTCGCCGGTCACACCCACGGCGGTCAGCTGCGCCTGCCCCTCTTCGGCGCGCTCTTTACCAGCTCCGCCTACGGAAAGCGTTACGAGATGGGGCGCTACGAGGAGGCGCAGACCACGCTCTACGTCAGCCGGGGGCTGGGATTGGAGGGGCTGGGAGCACCCCGCGCACGCTTTCTTTCGCCACCCGAAATCATTCTCTGGACAGTTCACGGAACCCAACATAGGAGAGAGAAGGATGAAACACGCGATCAGCGTCAGTCTGGGGAGTTCGACACGGGATAAACGTGTCGCACTCACACTTCTCGGGGAACGGGTGCTCCTCGAGCGGATCGGGACGGATGGCGATACGGCAAAAGCGAAGGCGCTCTTCGAGGCGTTCGACGGCCGGGTCGATGCGCTGGGGGTTGGGGGGATCGACCTCCACGTGGGCACCGACGGACGCCCCTACCGCCTTGCGGCAGCCTGGCGTCTCGTGCAGGGGGTGAAGCAGACTCCCGTTGTGGACGGGCGCGGGCTCAAGAGCACCCTGGAACGCGAGGCGATGCATCACATCGAGGCGGCGATCGGCGAGAGGCTGCAGCCCAAGCGGGCCCTGATCAACGTGGCGCTCGACCGTTACGGCATGGCCGAGGGGATCATCGAAGCCGGATACGAGGTCGTGCTGGGCGACCTGCAGTTCGCCTTGGGCGTTCCCCTGCCCCTGCGCCGCTTACCGACGCTGAATCTTATCGCTACGGTGCTCGCGCCGGTTGTCGGCAGGCTGGCCCCCATCAGCGCCATCTACCCGACGGGTGTCAAGCAGCACGAGAGCGTCCCCCGCTTCACCCGCTGGTACGCGTGGGCGACGGTCATCGCCGGCGACTGCTCCTACACCAAACGCCACATGCCCCCTACCCTCGCGGGCAAGACGATCCTCACGAACACGACCACGGAAGCGGACGTCGCACGCTTCCGCGAAGCGGGAGTCTCCTATCTGATCACGACCACGCCGCGTGTCGACGGGCGCTCCTTCGGGACAAACATGCTGGAAGCGGCGCTGGTAGCCCTTGCCGACAAGGGACGGCGGCTCACGCCCGAGGAGCTGCAAGCCATGACCCGGGAGTTGGCCCTGGCGCCCAACATCGAGCGCCTGAACGACTGAGGACCAGGAGGTAGAGATGGACTGTGTGCTGACGGCAGGAGGTGTGCCCCGTGCGGAGGATCTGCTCTATGGCTATACCCGGGGAAGATCCAAGGCGCTCCTGGATGTGGGCGGCCAACCGATGGTGCAGTGGGTGCTGGACGCCCTCTCGGGGGCGAGCACCATCGACGCCATCTTTCTAGTGGGCCTGGAACCCGAGCAAGGGGTCCACTCGCCGAAGATCGCGACCTATCTTCCCAATCAGGGCTCGCTGCTGCGTAACCTACTCACGGGGATCGAGCGGGTGTTGGAGCGCCGCCCCGACGCCCGCCAGGTCGCCATCTGCATGGCGGATATCCCGCTGATCAGAGCCGAGATCGTCGACGACTTCGTCGGTCGGGCCGACGATCCGGCGGTCTCCATCTACTACGGGGCCGTCGCCCGCACCACCATGGAGGCGCAGTTTCCTGACTCCCGGCGCAGCTACGTCCAGCTGATCGAGGGGGACTTTGCCGCCACGGACTTCCACGTCGTGGATCCCCACATCGCCCACACCCACGAAGCGCTCTGGAACGACCTGATTGCTCAGCGGAAGCAGCCATGGCGCCAGGCAGGGCGGCTGGGCCTGGGGCTCTTTGTGCGCCTGTTGCTGAGGAGGCTTAGCCTTCAGGAGGCCGAGAGGCGTATCTCCCGCACCCTGGACCTCACCCTGCGAGCGCACCTCACCCCGCACCCCGAACTGGGCATGGACGTGGACAAACCTTTCCAGCTGGAGATCTGCCGCCGGGCGCTGCAGGCCACTGAGCCGTGAGGCCCCTACGCCGGCTCGATAGACGGTTGGCGAGTTGGGCCACACAACAGCTGCGCTCTCCTGCCGCGCGCCGGGTGGCAGCCATCCTGGCTCACACGGGCGACAGTGTCCTCTGTTTAGTCGTGGGGCTCGCGGCATGGCTAGGGACGAGAGGGCTGGGGCCTACACTGGGGCGGCGGCTCTTCACTGCAGCGCTCTGCAGCTCCCTGGTAAGCCTCGCTTTGAAGAGCCTCTTCCGGCGCAACAGGCCCACGGTAGAGCGGGGCAACTTCTACCTGGCCCTGGATCGACACAGCTTCCCCTCGGGCCACGCGACCCGCAGCGCAGGCGTGATCGTCGCCCTCTGGCCCCTGCTGCCCGGGGTCGTGCGGGGGGGCCTTCTCCTCTGGAGCGTGATCCTCAACGCCTGCCGCATCGGCCTGGGCCTGCACTTCCCCTCGGACGTCGTCGCCGGATTGGCGATCGGCTCGGCGATCGGACTGCTTCTGAGAAGAGTGGGCCTGTGCTGAGGGCGGGGATGGGCATCTTTGTGTCGTTTCTGAGCACGAGATGCAGCAGCGATCCAATCTCCAATTGACATAATGCCCATGTGTGGTATAAATAGTCTGCAAACGCTGCCTGAGGGGGCCAGGTGATCGCGCCTCGCGCAGGTGAGGTGAGGAAAGTCCGGACTTCGCAGGGTACGACACCGGGCAACTCCCGGGCGGGGCGACCCGCGGATAGGGCCACAGAGAGATACCGCCGGATCCTTCGGGATCGGGTAAGGGTGAAAAGGTGGTGTAAGAGACCACCGGCGCGATGGGCAACCGTTGCGGCCAGGTAACCCCTGTCGGAAGCAAGGTCAAGCAGGAGGGAAGGCTGTACAGCCGGGGGGCGACCCGCTCCCTCTCGTCAGAGCAACCTTCGGGTAGACTGCTGGAGACGGCGGGCAACCGTCGTCCAAGATAGATGATCACCACTCTCACTCCAGGAGTGAGGGGACAGAATCCGGCTTATCGGCCCCCTTCAGGCTGCTGTTTGAAAGAGGAGGTTGCCAACGGGCACTTCTGTGGTATATTAACGTCCGTATGTAGACGGACTTTCCGTTCCCGGTACAAAACTGAGAATCGCCGGGGACAAACCCGTGGAGAGGAGGTATATCCGTCTTGGTTAAGCGTAACTATGAGTTGATGTTCATTATCAATCCGGAGTTGGACGAAGAGAGCACGGAGGCGCTCGTGGAGCGCATTCGCGGCTACATCGATGAGGCCGAGGGCACGATCACCAAGTTCGACGACTGGGGGCTGCGCCGCCTGGCCTACACCCTCAAGAATCAGCGCGAGGGCCACTACTACCTCGTGCACTTCCAGATGGACACCGAGAAGGTCAAGGACTTCGAGCGCCGGTTGTTGCTGGCGGACGGGATCTTGCGCGAGATCATCGTGCGCCTGGAGAAGGAGCCCGAGCCAGCGGCGAGTGCTCCCGAAGAGGAGTCCGCAGAGACCCCCGCAGCGGTAGAGTAAGCCGGTTTCTACGATGGTGCGTGGATTGAACAAAGTCATGATCATCGGCCACCTGGGCCGCGATCCGGAGATGCGATTCACCTCTGGGGGTCGCGCCGTCGTCTCCTTCAACGTTGCCACGGCTCGTGGTCACTCGAATGAGGGGGAGCGTCAGGACGACGTCGAGTGGTTTCACGTAGTCGCCTGGGGAGGGCTGGCAGAACTCTGCAAGAAGCGCCTCTCGAAGAACTCACAGGTCTACGTGGAAGGGCGTCTGCAGACGCGCTCCTGGGAAGGCCCTGATGGTCAACAGCACTTCCGGACAGAGTTGGTGGCCCAAGAGATGATCTTCCTGGACGGACAAGAGGCGACCGGCGGCTGGGATGATCAGGACACCTACTTTGACGAACCACCCGGTGATCCGGACAGCTACTGAGCGAAATTATCTAAGGAGAGACAAGAGTGAGCAACGGATATCGTCGATCCTCCCGGCGTCGGTACTCACCCCGCCAGAAGGTGTGTGACTTCTGCCTGGACAAAGGGGAGATCAATTACAAGGACGTAGAGCTATTGCGCCGCTACATCACCGATCGGGGCAAGATTCGGCCCCGGCGCCAGACGGGATGCTGTGCCAAGCACCAGCGCCGGCTGGCGACCGCCATCAAGCGCGCGCGTCACATGGCCCTTATCCCCTTCGTCGCCGAGTTGCAGCGCTAGGGAGTTGGTTAGAAAATCGGGCATAGGGTCTTCCCTATGCCCATTTGCTTTGTAGGAGTATGATCAGTTATGGCCAAAAATAAATCACGCAAGCGTAGCAAGAGTATAACGCGGAAGCAGGTCGCCGGTCGGCAACGCGACCAGGAGTTGCAACGCATCCTCGTCTGGGGAGCCATCATTCTCGGCGTGGTCCTCGTGGGCGTCTTGGCTGCCGGTCTCATCATCGAATACGTCGTCAAGCCCAACACCGCAGTGGCCGTCGTGGGTGAAACCGAGATCAGCGTGCGGGAGTACCAGGACCGGGTCCAGTACCAACGGCTCTTGACCCAGAACCAGGCTCTGCAGTACCAGACCTTGCTCAGCCAGCTCGACCCCACCGACCCCTCATCGCAGATGTTGGCTCAGCAGTTCGAGCAGACGCGGGCCACTCTGCAGAATCAACTCAACCCGGAGTTGAAGGATCTCTTCGGCAAGCAGGTGCTCGACACGATGGTCGAAGAGGAGCTGGTGCGCCAGGTGGCCGCCGAGCGGGGTATCAGCGTGGATGAGAAGACGTTGGAGCGACAGGTCGAGCAATTCCTGGGCTACGACCGCGACGCCGCAGCCGTCCAGGCGAGCGGCACGCTCACCGAGACGGAGACTCTCTCCCCCACCGAGACCCTGACCGAGGAAGAGTACGAGGAGCGCTACCGCTTCTTCAGGATTAACTTCTTGCAGGAGTCGGGGCTCTCCGAGGCGGAGTTCGAGCAGATCGTCGAGGCAGACCTGCTGCGACAGGAGTTGCAGGAGGAATTGACCGCAGATCTGGAGACCGAAGCCGAACAGGTGCAGGTCAGCTACCTCGTCGCGGACACTCTGGAGAAGGCCCTGACTCTCAAGGAGCGACTGGATGCCGGCGAGGAGTTCGAGGCACTCACCGAGGAGGTCAATGCTAACGAAGATCCCCTCACCGCAAGCTCGACCCTGCCCTGGATGCGGCTGGAGGATCTTGAGAGCCAGCTGGGCCCTGAATTGGGAGCTGTAGCCCTAGAGCTGCCCGTGGGTGCGGTCTCCGAACCGGTGCAGAGCGCCGATGAGCTCTACTACCTCCTGAAGGTAGTGGGACGTGAGGTGCGCCCGCTGGATGAGTCCCTCCAGCAGCAGGCAATCGACGAGGCCTACAATGCCTGGGTAGCGGAGCAGATGGAAGAGAAGGTGGAGTATCTGGACTGGGAGTCGGTCACGCCGGCCGGTTTCTAACTGTATCGAAGATCCAAAAGGGGCGCCTATGGCAGGCGCCCCTTTTGCGTGTTACTGATCCGGACGAGTACTGCTAAACCGAGCCAGCCTACGACCTCTCCGCCGGCGGTTAAAACCGCCGGCTACCGTATTGAAGCCGGTTGAGGATTTGCTTCCGGTAGTGTGCTTGCTGGAGCACACTTGCTTCGTGGTAGCCTGTCGCTTAAGCCACAGGCGATGCCAGGCAGGGCTCATCAACCTGGGACTTTTATGTCCGGATCAGTAGTCAGTAGAGGCGCGTCTCAGGTCTGCCGGTGAGTGTTGATCACGTTCCGGATCTGCTCGATCTTCCCCAAGACGCGATTGAGCTTGCTGAGATTGGGGATCTCTAAGGTGATGTAGATGGGGATGATGTTGTAGCGATCGCGCTTGCCCGTCTTCACCGCGACCATATTGACGTCTTCGTTGACAAGTACGGTGGAGATATCGTGAAGCAGGCGCGAGCGGTCGTAGGCGGTGATCACCACCTGGACGGCGAAGGTCTCCTGCTGCCGCCCCCAGTCCAGCTCGATGATCCGCTCCCGCTCCTCCCGTCCGAGCCGCAGGATGTTGGGGCAGTCGTTCCGGTGAATGGTCACCCCCTTGCCCCGCGTGACGTAGCCGATGATCTCCTCTCCGGGCAGAGGATTGCAGCAGCGCGCGACGCGGGTGAGGAAGTCCCCCGCGCCCTGGATATCGATCTCTGCCGTCGTCTGTGGAGGAGGCGGCGGCGACTGGGCCTCGGCGACGGGCGGAATCTCGATCTGCTCCTCCAGCTCCCGGCGCCGGAGGACGTCCTCGATGCGGTGCGCGATCCGCTCCGTGGTCAGATCCCCCACCCCCACGGCGGCGAAGAAGTCGTCAGCGTTCTGATAGCGCTTGCTGAAGCATCCGGCGACCTCCTCGAGGGTCACGCCGAGCCCCAACCGCTTGATCTCCCGCTCCACGATGGTCTGCCCCTGGGCAGTGTTCTCCTCACGGCTCTGCTGGCGAAACCACTGCTTGATCTTCTGGCGGGCACGATTGGTCTTGGCGAAGCCCAGCTCCTCGTTCACCCAGTCACGGCTCGGTCCCCCCTTGCGGCCCGTGATGATCTCGACCTGGTCGCCTGTCTGCAGCGGGTAGTCGAGGGGCGTCCACTGCCCGTTCACCCGGGCGCCGCGACAACGGTGTCCGACCTCTGTGTGAATGTGATAGGCGAAGTCCACGGGGGTCGCCCCCTTGGGCAGATCGATCACCTTGCCCTTGGGGGTGAAGGTGTAGACCCGCTCCTCGAAGACGTCTGCACGCATCGTCTCGATGAAGCCCCGGGCGTCCTCGGCATCCACTGTGAGCTCCTGGACGCTCCTGCGTATCCGCGCGAGGTGCTCAAGCATCTGGGCGCTCACCTCCGTCCCCTGCTCCTTGTAGAGCCAGTGGGCGGCGACACCGTATTCGGCGATGTAGTCCATCTCGTGGGTGCGGATCTGAATCTCGAGAGAGCCGCCGTCCGCGGCGATGACCGCCGTGTGGAGGCTCTGGTAGCCGTTGGGCTTGGGGTTGGCGATGTAGTCGTCGAACTCACCGGAGATGGGGGTCCACAGCCGGTGGACGACGCCCAGGACCTGATAGCACTCGGGCTTCGTCTCCACGATCACCCGGTGCCCTTCGGCATCGTAGATCTGGCTGAAGGGCACATTCTTGCGCTGCATCTTGCGGTAGATACTGTAGATGTGCTTGGGCCGCGCCTTGAGTTTGGCCCGGACGCCCTCCCCCGCCAGCGCCTTCCGCAGCATCTCCACGTGCCGTATCACCCGGGCCTCACGTTCCTCCTTGCGCGACGCCAGCAGTTCCGCCATCTCCTCGTACATGCTGGGGTTGAGATAGCGGAAGGAGAGATCCTCGAGGTCGGCCTTCCAGTACCAGATGCCCAGTCGGTTGGCGAGGGGGGCAAAAATTTCCAGGGTCTCCCGCGCCATACGCACCCGATTCTCGGGCGTCAGCCCCTCGAGGGTGCGCATGTTGTGCAGGCGGTCGGCGAGCTTGATGAAGATGACGCGGATGTCGTCCTCCGCCATGGCCATGAACATCTTGCGGAGGCTCTCCAGCTCCTGCAGGTCGCGACTGATCAGCTCCTTCTTGACGCGCTCCTCGACGTTCTCGAGCTTGGTCACGCCCTCGACGAGCACCAGGAGCTCGGCGCCGAACTCCTCCCGCAGCTGCGCCCGCGTGACCTCCGGGCTGTCCTCCAGAACATCGTGAAGGAGCCCGGCGGCGACCACCGTCGGTTCGAAGTGCAGCTCGGCGAGCAGGTAAGCGACGTACAGGGGGTGCTGGAGGTAAGGGCCGCCGGCCTTGCGCTCCTGGCCCGCGTGGGCGCGCTCGGCGAGCTCGTAGGCCCGTCGCACGAGAGCGCGGGCGTCGGTGCCCTGCGGCCCGGAGGGCAGGAGGGCGAGGAGGGACGGTAGGG
>DAOTVC010000156.1:0-64851 GCA_034437215.1 Anaerolineae bacterium | reverse complement strand
ATGCCGGGGACGGTCCACACCCACACCTTCTCCCTCTACAACGCCAGTGAACGCTACCTGGTCATGGGCGATGAAGAGACCAGCTTTGGTAAGGGTACGGGCTACACCGAGACGGTGACCGTCGATCTCCACAACACTCAGGCAGGGTGGTCGCAGATCACGCAGGTCACCGGGGCGGCGAATGTCACGATTGCGGGGGACGGCAGCTCCGCCACCTTCGATCTCGGGCCCGGCTCCACGGCGCAGATCGCCGTCGCCGTGGCCATCCCTCAGGGCCAGACGGCCTCCGTGGACGATGATCCCAGCACGATGGAGATCATCCACCTCACCTACGAGGCGCGCCAGTGTCCCGGTGGGGACCTGCTCACCGGGGAGAGCCCCACGGTGGTGACCAAGGTGGGGGAGGATCGCACTTTTGCCGTCGGGCCGGATAACTACGGCTTTGCCCTGCCCGGCGAGACACTGACCTACACTCACGTGCTCACCAACCAGGGCAACATCAACGGTACCTTCGCCATCTACGCCAGTCCGGGTGACTACGGCACGGGCTACATCACCTATCCTCCCGTCAACCGGGTGACGTTGGGCCCGCTGATGACCCAGACGATCGTTATCAGCGTGACCATCCGCCCGGAGATCGCCGGGGATCTGGTGGACCACACCGGTGTCGTCGTCCAGCTCTTGGACGAGAGCGACAACAATCCGGGCCCCAGGGCGGCGACCAACAACACGACCATCGGCTATATTGCGGGGACGCGCTACGTCGCGACGACGGGGGACGACTCCCTCGTGAACGAGACGGCCTCCGACCCCAACGCTGAGGACGTGCCCGATAACAACTGTACGCAGCCCTTCAGTGCCGGCCCCTGCGCGACGCTGCAGCAGGCGCTCTCCCAGGCGCAGGCCGGCGACGAGATCCACGTCGCGGGCGGCACCTACTCCACGACCTACGGCGTCTCCCTTGGCGGCGGCACCGTCGTGACCCAGGTGGCCTACATCGACACGCCGGTCCTGATCCGCGGCGGCTACCTCGCCGACGACTGGCAAAATCCGGACAACGCTGCTAACCGCACCATCCTCGACGCCCAGGGTGATGGGCGCGCCGTCTACGTCTCCAACGTCGCTACCGCGACGCTGGAAGGGTTGGAGCTGACCGGAGGCTCCATGGCCTCCGGCTCAGGCGGTAACCTCTACAACGCCGGCGCCGACCTCACCCTTCACGCCCTGCGCATCTACGGCGGCGAGGCTGCCGAAGGTGCCGGTCTCTACAGCGCCGGTGGGACCCTCTCCATGATCAACAGCCTCGTCCACAACAACGGCAACAGCGAGGTGACCAACGCCGGAGGTGGGCTCTACGCCGCTGCCGGCACGGTGAGCTTGCTCAACGACACCTTCTACGCGAACGAGGCGGGCACCGGCGGAGGCGCCGTCTACGTCAACGAGACCTTGGGGATGACGAACACTATCGTTGCCTATACCTACGTCGCAGCCGCCGGCGGAGGAGCGGTCTACGCACCGGCGTCTTCGGTCGTGGACTACAACCTCTACTTCAGCAACACGGGCGGGCATCTGGCAGGTGGCGTGAGCTCCGGTGCTCACGACCTCACGGGAGATCCTCTCTTCGTCGACACGGTAGTCGATCCCCCCGATCTGCACATTGACAAGCTCTCCCCGGCACGGGACGCCGCTGATCCTGCCACGACGCTCGACGCCGACTACGAGGGCAATCCTCGCCCCGTGCCCTTCGGGCACCGGGCGGACATCGGCGCCTACGAGTACGTGGGCGATCCCGGGGTCATCATCGGCCCTGAATACAACAAAACCATCGATCCCGGTACGTCCATCCGCTACGTCCACACCCTGACGAACACCAACGATCTCACCGACACCTTCGCCATCACGGTGACGAGCAGTCTGGGATGGGCCTCCGCGCCCTCTCACGCAACCGTGGAGGTGGGCGGCCTGATGACAGCGACGGTCGCCCTTACGGTCACCGCGCCCGTAGGCTCAGGCGGTCTTGAGGACGTGACCACGATCGTCGCCTCCTCCCTCTCGGGTGTGGCCGCCGACTCCACCACCGACTGGACGACGGTCCGCTTCACCCCGGGCGTGGACCTCTCCCCGGCGCAGACGCTGGTGGTGCCGCCGGCGCAACCCTACACCTACACCCACACCGTCACCAACACCGGCACAGGTCAGGATACCTATAACGTGACCGTGGCCGCTACGCCCGGCTGGACGGTGGGTTCCGTCGGCTCCCTCACCCTGCCCATGAGCGCGACCTCACCGCTCACCGTCGTGGTGACGCCCCCTGCGGCGGCGATCAGCGACACGGTGGGCCACGTGACGGTCACCGTGACCTCCAGCTACAGCCCCACCGTCTTCGACACGGCGACCGACATCCTCGTCGTCGGACGTTCGCGCGGCATCCGCATCGAATCCGACTGGACGCGGACCATCAGCACTTCGGGTCCCATCAGCTACACCCACGTGGTCACCAACACCGGGAACTACACCGAGAGCGTCCTGCTAGCTGCTGCGAGCTCCCTGGGTTGGACGGCTGCGATTGTCGAACCTGCCAGTCCGGCGGAGATGGGTCCCTTCGAGGCCCTGCCCGTCGTTCTGACCCTGCAGGTGCCCCCGGGCAGCGGCGGTCAGACGGACGTCACCGTCATCACGGCGACGCTCCAGGGTACGGCGACCTTCGACACGGTGACCGACACCACGCAGGTGGAGCAGACCTTCGGCGTCTCGCTGACGCCCGAGTTCCAGGCGCAGACGGTGCCGGCGGGCTCGACCGTCGTCTATACTCACACCCTGACCAACCTGGGCAACGCGGCGGACAACTTCCAGCTCCAGGCGACGAACGACCTCTCCGGCTGGGGTGTGCAAATCGCTCCAGAGGTTGCCTCTCTTGCCTCCGAGGCTTCGACAACCGTGGTCGTGACGGTGACGGTGCCGGCGGGGGCCTACGAAGAGGTCAACGTGACGACGGTCACCGCTACCTCCATCACAGACAGCAACTACAGCGCTCAGGCCATCGATACGACGACGGTGGAGCCGGAGCCCGTGCCGGCGATCCAGGTGAGCAAGAGCGTCGATCCCGATCCGGCCCTCCTCGGCGAGGACCTGACCTACACCATCTACGTCACCAACACCGGCAACGTGCCCCTGAGCGGGGTCGTCGTCACCGACACTCTGCCCTCCCAGGTGACGCCCAACACTCCCCTCTCCTGGCCTGTGGGCGACCTCTCTGTGGGCGCCGGCTGGTCGATGTCCTTCACGGTGACGGCGTCGCCGACCTACACCGGCCCCATCACCAACGTGGTCGAAGTTACGACCCTTGAGGGACCTGCCGACGTCTACACCCTCACCTCGGAGATCGCCGAGGCCCGCGTGGCGGTGCGCAAGAGCGTCACCCCCGACCCGGTCATCTCCGGGGAGCCGCTGACTTACACCGTCTACGTGACGAACACCGGCGGCGTGGACCTTACCGGGGTGACCGTCACCGATACGCTCCCGGCTAACGTGACGCCGAGCGGTGAGCAGGTCTGGACACCGGGCACGCTGGCGGTACAGGGGGTCTGGTCCGATACCCTCGTGGTCACGGCGGGCGCTCCCGGTCTCATCACCAACACCGTGGAGGTCGCCACGGCCGAGGGGGCCGCCGACGCCTTCACCCTCGTCTCCCGGATCAACCCGGTGCCCAACCCCGATCTCAGCGTGAGCAAGAGCGTCGACCCCGACCTCGTCTTCGTCGGCGAGCCGCTGACCTACACCCTCGAGGTGGTCAACACCGGGAACGTCACGCTGACGGCGACCATCACCGATACGCTGCCGGCGGGCGTGACGCCCAACGCGCCGCTCACCTGGACCGTCTCGATCCCCGTGGAAGGGAGCTGGTCCCAGGTGGTCGTGGTAACGGCAGTGACCGAGGGACCCATCACCAACCTCGTGGAGGTGACGACCGAGGAGGGCGCAGCGGGCAGTGACAGCGTCACCTCGCAGGTGGTACGCCCCGACGTCAGCGTGAGCAAGAGCGTCCACCCCGCAGCCGTGCTGGCGGGCGGGACTCTGACCTACACTCTCCGTGTCACGAACACGGGCAGCGTCACCTTGACTGCCGCCATCACCGACACTCTGCCTCCCGAGGTCACCTTCGGAGGTGCGACGACCTGGAACGAGGTACTCTCGCCGGGCGCGGTATGGACCCAGGATCTCGTGGTCACCGTCCTACCGACCATCACCGGCTTCATCACCAACAGCGTCGCGGTCAACACCGCGGAGGGGGTGAGCGGGACGGCCTCGGTCGCAGCCGGAGTGGTGGGCACGGCGGGTGTGCTCTTCACGCCCGATTACACCACCACGACGGGCGACGGCACCGTCGTCACCTTCACCCACACCCTCACCAACGCGGGTGATGGGCCGGACGTCTTCTATCTGGCCTCCAGCAGTAGTTTGGGATGGCCCGTGACCCTGAGCGAGAATCCGGTCTCCCTCAATCCCGGTGCCTCGACGGTGGTTGAGGTCTACGTGACGGTGCCGGCCGGCACGGGCGGTCTCACCAACACCACCTTCATCACCGCCACCTCCCAGGCCGATCCTACGAAGTGGGACGCCGTCACCGACACCCTGGCCGTCAATTGGACCCGCGCCCTCATCTTCGCCCCCGATCGATCGGCGACGGCGGCACCGGGTGAGACCTTGGCCTACCACCACACGATAACCAACGCGGGGAACGGCACCGACACCTTCGTCTTCGACGCCCTATCCTCGAGCGGTTGGAGCGTCTCCGTCACGCCGCCGGCGGTAACCCTGGCGGCAGGCGCCACCCATCCCGTCACCGTCACCCTCTTGGTGCCCCCTACGGCGGCCGATGGTACGTCCGACACCGTATCGGTGCAGGCCCGCGCCGAGGGCGCGCCGGCGGTCTCCTACTGGGTCTTCGACGTGACGACGGTAGCGGACCCCCACTTCTACATCTACCTGCCGTTGGTCATGCGGAACTACAACGCCAATCTTCCGGATATGGTCGTCACCAGCATCACGGTGGATCCGGCCACACCGACGGTGGGTTCCCCCTGTACCGTCAACATCACCGTCAAGAACCAGGGGCCGGTCGACGTCCCCGAAGATAACAACTTCTTCGTCGATTTCTATGACAACATCGAACCCGCTTATCTGATGATCGGGGATCGTACCTGGGCCGTGCAGGCCTCCTGGTTTGGCGCCGGGGAGAGCCGCGTGTGGTCCTTCTCCTACACCTTCGATACTGCGGGAGAGCACACCCTTTACGCCCAGGCGGACACCGACGACACGGTGGAGGAACGGAACGAGGTCAACAACATCACCAGCCAGCCGCTGACGATCACCGTCCTGCGGGCGGCAGGTGAGGGGCCTGCTCCGACCGAGGAGCGACTGCCCGAGTACGGGCCGCGCCCCACGCCTACACCGGCACCCTAACGCGGGCCTTGAGGAGAGGTGGATGGGCCCTCGAGGTTCATCCACCTCTCGTGGCTCTTAAGAAAGGTGCGCATTTGTCTCTTCCGTGCTACAATGAATTTAAACTGAGTGACAGATTCGGGAGGAGGAACGATGAACCGAGTTCAACTTGAGCGCCTTGTCACCCCCGTCTTCCTTATCTCTGCGATGGTTGTGGTCCTGCTCTTCCTGAGCTGGGGGTACTCCGAGCCGGTCGAGGCGCAACGCCCCACGGTGCCCTCGGAGCCCCGGGATACCCCTACCACCATTCCTACCGCTACACCGGAGATCAGTCCTACCTTTACCCCTACGCCGACGGATACCCCCACTGTCACGCCTACTGCGACCTCCACACCGGAGGTCACCGAGGAGCCGACGGAGGAGCCTACAGCGGAACCCACCGAGGAGCCGACGGAGCCTGCTCCTGCCGATCCTACGAGCGTGCCTGTTGGTGTTGATGAGGTGACGGCGGCAGAGGAGGCAAATGGTCGCCTTCCCCTCACCGGCATCGGACTCTCGGCGAGTCTGATCGCCGCCGCCCTCGTCGTGGTTCTGGTGACGGCGCGCTCTCTGCGGCGCCGCGTTCAAGAGGATGAGACCGCAGCCTGATCCCGCAGCACGACAGATCCTTCGTCAAGGCCGGAGTCCTTACTCCGGCCTTGCTCTTTGTTGATCTTCGAATAAAACGCTGCCCAAAGACGTTGTAAGGGTAGAGGTGCCTCATTTCGTGAAGGTTGGTTATGGCTTTACTTACTGAATCTGATGGTGACCTGATCATCCGTGCTCAACAGGGGGATCGACACTCCTTTGGAGTGCTGGTGACCCGCTACCGGGAACGGGTGATTAACGTGGTCCACCGTATGTGCGGGGACGTCGGCTTGGCGGAGGACGCCGCGCAGGAGGCCTTTGTGCGGGCGTGGCAATCCCTTCCTCGCTACGATCACCGGGGCACCTTTGCGGCCTGGCTCTGTCGCATCGCCGTCAATCGCGCGCTGGATCACCTGCGGCGTGATAGACCGACGGTGGACGTCGAACTCCTGCCCCTGCGCTCCCGGGAGCCGGGACCGGAGAGGCGGGCGGAGGAGGTCGAGCTGCAGGAGCGCGTTCAGGAGGCGGTGCTCGCCCTGCCGCTCGCCAGCCGTACCGCTCTGGTGCTCCGGGAGTACGAAGGGCTCTCCTATCGTGAGATCGCCGAGACCCTGGACATCCCCATCGGTACGGTGATGTCCCGCTTGAACTACGCCCGCTCCCGCTTGAGGGAGATGTTGGCGACCTATGTGGAGGCGGCATGAAGGAACACGTGGTTTCGTGGTTGGATGCCTATTACGATGGCGAGCTTCACGGTGGACGGAAGCGCCAGGTGGAGGCCCATCTGGCGGAGTGCGCGCACTGTCGGAGGGCGCTGGAGGCGCTGGAGGCGTTGAGCACGCTGCTGGATCTGGCTCCCTCTCCCGCACCCTTCACGCCTCCGGAGCGCTTCGTGGCCCAGGTGCGTCTGCAGTTGGCGCCCCGCAAGGAGACACCCTTGCAGCGTCTCGTCTACCTGAGCCAGTGGCTGGTCCCGGCAGGCCTGGTGGGTGTCTGGGCCTTCATCCAGGTCGTCTGGCTGCTCAGCGGCGCGCTGCTGGCGATCACGGGCTTGGGAGAGCAGTTTGGCACAAGCCCGTCGATGGTCGAGTACCTGCTCTCTTGGGTCCCCTTCATCGATCCCGGCCCTGCCGGCAGGGTGTTCGAGGTCGTTTCGACCTTGCTCTGGACGGTTCTCGTGCCCCTGGGGAGCACGGCGCTGCTGGCGCTGCTCTACTGGGCCTGGTTCGCCGGCTGGCACTCTTATCAGCAGTATCTGCTCAGCGCTCACGGCGAAGCCACATAATTTGACTGTCCGACTACAAGACTAACGGACTAATCGACTCATCTGAAGGAGGTACAAGATGCAGCATTTCAAGATCATCAAACGAGCCTTTGAGATCACCTGGCGCTATCGGGCGCTCTGGGTCTTCGGTGTGATCGTCGCCCTCTTGACTTCGAGAGGTGGCAGCAACAACGGCGGAGGAGGTGGCGGAAGCTCTGCACAGACCGCCTTCTCAGGAGGAGGGATGCCCTTCCGGGAGATTCCCGCGCCCGCTCTCGGGGTCCTTGTGGGTGTCGCGATTGCCCTCTTCCTCTTCTTTTTGATTGTCGCTCTCGCGCTGGCGATCGCCCGCTACGTCTCGGCCAACGCCCTGATCCAGATGGTGGACCGGCACGAGGAGAGCGGGGAGAAGGTCTCGGTGTGGCAGGGCTTTCGCCTGGGGTGGTCCCGTCCGGCGTGGCGCTTCTTCCTCATCGACCTGACGCTCATCATACCCACGATCATCGTCTTCACCCTCGCCTTCCTGCCGGCACTGGCGCCACTGCTTGCCTGGATCACCGAGAGCGTGATCCTGCAGGTAGTCGGGACGGTCCTAAGCATCGGGCTCACCTTCCTCGTCGTTCTGCTCTTCATCCTGGTGATCATCGCCCTCTCCCTGCTGCGCCACTTCGCCCTGCGCGCCGCGGCCCTCGAGGGCTTGCCGGTCTTCCCGGCCCTGCACGAGGGGTACCGGATGGTGCGGGAGCACCTCGATGACGTCGTCCTCATGGGGCTGATCATGTTTGGGATCCGTATCGCCCTGACGGTCGTGTTCATCCCCGTCATCATTCTGCTGGTGTTGGCGGGTATCGTGCTGGGCGTCCTGCCGGGCGTCCTGGCGGGGTTGCTGACCTTCGCAGTCGCCGGTGAGGGGGCCCTGCCGTGGATCGTGGGCTTTATCGTCGGCCTCCCCCTCTTCCTGTTGGTGGTGGGCGTACCCTCCCTCTTCTTGGGCGGGCTGGTGGAGACCTTCAAGTCCACCACCTGGACGCTCACCTACCGGGAGCTGCGGGTGCTGGAGAGTCTGGAGGGCGAGACCGAGCCGTTCGAACCTGTGGAACCCGGGTTGGACGTTGAACCCTGGGAGTCCAACGAGGACGAATTCCTGGAATCTGATGAGGGCGACGAGCTTGTGACGTCTGACGAGGACAAGGAGTTCGCGGGGTCCGGCGAGGACGATGAACCCGCACCTTCCGTCGAGTGGGACAGCGCGCCCAGCGCCTGACGCCCCCTCTCCGAGGCGGCCCGCGCCTGCGTGGGCCGCCTCGCCATTTGTGATAACCTGCTTGGTAAAGCCTCGTTGACGAGGGTAAGAGATTTGCTATACTAAGAGAACCATCGATAAAATTCTCCAGCGCTGGACAAGGAGCGGAGATGCAGAGACTACCCATCACACACGTAACCCTTTACAAGCACGGCGTCGGCTTCTTCGAGCGCCGGGGGGAGGTGGACGGCGAGAAGGTCACCCTCTCCTTCCGTCTCGAGGAGATGAACGACCTGCTCAAGAGCCTGACGGTCATCGACGAGGGAGGCGGGCAGGTCCTGGGCATCGACTACGCCACGCCCCAGAGCCGCGAGGAGCGGCTGGCCGGCTCCTCCATCCGCTTGGACGACGCCCGTAGCCTCCAGGATCTCCTCGTCGGTCTGCGGGGGCGGAGGGTGCGCCTGCTCCTGGACCAGGGGGAGGCGCTGGAGGGGACGCTGGTGGGGATGGATGAGGCCCCCGAGGGCGAGCCCCTCGCCACGGCCCTCGTCTCGGTGCTGACCGATGGCGCGGAGCAGGTGAACGTCGTGCCCTTCGGGCGGGTGCAGGGCGTCGAGATCCTCGACGAGCAGGGAGCTCAGGATCTGCGCTTTTTCCTGGAGACCTCCTTGACGCAGGAGGACTACCGGCGCGTCAACGTGCGGCTATCGGCGGGGGCCCACTTCCTCTCGGTGCGCTATTTGGCCCCGGCCCCCACCTGGCGCGTCAGTTACCGGTTGGTCGCCGAGCCCGAGGCGGGCGGGGAGCGGGGCGAGGCCCTGCTCCAGGGGTGGGGCATCTTCGACAACCGGCTGGAGGAGGACCTGGGGGAGATCAGCCTGGCCCTGGTGGCGGGTATGCCCATCTCCTTCGTCTACGATCTCTACACCCCCTTCACGCCCGAGCGGCCCGTCGTGGAAGAGGAGGCGCGCGTCGCGGCGGCGCCCGTCGAGTTCGAGGAGTCGCTGGGCCTCATGAGTGGGGCGGAGGCAGAAGCGGCTCCCCCGCCGGCCTTCGCCATGCGCAGTGCGCGCGCGGCGCCCGCGCCGCAGGCCAAGATGGAGCGGGCGCGGCTGCGGGAGTCGACGGCGGTGCAGGCTCAGGGCAAAGCGCTGGGCGAGCTCTTCCAGTACGTGATCGAGACACCCGTGACGGTGGGTCGGGGGCAGTCGGCGATGGTCCCCATTCTCGGTGCCGCCGTCGACTACACCAAGAGCCTGCTCTACAACGGCGCCAAACTTCCCACCCATCCCGTCGCGACCCTGCGTCTCAAGAACAGCACCGGCTTGACGCTGGAGCGTGGCCCGGTGACCGTCATCGAGGGGGGGGAGTACGTGGGTGAAGCCCTCCTGCCCTTCACCGTCGTAGGGGGCGACCTGAACGTTCCCTACGCCGTGGAGTTGGGCGTCCGGGTGCGCGAGGAGCAGGGCAGCGAGCGGCGGCTCCACGGGATCGACGTGGCGGGGCTCTACCTGCAGTTCGAGGAGTGGGACGTGCGGTGGCGCACCTACCAGATCTCGAACAGGACGGCGCGCACCCTCCAGGTGTTCGTGGAGCACCCCCGCAGCGCGGCGTACGAGCTCTTCAACAGCGCCGAGCCTCGAGAGCGGACCGACGACTACGTGCGCTTCGCCGTCACCGTCCAGCCGCGGGACGAGACGACGCTCAAGGTACAGGAGCGTCGTCTCATCCGCCGGAAGGAGGAGCTGCGGCGGCAGTCCCTCAAGGATCTGCACCGCTATCTCCGCCGGGGGCTCATCGACCAGGCCGTCCTCGACCGGTTGGCGAAGCTGCTTATGCTCTGGGACAGCATCGCCGACTACGAAAAGAAGATCGCCGAGCTGCAGGCCGAGCGGGAGAAGCTCTACCAGGCCCAGCGGCAGATTCAGGGGAACATGGCGGCCCTCTCACAGACGGGGAAGGAGGGGGCCCTGCGCGCCCGTTACGTCGAGCAGCTGGAGGGCACCGAGGAGCAGCTGCGGGCTCTGGAGCGCCGGGAGCGCGAGCTGCGCGCGGAGATCGAGCGCGTCGAGGAGGAGATCGAAGCGCGTGTCAAGGCGTTGGATGAGTAGCAGGCGGTGAGAGTGAGGGACAGGAACCATGCCCATCTGTAGAACGTGCCGGGGTGAGTACGAGTGCGCGGTTCATCGCGAGCGGGTCTGTGCCCAGTGCGGCGAGCCGGTGGAGTCCAACTGGAAGCTCTGTCACAGCTGCGGTACCAAGATCGAACACCTCTGCCTCTGTCCCCGCTGTAAGAGCGACGTCAGCGTCTGGGAGGAGGAGAGCCTCACGCTGACGGAGTTCATCCTCCAAGGGGGATCCGTCGGGCTCCTGCCCAGCCTGCTGGCGCTGGTGATCTGGATCTTCGTCTGGGAGCTCCTGGGGACGACCGTGCACCACCCTCTGACCACGCTGGTGAGCATCAGCCTCTCGCTGCTGACCTTCATGATCCTCTACATCAAGCGCCTCTACTGGCGGGAGCGGTGGTGGGCCTCGCAGGTCTACAACGTGACCGCACCCTCGCTGGTGACGACCATCGTCATCGCCTTCGTCGCCGGTCTCTTCCTCAGCGTCGTCTCCTTCGTGCTCTACCAGGAGATTCAGTCTCCGGTCAACTATCTCCAGCGGCTGCTCTTCTCGCTGGCCTATGCCCCCATCTACATCTGCTTCACGATAGCCCTCACCCTCTTCGTCGTGCAGAGCTACGGTGAGCGCCTCGACGAGCGGGTGCCGCCCCCCATCTTTGCCGATACCAACCGCTTGCTCCACGTCGTCGTGGAGGGGGCCATCCAGAGCCTCAACATGGCCGACGAGGACGAGGATCTGGTGGGACGCTGGGCGGCGGAGGAGGAAGAGGAGGACTACGAGGTGAAGGAGGTCGTGCGGAGCCCCCATACGGGGGGGATCAGTGTTCTCCTGCAGGAGCGCAAGCGCCTCTGTCCGGATGGTGCGGAGCGGGAGGGTGAGGTCGAAGGGGAGGTCACCGTGTGGCGCGTCGACGCCGACCGCTGGGGACGGCTCCAGGCGGTGCGGGCCGGGGGCGCTCCTCGACAGGAGGCCTTCAACGACGACTTCCCCCGCGCCTACGGGCGCTACTCCTGAGCGACGGCCGACGCCCCCTGACGAGTTCGGGGGGCGTCAAAGTTGTACATTGTTACGTAGTTGTGAGGTCCTCTACAGATCTCACAAGGGAGACGTTGGTGCTTGCGCACAACATCCCAGCACGAAAATGGTTCGTAGTAGGCACTTCAGTGCCGTAAAGCAACGGCGCTGAAGCGCCTACTACAAACCTACTTATTTTCCAGGGAGGGGATCATGACCGAGAAGATTCGTTGGGGTATCCTGAGCACGGGCAGCATCGCCCAATCCTTCGCCCGGGGACTCCAGGTGCTACCCGATGCCGAGCTCGTCGCGGTAGGCTCGCGCACTCAGGCGTCGGCGGAGGAGTTCGGGCGCACCTTTGGCGTCGCCCACCGTCACGGGAGTTACGAGGCCCTGGCCCAGGACCCCGACGTGGACGTCATCTACGTGGCGACCCCCCACGTCTTCCACAAGGAGAACGCGCTCCTCTGCCTCAACGCCGGCAAGGCGGTGCTCTGTGAGAAGCCCTTTACGATCAACGCCGCGGAGGCGCGGGAGGTCGTCGCGGTGGCCCGTGAGCGGGGCCTCTTCCTCATGGAGGCCATGTGGACCCGCTTCCTGCCCGCCATGGTGCAGGTGCGCCAGTGGCTGGAGGAGGGCGCGATCGGCGAGGTGCGGATGATCGCGTCCGATTTCGGCTTCCGGGCGGAGTTCGACCCCGAGAGCCGGCTCTTCGCTCCCGAACTGGGGGGCGGGGCCCTTCTCGACGTCGGGATCTACCCCGTCTCCCTCACCTCCATGATCCTGGGTCAGCCCAACCGGGTGACCTCCCTGGCAGACCTGGGGGAGACCGGGGTGGACGAGCAGTCGGCCTTCATCCTCGGTTATCCCGAGGGCCGGCTGGCCCTGCTCAGCGCCGCAGTGCGCACGCAGACGCCCACCGAAGCGACCCTCATGGGGACCGAGGGGCAGATTCGCGTCCATTCTCCCGCTTTCAAGCCGGAGTGGGTGACTCTCGTCAAGCCCGGCTTTGTTCAGAGCGTCCGCGAGGTGGCACCGGCGTGGCTCGTCGGCGCGGGTCAGGCGCTGGGGCTGGATCGCCTCTGGCACAGGGTCGCCGAGCCCAAGGGGCAGAGCCTACACTTCCCGCTGGAGGGCAACGGCTACAACTACGAAGCGGCGGAGGTCATGCGCTGTCTGCGCGAGGGCCGGCTCGAGAGCGCGGTCATGCCGCTGGACGAGACCCTGGCGATCATGGAGACGCTCGATCGCATCCGGGAGATCTGGGGCCTGGTCTATCCTACGGAGCGCTAGAGGTGCGGCCCGGAAGGATCTGTTGAGCTTACTGATCCAGACATAAAAGGCTAAGCCAGTGCTCAAAACAGGGGCTGAACCCCCTTGGAAAGGCGCGCGCCGGGCGTCGGCCTTCGCCGACGCTCAATTAACGCGTTTGCGCCCGCGCAGGCGGCCGCCCGGCCGCAGGCCTGGGTAGGGGAGTTCCCGTGGGCCGTTGGCTCCCTGGCCAGGGGAGTCCCCGTCAAATCCGACTTTAGCCATAGTCGTCCGGAGCTTAGTTGATCGAGCTCAACAGATCGCCCAGGTCGACCATCTTGGTGTCGCCGATATAGGGGACGGTACGGATCTCCTTCAGCCGTTCCAGGGCGCGCACCACGGTGGTGATCTCGTTGATGCACTTGCGCGCCGAGTCCATGCCTACTCGCAGCTGCTCTTCGTCGCTATAGCTGGTGCTTTCCAGGCTATCGAGCTCCAGCGAGCAGACCATCAGCTGGTTGTTGATGTAGTGGGCCAGGGTGATGACGGCCTGCTTCATGGCCTGGACGGCGGCGGTGTCCTGCATCTCGCGGTTCAGCCGGGCGTTCTCCACGGCGATACTGCCCCAGGAGGCCAGAGCGGTGAGCATCTCCAGGTCCTCCTTGTTGAAAGCGGGTTGTTCGCCCCCTTCCTGTTTGTTGATCACCTCCAGGACACCCAGCACCCTGTCGTGGAAGAGGAGCGGCACGCAGAGGATGGACTCCGAGCGAAAGCCTGTCATCGCGTCCACCTCGGCGTAGAAACGGGGCTCTTCTCGGACGTCGGGCACCAGCAGTGGGGTGCGGTTCTCGGCAACCCAACCGGCGATGCCCTGCCCCAGCTGCAGCGTGACCCCCAGGAAGCGGGAGGCGTCCCCCTCGAGGGTGATGGCGAAGTAGAGCTCCTCTGTCTCCTCGTCGAGCAGGAGGATCGAACCGGCTTCCACCTTGAGGATGCGGCCCACCGTCTCAATGACCCGCCGGAGGACCTCGGGCTCTTTCAGCGTGGAGAGGATAGCCTTCGCCAGATCGTTGAGCGCGGTCCAGTTCTCCAGCTGCCTCTGGAGGCGCCGGTTGGCGCGGGCCAGGGCCCGGGTCAGGTTCTCCTTCTCCCGCCGCAGGTGCTCCTCTGCCAGCGCATTCTCCAGGGCGGACCAGACGTCGGGAATGTAGAAGGGCTTGTTCAAGAAGTCCCGGGCGCCCAGCCGAAAGGTCTGCAGGATGTTCTCGGTGTTCCCGTGGGCCGTGATGACGATGATAGGGATACGGATGCCTTGCTGGCGCAGCTCCTGCATCACCTGGACGCCGTGGAGGCGGGGCAGCATCAGGTCGAGGAGAATGACGTCGGGTCGATGCTGCAGAGCCATCTCCAGCCCCTCCTCCCCGTCGCTGGCCTCGAGGACGCGGTACTTCCCCTGATTGATCAAGGCCTCGTGCAGCAGTTGGCGGATGCTCGTCTCGTCCTCGATGATCAGTACGGTCTCCTCGCGTGTGACAGCGTCCACCTTATCCCCCCCTTATCTCTTCGAGCAGGAGCTCTCGCACGTACCGGATGGTCTGGTTGGTCAAGTGGCGGTAGGGTTGGCCCTTGGGTACCAGGGCAGCGAGAATGAAAGAGTCCTCTCCCACAGTAAAGTAGCGGCTGATAAGGCGGGTCTCTTCTGCGTCGCGCAGCATGACCTCATCCAGCGGCGCCAGTCCCAGCTCCTCGCGGGCCTCTCGCGTGACCCGTTGCACCATCACTGCCATGGCGGCCGCTATATCCTTGTCCGAGGTGCCCGAGACACCCGCCAGGGGCAGCCCCTCTGTCGACGTGAGCACTACGGCCTTGAACCCCCCCACGTTCTGCAGCTCTTGCAGAATCATC
The DNA here is from genome assembly GCA_034437215.1 of Anaerolineae bacterium. Classification (GTDB taxonomy): domain Bacteria; phylum Chloroflexota; class Anaerolineae; order B4-G1; family SLSP01; genus DAOTVC01. The sequence goes on along the minus strand of DAOTVC010000156.1, from coordinate 49,978 downwards.
TGCAGGCTGTTGGCTTCTTCCTGGTTGTCTTCAAAGAGAGATCTCATGGTTCACCTCAAAAGCCTTCAAAGGCGTCGTCGAAAGCATCACCCAGCGCCGTGTTGAAGTCGAACGGCTCGCCCGCTTCCTCCTCGCTCTCCTGGAGGGCAAAGAGGGGGCCCGCAGCGCGCATCCACTCTTCGAACTCCTCCCGCAGCGCATCCAGGGCGCTGACGGTGCGCGTGGCGTAGTGGCGCACCAGGCCCATGGGGATCTCCGGTTCGAAGACCACGATGAGCACGAAGCTCCCGCCCACGTCCAGCAGGGCGATGCGCTTCTGCTCCCCCTCGTAGAAGAGGGCGCCGAGGGGATGGGGGTCGCCCACCTGGCGGGCCAGTTCCTGGATGGCCGCCAGCTGCCCCCCCGAGAGGGCGGCGACGATGACCGGATCTCTCAGCTCCCCCTCGCCTTCCAGAGCGATCAGCTGGCCGCTGACGTCGGCGAGCAGCACCGCGGTGGCGTTCGCCTTCTGATAGAGTTGACGCAGGATCCCTTCCAGCTCCGTGGAGAGGGCTGCGGGTACGGCCAGGGTCTCATTCATGATGGGGTCTCCTTTGTGTTAGACGGAAAGATCTCGAAGAGGGAGAGGGGCTCTCCCTCCCGGGCGGGGAAGTTGAGGGCGTCGAAGTAGAAGCCGTAACCGCTGTCCAGCGCCTCCGTGACGACGGAGCGCCCGAAGGCCCGGCGCAGAAAGATGTAGCGGGAGGAGAAGAAGAGGGCCGTCAGGGAGCGCTCGTAGTGGATGCAGAGGGGTTGGAGGTGTTTCAGGGCCAGGAGGCGGGTCGGCTGCCGCAGATCCACGGAGAGGGTGGCGAAGCGCCCCCCCAGGAGCCTCATCCTCTCGCTGACGCGGGGCAGGTAGCGCCCGTTTTCCCGCTGGGGATCGATGCCGTCCTGGAGGCGGAAGATGATCTCGCTGTCCACCTCCCCGCAGCGGCAGAGGCCCAGCGTCGCGAAGAGCTCGTCGTCGTTGGAGATGACCCCGTTGTGAATTCCGATGACGTGTCCGGCGAGCAGCGGGTGGTTGTTCACGTTGCGCCAGCGGCTGCCCTTCGTGGGCATGCGGGTGTGACCCAGGATGCAGACCGTCTCCTCGTTCACCCGCTCCAGGGTCTCCCGGTAGCCCTCCATCACGATCAGGCTGGACGCCGTGACCGGCTGTTTGAAGATGTGGTAGCGTCCATCCCGCTGAATGACCGCGATGCCGGCCGCCTCCCGCCCCCGCTCCTCGTTGGCCTGGAGGTTGCCGGTCGTGGCCTCCCGGATGGTCTGCCAGGCCTCGGGTGAGCGGGGCCGGGGATGAAGGAGGGTTCCGACTAAGCCGCACATCTCAACCCAGGAAGACCATCGTGCCCAGGCTGACGTCCCACTTCAGCCCGCGCCAGCGATCCAGCCGTTCCAAGCGTCGTTCCAGCTCCTGCGGGGTCAGGAAGAGCTCCCGGGCCGTCTCCCACTTCCAGGCCTCGGGCTCGGTGCGTCCGGTGAGCTCTGCCAGCTCGATGGCGCGGATGAGGCGCCGGTCGCTCCCATCCCACTCCCCCGGCTGGACGATGGCCCGCTCCGCCAGCAGGGCTTCGATCTCCAACCAGCCTCGTCCGCTGCAGCGTAGGAGGGAGATGGGGGTCTCGGCGAGGAAGCTGAGCACCTCGAAGGCGGGGTGCTCCTCGACGCCCTCGAAGGAGGCGCGGCTGAAGCGCCCGAAGATGGGCTTGAGGAGCTCCAGGAGTTCGCGGCAGCCGACGCGCAGCTCCTCGATGATCTCGGACGTGATCTTGCTCGTGTCGCTCGTCGCCAGGGTCCCGTCGTTGTTGCTCAGCCAATCGAGGATCTGGACCTTCCGGCGCCACTCCTGGATCCGCCCCACGTGGATGACCCCGTACTGGCTCATCTCCACGGCCTTGAGGACCATCGCCAGGAAGAGGTAGTTCTTGGCGACCACCGAGGTGGGGGCCAGGTCGGCGTCGGGGAAGCGGAACTCCAGGTGGAAGGAGCGCACGGCACCCTCTGCGGTGAAGGTGACGTGCTCGAGGTTGAGGAAGTTGTTGTGCTCGGGCACCGGCTGGCTGTCCCGCAGCGTCTCGTAGATCTTGCGCATGGACATGGCGCCGGGCGTATGGCGGACCATCTCCAGGTGGCTGGCGTAGTTGCGGCGGCGGCAGAGGGCCTCGGGGCGGGAGCCGGTGCTGGTGAGGAAGCGCAGATGGGGCGCGTAGCGCCGTGTGAGATTCCAGACGTTGGCGAGGACGATCTCGGGCACGGGCTCCGCCAGGCTGGGCGTGAGGACGTGGAAGTGGAGGCCGCAGGTGGCCCGCGCTCGCACCCCCTGTTCGAGGAGGGGGTCGAGAATCGCCTTGTACTGCTGGAGCAGGGCGGGGTAGTAGGGCTGGCGTCCGATCACCTGGATCTCGACACCGCAATGCTCGCTGACGATGTCGTAGACCCCGAAGGCGCCCAGGTTCAGCAGATCCTTGGAGGGCTGGAGGGCCGCGACCAGGGCGGGGAGGAACTCCCTCTTGCGCACGCCCTTGGGCAGGGCAAACTCCACCTCCGTCCCGATCTTGACGGTGCGGTAGAGGAGGTCCTTCCAGTACATGGCGGCCTCGTGGCTCAGCGTATCTTCGCGGCGGAAGAGGATGGGCTCTTTCATCCCTCTACAATCCCTCTAGTGCACGGTGGGCGGGATCACCTGGTATCGATGTGGGCAGTGTTGAAGTGTGATCCCGCCCTCGTGAACAGACATGGTGATGCTGGCGGTTAGGACGCGGCGTTGTAGCCGTCGGCCAGATGGACGTTGACGTGGACGACGCCCTTATTCAGATTCTTGAAGGCGTAATCCTCGGTGATCTCCGGGAGAGCGTCGGCGTCGGCCTGGGACTTGATGATGGAGCCGGCGGGGACGTAGCGCCCGCCGGCGACCTTGACGCCCAAGAGCAGGGACTTGGGCTCGACGACGCAGCCGCTGCCCACCTCGGCCTTGAAGACCAGGCTCTGCATACCGATGAAGGTGTCGTCACCGACCTTAGCCGGCCCGTGAATCTGGGACTGGTGGGCCAGGGAGACCCGCTTCCCCACGTAGACGGCGTACTTCTGCCCCGCGTGCTCCACGAGGTTCTGCTCCACGGGGGCATCGTCGGACCAGGTCTCGAGCGCGTGGATGATGACCCCATCCTGGACGTTGGCCTCGTCGTCGACGAAGAGGGCCTGTCCCTCGTCACCGCGCACCGAGGCGCAGGGCGAGACCATGACGCGGCGCCCCAGGTGGACGTTGCCGATGACGGCGGCCATGGGATGGACGTAGGCCGGTCGGGTCGATGTCAGGATCGCTCATCTCCGGACTGAAGCCGGTGACGACGTTCTTGTGCACATTGGTAGTCATGACGTCTCTTCCTTATCCTATGAGCTGAACTGTTCCAGAGCTGCTACTACTCCTGTTTCCACCTAGTCGAGCATGTGGAAGTCGACGTCACAGATGCGGTTCTCCAGATCCTGATCGATCTTCACCATTTTGGCCTTGCGCCCCAGGCGCTTGTGGAGCGCCGCCGAGGCCATCATCATGGGGACGCAGGTGAAGGGGGGGACGCCGGCTTCGACCAGATCATGGGTCGCCTTCGTCAGCAGGCAGTTCTCACAGATCATGTCGATCTCGTGGGTCTCGGGATGCATCTCCAGGGTGGCCTTGGTGCAGAGGCCGTACTCGTCCACCAACAGCCGCTCGATCTCCGTCAGGATGTCCTCGGGGTTCTCCCCCTGGATCTCCAGCCCCAGCTCGTGCTCCATCTCCTCGAGGATATCCTCGCCGATGGTGTCGACGGTGGCCATGGCGGCCTCCCCGAAGAGGTCGTAGAGCCCCTTGGCAAAGCCGAAGATGATGTCGTTGAACAGCCGCAACTGCCGTACTTTCTTTTGTTCTTCAGTAGCCATCTTTATCTCCTTTTGTAAAGTGGTAGTGGGTCGTGGTTAACGATAGATCCCCCCGCTAGCGGGGAATGGCCCGCCAGATCTGATCGGCGTACTCGCTCATCACCATACGTACCATACCCAGGACGGCGTCGCGCGTGACCGCCAGCCCCCAGTAGTAGGAGCCGTCGCCCAGGAAGCGGGAGATGACGTAGACCTGATCGGTGGTGACGAGGTTGTCGTCCACCGCACCCATCTGGATCTTCTTCGCTACCTGCTGCGAGAGCTTCATCACCATAGCGAAGCGGGCGGAGGCGGCAGAGCCATCGAAATTGGGGTCTGCGGACGCTCCCGCGATGGAGAGACCGTCCATCCCCACGATGTCCGTGGAGATGAAATCCGCTCCGACCTCGCTGCGTACCTGTTGTACCAGTTCTTCAAGCTTGGACATACTTCACCTCTCTCCTATTCCTAATGGGGCAGGGCCTGGTTGATCCGCTTCGAGTAAATGCGGCTGTTGAGGCGCAGGTTACCGAGGGTGGACTCGTTGCGGTTGACGGCGATGCCCAGATAGTAGTGCTTGTCCTCCAGGAAGGTCAGCAGAAGGTAGGCCTTGTCCGTCGTGAGCAGGTGATCCTCGACAACCCCGGCGCCCAGCTTCTGGGTCGTGGTGTCTACCAGCTTGACGAGCAGGGTCATCTGGGCGTTGATGGCCTCCACGTTCGTGTCTCCGACTGCGAAACCGGCGATGCCCAGACCGTCCATCCCGCACACGCTGGTGGCGATGAACCCGGGCACCTGGCTTCCCAGCTCTACAAGTATGTCTCGAATGTTCTCCGGCATGTCATAGTCCTCCTGATGCTCTGTGTTGTCCCACGTCTCCTCGTCGAACCGTTGCAACCCGTCCATGAGTAGCACGGACCAGGGGGTCGCGATGGTGCGCGCGGGCGCGGTAACGGCGGATTCCAATGTGAATTCACCCTCTTGCCATTGTAGTACTAGATAGAATGCCTCCTCTCCGGTCTGATCATCGAATGCAGCGTGTACAATCTCTCCGGACTCGAAATAGACTGTGGCTTCCTGATCGCCGTGGTAGAGGTGTAGTGCTGCTTGCTGCCCCTCGGTGCAGGCGTACTGAACCAGCGTGGGCAAGCTCATCTCTTTCAACTGTCCTTTGATCGCCATGCTTCCTCTCTACCTCCCTGCGGCTCTATTGTGCTCGGGTACTCCTTAATCCCAGTCTGTGGTGAAGTCCAGCGTCGAATCCAGTTCGTCTCCCACGAGCCTTGCAAAGTCACCGTCGAGGGACTCACCGGCGCTGCCGGTTCCCCGTCGCTCCATGATGGGGGCCAGTTCGCGTACCGCCTTCTTGAGAATGATGCGCACCAGGCCGATGGGAGTTTCGCTGTCGAAGACGATGATGAGCAGGAGATGTTCGCCCACGTGGGAGAGGTAGACGCTGCGCTCGTGTCCCTCGTGCAGGAGCAGGCTGAAGCGGGCCCTCTCTCCGACGAGACGGGCCATCTCCTTCGTCGCGGAGAGCTCCCCGGCGGCGAGGGCCGAGAGGACCTGGGTGTTCATCCCGTCCATCCGCCCCCGCTCGCTGATGAGCTGCCCGCTCACGTCGGCGAGGATGATGCAGCTGGCCTCGCTCTCGTAGGCGATGCGCTCCAGGCAGTCGTCGATGGCCTCGGCCTGTTCGATGGAGAGGGCGAGGCCGGGCATCTCGTTGCCCACCGCCACCGCGGTGGGGACGGGATCGAGATCCTCCAGGCTCTCGGCGGCGGGCTGCCCCTCCATGTGGCCGCAGGTGGGGCAGAAGGAGGTGTCGGGGGGGAGCGGCATCCCGCACGCGGGGCAGGGGGGGGAGGGAGCGGGCGATTCCCCAGGCTCCGCTTTCTGAGTTTCCAGCCTCTCGGATTCCGGCAGGGCGGCGGGCGCCTCTTGGGGGGCCGCGTCCTGCTTGGCCCGCAGCAGACGCAGCCCCTCCTGGGCCCGAGCGTGGTCGGGGTTGAGGGTGAGCACCGTCTGCAGATAGAGCTCCGCATCCCGGGTGCTCTCGGCGAGCCCGGCCAGCCAGAGCCAGAGCTCCTCGTTCGTGGGATGCTCCTCGGCGGCCGCCTGAAGGAGGCGGCGCGCTCCCGCCTTGTCCCCCTCCCGGGCCTTCGCAATGGCGATGCGCAGCACGCTGGCTACGTCGCGTTCTCGGTGGGTGGCATTCATCGTCATCTGGCTCCCTTAGAGTTTCCGCTGTGCGTTGACCACGACGGCGTTGATGATGGCCTTCAGGGTTTCGAGCACCCCCCGCCCTTGAATAGCGATGGCTTCGAAGGAGGGGGTGCCGTTGGGGGAGAAGTACCGCGCCAGCAGCCCCACCGGAGCGATGCGCGGCAGATCCCGCTTGTTGTACTGGATGACGACGGGGACGTGCTTCGGTTCCAGGCCCAGCTCGCCCATCTGCTGGCGCAGCATCCGGTAGGACTGGATGTTGTCGGCCAGACGCTGCATCTGGGAGTCGGCGACGAAGACGATACCGTCAGCGCCCTGGAGGGTCAGCTTGCGCGTAGCGGCGTAGCAGACCTGCCCCGGCACGGTGTAGAGGTTGAACTTGGGCTTCAAGCCCTTGATGGCCCCCAGCTCCAGCTGGAGGAAGTCGAAGAAGATCGTCCGGTCCTCGCGCGTCTTCAGCGTCACCAGCTCCCCACGCATCTGCGGGTTGATCTTGGCGTGGATGTACTCCAGATTGGTCGTCTTGCCGCTCATCCCCGGTCCGTAGTAGACGATCTTGAGGTTGAGTTCGCGCATCTTCCAATTAATAAACATGTTGGCTCTCAACGCTCCTTGGGGTCACTTGTCCAGCAGGTTGGGTGGGATCAGACCGCGCTTGACCGCCTCTTCCAGCGAGAAGAGCTCCCCCGTGGCGGGTTTATCTGCGGCTTCTGCTTCTTGGACCGGGGGGGGAGGCGCAGCACGGGCTGAAGGCGGCGCCGGCTTCGGCGCCGGCTCCCTTCTCCGGGAAGGCGACGGGGCAGCAGGCGGCCTGAAGACGAGTTTGTCGTCCTCGGCGAAGGCGGAGTCCAATTCCGCCAGGAGGGAGGAGCTGAAGTCGTCGTCTAACGGTTGGACGTTCTCCGTCGTCTGGCCCGCGGAGAAGGTAGCGGCTAACTCGTCGATGGCGCGGCGCACGTAGAGCCAGACCATACCCACGCGGCTCTTCTGGATGCGGCGGTCGTAGACCAGCGCCACGAAGAGGTTGTCGCCCACGTTGGCGGAGTAGATGTCGTAGCGGCTGCCCTCCTGGAAGTTGAGGTTGATGGCCTCCCCGTCCCCAAACTGGCGCGCCAGCTCCGCGCTGGCTGCAAAGCCGCCCGCCAGCAGGGCGAGCAGCAGGGTGCTGTTCACCCCCTCGGTCTCGCCCACCTCGACGAGCAGCTGCCCCTGGCGATCGGCCAACAGAATGCAGCGGGCACCCGTGTCGTAGCGCAGGGTCTCCAGGCGCCGGGCGATGGCCTCGAAGGTCTCGTCGGAGAAGACGGTGAAGCCCGGGGTGCTGACGGCCACGTCGCGCAGCGCGCCCTGCACCACCTCCGTGAACTGGTGGACGTTGAAGGGTTTGGTGATGTAGCGGTAGACCTCCAGGTTGCGGGCTTCGCTCTGGATCTCGTCGTTGCCGTAGGCGGTGATGAGGATGGTGCGCGTCTGGGGGCTGGCGGCGCTTACCCAGCGGATGAGGTCCAACCCGCTGATCCCCGGCATGCGCAGATCGGTGATGAGCAGATCGACGGGGGTACGGTTGAGGATCTCCAGGGCCTCCTCTCCCGATTTGGCCGTGTTGACCTCGCACTCTTGATCCGCCAGCTTGAGGGACCGGCCTAGAAAGAAGGCTACCTTGGGTTCATCATCTACAATGAGGATCTGTTTGTGTGTCATGGCTCTCTTCGCTCTCCCATCGCTGACTCTATTCTAACACACACACATCTTAATTTGGGTTCCGGGCTGCTTTCACAAGAGTTCCAAACTTGTTCCGCGGAAAAATGAAGAGGAACCCCTCACCCTTGGGGAGGGATTCCTCTGGTCTGCGGGAGCGAAGCGCACCTATTCGACGAACTTGTAGACGAGCGCGGCGATGAGGCCGCCGACGATGGGGGCCAGGAGGTAGATCCAGAAGTCGGTGAGAGCCGCTCCACCGACGAAGAGCGCCGGCCCAAAACTCCGGGCGGGGTTGAGGGACGCGCCCGAGTAGGGGATCCCGACGATCTGCGCGCAGCCCAGGTAGAGGCCGATGGGGATTCCGGCAAAGCCGGCGGCGGCTTTCTCGCCCGTGGAGCCCAGGATGATGAGCACCAACAGGAAGGTGAGCAGGGCCTCCATGATGAGGGCGCCGCCCACGCCGAAGATCCCGGCGGTCGTCTGGCCCAGCCCTAGATCCGTGCTGCCGACGGCCACGAAGAGGAGCGCCGCGGCCAGGATGGCGCCCAGTGTCTGGGCGATGATGTAGCCGACGACGCGATTCCATTTGAACTTGCCGGCGACCGCCAGCCCGATGGAGACCGCCGGGTTGAAGTGCCCGCCGGAGATGGGGCCCATGCTGTAGGCCGCAGCCATCAGGGCGATGCCGAAGCCCAGGGCGATGCCGATGATCTCGACGTAGCCGAAGCTCCCGTTGGTGCTCGCCAGCATCGCATTGGCCGACACGACGGCTCCGCATCCCAGAAAGGTCAGGATGAAGGTGCCCAATACCTCTGCTACGAATGACTTTCTCTCAAACATTTCAACCTCCTCAGGTTAAATAAGGGTACTTGATGCTCGTTCTTAGGGTCTGAAGGCCGGATAACAGATGGTTCTGTGCCCGGTGCACCTATCCGGAGCAGTGACAAGGACTGCGGCTGCATGCCGGGCACTGTTCATAGACCAGCACGTACCCGTAGGTGTAGTGCTCGTCGACCAGCTCCTCGTCGGAGACCTTGGTCAGCGACGTGTAAGGGAAGGGGGGGGCGAGCTCCCGGCAGTGGGAGATGACGTAGAGGGTGCGCACCCGCTCACCGTACTGCTCCCAGAGCCCCTGGTCCCGCGTCTCGGGCAGGCACCCCTCGAGCAGGGCCTGGACCTCCGGATCCTCGGCCTGGGGCTCCAGGCAGACCTGCTCCAGGGTGGCCGTGTACCGGACGAGCTCCTCGCCCTCGGGGACGAGGTAGAGGGTCCGTGGGCCGTGGGCCTCGAGAGCCATCGCCCCCGAGCGCCAGAGCGCGTGGGTGCGGAAGGTGAGGGGCCGTTCGGGATACTTGGTGCCGATCTTGGCCGCGTGGGCGAGATAGATGGGGTGGTTCTGACAGAGGAGGGCGACCTGCGGACTGTCGATGACTTTCGCTTGTAGACTCATTCCGTTTCAACCTCACAGCGTGTTGGGTATCCGGGGCTCAGCACCAGCGGACTCGTGAGCGGACGGGCCTGTCCCCCCCCGGCTCCGATCGCTCAACGCGCGGAGCGGGGGAGGGTCTCCAGGATCTCCTCTTCGTAGTCCTCCAGGTACATGCGGGCCGCGCCCAGGTTGCCGTCGGCGCGCAGGATGACCTGGATGAAGAACTTGCCGTTGCCCAGGGGGCGGGTGAGGAAGATGTACCTCTCGGAGGTGGTGATGGTCTCCTCGAAGTCCCCGGCGTCCATGGCCTCCGAGGACACGGTGGCCTGCTTGACCAGCTGGGAGAGGGCTGCGGCGGCCTTGTCCTCGTTGAAGCCCCGCTCCACCACCAGATTCGCGATGGACATGCCATCGATTCCAACCACGCTGGCGCCCACGAAATTATCGATGTGGTCCGCCAGTTCCTGCAATACCTCGCTCGTTCGCGCTGCCATGTCTCTGTCTCCTTTGTGTGATCTGGTTTGATTCCTGTTTCTGGGATCTGCGCTTCCGACGTCACCTACGTTGGCTCGTGCTCACCTCCTATAAGTTATAATTAAGTTTAGTGTACTGGAAAAAGGGGCGGCTGAGATTAGACAAAGTCGAAAGCGTGTTAGGAAAAGTCGGCTCCCGCTCAAGCCATGCTCTCCTCGATGAGCGAGGCCAGCTCCCGGGGCTCGAAGGGCTTCGTCACGTAGTTGTCCGCCCCGGCCTCGTAGCCCGCAGCGATGTCCTCCGGCTCCGTCTTTGCCGAGAGCATGATGATGGGCGTGGTCAGGACATCGGCGATGTCCCGCACCGCCTGGCACATGGCGAGGCCGTCCATGCCGGGCATCATGACATCCAGGACGATGACGTCCGGTTTCTCGCGGAGGGTGAGGTCCAGACCGGCGTAAGCGTCCAGCGCCTGCAGGACCTCCACCTGATCGGACGCCACGTACATCTGCACGAGTTCGAACACGTAGGGATCATCGTCGACTACCAGAACCTTTTTCATGGTGTGCACCTCTCTACTCATCTTCCATCTCCGTAAGGGACGGTGGTCCATCTTCGTCCAGAATCTCGTGTACCGTGCGCTCCACGACCTGCCAGAGGTCGTCCGCCGCCTCTCCCGGCGCCTTCACCAGGTAGCGCTCGGCGCCCAGTCGCAGGGCGTAGTTGATGTCCTCCTCCAGGCTGCGCACGGAGAGGACCAGAATGGGAATGTCGTGGGTGTGGGGGTCGGCCTTGGCCTGCCGGATGAAGTCGTAGCCGTCCAGCCGGGGGATCATGATGTCGAGGAGCACCAGGTCGGGCTGGTCCCGGCGCAGGATCTCCAGGGCCGTGATGCCGTCGGTGGCGGTGAAGACGTCGAACCGCTCTGCCGGCAGCGCCATCTCGACCAGCTCCATGATCCCGAGATCGTCCTCGGCGACGAGGATGCGCGTCTTGTCACCCCGCGGCGCGGGTGTCAGGATACGGTGGATGGCCTCCAGCAGCTGTTCGCTGTCGAAGGGCTTGGTGATGTAGTCGATGGCGCCCAATCGGTAGCCCTGGGCCTTCTCCTCGATGATGGAGGTGATGCAGACGGGGATCTCGGCGGTCAACGGGCTCTCCTTGAGCTTGCGGAGGACCTGGTAGCCGTTCACCTCCGGCATGAGGATGTCCAGCGTGATGACGTCGGGGCGGTGAGTGGCCGCCAGCGCGAGAGCCGCGCGCCCATCCGTGGTCGAGAGCACCTCGAAGCCCTCCCCCTCCAGCAGGAAGCGGATGAAGGTGTTGGTCGCCGCGTCGTCGTCGACCACGAGGATGAGTGGGCGCTCACGCTCCGGTAGGGGGAGGGGGACGCCCCGCTCTTCCTCGTCGTGGGGAGGGGAAGAGCTCGGGGATGGGGGTTCCGGTGGGGTCTGCGGCGCGCGCTCCAGAACCTGTGTGTGCTGGGCCCGGGTGGTGGGGAGGTGGACGCGGAAGGTCGATCCCACACCCGGCCGGCTCTCCAGCTCCACCCGTCCCCCGTGGGCCGCGACGATACGGTTGACGATGGCCAATCCCAACCCCGTGCCGCTCGTCCTGCGGATCTCGATGTTCTCCACCTGGTAGAAGGGCTCGAAGACCTGCTCCTGCTCCTCGAGGGGGATGCCGATGCCTGTATCGGCGACGGTGAAGAGGATCTCCCCCTCCTCGTGGGCGGCGCTCAGTCGCACCTCTCCGCCCCGGGGCGTGAACTTCACGGCGTTCGAGAGGAGGTTCTGCAATACCTGGGTCAACCGCTGCGCGTCAGCCCAGAGGGGCGGCAGCTGCGGGGCAACTTCGACCGGGAAATCCAACCCCTTGGACTCGATCATGGGGCGCACGGCGTCGGCGGCGTCGTGGACGAGGTCGGCGACGCTGAGCCGGTTGACGTTCATCTCCATCTTGCCCGATTCGGCGCGGGTCAGATCGAGGAGGTCGTTGATCAGGGCCAGCAGCAGGTTGGACTGCTCGCGGCTGATGGAGAGGAAGCGCCGCTGCTTCTCGTTCAGTTCGCCGACCCTGCCGTCGAGCAGCGCGGTGACGAAGCCCTTGATGGAGGTCAGGGGGGTCCGCAGCTCGTGGGAGACCATGGAGATGAACTCGTTCTTGGTGCGCTCGGCCGCGACGATGTCGGTGATGTCGCGGAAGGCCACAATCGCCTCCTGAACCTGATCGTCGGCGTCGGTGAGGGGGGCCGCGCTGCACTGGACGGGCAGGCGCTTGCCCCCCGCGTCCTGCATGCGGAGGCGGGCTTCCAGCGCTTTACGGCTGCCGCTCATGATCTCCGCCAGGGGCGCTGCGAGGTCCCCGTCCACGTCGAAGATCGTCGCGTAGGCCTTGCCGACGGCGTAGGAGGCGGCAAAGCCCGTGAGCTTCTCGGCGGCCTGATTGAAGGTCCGGATCTTGAGCTCCTGATCCACGGTGAAGATCCCGTAGGGCGCCAGCTGGAGCACCTCGTTGAGGTAGTGCCGCTGCCGGTAGAGCTCGTGACGGCGCGCCAGGCGCTCGCGAATGTCCCGGAAGATGATCACGGCTCCCAGGATCTCCTCGCCGGGCGAGCGAATCTCGCCGACGTTGAAGCCGATGGGCAACCGTTCCCCCTCCTTCAGCCTCAACCGCGTTTTGTGCTCCATGGGCAGGCGCTCTGCATCCTCCTGGAAGAGGGCGGTGACGGCCTTGGCCACGGAGGGGCCCAGGACCTCGCTGCAGGGTTGTCCGAGCACCTCCGAGGCCTCCCGTTGGGTGATCTCGGCCGCCGCATCGTTCCAGCTCTCGATATGCAGTTCGGCATCGAGGGTGGCGACGCCGTCGGGGATGGAGCGCAGGACGTCCCGCAGATAGCGACGCTGCTGCTCGAGCGCCTTCTCCAGGGCCACCTGCCGGCTGATATCGGCGAAGATGGTCACCCCCCCGAGGACCTGGCCCTCGGGATCGGACAGTACCGAGGCGCTGTGGCGGATGGGGCGGCTCTCTGCGCTGACCTCGGGGTCCTGCAGGTAGAAGCGCTGGTTGACGAAGGTCCGGCCCGTCTCGATGGCCTCGATGAGCGGGTCGCTGATGTCCCGTACCCGGGTGCGGAGCACCTCGGCGTAGGGGCGTCCCAGGGCCTCCTCGGCGTCGCAGCCGGTCAGCTCGGCGGCCACACCGTTGAAGGCCTGAATGTTGAGCGCCCGGTCCACCACGACGACGCCGACGGGCAGGGTGCCCAGAATCCAGCGTAGATATCTCTGCCAGCGGTCGTCGTTCATGGCTAACTCCTGTTTGGCTACGGTCTCTTGCATCTTCCATCCTCGTACCTGATGAGTGGGGGACGCTGAAGGCACGTCCTCCCTTGGAGGTCACATCCACCCGCACCCGTCGGTCGCCCAGCGCCGGTGAGTGCGGGGGAGAGCGCGCTTGATCTACTGCAGCACAGCTGCCAGAATGAGATCGGTGATCGTCTGGACCACTTCGAGCAGGCCTTCACCCCGCCGCGCGGCGGTCTCCTGATGGGAGAAGATGCGATCGGAGTTCAGGTGGGCCTGGAGCTCCTTCAGGTCCACGCAAGCGGGCAGGTCACGTTTGTTGTACTGGAAGAGGAAGGGCATCATGTAGAGGGTCTTGTTCATCTCTCCCAGATAGCCCTCCAGCTCGTAGAGGGAGTCCACGTTGGCCTGCAGTCGCTCGGGTGCGGAGTCGGCGACGAAGATGATGCCGTCGACGCCGTAGAGCGCGGTGCGGCGCCGTCCCCGCCCCTCCTGCCCTCCGCCGGTGTCGCGGAGATTGAGCAGCAGGTGCTTGCCCTGAACGTCCTGCAGGTAGAGGCTCACGCTGTCCTCGCCCTTGCGCGGCGGCTCGGCAGCCTTCTGGGCCACGTATGCCCAGGTCGTCGTCTTGCCGCTTCCCTGGGGCCCGTAGAGGGCGATGGTGAAGACGAGCTCCTTGCGTTTCCAGTTGATGTACATGTCTCGGTCAACCTCTCGTTGTGCTGCTCTGGGGGATGGAAGTTACATATCTCGATTCCACCACTAGGAGGGCACCTGCAAGAACTGCTTCTGGGCCTCGACCAGGACCAGATTGATGATCCCCTTCAAGGTCTCGGTGACCCCCGGCCCCCGGAGGGCCACACTCGCATAGTGGGGCAGGGTGCCGTCGGGATTGAGATAGTGTTCCAGCACGCGCTCCTGGACCGGGTGGGGCACGTCCCGCTTGTTGTACTGGAGGATGAGGGGGATGTCGTACCAGTGGTATCCCAGGGAGTGGAGGTGGCGCTTCATCTCCTGGAAGGAGCGCACGTTGTCCCGTAGCCGGTTCTGCTGGGAGTCGGCGACGAAGACAATGCCGTCTACGTCCTCCAGAATCAACCGCCGGGTGGCCCGGTAGAGGCTCTGCCCCGGCACCGTGTAGAGGTTGAAGCGGGGCTTGAAGCCCCCGATCTGCCCCACCTCCAGCGGTAGAAAATCGAAGTAGAGGGTGCGATCCTCCTGTGTCTTGAGGGAGACGATCTGGCTCTGTTTGGACTTCGGCATGCGGGCGTGGATCTGCTCCAGATTTGTCGTCTTGCCGCTCAGGGGCGGACCGTAGTAAACGATCTTGATGTCGATCTCGCGTAGTTTCCAGTTCAAGTGCATGGTTATTCCCCTAGAATGTCGCCCAGTACCCGGTTTACGCTCTCACGAAAGTTGGCGCCGATCTCCAGCCCCTCCAGGCTCTCCGCGGCGCCGGCCTCGCTGAAAAGCAGCTCCAGAATGTCGACGGCGGCCTGAGCCGCGTAGTGACGCACCATACCCACGGTGACCGCTCCCGAGAAGACCACGGAGAGGATCAGGCTGTCGTGGAGGCGGATGGCGTAGAGGCCGTATCCCTCTGTCTCCTGCAGGCTGCTGTCGAACATCTCCTCCTCGCCGAAGATCTGCGCGGCGCGGGCCGAGGCCGAGAAGCTCCCCGACATGAGGGCCGCCAGGGTGATGGCCGCGCCGCGATCGATGTTCCCGACGCTGGTGATGAGCCGCCCCCCCGAGGAGCTGACCACGGCGCAGCGTGCCCGCAGATCTTCCCGCAGCTGCTGCAGGAGGCGGTCCATGCTCTCGGCCAGCCGGGGGGAGATCTGGAAGGGGCGCCGGCCCTGTAGGGTGCGCTGGTAGAGGAGATCCTGGACGATCAGCAACAGATCCTGGAAGGAGAAGGGGGCCGCCAGCGTCTGGCAGGGGATGCCCGCTGTCAGCGGGGGGGCTTCCCTGCCCTGCAGGCAGATGAGGGGCGCGGTCCACTCCAGAGCTGCGGCGGCTTCCAGCCACGTCGGTGACTCCTCCACGCCGTTGAGCAATACCAGGTGGATGGGTTGGTGCTCCAGCAGGCTCCGACCCTCCACTGTTGAGGAGGCCCACAGAACCTCGTAGCCCTCCGCTTCCAGGCTGCTTTTCAAGAAGGCACTGAGGGTCGTCGTCGTATCGATAAGCAGTATTTGATTGAGCATTATCCGAAAAGATCCTCCAGGGCATTGCCCACCTCTTTGCGAAAGAGGTCGTTCATGGCCTGCCCTACATCTTGTTGGTACTCGGGTGTACTCTCTTCCAGCAGGATCTCCGTCAGGTCGGAGGCACTTCTCAGTACGTAGAGACGTACGAGGCCCAGGTTGGTGCGGTGGGGCTCGAAGGCCAGGGCCAGGATCCAGGTGGTGCCCGCCTGGGCCGCGTAGAGACTGAACTCCTCGCTCTCGTGCAGGCTCTGTTGGAAGCGGCGCTTCTCTCCCTCCTGAGCGACCATCTCCGCGATCTCGGCGGTGGCGGAGAAACTGCCCGCTACCAGGGCCGCGAGGGAGAGGGCGCGGGTGTGTTCTACCTGCCCCTGTACGGTGACGAGACGTCCGCTCCGGTCGGTGAGCAGGACAAAGCGCGGTTTCAGGCTCTGATAGAGGCTCTTTACCCGCTCCTCGGCCTGCAGCTGCTGGGCGTCGGAGACGGAGAAGGTGGGGGTGCGCGCAGCCGGGGGGAGGTGGTCCACGTCGAACTCCCCGTCGTCCAGGAGGTCGGGGAGCTCCAGGGGCTCTTCTAGGGGAAGTTGCTCCTGATCGAAGTCCGCTTCGTCGGCCAGCTGCAGCCCCTCCAGCAGCACGTGGGTCCAACTGGCGTAGATGCTCTCTTCGGGAGGCGTTTCGCCCGCCACGATCCAGAAGCGCCCCTCGTTCCACGCCAGCGCTTCGTGAACGGCCTCCTCGCCTACCTCTTGGGTCGCCCCCTCGATTGCGGCGTGGACGATACGCCCCTTCTCGAAGAAGAGGTGGGCGCGCTGCCCCACCCCTTCGAGGTGGAGGGCGGCCTGCAGCCCCTCGTTGCAGAGCAGGGTGATCAGGCTGGGGAGGTTGAGGGTACGGAGGTCGCCGCGCACCCCGGTGGCGAGATCGCTCTCCCAGACCCGCCAGAGATTCTCCAGAAAGGGTTCGGGCTCGGTCGGCTGCTGGATGACCTCGACGCCGTGCAGGCGCGCCAGGCTGTTGACCAGACCGAGGGGCAGGAGATCCTTGTTGGCCAGGATCAGAGCCGGGGTCTGGGTAGCGCGCTCCGCGCGCAGCCGGCAGAGGAGCTCCACGCCGTCGAAGTCGGGTAGCTCGAGCGCGGTGACGACGAGGCTGAAGACCTCCCCCTCCAGGGCGTCCAGGGCCTCCTCTCCCGTGAAGCTGACCTCGACCTCGAAGGGTGCGGAGGCCAGCCAGGACTTGCAGCGGTCGATGAAGGTCTCCTGCCAGTGGACAATCAGTATCTTTTCAGAAGTCATAGTTGGGGATCCTTAAATCAACAGAGAGACACGCACAAATCCTTGGGAAGGTGCGCTGCACAATAATGGCCTCGATCATCGGTCTGGGCGCCTCTCTGCCCCACGTGGGCGGCTGCCCTCCGGACCTGAGGTCTCCCTGTAGCCAGTAGGGATGGATAGTTACCCGGATCCACCTTCACGGTGAACGCCTCTGCGGCTATCTCTACGATGGGGAGACGGAGGTCGGCGCCCGGACGGTGAACGCATATCCGAACGCCGACCTCTCAGGTCTTAGCGAGCGGAGCGGGGCATGGTGTCCAGCAGCTCCTCCTCGTAGTCCTCGAGGTACATGCGGGCCGCGCCCAGGTTGCCGTCGGCGCGCAGCACGAGCTGGATGAAGAACTTGCCGTTGCCCAGGGGGCGGGTCAGGAACATGTACTTCTCGGAGGTGGTGATGGTCTCCTCGAACTTGCCGGCGTCCATGGCCTCCGAGGACTCGGTGGCCTGCTTGACCAGCTGGGAGAGGGAGGCCGCGGCCTTGTCCTCGTTGAAGCCCCGCTCGATGACCAGGTTGGCGATGGACATGCCGTCGGTGCCCACGACGCTGGCGCCCACGAAACCGTCGATCTGCTCGGACAGGTCCTGCAATACTTCACTCGTCTTCTTTCTCTCTGCCATGGTAATCTCTCCTTAGTGATTTGATAGTGCTCTTGTTTGACAGTACTCTTGTTTGACAGTGCCCTTGAACGAACTTGAACAACTACGCATGACTCGTCAAAAAACTTGAGCGGTTCAGGGATATGACGAACTCCTCACTCAGCCTCATTCGAGCATACCCATACCTCCTTCAGCTGTGGGTACTGCCGCCTCTCTCGCGTCCTGGGATAGCTGATAGGCCGTGAGGTACATCCGTGCCGCTCCGAGATTGCCGTCGGTGGCGAGGACGATCTGCAGGCAACGCGTACCCTCGTCGTAGCAGCGGGTGATGAAGCGGTAGTTGGCGGTCACGGTGATAGTCTCCTCCAGCGCCCCGGCCTCGATGGCCTCCAGGGCCTCCTCCACGCTGCCGATCAACCGGAAGAGGCCCTCGGGTGCAGCCTCCGCGTCGAAGGCGCTCTTCTGTGCCGCGACCCAACCCGTGAAGGTCATCCCCAGCGTGTCGGTGATGTAGCCGGCGACCAGCCCCGGAACGCGCTCGGCGAGCTCCTGCAGGAAGGTGGTATCCTCGGTCTCCGTGTCGCCCCCTTCGTGTTCGCGCGCATCACGCTCCTCGTCCAGGCGCTGTAGGACCTGCATCAGGATGGCCGTCCAGGGGCGGTGAATGCTCTGCTCCGGGCTGCTCACGTCTTTCTCGATACGAAAGCGTCCCTCCTCCCACTGCAGAAGTCGATAGAGGGCCTCCTCGCCTTCCTCATCTCCCTGGAGGGCGTGCACGATCCCGCCCTCGGCGAGGTAGATCGCTCCGCTCTCCTGGCCCTGCTCCACGATCACCCGCGACGCTTCGCGATTGCGACAGATGAGCTGGATGATGTCTACCAGGCTCATATCTTTTAGACTGCCTTCGATTGCCATGTCCTCTACCTGTCCTCGTGGGCCTCTTACAATCCGCGTCCTTATACAGTTTTCAAACTCAAACTCGATTATCAGTATAGCAAAGGTAAGACGTTGTGAGGTTAGTTAATGTCGAGAGTGCGTTGGAAAGAGTGGATGTCAACCCCCGGCCCATAGGTAGCCCTTGCCCCGCACGTTGAGAATGAACTGCGGGTCGGCGGGATCGGGCTCCAGCTTCTGGCGGAGGAGGTAGACCTGCCAACGGACGAGGTCGCGGGCCTCGAAGAGCGTGCACTCGAAGCCGCGGGTCTCCTTGACCAGCTCCCGAGGTCCCAACACCCGAGGCGCGTGGCGCACGAGACAGAGCAGGAGGTCGTACTCGCCGCCCGTCAGCTCCAGCTCCTCACCCTGAAGGGTGACCGTGCGCCGGTAGGTGTCGATCTGGAGGGGGCCGCTGTGCAGGTAGCGGTCGGCCTCCCCGTCCTCCTGGGACGTCTCCGGGGCGGCGAGGCGGGCGGGTGCAGGTCTCTGCTCGCAATCTCCCGGAGACGTTACGACCCCGGCCAGCTGTTCCAACCCCGTCTCAAAGAGCTGTTTGGCCTGGGTCAGCAGCAGGGTGCGCTGTCGCACCTCCTCGGCCTGTCCCAGCCCCGTGCGCACGCTGGCAAGGATCGCCTCGTTGGACGCCGGTTTGCGCAGATAGTTGGTGGCGCCCTGGCGCAGGGCCTCGATGACGTTGTCGATGGAGGGGTGCCCCGTCAACATGATGACCACGGTCTCCTGGTGCTGCTCTTTGATCCGCCTGAGGATCTCCAGCCCGCTCATGTCGGGCAGCTGGATGTCGAGCAGAACCAGATCGTAGCGCTCCTGATCGAGGGCCTGCAGTGCCTCGGCACCGCTCTCCACGGCGTTGACCCGGTACGTCCGTTCGAGGAGACCTGTAAGGGTGGCGCGAATGGTCCGCTCGTCATCGACGACCAGAATCACCTCTCTCTTTTCCATGCCCTGTTCGGTTGTGGTGGTTGCCAAGTCCCGATCGTCTCTCTCTGCCGGTGTGTTCTTACGATAAACTAACCTCACAAGCGATATCAGTATAACAACTGATAGCCGCGCGTGAGGTTAGTTAATGTCGAGAGAGTGTTGGAAAGAGTGGGAGGCTAGCCCCCGGCCCACATGTAGCCCTTGCCCCGCACGTTGAGAATGAACTGCGGATGGGCAGGGTCGGGTTCCAGCTTCTGCCGGAGGAGGTAGATCTGCCAGCGGATGAGGTCGCGGGCCTCGGAGAGGGTACACTCGAAGCCGCGGGTCTCCTCTACGATCTTGCGGGGATCGAGCACGCGGGGAGCATGGCGCAGGAGGCAGAGCAGGAGGTCGTATTCGCCCGCGGTGAGCTCCAGCTCTGCACCGCGAAGGGTTGCGGTGTGGCGGTAGGTGTCCACCTGCAGGGGGCCGGCGCGGAGGTAGCGAGCGGGCTCCTGGCCCTTCCGGGGAGCCGGGGGGGAGCGGGTGGGCGACGGGGCCTCCTCGGGAACGACCTCCGCCAGCTCCTCCAGCCCCGTCTCGAAGAGCTCTTTGGCCCTCAATAGAAGTAGGTTGCGCTGTCGGTATTGCTCTGATTTTTGCAGCCCCTCCCGCACGCTCCTGAGGACTCTCCCCCAGGTGATCGGCTTGCGGAGATAGTCGACGGCACCCTGACGCAGGGCGGCGATGGCGTTCTCCACGGAGGCGTGCCCGGTCAACATGATGACCGTGACCTCCGGGTAGCGCTGCTTGATCCTGCCGAGAAGCTCCACGCCACAGAGATCGGGCAGGTGGATGTCGAGCAGGACCAGATCGTAGCGGTGCTCGGAGAGGATCTGCAGGGCCTGGACGCCGGTGGGGGCGGTCGCAACCTCGTACGTCTGCTTGAGCAGGGCGCTCAGCGTGGTGCGGATGGCCCGCTCATCGTCGACGACGAGGACGCGGGCCTGTCCGCGGGTGCTCTCGCGCTCTAGAACGGTGGCAGTTTGCAACATGTGCCTCCTTCTGGGTATCGGATCGTCTCCGGAATAGGGGAGAAATCCCGCGTTCTGGCGAGGGTGGTTGCAAGGCCGGACTCGGGTCGATGCGCTCCTCCCCAGGACCGGAGAGGAGCGGGCGCAAACGCGCCGCGGCAGCGTGATCTGACCCTTCCCCATGCTCGGGCCTTTGTGAGAGCGCGGGCTCAGGTGCAGCTAGGGATGGAGCCGGAATAACCCCGCAGGGGCCACGTGAGGTTGCGCTACAGAACGTCCCCGCAGGTGGTTACCAGCTCCCTGAGTTTTAATGTCTCCTTCGTGTTCGTAACGCTATTGTAACATAAAAAATATGAAACTCTGGCTTCCAACGACAACCCGAATAGCTTCCAAACTCGTTCCAAAGCCGGGCTCCTGGATGAACTTTAATATTGAGTTGCCCCGTGCCCGGCGATGAATCACCGGGCTAGAGAGCAGCGCCCGATAAATCGGGCTTCCTGGCAAAACGCAGCCAGCCGGATTCATCCGGCGCTGTTTCATAGCCCGGACCTTCATGTCCGGCCGCACGCCGCCGCGGAATCCATACCGCGGCTGCTAGGCGGAAAAACCCGCTCAAGCGGGTTCCGAGAGATGAACCGTGGTTCGCAAGCGCAGCGTGCTTGAGCACGCTTGGCGTAACTGCCGGTGATTTTGAATCACCGGCGGGAAGGTGGACTCTGCCGCCGGCAAGGTCGCGACTGCAGTCCCTCCCTGAGGCGCGGCGTTGCCCCGTGCCCGGCGATGAATCACCGGGCTAGAGAGCAGCGCCCGATAAATCGGGCTTCCTGGCAAAACGCAGCCAGCCGGATTCATCCGGCGCTGTTTCATAGCCCGGACCTTCATGTCCGGACGCACGCTCTTCGTGGGCCATGGGAGTGCGCGTTAAAGCTGGCCGTGTCACCGACCATCCAATCCAATGTGATCAGACACTAGATGTAGTACTAGAGTCATCGCATTCGGACGTGTTTCACTTGAGTTAGACCGAGGTGTGAAACGTGAAACGTAAAGCGTGAGACCTTCACGTTTCACGCTTTACGTTTCAGTCAGGGATACTTTTACGAACCCCAAGCGCGAGGAGTGGAAACAAATCCTTTCGCGGAGCGCGAGAGAGGGGGGCTAAGAGGCGGCGGGGGCGGGTTCGGCGGGCAGGCGAAAGCCCCGCCCGTAGACCGTGCCGATGATCTGGGGCTCCTGGGGGTCCTCCTCGATCTTCTGCCGCAGGCGGTGGATGTGCGCCCGGAGGAAGGTACGGGCGTCTCGTTCGTCGAGCTCGTAGCCGCGCAGATGGGCGACGATCTCGCCGGCAGATACCACGCAGTTCTGGTGGCGCATCAGGTAAGTCAGGATCTCGAACTCCGTGGGGGTCAGTTCCAGGGGCTCCCCCTTCAGGAGGACCAACTCCCGTTGCCTGTCGAGGAGGAGATTCGGTGCTTCCACAA
Organism: Anaerolineae bacterium; assembly: GCA_034437215.1. Taxonomy (GTDB): domain Bacteria; phylum Chloroflexota; class Anaerolineae; order B4-G1; family SLSP01; genus DAOTVC01. The sequence continues at coordinate 28,397 of DAOTVC010000156.1, read as the reverse complement.
AACGCCCATCACTCTGGCTCTGCGGCGGGGCGGGGGCTTGATGCCCGTCGGGTTCCTCTACCTTGAGGGTGGTGAGGGCGCGCTCCAGCAGATGCACCGGATGCTCGGCGCTGCGCTGCGCCTCCAACTTGATCAACCCGTCCTCCACGACGCGCAGGATCTCCTTGATGGGGCTGGGCTTGAGAAGATAGTCGAAGGCGCCCTGGCGAATCCCGAGGATGGCGGAATCGAGGGTGCCGTACGCCGTCATGATGATGAAGATGGTTTCGGGCGCCAGCTCCTCCGCCCGCCGCAGGATCTCGGTGCCGTCCATCCCGGGCATCTTGAGGTCGAGGAGCACGACGTCGTACTTCCGCCGTTGGAGCTGCTGCAGCGCCTCGTCTCCCGAGGACGCCTCCCAGGTGCGGTACCCGACCCGTTCGAAGAAACCCGCGAGGGAGTGGCGCAGGGCGCGTTCGTCGTCCACAATCAGGACGCGGGCGCCGGGAAAGGCGGTCTCGTAGGGTGTCTCGGGTGCTGCCATCGACTAGGTCCTTTCGACCGCGGTGGGTGAGGATAGCTCCCCCTCCAGGGCAGTCTGCTCCTCTCTGATGTTGACGCTCTCGTGCTCCTGCTCGTGCTCCTGCTCGTGATAGACGGGCAGCAGCACGGCGAAGGTCGTCCCTTCGCCGACGGTACTGTGCACCGTGATCTCGCCCCCGTGGCGTTTCACGAGGTTGTAACTGATGCTGAGACCCAGCCCCGTTCCTTCGTCCTTCGTGGAGAAGAAGGGCTCGAAGACGTAGTCGAGGTGCTCCGGAGCGATCCCGCGACCGTTGTCGGTGACGGTGATCTGGACGTAGTCGTCGTTGAAGAGCCCGCTCTCGATCTGCAGCTCGCCGTTGTCCTCCAGGGCCTCCACGGCGTTGATCACCAGATTCAGAAAGACCTGGCCCAGCTCGTTGGGATTGGCGAGCACCGCGGGGAGCTCCGGGTCGAGATTCTCTCTGACGGCCACCTGGCGGTGCTCCAGGTACTTGTTGGCGAGCGCCAGCACCTTCTCCACGACGCTGTTGACGTTGATGAGACGCGTCTCCCGGTGGGGGCGCCGTGCGAAGTCGAGGATGCGGGCCACCATCTTGATGAGCCGCTCCACCTCTTCGTCGGCCATGCCGATGTACTCCTGCTGCTCCTCCGGGCTGATGGAGAAGGCCAGTATCATCTGCAGGCTGTTGTGGATGGCCTGCAGGGGATTGTTGATCTCGTGAGCCAGTGAGGTCGCCAGACGTCCCGTAGCAGCCAACTTCTCGCTCTGCACCAGCTGCGCGCGCGATTTCTCGACGAGCTTGCGCTGCTCCTTCTCGGCCTCGAAGAGCCGCGCGTTCTCCACGGCGACCGCCGCGGAACCGGCGAGGATCATCAGGAGGTTCAGATCGTGCTCGTCGAAAGGGCGTTCGGTCCGGTTCATGGCCTCGATGACCCCGATCACCTTCCCTTTGCTGCGCAGAGGAACGGCCAGCAGGGTCTCGGTGGTCAGCCGGGTGATGGCGTCCACGCCCGAGTAGAAGCGCGCATCCTGCTGCGCGTTCTCCACGAGCACCGGCTGCCACTCGCGCAGCGCCCAACCGGCGAGGCCCTCGGAGGCGGGTATGCGCATCCCCTTGAGCTTCTCCGAGCCCTTGCCTGCGACGGCGGCGAAGACCAGCTCCTGCGTGCTCGTGTCGTGGAGCAGGATGGAGGCCGCCTCCGCGTGCAGCATGGACCGCACCTCGTTGATGATCATCTGAATGACCGCTTCCAGATCCAGGACCGAGGTGATGACCTGGGCCGTGCGGTGCAGCGTCGCGAGTTCGACAGCCCAGCGCTTGGTCTTCTCAAAGAGCTGCGCGTTCTCGACGGCGACGGCGATCTGAGCGGCGATGCTCTGCAGGAGCCGGATGTCCTCGTCGCCGATGGGCTGCTCCTCCGGCTGCCGGAGCCCCAAAACCCCCAGGACGCGGCCCCGGGTCTTGAGGGGCAGACTCAGGCACCGCACCTCTCCCCAGCCCTCAGTGTCGGGGGTCAGCACCTCGCCTCTCTCGGCGGTGTACCCGCAGAGGCACTCTTGCGCTCGGTGGCCCTCCCCGCCGCATGCCAGCTGCAGCGGCTCGCCGCACCGGGCGGCTCTCTTGAGGCGGGCGCCCTCATCCTGCTGTAAGAAGATGACCCCCTGTGCCTGTCCGGCGAAGAAGTCCAGGTTGAGAATCGCGTTGAGGGCCGAGTGGAGGATCTGATCGATATCGAGGGTCTTATTGACCGTAGAGGCGATGGTATTCAGCACCGCCAGCTCCTCGTTCCGCCGCTGCAAGATGCGCTCCCCCTCCTTGCGCTCGATGGCGTAGTGGATGGCGCGCGCGAGGAGGGGGCCGTTGACCTCCCCCTTGATCAGATAGTCCTGGGCTCCCTGTCGCACCGCCTTCAGGGCGAGGATGTCGTCGTCGAAACCCGTGAGGACGATGAGAGGTACCTGGGGCGCCGTCCCGTGCATCCAGGCGAAGGTCTGGTACCCTTGACTATCGGGCAGCGAGAGATCCAGAAGGATGAGGTCAACGGCGCCGGCTGCCGCCAGCCCGGCCCGGAGGGTGGTGCACCACTCCACGTCAAAGTGAACGTGGGGCACCTCTCGCAGGCGCTCTTGGATCAGGCGGGCCTCAGCGGCACTATCCTCGACGAGCAAGATCTTGATGGCATCACTCATGACTATCTCCCGGGGGAGTCTGTGCAACACTGAACCAGTAGGCGTAGATGGACTGCAGGGTCCTGAAGAACTGCTGCAGATCGATGGGCTTGGTGATGTAGGAGTTGGCCTGATGGGTGTAGGCCCTGAAGATGTCGCCCTCGGCTTCCGAGGAGGTCAAGACGACGACGGGGATGATGCGCAGCCGCTCGTCGGCCTTGACCTCCGCCAGAACCTCATGTCCGTTCTTCCGCGGCAGCTGCAGGTCGAGCAGGATCAGATCGGGACGCAGGGCGTTCTCGTAGGGCGGGTGGCGGTGCAGAAAGGCCAGGGCCGCCTCCCCGTCGTTCACGACGGCGAGGCTGGGGCTCGCCCCCTCCTCCTTCAGCGCCTCCCGGATCAGCCGGATGTCGCCCGGATTGTCCTCGACGAGCAGGATGGTCTTCACGTGGGTGCTGCTCGTGCTGGGCTTCACTCTGTAGGCTCCCTAGGTCTCCAGTTCATCTCGTCCTCTAGGCCCCGCCCGCTTGCGGGACTGCTTCCTGGGGGGGACGGCTCGGGCAGCCAGATGGTAAAGGTGCTGCCCGTGCCCACCTCGCTGGTAAGCGTGATGGCCCCCTGGTGGAGCTCGATGATCTCCTTGCTGATGGCCAACCCCAGGCCGGTGCCGGGCACCCCCAACGCCCGGCTGGCTTCCCCCCGGTAGAAGCGCTCGAAGAGGTGTGTGCGGTCCTGGGGCGAGATCCCCGGACCGGTATCCTCAATCTGGATGGCGATCCCCGCACGGCCGTTGTGGGGCGCGGCGTGGGTGCTCACCTGCACGGTACCCCCCGCCGCCGTGTAGTTGAGGGCGTTGGTGAGCAGATTGGAGATCACCTGTTCCAGAAGATTGGGGTCGGCCTCGATCAGGGGCAGCGCCTCCGTCCTCATCTTCAGTCGCAGGTCGTGCTCCGCGAAGAGCTTGTGGCGGTCGCTGACCAGCGTCGCGAGCAGCTCGTTCACGTCGAGGGTCCGCAGCTGGGGCTGGATCTGCCCCAGATCCAGGCGGGAGATGTTCAACAGATCTTGGATCAGGGCCTGGAGACGATCGACCTCCCGGTGGACGGTGGCGAGATAGGCGGTGCGCTTATTGGACATCCCCCGCTCCAGAAGATCGACGTAGAGCTTGATGTTGGTGAGGGGCGTGCGCAGCTCGTGGCTGACGTTGGTCAGGAACTGCGACTTGGCCTCGTCGGCGGCGCGGGCCCTGAGAAGCGCATCCTCCAGCTCGTGGGTGCGCTCCGCGACGATCTCCTCGAGGGCTTCGGCGTGGCGCTGCAGGGCCTGGTGGAGCTCCGCCGCCTCGAGCGCCCGCCCGGCTGCCGAGGCGGCGCTCTGCAAGAGCGTCAGGTCGTTCTCGGTAAAGTTTTGAGGTTCCCTCATCCCCACGCAGATGGCGCTCATCATCCGGCCGCCGAGACTGATGGGAATCACGAGCAGGGAGAGCACCCCCTGATCGCGCAGGCGCTCACAGAGAGGGTCCAACCTGCGGGCCTCCGTCTCACGGATGTGCACCGGTTCGTTCTCGGCGAGAAGCCGCTCGAAGACGCCGCCCTCGCTGATGGGGAAGGAGAGACCCAGGACCGCGGCGCCCGCGCGCGGGCTCTCTTCGGCGACGACCGTCATCTGCGCCGCGGGTAGATCGACGCGCACCGCCAGGACCCAGGGCGTCTGGAAGAAGAGGGCAATCTCCGTGCAGACGTCCTGGAGGATAACCGTGGATTCCACCTGGTTGACCGTCGCCCCGATCACGCGATTGAGCAGCGCCAGCTCCCGGTTACGCCGGTAGAGAGCCCGCTCGGCCTCCTTGCGCGTCGTCACGTCGCGCACGATGTAGAGATAGTCGCCGTTGTGCAGGTCGGAAGCCGTCGAGGCTGTGACCTCCACAGCGACCAGGCGCCCTCCCTGGCCGGTGTAGAGATCCTCGAAGGGCACCTGCCCCGTCTTCAGGGGTTGGAAGCCCGTCTGCGTCCCCACGATCTCTGCCGTCCGCAGCTCCGCCAGCTCCATCCCCAGCAGCTGCTGGTAGGAGTAGCCGAACATGCGACAGGCCCGTTGGTTGACATTGACGATACGTCCCCGTTCGTCGACGAGAAAGATCGCATCCCCCGCCTGCTCTACGAGCTTCCGGTAGCGGGCCTCACTCTCCCGCAGGTCATTCTCCGCCTGTTTGCGGCCCATCGCGTAGCGCAGGGCACGCGAGAGGAGCGCGCTGTTGACCTCACCCTTGATGAGGTAGTCCTGCGCCCCCCGTTCCAGGGCCTGCAGGGCCAGCGTCTCGTCATCGTACCCCGTCAGGACGATGATGGGGAGCTGGGGGACCTTCTGCTGGACCGCCACAAAGGTGTCGAGCCCCCGGCTGTCGGGGAGCGAGAGATCCAGCAGGATGACGTCGAAGCTCTCGGAGGCGAGGGCTGCCAAACCCGTCGTCAGCCGCGAAGCCTGTTGCAGGGCGTAGTGGTGGGGCCAGTCGTTCGCCAACATCTGCTCGATGAGGCGTATGTCACCGGGGCTATCTTCGATGACGAGAACGTGTAGGGCCTCTCTCTGGGCGATACTTTCCATGATTGCCTCTTTCATCACTCCTTAACTCTCCGGTACGGCGGGCAGGGTGAAGTAGAAGATCGATCCGCCCCCCTCTGCCGCTTCCACCCAGATTCGCCCCCCATGGCGCTCGACGATCTTCTTGCACATCGCCAGGCCGATTCCCGTGCCCGGATACTCCTCACGCGTGTGCAGCCGTTGGAAGATCTGGAAGATGCGCTCCCGGTGGTGGGGCGCGATGCCGATCCCGTTATCCTGCACCGCGAAGCGCCACAGCGCTCCCGCGCGCGTAGCCCGAATCTCGACCTCCGGAGCGCGGGCGTTGGAGAACTTGAGGGCGTTGTCGATGAGGTTCTGGAAGAGCTGCACCAACTGGATGCTATCCCCCAGGACCGGAGGCAGGTCGCCGTACCGGATCTGGGCGCGCTCCTCGGCGAGGACGATCTCGAGGTTACGCCGGGTCTGGACGAGGACGTCCGCCGTCGAGGTGGGAACGAAGGGCCGGCCCCGGGTGCCGATGCGGGAGTAGCTGAGCAGCCCGTCGATGAGCGCCTGCATGCGGGCCACCCCCTCCACCGTGAAACCGATGAAGTCGTCGGCGTCGGCGTCCAGCTGCCCCTCGTAGCGCCGCGCCAGGAGCTCCACGTAGCTCCGGATCATGCGCAGGGGCTCCCGCAGGTCGTGGGAGGCCACGTAGGCGAACTGCTCCAGCTCCTGGTTGCTGCGTCGCAGCTCCTGGGCGTAGCGCTCCAGCTGCTCCTGGGCCGCCCGGCGTTCGGTGATGTCCAGCCCGATCCCGTAGAGCAGAGTCTGCCCGGCGCTGCTGACCGGGACGACGTTCAGAAGCAGCGTCTTGATCCGGCCGTGGACCAGGTAATCTACCTCGAGGCTGCGCCGGGCGCTGAAGGGCGCGTGCTCCTCTCGTATCCTCTCCTCCGTGCCGGGGGCGGCGAAGTCCCACACCGTGCGCTCGCGCAGCTCCTCCAACGAGCATTCGAGGAACGTGAGAGCCGCAGCGTTGGCATCGACGTACTCCTGCCGGGTGTTGACGACCAGGATGGGGGTGGCGGTCTCCTCGAAGAGGAGGCGCAGCCGGGCCTCCTGCTCTTGCAGCGCCCGCTCGGCTCGCTGGCGCTCCGTCACGTCGCGGAAGCTGGCCACCGCTCCGTAGAGCTCCCCCTGCTCGTCGAAGAGGGGCGCGGCGTTGACCGAGAGCCACTTCCACTCCCCCGTGGGGCTGATGATCCCGTGCTCCACGCCCGCGACGGGGTGCAGGTCGCGCAGGGCGATGGCGAGCGGGAGCCGGTGGCGGGGGAAGGGCTCGCCCGCCGCGTCGATCTGCTGCCAGCGCTCCTCGTGGTAGTAACGCTCGAGAAACTCCTCGTACCGCAGCTCCAGGATACGGGTGGCGGCGGGATTGGCGTAGGTGATCTGGCCCTCGATATCAACGACCACCATGCCGTCGACCATCGTCTCCAGCATCATCTCCAGCTTGCGCTCCGACTCCCGCAGGGCCTCCTCGGCGCGCTTCCGCTCGGTGATGTCCTCGCCGATGCTCGCCGAGCCGCTCACCTCCCCCGTAGGGGTGTAGAGCAGGGTGTTGTTCCAGCGGATGGTGCGGCGCTCGCCCCCGCGGGTCACGATGTCGTTCTCGTGGTGCTGGGGGACGCTCTCCGTCCGGATTAGCGACTGGTACTGCGCCTCCAGGTGCTCGCCCAGTGACCGGGGCAGGAAACGCTTGAACCAGTTCTGGCCCAGCATCTCCTCGCGCTCCCAGCCCGTGAGGTCGAGGAGAAAGTCGTTGCAGAAGGTGATCCGGCCCTCCACATCGAGCATCAGACCGATGAGCTGGACGTTGCTCAACATCTCCCGGAAGCGCTGCTCCGACTCCTTGAGCGCCTGCTCGGCACGGGCCCGCTGCTCGTCCATCTCCAGGCTGTGGAGGGCCAGGGCGATGTCGCCCGCGAGCTCCTCAACGAGCGCCTGCTCCTCCTCATCGTAGGTGAACTTGACCGGAATCGCCACGGTGAGGAGCCCGTAGATCTGCTCGTCGTGCTCCAGGCGCGCCGCCATCGCGCCCTCTTCGTTGTAGGTGCCCCGCAGGGGGCAGCCCACGCAGGCACATTCCGGGTCGTCCATCACGTAGACGCCGGAGGTCACCAGCGCCTCCTGGGCGCAGCGGGGCAGTTCGCCCTCCCTGATCTGCTCCTTGAGGGGCCAGAAGGTCTCCCCGAGCCCCGACTCGGCGAAGCCCGTCGCTTGGCGCTCCCCATCGAAGGTCACGATCCAGGCGCTGTGGTAGCCCCGGTCCTCGACGAGGAGCTTGCAGGCCTGCTCGATAAGGCGTTCGCGGTCCGTCTCCTGGCTGATCACCTGGTTGACGTTCCGGATGGCGCGCAGCACGGCGTTCAGGTGCTGGATGCGGGCCTCCGAGTGTTTCCGATCGCTCACGTCGCGCAGGATGGCGAGGTTCAGGCCCGGCAGGACGTGGGCCACGGCGTTGAACTCGGCGTCCACCTGGGTGCCGTCCCGGCGTACCATCCGGTACTCCCCCTGCAGCTCTCCCTGCTCGAGGAAGGCCCGCCACGCCTCGGCTGTCTCTTCAGGATGCTCCGAGATGTCGTCTACCCGCATCCCCAGGAGCTCCTCCTCGCTGTAGCCCAGCAGCTCGCAGGCAGCGCGGTTCACCTCCACGTAGCGCCGCTCGTCGTCGGCGAGGTAGATGGCGTCCAGGGCGTTGTCGAAGAGCGCCTCGAGCCGCTCCTGGCTCTCCAGGAGTGCCTGCTCGGCCTCCTTCCGCTCCGTAACTACCTGGAAGTGGACCGAGATCCCTCTCTCGAAGGGGTAGACCTGCACGGCGTACCAGTCGGCGTAGGGCTCGCGATCGAAGGGGGTCTCGAAGGAGAGCGATTCCTGCTCCCGCAGGGCCCGCCGGTACTGCTCTTCGAAGATGGAGCCCCGAGCCTCAGGGAAGGCCTCGAAGAGCGGACGCCCCAGCACCTCCTCCAGCTCGCGTCCCAGGAGCATCTCGGCAGCCGGGTTGAAGTAGGTGACGACCAGGTTCTCGTCCAGGGCAAAGAAACCGTCGCTGATGCTCCCCAGCAGGTTGGCGAAGCGCACCTGGGAGCGCTGCAGCTGCTCCTCGGCCCGTCGTTGCTGGACGGCGAGGGCGTAGAGGGAGGCCATCCGCTCCACCAGGTGCAGGTCGCGTGTGGTGTAGTCCCGGGGAGGGTTGACCAGGGCGATCTGGCCCACGAGCTCCTCGCCCAGCAGGGCGGGCGCCGAGAGGAAGCGCTCGACGGGGATGTGGCCCCCTGGCGTTCCCGAGGAGCGGGGGTCGTCGGAGGGCGTGTTGACGAGGAGCGGCTCGTGATTGTCGAGGACCCAGCCCCAGAGACCGCTGAATTCGTGGAAGACGACGCTCTTGCCCGTCACCTCACACTCCTCCCAGACGTCGCGCGTCATCGTGGTGGAGATAAGGTGGCCCGTCTCGGGGTCGACGTGGCCCACGTAGCCGTAGCGGCTGCCGGTCAGCTCCTTGGCCTGTTCCAGCACGAGATCCGCGATCTCCTCCAGTGAGCGCGTCGCGATAAGGGCCTGGGAGAGCGCCGCCAGCGCCGCTTCGGTGCGCGCCTGCCACGCGAGGCGCTCCTGGGCCTGCTTCCGCTCGGTGACGTCCCGGGCGATGCTGAGGATGGCCTGCTGTCCCCCGTAGTCGATGACCCGCGTGTTGAGCTCGCTGGGCACCCGGCGCCCGTCCCTCGTCACGTGCACCGTCTCGATGACCAGCTGGTCCGCCGCGAAGACCTCGGCGATGCGCTCGGGCAGCAGGGCGGCGAATTCGGGGGCGTCGATGTCGGCGGGCGTCATCCCCAGGAGCTCCTCCCGGGAGTAGCCCAACCGGGCGCAGGCTACCGAGTTCACCTCGAGGAACCTGCCGTCCAGCCCGTGGATGAAGATGGCGTCGCTGGCGCTCTCGAAGAGGGTCTTGTAGCGGAGGCGGGAGGCGCGCAGCTCCTCCTCCATCTGGTGCCGCTCGCTGATGTCGCGCAGGGAAGCCAGGAGCGCCGGGCGCTCCTCCCACTCCGTCCGCACCACGCGCATCTCCGCCACCACCCGCTCCCCGCCGGCGCGCAGGATGTCGACCTCCGTGGTACTATCCCCGGTGAGGGGAAAGCCCAGGACGTCGTCGAGAAGCTCGGCAGCCGGGCGCCCCAGAAGCGCCTCGGCAGCCGGGTTGACGTAGCGGACCTTCCCCTCCTCGTCGAGGATGAGAATCCCGTCGGCGTTCTCTTCGATGATGTGGCGGAAGCGAGCCTCCTGGGCGGCGATCGCCCGGCGGCTCCTCTCGGGCCACTGTTCCTCTTCGCTCATGCCGTTGCCATCTCTCTCTCGTGGCGCTCCCTCTGTTCTAGAGTTCGTCTTCTCTGAAGAGCTCGTCCAGCCGGTGAATCTCCTGGTGGGGTTCGATGTGGATGGGGTTGCCGGCGATGATGCCGCTGACGTTGCGGAAGGGTTTACCGATGTGCATGCCCTGGTTGTCGATGGTGAACTCGCGGATGTTCTTGTCGTGGCGGGAGCCGCGCATCTTCAGCACGGTGAGCCCGCGCCGCATCTCCCCGAACATCTCCACGTAGCGCAGGAGGATGATGGAGTCGGTGATGGTGGAGATGTGGCTCTCCGTCACCGAGGTGCCCCCCAGCAGGGTCGGCGTGGTGGAGGTGAAGAGCCCGGCGACCTCCTGGTGTTTGATGAAGGAGGTGAGGCCGATGACGAACTCCCGGAAGCCCTTGACCGTGGAGATGCGCTCCAGGGCCGAGAGGCTGTCCACCGCCACGCGGTGGGGTCGGAACTCCTCGATCATCGCCTTCATCTGGATGAGGTGATCCTCCAGTCCGGCGACCTCGGGATATTTGCAGACCACCTTGAGCTTCCCCTCCCGCTCCTGGCGCTCGAAGTCCTGGCCCCAGCCGGTGGCGTTGCGGAAGAGCTGCTCGCGGCTCTCCTCGAAGGCGAAGAGGAGGCAGCGCTCGTCGTTGTTGACGCCGCCGGCGACGAACTCCGTCGTGATCAGGGTCTTGCCCGTCCCCGTGGCCCCGGAGACGAGGATGATGGAGTCCCGGAAGAAGCCGCCTCCGCACATCTGATCCAGCTCGACGTTGCCCGATTTGATGCGCACCTTCGACGAGCGCTGCTTCAGCTCGATGGAGGAGAGAGGGATGACGACGATGCCCTCCCCGGGGATGATGGTGAAGGGGAACTCGCCCTTGTGGTGGCTCGTGCCGCGGAATTTGAGGATCTCCACGGTGCGTCGCCGCTTGCCCTCGTCCAGGGAGTTGCGCAGGATGAGCACGTTGTCGGCGACGAACTCCTCGACGCCATAGCGGGCGATGTCGCCGTACTCCCGGCTGCGCTCCGTGGTCATGATGGAGGTCACCCCCATCTGCTTCAGAGCTGCTGAGATGCGCAGCAGCTCCGTACGGATGAGGTTGGCGTCCTCGAAGCGGGAGAAGATGGCCCCGAGGGAGTCCATGGCGACGCGCCGGGCGCCGATCTTGCGCACGGCGTGCTCGATGCGGGCCAGGAGGGCGCCCAGGTCGTAGCTGCCGACGATGATGACCTCCTCGGCGACCTGGGGGGCGGCGTCGACGAAGAGCCACTGGCCCTCCGCCTCCCAGCCCTCCACGTCCCAGCCCATGGAGAGCATGTTGCGGCGCATGTCCTCGGTGGACTCCTCGAAGGTGACGAAGACGCCCGGCTCGTCGTGCTGCTGGATCCCCTCGGCGACGAACTGGGCCGCAAAGACGGTCTTACCGCTGCCGGCGGTGCCGCTGATCATGGTCGTGCGCCCCTCCGGCAGACCGCCGTCGGCGATGTCGTCGAAGCCGGGAATGCCGGTCTTCAGTTTTTTGATCTCTGTTGTCTTCTCTATCTTGTTGCTCTCTTGTCCGTTCATGATCTGAGCTCCTTGTGGGGATATGAGGTCGGCAGCGGTAGTCCCAGGGCCCACATGACCTTCTCGGTGTCCGAGAGATCACCGATCACGCGGCGGGCCGGATAGGGGCTCTCCTTGACCAGGGTGGGGGTCGCCAGGATGCGCTCCTCTTCAGCCAGCTGCGGTTGTTCTAAGACATCGATGATGCTGATGGTGCACTGCCCTCCCAGCGTCTCCTGACAGATCCGTTCGAGGTTGGCGATGGCCTGCTCGGAGCGTAGGGTGCGTCCGGTGACGTAGAGCTTGAGCGTCGGTTTAGTCGTCATCTCCATCTCCTTCTGTGACCCCCTGCCCGGGCTCGTAGGCCTCGAGCTGCGACCGGCCCTCTGGAGAGCGGGTGCGGTAGTAGGCGGTCAGGTAGCCCATGAGCTCCAGGGCGATGAGCCTCCCCTCCTCGGCGTAGATCTGTGACTTTGAGAGCTCTGCGTCCCGGGTCTTGGCTTTGAGGGCCCGGGCATGGATCTCGACCACGTCGCGGGGACCGGCGCGCAGCCAGCCCAGCTGCTCCGCCAGGTCGCGCAGCGGCGCCGAGATCGGCGCCTCTCCCTTGTAGACGCGCCGCGCCAGGGCCTGCTCCAGGAGCTCCTCGTAGCGTTCGACGAGACCGGTAAAGAGCTCCGGGAGGCTCCGGCGGAGGCGAGGATTGCCGAAGGCCTGGGCCGTGATCTGGGTTCCGGGCCCGCGCCCGAAGTTCTCCAGCTCTTGGATCTCCCGCTCCAGCCGCTGGATGCGCGCCCGCTCCGCCTGCCGGCGTTCCGTCACGTCCTCGATGAGGGAGACGATGCCGTCGAAGCGTCCCTCCTCGTCGGTGAGGGGGGCGGCGTTGATGGAGAGCAGGGTGCGCCGTCCGTCGGGCCACTCGATGGCGTGGCAGACGCCGTAGACGGCCTCGCCTGTCTCTTTGACCCGCCGGAAGGGCAGCGCCTCCTCGGGGAAGGGGCCGCCCTCCTCGTCGGTGATGCGCCACTCGGGTGCGTTGTAGGTGCGGGTGGTGATCTCGTCCTGGGTCAATCCCAGGATCTCCTCCGCCGGTCTGTTGGCGAAGGTGATCCTTCCCTCGGTGTCGACCACGGTGATGGCGTTGGGGCTGGTCTCCATGATGCGGTTCAGTAGATCCCGCTCCCGCCGCAGATCCTCCTCCCGCTGCCGTTGCCGGACGGCGAGCGCATAGAGGGAGGCCAGGCGCTCGACGATCTCGACGTCCCGCCAGGTGTAGTCCCGTCCGGGGTTGGCCAGAGCGATCTGGCCCACCAGCCGGTCCCCCATCATGGCCGGGGTGGAGAGGAAACGCCGGATCGGGGGGTGGGCCGCGGGGGTGCCCGATGAGCGGTAGTCGCTCGCCGGGTGGTTGGTGAGGAGGGGCCGCCGGAACTGCACGACCCAGCCCCACAGCCCGTGGAGGCCCTCCAGGGTGTGCCCCTGCGGCACGCCCCGGCAGCTCCCCTTCTCCAAGCCATGGCAGACGAAGTGCCCTCTCTGGGTGTCCACGTAGCCGACGTACCCCAGCGTGCTCCCCGTCAGGCGCCGTGCGTGCTCCAGGACGAGCTCCGAGAGGCTCTCCAGGCCCGCCGAACTGATCAGGGCCTCCGAGAGCTCCACCAGGGCGCGGTTGACCTGCGATTCCCAGAGCAGCGCCGTTTCGACCTCCTTGTGGTGGGTCAGGTTCTCGATCCAGTTGCGCACCCGCGCCGTCTCCGCCTCCTTACCGAGGAACTCTGCGGGCGGGATGTAGTAGAAGTTCTCGAAGACCTGCGCGCCGATGAGCGCCAGGGGGTGGGTCTCCAGCACCCCCAGGAGGATGGCGGGCGGAAAGCGCCGCCGGTCGTACTGGCAGAGGGCCAGACAGGCGTACTCCTCGAAGAAGGTGTTGAGCTGCGCCTCGTACTCGAGAAGCCGCTCCGAGCCCGGCAGCCCCTTCAGGGCCCAGGACATCTCCCCGGTGATCCTGAGGGCCGTGTACCCTTCCTGCAGCGCCTGCTCCGTCTCCTGCTTCAACCAGGCGATCATGCTCTGGGGATCAAAAGGGCCGTCCTGGAGATAGGTCTCCTGGGGCGTGAGAATGAAGAGATTCTCCTGAGCGTCCGCCTCCACCTCCTCGACGTAGCTCCGGATCTGCGCGGGGGTATGGCTGTCGACGACGTAGACGACCTTTTCGTGGCGCTCCATCCCCGCCCGCAGAAAGGGCGCGACGACGCTGCGGTGTTCCGCATCCGTCTCGTAGATGCAGCAGAGATGGTCCCCGGGCTCCAGATGCTCCAGGGTCTTCTGCAGCAGCATCCTCTCGGTGTCGGCGATCGCTCTTCTCACTCTTGCCATGGGCACAACCTTTTTTTACCATAAATCGGTGGAGATACAAGGAGGATAGCTGACTCCGCTGAAAAAAAGATCTCCTACCACGGAGACTTTTGATGTTAAACTTTGACTCCCCTGAAGAAAGGCTAGCTAACCGCAGAGAGCGCAAAGAACGCAAAGTTGAGAGAAAGATATTAAGTTGTCTTTGCGACCTCTGCGTCCTTTACGGTTAGTCCTCACAAAATCGGATTTTTCAGTAGAGCCATAGCTTCACACTCCTTTTGCACTCCTCACTTCGGGATCGGGCGCTTCTAAACGGGTGCTTCTAAACGGGTGCTTCTAAACGGGTGCTTCCAGACGGGTGCTTCCAGACGGGCGCTTCTAGGCGGGCGCTTCGTTGAGTTTCAATGGGAGATACCGACGAAGGCCGGCGCATCTCTGCACCCCTCTATGCAACTACACAGTGCCGCCTGGTCGATAACTACAAACTATGTTTATTGAGACGCCTTCTTGCGCATATCTTATCGTACCAGAGATGGTGAGTCTTGTATGTAGGGAGAGCTTGTAGGTTCGTGTAGGGAAAACCCAACAAGGAGGCGATCTTACTAATTACTAGCTATGAGGGGTGGGGGTGGTGCTCCCGGAAAGCAGATTGAGGGAGCGGTGAGCGGAGGACTTGTGGGACGCTTACTGGAGGGAGGTCAGCCCGTGGCGAATGGCGAACTTGACGAGGCTGGGGAGATCCTCGATCTCCAATTTGTGCATCAGCCGGCTGCGGTAGGTCTCCACAGTCTTGGGGGAGAGGGAGAGGATCTCGGCGATCTCGGCGCTCGATTTTCCCTCCACCACCAGCTGCAGGACCTCGCGCTCGCGCTGGCTCAGCTCGGAGAGGGGGCCGGGAGGGGCGCTCAACTGCCGCTGCTGGATGTAGTCCTCGATCAACCGGTCGGAGATCTTCTGACTCATGTAGCGGTGGCCCGCGTGGACGGCCCGCACGGCGTCGCTCACCTCGACCCCGGCCGACTCCTTGAGGAGATAGCCGCGGGCGCCCGCTTCGAGGGCGCGGTAGATGTGCTCGTGGGCGGAGTGGATGGAGAGGATGATGACCTGCACGTCGGGTGCCAGCTCGCTGATCTGCTGGGTGGCCTCGATGCCGTTCAACTCCGGCATGGCGATGTCCATGACCACCACGTGAGGACGGAGGCGCAGCACGTCCTGCACCGCCTCCCGCCCGTTTGCACCCCTGCCCACCACCCGGATGTCGGGCTGGGCCTCCAGGAGGAAGCTCAACCCATCCCGCACGATGGCGTGGTCGTCGACGATGTAGACGTTGATGATCATCGGGGCGCCTCCACCGCCACCCGGGTGCCTTCACCGGGCTGCGCCTCGATCCGCAGCTCGCCCCCGAGGGCTGCCGCCCGCTCCTTCATCGTCAGCAGCCCCCAGCCCTCGCTGCCCTCAGGCTCTCTCGGGACGGCGCCCGCGAAGCCGGCGCCGTCATCGGCGACCTCGAGCCGGATCCGCTCCTCCTCTACCTCGAGCGTAATACGCACCTCAGAAGCGTGAGCGTGCTTCGCGACGTTGGTCAGGGCCTCCTGCACCACCCTGAAGAGAGCCACCTCCCTCTCCAGGGGCAGGCGCGGCTCGATCTCCTGAAGCTCCATCTCAATCGCGATCCCCGTCCGGGCCTCGAAGTGCTCGGCGTACCAGTGAAGGGTGGCGGGGAGCCCGTAGTCGTCGAGCACGGGCGGGCGCAGATCGCTCATCATGGCGCGGGTGGACTCGGTCACCTCCTCCACGAGGCTACGGCTGTCGTCCAGCCGCTCGCGAAGGCTGAAGGGGCTCTCCTCCGGGAGCAGGGAGCCGATGATGTTGAGGTTGATGCCGATGGCGGTCAGACTCTGCCCCACCCGATCGTGGAGCTCCCGGGCCAGCCGCTGGTGGTTGGCCTCCTCCACCTGGGTCAGACGGGTGGCGAGGGCGCGCAGCTGCGCGGCTTGCCGGCGCTCCGCCTGCTCGGCGCGCTTCTGCTCGGTGATGTCGGTGCAGGAGCCGATGAAGCCCACCAGGGTTCCGTCGGGGCTGTAGCGGGGGGTGCCCACGTCCAGCAGCCAGCGGTACTCCCCGTCGGCGCGCCGGAGGCGGTACTCGAGGGTGTAGTTACGCTGCGCCTCGACGGCTGCCCGGTAGATCTCGAGGATGTCGTCGCGATCCTCCGGGTGCACGCCCTCCACCCAGCCGTCCCCCAGCTCCTCCTCCAGCGTGCGCCCCCTGAAGTCCAGCCAGGGCCGGTTGAAGTAGGTGCAGGCGCCTGCAGCGTCCGCCATCCAGATCAGCACCGGAGCGGTGTTGGCCAGGATGCGGAAGCGGTCCTCGCTCTCCCGCAGGGCCGCCTCCATCGCCTTGCGCGCCGTCACGTCGCTGAAGATGATCTGGAGGGCCGGGCGCCCCCGGTACTCGATCCGCCCCAGCGTGCCATCCATCCACCGGATGCTCCCGTCCGATCGCTCGATCCGGTACTCCCGGTAGAGGGGGAGATTCTCTCCCGCCAATCCCTTGCGGAGGATCTCCATGTACCTCTCCCGCCTTTCGGGCGGGAAGAGCAGGGCGATCTCATCGGGGGAGAGGGCGAGCAGCTCCTTGACAGTATACCCGATGTACCTGGCGGCGGTCTCGTTGGCGTAGACGATCCGCCCCTCCTGGAAGATGACGATCCCGTGCAGCGCGCTCTCGACGAGGGTCCGGTACTTGAGCTCCGACTCCCGCACGGCGGCCTCCATCCGCTTGCGGGTGGTGATGTTGTGGCAGATCTTCCCCACCGCGATCACCCGGCCCCGCTCGTCCTCGATGGGATAGAGCTGGTCGAGGAACCAGAGGCTCTCCCCCTGCCACTCCACCCGGTTTTCGCTCACCAGGGATTCGCCGGAGGCGAAGACCGTCTGGATCTGCTCCACGATGGGCTGGGCACGCTCCATGGGGAAGAGGTCGTAAGGGCTCTTGCCCACGAGGCTCTCCCCCGTCGCACCGTAACGGCTGGGACCGCTGTAGTAGAGGTAGCGCCCCCCGGCGTCGTGGACGCAGATGATATCCTCGGCGCTCTCCACGAGCCGCCGCAGCTGCTCCTCGCTGCGCCGCAGGGCCTCCTCGGCCTCCCGTCGCTCGGTCACGTCGCGGAGCATGCCGATGACGCCGGCGATCTCCCCTGCGGCGTCCTTGTAGACCCGGCCCGTGTCCTCGAACCAGAGGGCGTCTGCGTGGCCCGGCATGCTGACCCGGAACTGGTAGGTCGTCTGCCCCCTCTCGGCCCGCTCCGCGAAGGCTTTCTCCATATACGCCTGGTCCTCGGGGTGGATGTAGTGCCTGAAGGCCTCGTCCATGGAGGTGCCGATGAGGGCCTCGGGCTCGATACCGTACTGCTCCGCCTGCCCGGAGATGTAGGTGATCTGCCCGTCGGCGTTGACGTCGTAGAGGACGTCGTTGACGTTCTCGAGGAGCGCGCGGTAGCGCCGCTCGCTCTCCTGCAGGGCGGCCTCCATCTTCCGCCGCTTCTCAATCTCCCGCTGGGCCTGCTCGTAGAGGCGCGCGTTCTCGATGCCGATGGCGGCGAAGGCAGCCAGGGACTCCAGCAGGGACAGCTCTGCCTCACCGAAGCGCCCGGGCACCTCGTCGACGAGCTGCAGCGCTCCGATGGTCTGCTCGCGGAGCCGGAGGGGGACGGTGAGCAGCGAGCGGATCTCCATCTTCGCCGCCTGCGCCACCTCCGTGTGGTAGCGGGACTCTGCGGTGACGTCGGCGACGTTGAGGCTCTCCCCCTGCTGGATCACCCAGCCGACGACCCCCTCGCCGGGCTCCAGCGCCCAGCCCGCGACCCTCTCGCTTCGGGGGCCCGACGACTGCCGGCAGACCAACCGGCCCGTCAGGGGCTCCACCAGCCAGACGGAGCTCGCCACGGCGCCGAGGAGCTTGCGGATCTCCGAGAGAAGGGTTTTGAGCACCTGGTCCAGGTCGAGAACCGAGGTCAGGGCTCGCCCTGCCCGGTAGAGGAGCTCCATCTGCCGGTCGCAGGCCTGCTCCACTCCGGGCGCCGGCCCGTCTTGGGATTTCTCCGCCTCTCGCATCCTGTGGCTCCTGTCTGTGGCCCCTGTCTGTGGGTCCTGTCTGTGGAGATGGTTCGATATTTACAGCGGACGCTGCCGTCGACGGGTAGAGCATCGGTGTCCGCCGGAGGTCGTGATAGCGCTCCGAGCGCGTGCGTGCAACGGTGAACGGTTACAACAGCCGTTGTATCAAGTATAGTCTTTTGTGTCCCTGGTGCAAGCGGATGCGCCGCTCCTCCGCGAGAAACACAAAGTGGGCAACTCCTGGAGTTGCCCACCGCTGGTGCCGAGGGCCGGAATCGAACCGGCGACACATGGATTTTCAGTCCACTGCTCTACCGGACTGAGCTACCTCGGCACACGGCCCTCATTGTAGCCGAAGCCGCGAATTTGTCAAGCCTGCAGATAGGCGTCGATGGCTTCGGCGACGCTCCAGGCGTCGGCGACGGCGGGCGCGACGAGGTCCGCCCCGCGGACCAGATCCCCGGCGGCGAAGATGCCCGGCACGCCCGTCTCCCCCGTCTCCCGCGCGAGCACCTCGACGGTGCCCCGCCAGCCCAGGGTCAGGCCCGGAATGGTCTCCGTCAGCGAGCAGTCGGGGCAGTAGCCCAGGGAGAGGACGACGCTCTGCGCCTCGACGGTGAACTCCGAACCGGGGAGGGGCACGGGACGGCAGCGCCCGCTGGCGTCGGGCTCGCAGAGCTCCATCCGCTGGTAGACCACGGCCCGCAGCCGCCCCTCCCCGTCGCCCAGGAAGGCCGTCGGGGAGGCCAGCCAGACGAAGTCGGCGCCCTCTTCGCGAGCGTGGCGGTAGTCCTCGGCGTGCGCCGGCATCTCGACCTCGCTCCGACGGTAGTAGCAGGTCGCCGTCTCGACGCCGGGCAGGCGCAGGGCGGTGCGCAGGGCGTCCATGGCGGTGTCGCCCGCGCCCAAGACGTGCACCCGGGAGCCGACCTGCAGGGGCGTCTGCCACGCCGCCGGCAGCAGGTCGGCGGGTAGCGACGCCCGGGCCAGGAACTCGTTCGCCGGGTAGACCCCCTCCAGTTCCTTGCCCGGCAGACCCGGACAGATGGACTGTTGGGCTCCGATGCCCAGGAAGAGGGCGTCGTACGCCTGCTGCAACGTCTCGGCGCTCACGTCCGCGCCCACGGTCGTGTTGCAGCGGAACTCCACGCCCAGGCTCTTCAGCCACGCGATCTTGGCCTGCACCACCTCCCGGTCGAGTTTGTAGCCCGGTATGCCGTAGACGAGCAGCCCCCCCGGCTCGGGGTACTGTTCGTAGATCACGACCGCGTGCCCCTTCCGGGCGAGGCGCTCGGCGACGGTGAGGCCCGCCGGACCGGCGCCGACGACGGCGACCCGCTTCCCTGTGGGGGCTGCCTCCGGCGGGCGGGGCAGACCCCCCTGCCGCCGGCTGTGGGTGGCGGCGAAGGCCTCCAGGTGACGGGTGTCGATGGGCTTGCCCATCTTCGTGAGGACGCAGGCGTCCTGGCAGAAGTTCTGGGGGCAGACCCGCCCGCAGATCTCGGGCAGTGTGCTCGTCTCACGGTAGACGGCAGCGGCAGCGTGAACGTCGCCCGCCTCGATGTGGCCCAGGGCGCGGGGGATGTCGTTGTGCAGGGGGCAGGCCTCCCGGCAGGGGGCGTGAGGACAGTGGAGGCAGCGGGCCGCCTCGGCGCGGGCCGCCTCCGGGGCGTAGAGCTCCACCAGCTCCTCGAAGTCCTGCACCCGGAGGTCGGGGGGACGGCGGGGCGCAGGCACGGGGGGGAGCTGGGTGCGAGCCTTGCGATCGATCTTCGACCTAGCCATCTTCCACCTCGTTTCGACTGCGATGAACGTTCCGGACTGAAAGCGAACGGGTGTGTTTCAAATGGGTTAAGCGCCCGTTTGTAGTGCGCGCTTCAGCGCGCTTTTACGGCGATAAATCGCCTACTACGAGCCGGATGATAACTGAGATGAAACACACTCAAGTGAAACAACTTGGGCATTGCAGGCGTCCTTTAGGAGCGCTTTCAGTGGCTCTTGCTCAGGAGGACCAGCGCCGGGGTCCGCTCTCCGCCGGCCCCTCCGACTGGCGCGATCCGCGTGACTCTTCGTGCCAGTCCTCGCCATCGGGACCCAGCAGGTACTCCAGCCGCGTGAGCGCCGGACGGTCGTAGCGGGTGTAGCCGCAGGAGTCGCAGCGCCAGAGGGGGAAGCGGGGCTGGGTCACCAGCAGCGCCCCTACACGGCGGGCGTAGGTGCTCTCGGTGGGCTGGAGATGTCCGAAGGCACAGCGAGGACAGGAATAGGTCATCCTGCGGCGCCTGCGACG
Organism: Anaerolineae bacterium; assembly: GCA_034437215.1. Taxonomy (GTDB): domain Bacteria; phylum Chloroflexota; class Anaerolineae; order B4-G1; family SLSP01; genus DAOTVC01. The sequence continues at coordinate 8,421 of DAOTVC010000156.1, read as the reverse complement.
ATGGCGATCCCCTGGCTGGCGCCGATGCGGTTGGCGCCGGCTGCGATCATCGCCAGGGCCTCCTCGTAGCTGTGAATGCCGCCCGCAGCCTTGACCCCCAACGCGTCACCGACCGTCTGACGCATCAGCCGCACGTCCTCGACCTTGGCCCCGCTCTTGGCGAAGCCCGTCGAGGTCTTGACGAAGTCGGCCCCCGCCTCTTGGGAGAGCTCGCAGGCCGTGACCTTCTCCTCGTCGGTGAGCAACGCGGCTTCGATGATGACCTTCAGGTGCGCTCCGTAGGCGTGGCAGACGGAGGCCACGGCGGCGATGTCCTGGCGTACGGCGTCGCGCTCCCCGGCCTTCAGCCGGCCGATGGGCAGCACCATGTCCACCTCGACGGCCCCCTGGGTGAGGGCCTGGGTGGCCTCGCAGACCTTGATCCCCGTAGGCGTGGCGCCCAGCGGGAAGCCGACGACGGTGCAGACACCGACGTCACTGTCGGCCAGCTCGCCGGCGGCGAGGGCCACGTAGAGCGGGTTGATGCAGACGGTCGCGAAGTGGTGCTCGCGGGCCTCCGCGCAGAGCGCGCGCACCTGCTCCGGCGTGGCCTCCGGGCTCAGCAGCGTGTGATCGATCATCCGTGCCAGTTCGTCGCGTTTCATGGGTTCACCTCCGAGGTGGCAAAACTAGGCTGGGGAAAGGGTCCGAATTTGTTGAGAGGCCAGTAACGGAAGACGGCCTTGCCGATCAGGTTCTCCCGCGAGATCGGCCCCCAACTGTGAGAGTCGCTCGAATTGTTGCGGTTGTCTCCCAGGACGAAGTACTCGTCCTCGTTCAGCTCCCACACACCCGGGTAGGAGACCGGACCGGTGGTGTAGGGTTCGTTGAGCACCAGCTCGTTGACCCAGATACGCCCGTCGCGGGCCTCGATGTGGTCGCCGGGCAGGCCGATGACCCGCTTGATCAGCGGGATCTCGTCGGGTTGCGCGTGGGGAGGGCGGAAGACGACGATGTCACCCCGCTCGGGTTCGTCGAGCCAGTAGCTGGTCCTGCTCACGATGAGATACTGCCCCTCGTGCAGGGTCGGCTCCATGCTCACCTGCAGCACCTGGTAGCGTCCGGTCAAGGCGTTGATGCCCAGGTAGATGAGCAGGGCGAGGAGGATGGTCTCCAGCAGGTCCCGCAGCCACCCTCCCCAGCGGGAGGGGCTCTCTGCGGCGGATCGTTGCGTCGTCTCTTCCATCATGCCGGATATGCTTCTACTACTCTGCAGTCGCCAGCTCCGGATACTCGTAGTGCGGGATGGTGCCCCAGTACTCGGGAGGCCAGTAGGAGAAGACAGCCTTGCCGACGATGTTATCCTGAGGCAAGAGGCCCCAACGGTGGGAGTCGCTGGAGTTGTTGCGATTGTCCCCGAGGACGAAGTAGTAGCTCTCTCCCACTACCCAGCTGTCGCGGTAGGCGGGCGGGCCGCCCGTGTAGGGCTCGTTGAGGATCACGCCGTTGACCCACACCCGACCCTCCTCGATCTCGATCTTGTCGCCGGGCAGGCCGATGACCCGCTTGATATAGGGGATGGTGCCCTCGTTGGAGGGGGGACGGAGGACCACGACGTCCCCACGTTCCGGAGGGTGCAGCCAGTAGGTCACCTTGCTGGCAATGAGATATTGACCGTTGTGCAGGCTGGGTTCCATGCTCTGCCCGTGTACCTGGTACCGCCCCGTCAGGGTGTTGATGACCAGGAAGATGATCAGGGCCAACAGCAGGGTCTCCAGCAGATCCTGCAGCCAGGACCGGATGCCGAAGGAGCGGCTCAATGAAGGAGCCTCCTCCTCCGCCGGGATCTCCTCCACGGTGACGACGTCACTATACTCTTCGCTCAACGATCCAACCTCCACACTCTATCGCGTTCATTATAGACGATCTCACCCTTGGTGCAACCTGCTGGGTGCAACCTGCTGGGTGCAACCTGCTGGGTGCTACCTGCCTGCTCAAAAAGAAACGGTAGATCGAAGCTCGATCTACCGTCGTGCCGGGAGCGAACGGGGTTATTCGACGTCTCCCGCAGGCTCCCTGGGCAGGGGAGGGGACTCCTCGAACTCCTCTTCGTCCTCCCACCCGATGATCCAGACGGCCAGGCCGGCCACGACGACGGTGGCAACGATGAGGGCGATCCACTGCCCCGGCAGCAGCCCGACATCGCGCGCCGACCAGACGAGAATGGCGACCATGCCCACCGCGAGAAAGACCCAGGAGGCGATCTGCGGGTGTGCACGTATAAAATCGTTGATCTTGCTCATAACTCTCCTTCGACAGTAGTCACGTAACGGGTGAGGGCAAGACGCGATCGGGGACGAATGAGGGGACAAGATGGCGGACGCCCCACTCTATCCGGCTCTTTCCCCTCTGCCCGAGTCAGATGGGGCGGCTGACAAGCCCCTCCCGAAGCTGTTTGATCATCACCTCACTGGTGCTGTTGCTCCACTCCTGCACTGCTTCGCGCCAGTAGCGGTTCAGGTTGACCACCTTGCGGCGCTGATAGTCGAAGAGCTCCCAGAACTCCACGAGCTCCTGGCTCGGGTTCTCCGGCAGAAAGAGGATGGCGGCTTCCGCCTGGAGGGTCTTGGCCGCCGCCTCCATCTCGCTGATGAGGGCTCGACCCGCCACGACGCGATCCACTGCCGGGGCGACGAGAAAATCCGTCACCCGCACCACGAGGTTCTCCACCTGCCAGCCGAGAATGCCGACCAGCTGCTCCTTCTGCTCGGCGAGCAGAAAGCCGACGTCGCTGAAGCGCTCGGCGACGCGCAGACGGTTGACGACGTCCCCGCCCGGACGCGCCTTGTTGACGAAACTGGCGATCTGCTTGGCGTCCTGGAGACGAGCACTGCGAACTTGAACGTTTACCATCTTTCTTTTCTCTCCCGATACCCAAGTACTCGGACTTCAAATTGTTCTTATTATACCCCGCTTTATACGGGAGACAAAAGTGAGAATTGTGCTTTCCTCTCTCCGTGATATCATCCTTCCAGGAGGCTTGATGAATCAGGAATCGCCCCTGACTCTGGTACCAGCATCTTTTTTCCTGTATCGTCGTCTGGCGCAGCTCCTCGATCGCGCCTACGCCGACTACTTTATCCCCGTCCGTCTCAGCACGGTCGATTTTGCCCGCATGTGCGTCTTCGAGGACGTGAACCTGGGCCAGTCGGTCGTCGCGACGGTCGGGAGGCAGCCTGTCGGTCTGGCGCTGCTCTCCCGTCGCGATGAGCGCGGCTGGATCAGCGGGGTGGGCGTCGTACCCGCCTACCGCCGTCATGGGGTGGCCCGGCGCATGGTGTCCCACCTTCAGGAACGCGCCCGCCTCCTGGGGCTGTGCCTGCTGCTCCTCGAGGTGCTTCACCAGAACCAACGGGGCTTGATGCTGTACGAGCAGCTGGGCTTTGAACGGCGGCGTGAGCTCCTCGTTCTGACCCTCGAGGGCAACGTCGTGCACCCGGCGCCCCTCCCCCCATCCATCACCCGGGTCGAACCCGCGACGGCTCTGGCCCACTACGCTGCCTTTCACGACGTGGAGCCCTCCTGGCAGCGTGAGCCGGTGGGGCTGTGGCGTCACGCCTCCTTTCTCCAGGCCCTGCTCCTGCAGACAGGTGGGCGTCCGGAGGGCTACGTCCTCTACGACGAACAGCAGCGCTACTTCTCCATCTACGACCTGGCCGTCCTCTCCGGTCATCCCCGACGCCTGGAGCTGGCCCGCACCCTGCTGTTGGCCCTGCACGCCCACCGCCCTTCGCTGGGGGGCTACGTCATCAACCTGCCCCAGACCTCGCCCCTGCTCCCCGTTTTCCTGGGGATGGGATACCGGGTCTGGCAGCGCCAGTACGAGATGGCTTGGCAGGTGCCCGCGGATTGAGGCGCCGCGTACAACGCTGCTCGTGTAAGGTGACTCCGCTGAGAAAGTCTTACCACGGAGATCACGGAGATCACGGAGATTTTTGATGTTAAACTTTGACTCTACTTGAAGAAGGGCTAGCTAACCGCAGAGAGCGCCAAGAACGCAAAGTCGAGATACAGATGATTAACTTAGCGAGGCGTAAACCTTAGAAATATTAAGTTATCTTTGCGACCTCTGCCACCTTTGCGGTTCATCCCCCCTTCTTTCAGGGAGGTCAACTCTACAAAGTAGGATAATGGTTTTAATTTTCGTAAGAATCTTCATGAATTTCTCTGTGTCCTCCGTGGTGAAATAGAGTTCCTTCAGTGGAGCCGAGGATTGACCTTTGACCTTCGACGTTTGACTTGTCTTATCAGGAGAAGAAGATGGAACAGACCGCTGATACGCTAAAGCCCCCGTCCACCACCCAGGCTCTCTGCCCCAGCTGCGGGCGCTTCGTCGGTCCCTACGAGACCTGTCCCTACTGCGGCACCCACCTTCGGGGCCGTCTCTCGCTGCGGGTCGTCAAGCTGGGTGCCGCTCTGCTCGCCCTCTTCGGGCTGTTGGGCCTCTGGCTGGCGGCGCGCCGCACCGAGATCCCCCTCCTTACCGTGGAGGAGGGCCAGGGGACGATGAACATGGCCTACATCCGTGTGCAGGGCCGGGTGGTGCGCAGCCTCACCTACGACCCCGAGGGGGAGTACCTGGCCTTCTGGGTGGACGACGGCACCGGCGAGGTACGCATCAACGCCTACCGGGACGTGACGCGGGCCCTGTTGGCGGAGGGGCGGGTGCCCGCGTTGGGCGACGAGGTCGAGGTCGCCGGAACGTTGCGCATCCGGGAGGACTACGTCTCCCTGACCCTCAACGTGCCCGAGCACCTCGATCTGGAACGCCCCCCGCCGGTGAGCGTGCGCGCCGGCAGCCTCACGGCCCTCGACGAGGGGATGCGGGTGCGGGTGGCCGGCGAGGTCCGGCGCCTCCTCGTGCCCTACGAGGGGCTTACCCTCATCACCGTGCGGGACGATTCGGGAGAGGTGGTCGTCGCCGTGGACGAGACCCTCGTCACCCTCACCGGTGCGCTGCCCGAGGTCGTCGAGGGGCAGGGCATCGTGGTGACGGGGACGGTGACCCTCTATCGCGACGCGCCGCAGCTGACGCCTGCCTCCGTCGACGAGATCGTCCTCGCCGCGCTGCCGCCCGAGGAGCTCGTCGTCGTGGAGGAGCGGGCCCTGGGCCAGCTCTCCCCCGACGACGAGGGGGGCTGGTATCGGGTGCAGGGGCGCATCGTCGCCCTGCAGGGCTTCAAGGGGGGCGTGAAGGGCACCCTGGACGACGGCACCGACCAGGTCGTTCTGCTCCTGTGGGAGAGCGTCTACGCGGCGCTCGAGCCCCCCACCGCCCTGGACGTGGGGGCCGAGGTGGAGGTGGTCGGTGAGATCAGCGTCTACGAGGGGGAGTTGGAGCTCGTGCCCGAGGGGCCGGAGGACGTCCGTATCCGGGCACCCGCGCCCGAGATCCCCTGGGTCGAGATCGGGGCGCTCTCCGGGGCGGACGTCGGGCGGGTGGTGCGCCTGCGGGGCGTCCTGGGCACCCCCGACCCCTTCTCGGCGGGCGTAAAGGTGCCCCTCGACGACGGCTCCGGCACCATCACGGTGCTCCTCTGGTCCAACGTCGTCGCGGCGCTGGACCGGACACCGGAGGAAGGGGCGCTGATCGAGGTCGTGGGCGAGGTGGAGATCTACAAGGAGGAGCTGGAGCTCATCCCCCGCTCGCCCTTCGACTGGCGCCGGGGGGAGGGGGGAGAGTGATGGACGCCGTCCTGCTGGATCTGCTCCTCTGGTCTCTGGTGGGGGCGATGGGCGCCTCGCTCCTGGCCCTCGTGCCGGCCCTGCACATCTACAACGTCGCCGGCTTCCTCCTCCTCCTGGGGAGCGTCCTCGATCCCGTGCTGAGCCCCGAGCGCATGGCCTTTCTCTTCCTGGGGATGATCACCGGCTACGCCATGCTCAACACCATCCCCAGCATCTTCCTCTCCGTCCCCGACGAGAGCACCATCTTCATCGTCCTGCCCGGTCAGAAGTATCTCATGCAGCAGCGGGGGTACGAGGCGGTGGTGCTGAGCGGGATCGGTGGGTTGGGGGGGCTGGCGGCCCTCGCCCTGCTGACCCCCGTCGCCTCCCGACTCTTCCCCGTGGTGCGGGAGGTGCTGCGCCCGCACATGGGCTGGATCCTCTGGACCATCATCGCCTACATGCTCATCTCCGAGTGGCCCAAGGGTTCGGACCGGGCCCCGGCGGGGCTGCGCCGCTGGTGGGAGGGCTGGAAGTCCCTCACCGCGGGGCTGGTGACCTTCGTGCTGTCGGGCTTGCTGGGCTTCGTGCTGATGTACCGCTCGCTGGTGCCCGTCCAGGTCGCCTACCAGAACCTGCTGCCGGCCTTCGTGGGGCTCTTCGCCGTGCCCTGGGTGATCCAGAATCTGCTGGCCCGGGTGGAGCTGCCGCCGCAGTTCATCGCTCGCAGCATCGACGCCCCCTTGAGCGTCAGCTTCCAGGGGACGGCGGCGGGGGTGCTCGGGGGGCTCTTCGCCGCCTTCTTCCCCGTCGTGACGGGCGGGATCGGGGGCTTCCTGGCGGGGCACGCCACCGCCCAGCGCGACGAGCGGGCCTTCATCATCTCCCAGGGGGCCTCGAAGGTCGTCTACTACGTCGGCGGCTTCCTGCTCTTCTTCGTTCCGGGCCTCCACCTGACCCGGGGCGGCATGGCCTGGATGATCAGTACCCGCTACAGCACCTACACCCCCGAGCGCTACTACTGGGCGACGGCGGCGGTGCTCCTGGCGGGCGTCGTCGCCTTCTTCCTCTCCCTGGGGATAGCCCGGCTGGTCATCGCCGTGGCGGAGCGCTTCAGCTACCGGCTCATCACCCTGCTCACCCTCGCCATCCTGATTCTGGTGGTCGTGGGGATGACGGGGGCAGGCGGGCTGGCGGTCTGCGTCGTGGCGACGGGCATCGGCCTGATCCCGGTGCTCTGGGGCTCGCGTCGGATGAACTGCATGGGCGTGCTCCTGCTGCCCATCGCCCTCAACATGGCGGGGGCGGGCGCCGCCGTCGCCGGCTTCCTGGGGCTGCTGTAGTCCTCGCCACACGAAACGGCCCGTCGCACGCGACGGGCCGTTTTCTTTGAGAAGGGGTTAACTCTCGGTCTGGATATTGATCCCCTCGGAGAGCTTCTCCTCGGCCTTCCCGGTGGCCTCTTGGAGCTGCTCCTGCTTCTCCTCGAGGAGCAGCCGCCCCTGATGCTCCAACTCCTTGACGCGGGCCTGGAACTCCTCGGTGGTCTTCTCCAGGCGCTCGCGGGCCTCTGTCAGGGCCTCCTCGGCCTTGTCCCGGGCGTCTTCGGCCATCTGCGAGGCCTGCTCGGTGAGCTCGATCCCCTTCTGGCGAATCTGCTCGCGGGTCTCCTCTCCGGCCTGCGGGGCGAAGAGCAACGCCACGCCTGCCCCGATGAGTCCGCCCATAAAGAATCCGCTGACAAATGAACCGAAATCGCTCTGCTTGCCCATCTTGCTCTCTCCTTGTTGTGGTGGTTAATGAACTACTGCTTCGAACGAGGTCTGGTGGCGCCCTTGACGACTGCCACCAGATCGCCGGCGACCTGTCGTACCCCGGCGCCGAAGCCGGCTACCTTGATGACGGGTGAAACCAGATTGTCGCTCATAAATTCCGTCGTGCCCCTCACCGTCGAAGCGGTGTCGTTCACCGAGCGGAGCAGGGGCTGGATCTCCTCGCGGAGCACCTTGACCAGGAGTTGAACCTGGACGGCCAAGACGATGACGGCGACCCCGATGAGGAAGGTCTCCACGGCGACGAAGACGATGGCGATATCCCGCACGACCTCCGTGGCCTGCGGGAAGCTGGCCATGAGGACGACGGCGGCGACAATGACGACCAGGAAGAGGATGGCCCCGCCGATGATAAAGAGCTGCACACGTTTGTCGGCTTGAGCCTGCTCCTCCAACGTCGGTGTAGGTTCGTGAATCTGAGGGGTCTGTCTCTCCATGTCCCTCTCTACCTCCTTGTGATTGGCTGTATTAATTATAGCATGTTCTTTTAAAAGCAACAAGCGCTAGGCGACAAAGGATTGGGGAATCCTGGCCGTCCGACGCGACTTCCCTTCAACAGACTCGGAGCAGGCTGCTGCGCTCCGTCGCTCACTACGAACAGAACCGGCTCGTAGCAAAGTGGGCACGCAACGTAGTGGAGTGCCGTCGACGCGACTCCGCTAACGCTCCGTCGCTCACTACAAACCCATACGAGCCTGAAAGAGCGAGCGCCCCGCAGTCGCGGGGCGCTCGCTGTACGCTCTCTTCTGCCGCGCCCGCTATTCGACGAGGCGGAGGAAGATGCGCTTGTAGAGTTCATCGAAGATGGGGTCGAGCTGGTCCGGGCTGGGCGCGTGGTTGTAGACCCCGCCGGTCAGCTCGGCGACGTACTGCATCAGCTCGA